>NZ_LT670818.1:2400000-3000000 GCF_900129505.1 Bradyrhizobium erythrophlei | reverse complement strand
TCGGCAAACCGTACTTCGTGCGTCAAGCCGCGATCGTGTTTGGGATCGCCAAGGCAACCAAGGACCCCAAGATTTCCGCCGCTCTAATGGACAAGGCGGCTGATCTTAAATCGAAAGTTGACGAACCGGCCGCGACGCTCGATATAACGCCGCCGGACATTGAGCCGCCACCCGCGACATGACGCAAGTCGGATTGTACGGTCGCAGCGCTCGGCGTCACCAAATGATTGAGCAGTTCACTTCCCCGCAGGTATTCATCCGACGCCATAAAGCGTCCAAGATTTGCGACGTCGTGGTTTCAGTTCGGGGCCAAGAGATAATCCTCCGCTGTCCGGACTATTCTCAGGCACTCAAATGGGCTCGTTTGGAATGCAAGTCTTACAAAATTTCGGAGCCCGAGATTGAAGCACCCATTTCAGAGTCTGAGATTGAGCCACGTATTCCAGAGCCCGAGATTGAACCGCTTAGCGGGCTGGACGACGACGAAGAGCTGCCGTTATTTTTGCGCTCTCCCCGAAACAATTGAGGTCATTGGGCTGTAAAGCAGCCGCAGGCGGCAGCTTTACAGAGCACGCAAAAGTAGAGTAGTTTTTCACGACGGGATATGCCGCAATCACCGTCCGGTCGGTAACGTGGGTGCCTTCGGCAGGCATTTGTTTTTGAAGCACGCCGCCTTTTTTGTCGGCCGAACTATCATCTCCGAAAAACGCAACTCATCGACGCGCGCGAGGCGGGCGCATCGTTAAGCTTTCCATCAATTAGGGGCACCGTGAAGCGCATTCTGACGTCGAACGGAATGAAGCGCTTCCGGCCTATTCCGCCGCATCGACGCACGTGACCACGTTTAGTCTGTCCCAATAACCAAGGGAGGCCCACATGATGAACGTAGCCGTTGTTAGGTCAAGATTCGTCGGGGCGACAGCTTGGGCGATCATGTTATCGGCCTGCGCGTTGCAAACGCAGTCAGCCAGTGCCGAAACCTTCGTCAGAACGCAAATACATTCAATTCCAACAGTTACGCTGACCCCGAAACAGTTCCTAACGGGCGATCAGAACGGCAAGCCGGCCGTGGTGGCTGGCGCGCTGCGAATCCCTGGACCACCGGCTGCGATTGATAAGCTTCCTGCCGTCATCCTGGTCCCCGGCGTAGGTGGACCTGACGCGTCGCACGATCGTTGGGCGGAGGAGCTCAACAGTATTGGCATTGCTGTGTTCATCCTTGACCCCTATGCCGGTCGCGGCGCCTTCTCCATCAACGAGAGGGCGCAGTTAGGCCAACGGACCATGATTGTGGACTCCTATCGTGCTCTTGCGTTGCTCGCTGAGAACCCGCTCGTTGATCCCGCCCGGATCGCGGTCATGGGATTTTCCCTCGGGGGCGGTGCCGGGCTGTATTCGAGCAATGAGCGGTTCAGGAAAATCTACGGCCCGAGCACGACCCAATTCGCGGCGCATATCGCGCTCTACTCGGGTTGCGATTTGATCTATCACGACGATACTAAGACGACCGGCAAGCCAATACGGTTGTTTCACGGCGCTGCAGACGATTGGGTCTCAATTGTGCCCTGCCGGTCCTACGTCGAACGCCTAAAGAAAGCAGGCGCGGATGTCACGCTTACGGAATTTGCCGACGCTTACCACGCTTACGACGTTTCGTATTTCGCGACGCCGGTCACATTACCTAACGCACCGACTATACGGAATTGCTCCCTTGAGGAGGGAGAGAACGGCGAAATCCTTGACAGTAAGACTGGTAAGCCTTTCGATGGTCAGAACCCGTGCATCGAAAAAGGCGTTCACATCGGCTATAATGACGCCGCTTACCAGGCAACGCTCAAAGCCGCGAAAGACTTTATGAGGGCGACCTTTAATATCAAATAGCTTAACGCGGGTATGACGGACCTCGGCGCCAAATGCAAAGGTCTGCGAGCCTCGGCGGAACAAGCTTTTTTCACTTGCAGCCTGAGATGAACAAATACCCAGAGCGAGGGCATATGATCCAAAAAGCACCCGCAGTGCCGCAGCGGGTTTTGCTTCCTCCCGAAGGGTCTGAGTGGTCATGTTTTCTATTGGAGCAACAGGTGCGGAATGTAGGCCGGCCAAAATGAACCCAGTAGTGCAAATATGGAAGAAAGCTGGGCTACCAGCACCAAAAAACTCGCTCCCTTGGGGGATCAAGCCTTGACAAGCTGAATTTCTAAGGTGAGCATATAACCATGCCGTGGGCATATACTCACAGGAACTAGCTGGAAGGAGTTGGCTCGTTGGCATCGACGTTGGAGCGGCTCCTCGGGCCGACAGCGCCGGATCGCATACCCACTAAGGGAGCGCGCTAGGTCCAAGCAGACCAAACCGAGCATCGTATTTGTCCACGGGATTTGGGCCGATGGCTCGTCATTCAGCAAATTGATCCCCACCCTTCAGGCGGAGGGACACGACGTGATCGCCGCCCACTACGGCCTCCGCGTGATCGGTTCCTGATCGATTTTGAGAGACCGTCGCGCGGGCGTCTCCTACACTCAACACCTCTACGGTTGAGGAGATTTGTCATGCTAATGGTTCAACACTTGCTCCGGCCGGAGGGAATTGTGAGCGACGCGAAGGGCCAAGTGCCATTGCAGAGCTCGGCGGCGGCGGAATTCGTGCGCACCTATAATGCCCAAGCCCACGAGATCGTCGACGCGATGACGGCGGCGGTCACTAGCGCAGAGGCTGGGCTAAACTGGCTGCGCGCTGAACCGCCAGATCTGGAGGAAGTCCGAAAGCTGCTCAATTTTATCGCTAGCGACGGTAAGCGAGCAGCCGAAATCATCATTCGACTTCAAGCGCTCATTGAGCAGGTGCCCACAGCGGATGCTGCCCTTTAATCCTTGACCGATTTTGCCTTCTGGCACTTTTCGGGTAGCTCTCGGGAAAAGTGCCAGCGCCGGTTCTTGGAGGAAACATAACGGGGGACTCGCACCCACTGTAAAACCTCGCTGGCGGTTGGTGTTGTTTTTTCCGCACGACCACCCACTGCGCGCGCCGGGAGGGGAATGAACCGACCCTTCCCCGGAAATGTGTCCGGGGAAACAACTGGGTTCGAATGGAGGATGCAAAAATCTAACGTTTCCATGCGACATCCGGTACCGCGCGCCGTCTCAGTCGGAGACCGCACCGGCGCAAGACGAATAACCGGATAAAGTTATGATGACGAGCGCCGCTCTGCATGTGAGATGCGCCGGGACCAGAGAACGCAGATCATGGAAAACTTCATTCATGACGAGAACCTCAAATTGTTCCGTAAGCGTCTGGCTCGGAGGCGACGACTTGGCGACGACCGCGTGCTTAATCAGCAAGCTCATCGCGGAAGAGGAAGCGAAGATCTGGGACTTTTCGGACCTGACGTTTGCGTTCGGTGATGTCTGTTGGTCGGGCAGCGCCGAGGCTGAAGCGGTTGGGGCTAGCCGTAACGAGAGCTGACGTTACGACCCGAGATGGCTCTGAAGGCCTCAAGCGATGACGCCACTCACTACCGGCAAGATCGAGAGGGCGCATGACCCTCAGTCGGTGTCGGATGTATGGTCCATAAAGCACATCGCGCCGCCGATAATAGCTCTTGGCAATCGCTCGGATAGCAGAGACAAGGGCAACCCAAAAAAATGCTTCAAATATCATTTGTGTGGCCAATTAGATCGACATGTGAAATTGGCGATTTACAAAAGTCAGCAGCAGCAAGGCGATGAGATCGCATCGCTACTCGTAGCATTCGGATCGCGAAATTTTTGATAGCGGTCGCGAAACGACTGATAATTCTCCGTGCTGAAGCACTACTTATGTTCTTGGCAACCTCAGACTGCCGCCTTTATCGACGTCAATTGATCGTTGCGAATAACCACTGTGTAGCAGCCACAACTTGAACTTTGATTGCGGCAAAATAAGACATGACGGCCTTGTCGCGATGGTTCCAGACATGGAACTCAACGTCCCGCTCTTGAACCTCCGCGCCGCTTTTGCCGACACAACGATACTGGGGGATTGCAATTTTCAGTTCTGGTGCTTCGCCACCAAGCAAGTATTTAGCTTGGTGGTGTTGTGCGTGTTCCTTACAGGCAGGAACTGATCGCGCTTGATCGCATTTGCTTATTCGGCAGGCACTATCGGAGATTGAATGCCGCGCTGATTTTTTGACGAAGAAAACGTTCACCGGCTGATCGATCCCGCTGGCCTTGACTGCCGCGATGATCAGTAAGCTACTGATCAGGCTGTCATCATAGCCCGACAGATCGCAACGGATCTGCTGGAAATTGCCGAGGGTCGTCGCGTCGCCATCCTAGACGGTGAAAGGCGCAAGATTGGGAAGCTCCCAGTCAGTCGAACCTTCATCCAGGACAGACTTAGTATAATGCTGAACCGCACAAGCCTCATGGGCGTAATGGAGGATTTTCAATGTCCAACGTGTTCGTCGAAGCACGGCCTAAGGGTAAAGCTGAAGGACAGCCGATCACAGATTTCGTCGTTGAAGACCACGCGGATCACGTGCTGGCAACATTCAAAACGCAAAAGGAGGCAATCGACTGGGCTAAAAGGAACGGCCATTCTCCGCACGTAGCGCGCGTTCGCCATCTGAACGATAAGAAGAAACCCGATCAATGGCGGCTCGTCTGAATTCTCGCCCAAGAAGCGCGGGTACGCCCCACCGGTGCGCATGCGGGCGATAACGCCGTATCCGTGGACGCATCCTGACGATCATGATCGGCGGTAGGTGGCCTCTGATCAGGGTGACGCCCAGTCTGTTCCAGAAGCCGTTTCGCTGCGATTGGATCGGCGGTGTCAACACCGTCCGTAAAGCGATCGTAGATCAGCCGGAGGCACGCAACGGCATCGGCGGATCGACCCCGATCACGCAGCAGGCAGGCGAGACTCGTCGCAGCGCGCACTCCCAAAACAAATTTTAACCGACGGAGCGCACGTAAACTGCTATCTTCGTCGGAACAATGACGCGGTTCACCACCCACTTTGGATTCCAATCGACGGCGGCGGAAGTCATCGCGGGCGTCGACCTGACCGGGCGAAAAGCGATCGTCACTGGCGGCGCGGCGGGTGTCGGTGCTGAGACCGTGCGTGCCTTGGCCGGTGCAGGCGCCGCCGTGACGATGGCCGTGCGGCGCGTGGATGTCGCCGAACCGGTCGCGACCGAACTACGCCGGTCGGCGGGCAACCAGGCCATCGACATCAAGGCCCTTGATCTGTCGGATCTCAGGTCCGTCAAGGCTTTCACCGATGCCTGGGAGGGCCCACTCGACATCCTGGTCAACAACGCCGGTATCATGGCGGTGCCGGAGCTCGAAAAGACGCCGCAGGGCTTCGAACTTCAGTTCGGCACCAACTTCCTTGGACACTTCGCGCTCACCATCGGTTTGCACACGGCCCTTGCTGCAGCTAACGGCGCTCGAGTCGTATCGGTGAGCTCCACCGGCCATCTGTTCTCGCCGGTGATTTTCGATGATCTGAATTTCGACTTCGTTCCGTACACGCCAATTGGTGCCTACGGCCAGTCCAAGACTGCTGACGCGCTCTTGGCCGTCGGAATCACGCAGCGTTGGGCAGATGACGGCATTCGCTCCAATACGCTCCACCCGGGAGCAATTGCGACGGGGCTGCAGAAGTATACGGGTGGCCTCAAGACGCCTCCCGATCGGCGTAAGACACCGGAGCAAGGTGCCTCGACGTCGGTGTTGCTGGCAGCATCGCCTCTTCTTGAGGGCATCAGCGGTCTCTACTTCGAGGACTGCAACGAGGCGCAGCAGGTCACAAAACGGCCCAGCGACTTCACGGGCGGGTATGCTGGATATGCACTCGATCTGGAGAACGCCGAACGGCTCTGGAATTTATCCATGAAGCTGATTTCGTAGAAATTGGTACCGGGTGGCCTCGCGACCAGCCAGCGTGGCGATCGCCGTCAATGTTCGCTTGGCAGCCAATAGCTGCCCTGCCCGCGAGGCCGTCTTTTGACCCGGACATTCGGTCGACGAAGGACCGCCAGGGCGGAGCTTGATATCCGAACATCCGCCAAAGGGGGGCGCGCGCTCGCCGTCGCTGGCAAGACACCGCCGCTCCAATGCGTGCGGCGGCGAACGCCGCCAAACGCCACGCCCTCCTTTGTCCCCGACAACCCCGCCCGGGATTGCTATACTGCGCCGCGTGTTGTGGTGACCCGGCAAGGCGGAGAGCTATGGCGAGAGAATTGGAAGGCAAGGTTGCCGCCGTGACCGGGGCTGCGTCGGGCATCGGATTGGCTAGTACCGAGGCGATGTTGGCCGCAGGGTCGCGCGTGGTGATGGTCGACCGCGACGAGGCAGCGCTGAAGGCGCTCTGCGCCAAGCACGGCGACGCCGCGATCGCGGTGGTCATCGACCTGCTCGACCCGGCGGACTGCGCTACGTTGCTGCCCAGGGTTTTGCAGAAGGCTGGCAAACTCGACATCTTGCATGCAAATGCGGGTACCTACGTTGGCGGCGACCTGGTCGATGCCGACACTGGGGATATCGACCGGATGCTGAACTTGAATGTCAACGTCGTGATGAAGAATGTGCACGACGTGCTGCCTCACATGATCGAGCGCCGGACCGGCGATATCATCGTCACGAGTTCCCTGGCGGCCCATTTTCCGACGCCATGGGAGCCGGTCTATGCGTCGTCCAAGTGGGCAATCAACTGCTTTGTCCAGACGGTACGACGCCAAGTCTTCAAGCACGGCATTCGCGTGGGCTCTATCTCACCCGGACCGGTCATCAGCGCACTGCTCGCGGACTGGCCGCCTGAGAAGCTGAAGGAAGCCAGGGAGTCGGGAAGCCTGCTGGAGGCCAGCGAAGTGGCGAACGTGGTGATGTTCATGTTGACGCGACCACGCGGCATGACAATTCGCGACGTGGTTATGCTGCCCACCAATTTCGATCTCTAGGGAGCACCTCATTCGAAAGGCACAAAACACCGCCGCTCCATCGCGCGGCGCGCGTCGATACGCGCGCCTTTGGGTGCAGATGGCCGGCAATTTCACCGGCCGCGCCGTTCGGCTGGTGCCGAAATGCGACCGGCCGATGATGGGGTTAGGCAGAGGCGAGCAACCTTGAAAATGTCTGTTAACCGGGGCGGGCCGGAAGTGGTCGGCGCCTCGTCAAGCCGACGCGATTGAGCCGGAGCGGTCATCGGGGAGCGAGCAGCCCAACCCCGTCCTGTGCCTGGCCTCACGCCGTGATGTTGAGCAGCGTCTTGGCCATGCGGTCGACCGCCTTCATCACCGTCGCATTGGCGGTAAAACTGTAGCTTGCAATCATCTGGCCGAGCATCTCCTGGGAGAGGTCGACATTGGGCGCGGCGACGAGGCCATTCTGGTTGGCGAAGGGCGCCTGCGGATCGGAGACGGCGGTCGTGGACGGCGTAACCGTCGTGACGGCCGTCTGGGTACCCCCGCCGGCGCTCGCGGTCTGGACAAGCTCGAGCGGTGCATAGGCTCGTGGCGCGCCCCGGCCGGCACCGTGCCATCAGCGTTGGGAAGCGCGCCCGTGCTCATGACATTGGCGACGTTCGAGGCGGAGACCTCGAGGCGGCGGGCCGCCGCGTTCATGCCGGACAGTGCGATCGTGGAGATGCTGCTCATCGAGGGCTCGTCGGACAGATGGTCCAGCCACCACTTAATGCGCGCGCTCAATAAGCAAGCTTCAATGCCAGCCCCCGAATTCCGGCGGTGGGGACAACGGGTCGTTTACCATTCGGCTGGGGCCGTAATGCAGATTTCGGCCAATCTCAGCGCGTCCATCCTTCGAGGCGCGGCCAAGTGGCCGTTCCTCCAGCGATAACGCCGAAGCCGTTACGCGGGGATGAGGCCGCTGGATGGGCGACCATCAATGGCAGCGCGACGCGGCGATGGCGTGCAGGCGGTTGTCGCCGAGCACGTGCGCGACAAAACCCAGCGTCTGGAATATTTTTGCAAACGCCGCGTCACGGATGCTCAGGCCTCCGGTATAGGCGCCGAACGCCGGCATCACCGCGCGCTCGCCGTCGCTGGCAAAACACCGCCGCTCCATCGAGCGGCCGCGCGTCGACAGCCGCGCCTTGGGGTGCAGATGGCCGGCGATTTCACCCGCTGCGCCGGTCGGCTCGTGCCGGAACGCGATCGGCCCGATCGCGACTTCACTCGCGACCACACCGCCGAGATCGGCCGGCAACGCTGGATCGTGATTGCCCGATATCCAGATCCAGTCGCGGCGGACCTGCAGGCCCGCGATGGCGTCGCGGTCGGATGCGGAGAGCCGGCCGTGGGCGTCGCGGTCATGAAAACTGTCGCCGAGCGCGATCACCATGCGCGGGTCATGCCGCGCGATCACGGCGCTCAGGCGTCCGAGCGTTGCCGCGGTATCGTAGGGCGGCAGCAGCACGCCCCGCGTGGCGAAACTCGAACCTTTTTCCAGATGCAGGTCGGAGACGACGAGCAGCCGCTGTTCTTCCCAGAACAGCGCGCCGGAGAGATCGGCGATGAACGTCACGCCCGCGACATCGACGGTAGCAGCGCGCGAAGGGGCTATTTCTTCGTCCAAAGATTCCACGCGTGCCGTCACGGTCTGTCCAGTCGCCTCTATCCAGTCGCTTCTTTGACCAGTTCCTCGGCGGCCTCCGCCAGCAACTCGTCGGAGGCTTCGCCATAAACCGCTTCGCGGCCGATTTCCAGCATCACCGGCACCGCGAGCGGCGAAATGCGGTCGAGTTCCCTGTGGATGATTCGACCCTTGATTCGCAAGAGCATATCACTGAGCCGGCGGATATCGAGCAGCCCCGTCGCGGCGTCGGCACGCGCGGCGCGCAACAGCACGTGGTCGGGCTGGTGCTTGCGCAGCACGTCGTAGATCAAATCGGTCGAGAACAGGACCTGGCGCCGGGTCTTTTCCTCGCCGGTGAAGCGGCGGGCGATCAGGCCGGAGATGATGGCGCAGGTGCGGAAGGTACGCTTCATCAGCGCCGATTCCGCCAGCCACGCCTCGAGATCGTCGCCCAGCATGTCCGCATCGAACAGCGCGTCGAGATCGAGCTTGCCCTGGCGGACCATGAAGGACAGGTCGCCGAGCCCCCATACGGCCAACGCATATTCGTTGGCGACGAAGCCGAGCGGCCGGGCGCGGGCGCGCTCCAGCCGCCGCGTCAGCAGCATGCCGAGCGTCTGGTGCGCCAGCCGCCCCTCGAAGGGATAGCAGACGAGGTAATGCTTGTCCGCGCGGGGAAATGTTTCCACCACCAGCTCGCGCACGCCGGGAACGCGCGAAAAATGCGCCTGCAGCGACAGCCATTCCCGCACCTGGTCCGGCAGCGCCTTCCAGGCGCTGACGTCGTCGAGCAATTTGCGGACGCGTTCGGCGAGATAGGTCGAGAGCGGAAACTTGCCGCCCATATAGGACGGCACTTTGGCGTCCTTGTCGTTGGCGCGGGACACATAGACCTGGTCCTCCGCCAGCGCCTCGTAACGCACCACCTCGCCGCCGAACACAAAGGTGTCGCCGACCACCAGGCCTTCAATGAAATATTCCTCGATCTCGCCCAGCATGCGGCCGCCGCGCCCGAGCACGCCGGTCGATCCGGTATTCCCCTTGGCGCCGCGCGAGCGCACCAGCCTCACCTTCAGCATCGATTCCTCGACGATGGTGCCGACATTGAGGCGGTAGCTTTGCCGCACCCGCGGATTGGCGACGCGCCAGCGGGCCTGCTTGTCCTGCTTGATGCGCGCGAAACGCTCATAGGTCTTCAGCGCGTAGCCTCCGGTGGCGACGAAATCGACCACGTCATCGAAATCGGATCGCGCCAGGTTTGAGTACGGCGCCGCGGTGAGTACTTCGGCGTAGAGTTCATCGGACAAGAACGGTTCGCCGCAGGCGCGGCCGAGCACGTGCTGCGCCAGCACGTCGAGCGCGCCGGTGCGCAGCGGCGGGGTATCCTGGGCATTTTCATTGACCGCGTCGATCGCCACCGCGCATTCCAGCACCTCGAAGCGATTGGCCGGCACCAGCACGGCGCGCGAGGCTTCGTCGATGCGGTGATTGGCGCGGCCGATTCGTTGCATCAGCCGCGAGGCGCCCTTCGGCGCGCCGATATTGATCACGAGATCGACGTCGCCCCAGTCGACGCCAAGATCGAGCGAGGAAGTACAGACCACGCCGCGCAGTTTTCCCGTCGCCATCGCGTCCTCGACCTTGCGGCGCTGCGCGACGTCGAGCGAGCCGTGATGCAGCGCGATCGCGAGCCCGTCATCGTTCATGCGCCAGAGGTCCTGGAACAGCATCTCGGCCTGGCTGCGGGTGTTGACGAACACCAGCGTGGTCTTGTTGCGCTTTATCAGGTCATAGACCTCGTTGAGCGCGTGGCGCGCGGAGTGGCCGGCCCAAGGCAGCCGCTCGCGCGTGTCCAGCATCTCGACAACAGGCGCCGCGGCGCCACCGGCGACGACGATGTCGGCGGCTTCGCTTGCGCCGCCGCGCTGCGGCGCCAGGAAGCGCGCCAGCGATTCCGGCTCCGCCACCGTCGCCGACAAGCCGATGGCGCGCATCTGCGGCACGAGCTGCCATAGCCGCGCCAGCCCAAGCGACAGCAGATCGCCGCGCTTGGAGGTGACCAGCGCATGCAATTCGTCGAGCACGATGCGCTTGAGGGAGGAGAACAGAAACGGCGCATCGTCGGACGACAGCAGCAGCGCCAGTTGTTCGGGCGTGGTGAGCAGGATGTCCGGCGGATAGCGCCGCTGCCGCTGCCGCCGCGACACCGGCGTGTCGCCGGTGCGGGTCTCGACCTTGACCGGCAGCCCCATCTCGGCAATCGGCGTTTCCAGGTTGCGCGCGATATCGACCGCGAGCGCCTTCAGCGGCGAAATGTAGAGCGTGTGCAGGCCGCGGCTGCGCTGCACGCCGCGTCCGGTGGAGGCGACGGCGGGGCGCGAAGATTTCGCCGTTGCCTTCGCGACGAATGACTCCTCCTCCCCTCCTTCCGCGCGCGTCGCCTCCTCCGTAGCGCGCGATCTCTGCTCCCCTCCCCCCGCGCGCGAAGCGCGTGGCGGGGTCCGAGGCGAGCGAAGCTCGCTCTCGCGGTCGGGGGTGGGGGGTGTCTCAACAGTCTCGGCACCAACATGGGCACGAGCGCCCGCTGAAGCACCCCCCACCCCCGACCCCTCCCCGCCGCTGCGCGGGGGGAGGGGGGAAGAGCGCACAGCGGATGAGGGAGAAGAGCGTGCCGGCAACGCGATAGCAGAGCTAGCACGTTCCGACATCGCGCTCAGTTCCACCAGCGTCGGCAGAAATCCCGCCAGCGTCTTGCCGGCGCCGGTGGGCGCGATCAACAGCGCGGAGCGGTCGTCGCGGGCTTTTGCGAGCAACTCGAGCTGGTGCTCGCGCGGCGACCAGCCGCGCGCGGCGAACCAGCGACGGAAACGCTCCGGCAGCAATTCGGCCGGTTCGGTCGGAGACTGGATCTGGATGCGGGGCGGCACAGCATTAGAGCTATGCCGCCGGACCGGGTTCGTCGAGGGGCGGCAGCAGGTCAACCCGGCTGCCGGTGCAAACGAATTGGCGCTGCCACCTCCGTACCGCAAGCACTTGCTTCTCCCCTCCCTCCGCGCGCGTAGCGCGTGGCGGGAGGGGAGATGGCGCCGCGGCCTATTCCGTCACCGCTTTTTCCGAAATCTGCCAGTCCTTGCCGTCGAAGATCGAGATGTGGAGGGTCTTCATCGGCGAGTAGTCGTCGGGGGTGTAGCTGTAATTGATATCGTCAAGGAAGAAGGGCGAGTGGAAGCCGGCCAGCGTCGATGCCTGCTTGAGCACATTGGCGCGGGTCAGATCGTCGCCGCAGCGGCGCAGGATTTCGCCCATCGAAACCGCCTGGCCGTAGCCGGCATAGGCGATGGTGTTGTCGGGATCGACATTGGGCAGGTATTTCGCGCGCAGCGCCTCGAACGCCATCGCGTCCTTGTCCTTCTCCCAGCGGCCCGGCCCGGCCTCCTTGGAATAGCGGATCGCGACGATATCCTTCGCGTTCTCGAAGCCGGCGGCATTGAGGATCGAGCGGCCGGTGGAACCCGCCGACAGCAATTGCAGCGGCTTCCAGCCGAGCTCGGCCACTTTCCGGATCGACTGCGACGACGCCTTGCCGGTGGAGATGTTGTAGAAGACATCCGCGCCCGATTTCGAGAGATTGATGAGCTGGGAATCGACCGTCGGTTCGGTCAGATCATAGGTCTGCTCCATGATCACCTTGGCGGTGCCGCCGGCATCCTCCAGCACCTTCTTGAAGGGCCCGAGGAAATCACGGCCGAAATCGTCGTTCTGGTAGAGGATGCCGATCTTCGCATCCGGCTTCACGGCCACGACATGCTTGGCGAGGATGCGCGCTTCGGTCGGATAGAGCGGCAACCCCGCCATGGTCCATTTGTTGTTCTTCGGATCGTTCCATTTCGAGGCGCCGGTGTTGAGCAGAAGCTGCGGCACGCCCTTGGAATTGAGGTATTTATGCACGGCGGTCTGCGGCGCGGTGCCGAGCGAGCCGAACAGCGCCAGCACTTCCTCCTGCTCGACCAGCCGGCGCGTGGCTTCGACGCATTTCGGCGCGCTGTAGGCATCATCCATGGTGAAGAATTTTATCTTTCGCCCGTTGATGCCGTCCTTTTCGTTCAGCATCTGGAAATAGGCTTCGCCGACGCGGCCCAGCACGCCGTAGAGCGAACCCGGGCCGCTGTGCGGCACGGTCTGGCCGAGCTTGATTTCGCTGTCGGTCGCGCCCGGATCGTATTTCTTTTCGGCGGCCCAGACGTAAGGCGCGGGCAGCACCGAGGCTGCGATCGCAGCAAGCGAGGTGGCGCCAAACTGGCGCCTCGTCTGTTTTCGGTTCATTTGGTTTCTCCCTAGAGGGAGCATTGATCTACATTCGCGCAGAGACGGCAAGCGCGAAGTTCTGGATTGCGGCGCAATACCGCTCCGCCCTAATTCCGCAGGACGCGATATTCACGACTTCGTGGCGACCACGACCAGGCCGGGCACCGGCGCATTGTCCTCGTTGCGGGCGGAGCGATCCTCAAGCTGCGACAGATTGAGCTCCACCGCCGCAACCGACGCGCCGACATAATCCGCGCCGTGCGCGTAACGCAGCCCCTCGCCGAGAATGACGCCCTCACCGTCATGGGTTTCGGTCGTGAACGCAAATAGGCCGCCAGGCGCCAGCACGCGTTCGGCCTCCCCCAGCACCGGAGCGAGATCGGCGACATAGACCATGGCGTCGGCGGCGAGGATGAGCTCGGCGCTGGCGTCGGGTTTGCGGCGCAGGCCAGACAGCAAATCATCGACTTCCAGTTCCGCATAAAGCGACGAGGCGCGGGCCTTCTCGATCATCCGCGGCGACAGATCGATGCCGATGAAATGGTCGACGTTGCGGGCGAAGGCGGTCGCCGCGAGGCCAGTGCCGCAGCCGAGATCGATGGCGCGCCTGAAGAAGGCGGGCTTGCGGACCGCGGCGCGCGCGGCGAGCACCGCCTTGAACAACAGCGCCGGCCCGCGATAGCCGAGATCGTCGACCAAAGCGGATTCGAATTTCGGCGCGTATTGATCGAACAACGCGCGCACATAGGCCTGCGGCATGTCCGCCAGCGGCTCGGCGCCGTGCCGCATCAAACGCAGGCCGGCGCCGTGGCGGTCCTCGGGATCGGCGACCTGCGCCTTGCGGAAGGCCTCGATCGCCGCGTTGCGCTCGCCGAGCTGTACGCGGATTTCGCCGAGCGTGAACCAGGCCGAGGCAAAGCCGGGCGCGAGCTCGATCGCTTGCAATAGCAGATCGGCGGCGGCGACCAGATCGCCATTGAGCTGCAGATCGCGCGCGAAGTCGAACCGCCGGTCGGCCATCAGATCGCCGGAGGACAGGAACATGCGGATGGGCATCGTCGGGAACCGATTGCGGGCTTCGAGGGCAGAGGAGCCAGACTCGAACGAGTCCCGGCAGAGACTATATAAACGACATGCGCCCGCAAGACATCCTGATGCCCGTTGCCGCCGGCCTGTGCTGCAAGCCCGGCGGCTTCCACATCGATCCGGTCCGCCCCGTCGAGCGCGCCGTGATTACCCACGGCCATTCCGACCACGCCCGGGCGGGCCATGGCGCGGTGCTGGCGACGCAGGAGACGCTCGACATGATGCGGCTGCGCTACGGCGACAATATTGCCGGCAGCACACAGGCGATCGCCTATGGCGAAACGGTAAAACTCGACGACGTCACGGTGAAATTTCATCCCGCCGGCCATGTGCTGGGCTCGGCGCAGGTCGCGGTCTCCTGCCGGGATACCTGCATCGTCGCGTCAGGCGACTACAAGGACGCAGCCGACCCGACCTGCGCGCCGTTCGAAGTGGTGCCCTGCGACGTCTTCATTACCGAGGCCACGTTCGGCCTGCCGGTGTTCCGCCACGGCGATGCGGCGGATGAAGTGAAAAAGCTGCTGGCGTCGGTGGCGCTGTTTCCGGAGCGGGCGCATCTGGTCGGCGCCTATTCGCTCGGCAAGGCACAGCGCGTGATCGCGCTGTTGCGCGTCGCCGGCTATGACGCGCCGATCTATCTGCACGGCGCGATGGAAAAGATCACGCATTACTACGAGGGCCGCGGCATCGCGCTCGGTGAGCTGCGCGCCGTCAAGGGCGTGAAGAAGGCCGATCTCGCCGGCACCATCACGCTGGCGCCGCCGTCGGCCACCTCGGATATCTGGACCCGGCGTTTCCCGGATCCGGTCACCGCATTCGCCTCGGGGTGGATGCGGGTGCGCGCCCGCGCGCGCCAGCGCGGCATCGAATTGCCGCTGGTGATTTCGGACCACGCCGACTGGGACGGGCTGACCGCGACGATCGAGGCGACCGGCGCCGGCGAGGTCTGGGTCACCCATGGCCAGGAAGATGCGCTGGTGCATTGGTGCAAGACCAAAGGCCTCGCCGCCCGGCCGCTCGATCTGGTCGGCTACGGCGACGAGGACGAGGGTGATGCGGCGCCGCTGGCCGAGGACCCCGAAGCATGAACCGCTTCGCCAAACTGCTCGACCGCCTCGCCTACGAGCCCGGTCGCAACAACAAGCTGCGGCTGCTCACCGCCTATTTCCGCGAGGCCGAAGACCCCGACCGCGGCTATGCGCTCGCCGCGCTGACCGGCGCGCTGTCGTTCAAGCACGCAAAGCCTGGCCTGATCCGCGACCTGATCGCCGCCCGCACCGATCCCGTGCTGTTCGCTCTGTCCTATGACTACGTCGGCGACCTCTCGGAGACGGTGGCGCTGATGTGGCCGAAGGCCGCGATCAATCGCGAGGAGCCTTTGCTGGGCCACCCCTCTCCCCAACCCTCCCCCGCAAGGGGGGAGGGAGCCGATCCGAATCCGGCGCGGTCACTCCGCAAAGAATTGAAGACGGCCACCGCGACAGCTCCCTCTTCCCCCCTCCCCCCGCGAAGCGGCGGGGAGGGGTCGGGGGTGGGGGGTGGTTCAGCGAGTTCTCGCTCTCATGCTGGCACCGAATCTACTGAAACTCCCCCCACCCCCGACCTCGAGAGCGAGCTTCGCTCGCCTCGGACCCCGCCACGCGCTTCGCGCGTGGAGGGAGGGGAGAAGCAAGCGGTTGCTGGTCACAACAACCCGCCTCCGCCGACGCTGACCGAAGTCGTCACCACGCTGCGCACGCTGGGCAAGACCGAACTCCCAAAACAGCTCGCGCGCTGGCTCGACGAGCTCGACGAGACCGGCCGCTGGGCGCTTCTAAAACTCGTCACCGGCGCGATGCGGATCGGGATCTCGGCGCGGCTGGCGAAGACGGCGGCGGCCGAACTCGGGGCCAAGGACCCGCACGAGATCGAATTGATGTGGCCAGGCCTCAGCCCGCCCTATCTCGATCTGTTCGCGTGGCTGGAGGGCCGCGGCGAAAAGCCTGAAAATCTCGATCCCACGCCGTTCCGCCCGGTGATGCTGGCGCATGCAATCGAGAACACGGATTTTGCGGGTCTTGATGCTGCCGATTTCATCGCGGAATGGAAATGGGACGGCATCCGCGTGCAGGCGGTGAGCGGCCGCGACCCGCGCGGCCACATGATGGCGCGGCTCTATTCACGCAGCGGCGAGGACATCACCGGGAGCTTTCCGGATTTATTGCCGTCATTGCATTTGCCCGGCGCGATCGATGGCGAACTTTTGGTGCTGCGCGAGGGACGCGTACAGAGTTTCAACGTCCTGCAGCAGCGCCTCAACCGCAAAGTGGTGTCGCCGAAACTGACCAAGGATTATCCGATCCATCTGCGCGCCTATGACCTCCTTGGCGACGGCGATGCCGATTTGCGCACGCTGCCGTTCGCCGAACGCCGCAAGCGGCTCGAGACTTTCGTCACCAAGCTCGACGATCCCAGGATCGACCTGTCGCCGGTGATCGCATTCGACAGCTGGGACACGCTGACCTCGGCGCGAAAGGATCCGGCCAGCGCCGGGGCCGGCGCGGACGCCGAAGCCGTCGAGGGCGTGATGCTCAAGCGACGCGACGCGCTCTATCTGCCGGGACGGCCGAAAGGCCAGTGGTGGAAATGGAAGCGCGACCCGCACATCATCGATGCCGTGCTGATGTATGCGCAGCGCGGCCACGGCAAGCGTTCGTCCTATTACTCGGACTATACGTTCGGGGTCTGGACCAATAGCGAGGACGGCGAGCAGCTGGTGCCGGTCGGCAAGGCCTATTTCGGCTTCACCGATGAAGAACTCCTGCAGATCGACCGCTTCGTCCGCCGCAACACCACGGAAAAGTTCGGACCGGTGCGGCATGTGGTGCACGAGCCGGATCAGGGGCTGGTGCTGGAAGTCGCGTTCGAGGGTCTGGCGCGCTCGCCGCGGCATAAATCCGGCGTGGCAATGCGGTTTCCCCGCATCAGCCGGTTGCGCTGGGACAAGCCCCCACGCGAAGCCGACCGGCTGGAAACGCTGGAACGGATGCTGAAGGCCGAAACCGTAGCGTTTTCAAGCGAAGTGGATGCCGGTTCGCGTGAAGAAAATACGTCGAAGTAAAGCCGCAACGGCGGGCCATTGACGGCAACAGGCGGGTTCCCCATCTGCCCGGTACCGACTACACTAGGCTGCGGCTTGACGCGCGGGAGATCATCAATGGCCAACGACACCAGGGAATTGCCGGCAGCCAATGACAGCGTCAGCCGCTTTCTCGGCGGCTCGCCGCTGATGGTGGCGTTTCGGCTGGTGCTGCTGTCGATCCTCGTCGGCGTGGTGCTGGCTGCGATCGGCTTCGATCCCTGGAATATCCTCGAGAGCATCCGGCTGTTGTTCCAGCGGCTGTGGAACCTCGGCTTCGACGCGGTGAACTGGCTGTGGCGCTACTTCCTGCTGGGTGCGGTGATCGTGATCCCGATCTGGCTGTTGTCGCGGCTGTTCGGCACGCCGCGCGGGCGATAGAGCATGATCCGGAAAAGTGGATGCCGGTTTTCCGACAAGATCATGCTCAAACAAAAAACGAAAATCACGATCCGATCTAATCGGATCGTGATTTAGTTCGCGTATAGGCAGCCGTCGTTGACTTCCAGGGTTACGAGCGCGCAGGTGTTCGCCATCGCAGGTCCGGCGATGGTGGCGAACCTGACCACGCCGCTGATCGGCATCGTCTCGACGATCGCGATCGGCCGGCTCGGCGACGCCACCCTGCTCGGCGGCGTCGCCATCGCCTCGGTGATCTTCGACTGCCTGTTCTGGCTGTTCGCCTTCCTGCGCATGAGCACGGTCGCCTTCACGGCGCAGGCGCTCGGCGCCGGCGAGACGCTGGAACTGCGCGCGCTGTTCGTGCGCGGGCTTGTCGTGGCGGCGCTGATCGGCGCCGCCCTCATCGCCCTGCAGATCCCGCTGGCCGCGATCATGCTCGGCGCGATGGGTGGCAGCGAGGGCGTTACGCGCGCGGCACGGACCTACTTCATCATCCGGATCTGGTCGGCGCCGGTGGCGCTGGCGAACTATGTCGTGCTCGGCTGGCTGATCGGACAGGCGCGCGCCCGGCTCGCGCTGGCCGTGCAGATCGCGATCAACCTCATCAACATGGCGGGCACGGTGCTGCTGGTGCTGGTCGCAAACGCCGGCATATCCGGCGCGGCCATCGCCGCATTGATCGCGGAAGCCTTCGGTCTCCTGCTCGGCCTCCTCATTGCGCGCCGCCTCACCAGCGGACAACCCGCCATCCCCCGTGCGACGCTGCTTGACCGCGACAAGCTGATCCGCATGCTCGGCGTCAACCGCGACATCATGATCCGCACCGCCTCGCTGATCACCGTATTCCTGTTCTTCACCGCGCAGGGCGCGCGCGCCGGCGACGTGACGCTGGCCGCCAACGCGGTGCTGAACAATTTTCTCCTAGTCAGCGCGTTCTTCCTCGACGGCCTTGCCAATGCCGCCGAACAGCTCTGCGGCCGCGCCTATGGCGCCCGCGACAGGCCGGCGTTCTCCGGCGCGGTCCGGCGCGTGATGTCGTGGGGATTTGGCTTCGCGCTTGCCGTGACCGCCATTTTCGCGCTGTTCGGCCCCGGCTTGATCGACCTCATGACCGCGAGCGCGGACGTCCGCCATGGCGCGCGCGACTATCTGCCGTTCGTGGTGGCGTCGCCGCTGCTTGCCGTATTCGCCTTCGGCTTCGACGGGGTCTATATCGGCGCGACCTGGGCGCGCGAGATGCGCAATCTGATGATGCTGTCGCTGCTGATCTTTCTCGCTGCGTGGCTGGGCTTGCGGTCGTTCGGCAATGCCGGGCTGTGGGCTGCGTTCCTGGTGCATTACGCCGCCCGCGGCGGGTTGCAGGCGCTGCGCTATCCGGCGATGCTGCGGGCGTCGTTCCGGCAACCGAAGGTGCCGGCTGAACCTTAAGGGAATCCGACCGATGCAGGTGCGGTTTGTCGGCTGTGGCGACGCGTTCGGTTCCGGCGGAAGGTACAACACCTGCTTTCACGTCACTGGCGAGAAGGTCAATTTCCTGATCGATTGCGGCGCTTCCTCGCTGCCGGCGCTAAAGCGGCTCGGCATCGACCGCGACCGCATCGATCTCATCCTGATCACGCATTTTCACGGTGATCATTTTGCCGGGCTGCCGTTCCTGCTGCTCGACGCCCAGTTCACCCGCCGCACCCGGCCGCTGGTGATCGCGGGGCCGGAAGGAATCGAGACGCGGCTGGCGCAGGTGATGGAAGTCCTGTTTGAGAATTCGTCCAGGACAAAGCAGCGGTTCGATCTTTCGGTGGTCGCGCTCAAGCCCGAACAAACGCAAGACTTCGGTACGATCAAAGTCACGCCCTATCCGGTGGTGCATGGCGAATCCGGCGGCCCGTTCCTGGCCTACCGGGTGGAAGCCGAGGGCCGTGTCATCGCCTACAGCGCCGACACCGAATGGACGGAGACGCTGGTTCCGGCGGCACGCGGCGCCGACCTGTTCATCGCCGAGGCCTATACGTATGACAGGCCGGTGAAGAACCACCTTAGCCTCGCAACGCTTGCGGCGCATCTCGACGAGATCAAGCCGAAGCGGCTGGTGCTGACCCACATGAGCGACGACATGCTGGGGCGGCTGGATACGCTGGCCTACACGACTGCGAGCGACGGCATGATTGTGGAGTTGTAAGCTATTTTCCCGTCATTGCGAGGAGCGAAGCGACGAAGCAATCTAGCTTTCTTTCCTGCCGCTCTATGGATTGCTTCGCTGCGCTCGCAATGACGAGTTTGACATCCCGCCCGTTCGAATCAAACCGGCCAGTCCTCGGCAGTGATCGTCGCGGCGTCGGCGCCGACGATTTCGGACAGCGAGTCGCGGCCTGTGCGGAGCAGCGTCGCGGCGAGATCGTTCTTGATGTGGTCGACCAGGCCGAGGCCCTTGTAGATCAGCGACGAATAAAGCTGGATCAGGCTGGCGCCGGCGCGAATTTTTGTCAGCGCGGCGCCGCCTGAATCGATGCCGCCGACGCCGACCAGCGGAAATGCGCCTTCGGCGCGCACATAGGTCTCGGCCACCATGCGAGTCGACAGCCGGAACAGCGGCCGCCCCGACAGGCCGCCCTGCTCCTTGGCGCGGATCTGTTCGCGCAAGGTCGAGGGCCGCGCCGTGGTGGTATTGGCCACGATCATGCCGTCGACACGGCGCGAGCGGGCGATATGCACGACGTCGTCGAGTTCGGTGAGGCTGAGGTCGGGCGCGATCTTCAACAGCACCGGCGAATCGCCGGCGTTCTGGCGCACGCGCTCGCGCGCGTCGATCACTTTTGCCAGGAGATCGTCGAGGGCTGCGGCCTGCTGCAGGTTGCGCAGGCCCGGCGTGTTCGGTGACGACACGTTGACGGTGAAATAGCTTGCCACCGGCGCGAAGGTCTCGATCAGCTTGACATAGTCGGCGACGCGGTCGGCGGAATCCTTGTTGGCGCCGACATTGACGCCGAGGATACCGCCCAGATGCGCGCGCGCCGCCAGCCGCCGCAGCACCGCCTCGGCGCCGTCATTGTTGAATCCCATGCGGTTGATCGCGGCCTCGTCGCGCTCCAGCCGGAACAGCCGCGGCCGCGGATTGCCGGTTTGCGGCCTCGGCGTCACGGTTCCGATTTCGACAAAGCCGAAACCTAACCGCAGCAGCGCGTCGGGCACTTCCGCGCTCTTGTCGAAGCCCGCGGCCATGCCGATCGGGTTGGGGAAGTTCAGGCCGAACGCCCGCACCGCGAGCTTCGAATCGTCCGGCCGCGGCCGCGTCGGCGGCAGCAGTTTCAAACCCTGGATCGCAAGCCGATGCGCATCCTCCGGATCGAACCAGCGCAACAGCGGCAGCGAGAAGGCGTCGAAGGCGCGGATCACGGGGCGAACTCCGGAATATCATGCGTGCCGTCCGACCGCGCCTGCATGTCGTGCACGCCGACGACCGCGCCGAGATCGAGTTCGCCGTAGAGATGCGGAAACAGTTCGCCGTTGCGCGAGGGTTCAAAGCGCAGCGCCTCGCCGAGCGCATCGGCGTCGACCTCGATCAGGAACAGTCCGGTCTGGCCGAAGAAATGCTTCCTTGCGGTCTCCGCGACCTGCGAGGCGATGGAAAAATGAATAAAACCGTCGCGCGCGTCGTCGGCACTGCCGCGGTAAACCCCTTGCCGCTCGGCTTCGCGCCAGGCCGAAGCGGGGCAGATTTTGTAGATCCTGCGCACGTGATCCGAAAGTCCTGTCTTGTCGTTGAGTCCAATGGGATTTCCCGGGGGGTGCCGGACCGTATCGGCGGCGCCTGCGCACTTCAAGGGCGTAGCGCAGGACGCTCCACCGCGATTGCGAAAGGCCGCCATTTGAGGCAATAATTCCTAAGTCGAGAAGCACCGGATGATGGCCAAACAGCCGAAAACGCTGACCCACGGGCAAATCTGGACGGCGCTGGACCGGCTGGCGGAGCGCGCCGGCCTGTCGCCCTCCGGGCTCGCCAGGCGCTCCGGCCTCGATCCCACCACCTTCAACAAATCCAAGCGCGTCACGCCCGATGGCCGCGAACGCTGGCCTTCGACCGAATCGGTCTCCAAGGCCCTGGCGGCAACCAACAGTTCCATCGAGACGTTCGTGCAACTGATCGGCGACAGCGCGCGGACCGTGCCGTCGCTGCCGCATCTCGGCTTCGCGCAAACCGCCGGCGGCGGCTATTTCGACGATGGCGGGTTCCCGACCGGCAAGGGATGGGACCAGGTGGCGCTGCCTGCGCTCAATGACGAGCATGCCTACGCGCTGGAAATCTCCGGCGACCAGATGCAGCCCACCTATCGCGACGGCGACGTCCTCGTGGTGTCCCCCGGTACGCCGATCCGCCGGGGCGACCGGGTGGTGGTGAAAACCAGGGCCGGCGAAGTGATGGTCAGGGAATTGAAGCGCCGCACCACCAAGACGCTGGAGCTGCAATCGCTGAATTCGGGCCATGCCGACCGCACGCTTTCGGCCGGCGACGTCGCGTGGATCGCGCGGATCGTGTGGGCGAGTCAGTAACTTGCGCTTGCCGGACATTCTCCAGGACCTGCTGGTCGAATCCCTGCAAGTCGTGCTGTGTGGATCCGCGGCAAGTACCGCATCCGCCGCAGCGGCGGCCTACTATGCGCACAAGCAGAACAAGTTCTGGATAATTCTGCACGAGACCGGGCTTACTTCCGAGCTGCTGGAGCCTCGGCAATATCGCGAGCTCCTCAAATACGGGATCGGTCTCACCGACCTCGTGAAGACACATGCGGGAATGGATCATCAGATCCCGCTGGCCGGCGCGGCGGGGACCGGACGCACCCGTCTGCAAGCGTCCATCGCCGCGTGCCGGCCCAAATTCCTTGCCTTCACCAGCAAGACGGCAGGCGAGAGATTTCTGGGCGGCAGGAAAGATTATGGCGAGCAGACCGAGACCATCGCGACGACCCGGATCTGGATACTGCCTTCGACATCGGGCGCGGCCAATGGAAGCTGGCGTCCGGAAATCTGGCACGCGTTCGCGGAACGAGTCAGAGGCGCGGCTGGACCAGGATGATTAGTCACCTCTTCCCATCGGGAAGAGGTCGATTTGCGCAGCAAATCGGGTAAGGGGCGCAGGTCCAACGAGTGAGCGTAACCCCTCACCCGGCGCTGAGCCTGTGCCCGGACGGCGCGATGCGCCGACCCGGATGCGCCGACCTCTCCCTATGGGAGGTGCGCAGAGGCGCGGATAATTGATCTGCTTCGGCACCTCCGAGATTACCCACTAACTGGATATGCTTGGGGCATGCCAAAACCGATGCGATTGCCGAGTAGGCCCGGGGAATTTCACCCTGAGCCTCTCACAGATCCGGACTTGATACTCTCGCATCATCCGGCTCGTGCCATCGATTTAAGGCTGCCGCCTTCCGTTGAGCTTCGGGCTCCTCCCGTTGCCGGTTGGCCCGATTCATCGTCGATGACCCGCCCCCTTCGCTCCACGACCATTACAGCCGCTTCCTCGCTACTACGGAGCAGTCCGCCCCTCTCCGGCGCATCGGTACTTTCGGCCTTGCGGTTGGAGCCGCTTGTGTCTTTTCCCTTGGCATCGCCGGCTAGGTTCTCACGTTCCTTACAAGAGCCTGGTTGAGATTCGCGCCGTCTACATGCCGGATGTCGCTCGGTCAGTATCAGGACATCCACCGAACTGATCCCGAAGGTAGGGTCAACCCTCGGTTTTGACATCACCTAATCCGATTTCGACACTTCATCGACGGTTCGCTTGCGCTCGCCTCTCTCAACCGTACCTGCCGGGATCACCGTCCCAGCGTTTCCGCAGCGCTCACCACCGTGGCTTTTGACCAAAGCGGCCTGCGGTGGCTTGGGATCAGCGACCTGATCGCCGAACCCGAAGGACCTACCTTCATCTCCCATAAAGTTGCGCGCAGCCGTTTGGACCGGCTACGCTTCGTGACACAAGACCCAACTCGGACTTGGACACTTTGACGCTAACGCCAGGCGGAACCGCCTCAGTTGAAATCGGCAAGCGGCTCTAGTCTTTAGATTTATACGAGCCGTCCCCGGTCGTAGATTAGGCCAATTCGTCGCCCGCCGACCGCGTCCAGCTTCCGTTGGAACCTCCAAGACGCGCGACAGTTGTAGCCCTCAGAGGCCTCATGCAATGGACATGATCACGCGCAGTATCGGCCCGGACGCGGCCCCAGCGGGGCAGGCTTCTCCAGTGAACTCGCACAACGAGTGGGATCCGCTGGAGGAAGTGATTGTCGGAAGGCTCGAGGGTGCGACCATCCCGTCCGGTCATCCGGTTGTCACCTGCAACATTCCGGGCATGGCTGCGCGGGCTCAGTCGCTGGTCGCAGGCTTCCGTTTTCCAAAGATCATGATCGAACCGGCGCAGCGCGAGCTTGATGGCTTTGTTGCGCTGTTACAGTCGCTGGGTATCGTGGTGACGCGGCCGGAACCGGTTGATCACAAGAAACGCTTCAGCACGCCGGAATGGTCTTCACACGGGTTCTGCAATACCTGTCCGCGCGACAGCATGCTGGTGATCGGTGACGAGATCATCGAAACGCCGATGGTTTGGCCGTGTCGCTACTTCGAGACGCACTCCTATCGTCCGATCCTGAAGGATTATTTCCGGCGTGGCGCGCGCTGGACCGCCGCGCCCAGACCGCAACTGACGAACGAACTGTTCGATCCAGATTTTCGCGTCCCCGAAAAAGGCGAGCCGATCTCATATATCCTGACTGAATTCGAACCGGTCTTCGACGCCGCCGATTTCTTTCGCTGCGGGCGCGACCTGTTCGTGATCCGCAGCAACGTAACCAATGCGTCCGGTATTGAATGGCTGCGTCGCCATCTTGGGGACGGTTATCGCATTCATGAGATCGAGAGCCGCTGTCCCAATCCGATGCACATCGATACCACCATGTTGCCGCTTGGGCCCGGCAAGATTCTGATCAATCCCGAATACATAGACGTCGACCGTCTCCCGGCCATCTTGAAAAAATGGGACGTCCTTGTGGCCCCGGAGCCCGACCCGATCATCGATCGTATGCTCAAGATCACGTCGCTATGCGGCAAATGGCTCAACATGAACGTGCTGACAGTGGACGAGAATCGCGTCATCCTTGATCCCCATCATACCGGAACAATGCGAGCGATGGAAAAATGGGGATTTGAGCCGATTCCATGCGAGTTCTTGCACTACGCCGCATTTGGCGGCGCCTTCCACTGCGCCACGCTTGACATCCGGCGGCGCGGCACGTTGGAGAGCTATTTTTGAGTGTTGACCTTCCGCGAGATCCACATCGCAGCACGGCCTATCAGGTGATTTTCAGTCCGATGATGCCCGAGAGAATGAGGCCGATACAGGCAAGCCTAGGCAACGTCGCGGGCTCATTGAAAAGATAGATACCTAGCGCCGCAGTGCCGATGGTGCCGATGCCCGTCCACACCGCATAGGCCGTACCGACCGGCAGCGACTTAAGGGCCAGGCCGAGGAATCCGATACTGGCCGCCATGGCGGCGACCGTGCCGATCATGGGTAACAGGCGCGAGAATCCTTCCGTGTATTTGAGGCCGATTGCCCAGGCGATTTCGCACAGGCCAGCAACGAGCAGGAAGAGCCAAGCCATCGGAGATCCTCCTTAAAGTGTTTGCTCATCTCAGTTCGTCTCCACTCTCGCCATAGCCGCCTTAGCGAGAGCAGCGCCGTCCCTTGGCATTCAGCTAACGCAATACGAGGCCCAATCATCGGACGATTTACCTGCTGTGTTTCAGGAAATTGAACAAAGCAAGGCAGATGGCCTCATCAGCATCGCCGGGGGCCTTTACTTTGCTCAATAGCACGCAGATTGCGCTACTAACGCAACAGCATCGATTGCCATCCTGCTACGGTTTTAGGGATACTGTAGTTGCTGGCGGCTTGATGCGTCTTGGTCCAAATATGGTCGCGATCGCCATCGAGGGCGCAAACTACGTCGACAAGATTTTGCGTGGCGCAAAGCCAGCCGATTTGCCGGTTGAACAGCCCACCAAAATGGAAGTGGTCATCAATCTCAAGACCGCAAAGACGCCGCTTCACTTCCGTTGTTGGCACTTTTCGGACGTGGCTGGTCTAACTGACGATGTCGGTTCTTGGGGGTAAAGCGGACTCACAGCCGACATCGCGGAAACGACACGAATGCCGAGTAGGCCCGGGGAATTTCACCCTGAGCCTCTCACAGATCCGGACTTGATACTCTCGCATCATCCGGCTCGTGCCATCGATTGAAGGCTGCCGCCTTCCGTTGAGCTTCGGGCTCCTCCCGTTGCCGGTTGGCCCGATTCATCGTCGATGACCCGCCCCCTTCGCTCCACGACCATTACAGCCGCTTCCTCGCTACTACGGAGCAGTCCGCCCCTCTCCGGCGCATCGGTACTTTCGGCCTTGCGGTTGGAGCCGCTTGTGTCTTTTCCCTTGGCATCGCCGGCTAGGTTCTCACGTTCCTTACAAGAGCCTGGTTGAGCTTCGCGCCGTCTACATGCCGGATGTCGCTCGGTCAGTATCAGGACATCCACCGAACTGATCCCGAAGGTAGGGTCAACCCTCGGTTTTGACATCACCTAATCCGCTTTCGACATTTCATCGACGGTTCGCTTGCGCTCGCCTCTCTCAACCGTACCTGCCGGGATCACCGTCCCAGCGTTTCCGCAGCGCTCACCACCGTGGCTTTTGACCAAAGCGGCCTGCGGTGGCTTGGGATCAGCGACCTGATCGCCGAACCCGAAGGACCTACCTTCATCTCCTATAAAGTTGCGCGCAGCCGTTTGGACCGGCTACGCTTCGTGACACAAGACCCAACTCGGATGTCAGCCAAGCCGTACGTCTATGGTCAGCTTCGTCTGCCCAATATGTATATATATGGTGCCTAGCGGGGATCCTTGGGATTTCCGGCCGAGAAAGCAATTGCGGCTGATTCAGTTCGACGGCCGAACGTGTCAGCCGATATCGGCGACGTATTCGCGAAAAGGCCTTTTCCGGCTTCAAGAAGTAGTGCGTAGTGCGCCTCGTCAGAACACCCATTCGCATCAGGGATGGCACCATGGCCGACACCAAAAAACTTTCCGTCGAGAAAGCGCTCGACAAGTTGCGCGAAGCGGACGCGCGCCAATCGAAATCCTTGCGGCGCGACGAGCAAATCGACGCGCTCAATGAAGAGATCAAACGCATGCGAGCGCAGCGGCTGCGTCTCGAGCGACCCCAAAGAAAAACGCCCTGAAGCCTTCTAACCCCTCGGACGCAATCCTGGATGCATCAGGCCGCGTGATCAGAGAATATCGATGAGCGGTCTAGCCCTTAGCTCTCGCGAAAAAAACTGTTGCGCCGTCTCGCCAAAAGCATGTTGGACGAAGTAATCGCCTCTCAGATCGGCGGTAGACCGGATCAAATCGCCGAGCAACGCCAACGCCGCGATCCAGCAGGATGCCTGCCGCCGACACGCGCGGGGCCGGTGGGATGGCCTCTTGGCTGACGAACTCAGCTCTCGTGAAAAGAAACGTTGCTGCGCTGCGCCAGACACTTTCCGAAAAAACTACCGTTACAATCCGATGCGCAATTGACGGCAGCCGCTGATGAGTTGGCTCCTTTGAGCCCTACCAAGAAAGCGAGGGGCGGACGGCGGCAACAGACCGCCGCCCTGAACTTCGGTCGCATCAATATTGATACGGATATTGCTGCGGACAGACCAACTCGCCATAGTTGCCGTAGTAGCAGCCATTGTTGCCGTAGTAGCCAGAGGCACCGTACGCGCCGGCCGCGGCGGCTGCTCCCACTGCCGCAGCACCGTAGCCCCAACCCGGGCGGTAGCCACCACCATAGCCGGGATAACCCGCGACGGGGCGGCCGGGGCGACCTGCTATCGGACGGCCCGGACGACCGGCTATGGGTCGACCTGCTATCGGATGCGAGGGGCGTGCCGCATAGCCGCCGCCACCATGAATTCTTCCAGTGCCGCCGTGGATGCGTCCGGCATGCATGCCGCCACCACGGAAGCCGCCACCGTGAAATCCGCCGCCACCGCCACGGAAGCCGCCACCTCCACCACGACGCGCATAGGCATCATCGGGGATCAAGCTCGCGGTAAGTAGAACGACTGCTGCAAGAGCAGCGAGAATATAGCGAAGCATGACAGTAACCTCCCTATAAATCCCCACGCACGGGAGATTAAGGAACTTTCAGCGCGGAAGGTTGATATAGATCAACGGAACCCATCGCTTTATGAGGCAGTTCCTCCTCTTGATATTAAAACAGCAGACGAACGTCGGATTGGTTTCGCATCGGAGGACCGTCATGACCAATGCTTCAGACACCCTGAGAAATCCTCAAGCCAGTTCTGACCTGGCACCGTTACGCGCCAAGTGGGGCTGGATCGTCGCGCTCGGCGTCGTCTATCTGCTCGCCGGGCTTGTCGCGCTTGGCAGCGTGGTGATGGCTACCGTCGCGAGCGTCCTTTTGGTGGGCGTGATGATGATCATCGCCGGTGTCGCCGAAGTGTTTAGCGCCTTCCAGATCAAGAGCTGGGGCAAATTCCTGCTCTGGGCCCTGCTCGGGGTCCTCTATATCGTTGCCGGCTTCGTCACGTTCGAGAATCCACTGCTCGCGGCCGCGCTGCTCACCCTCATTCTTGGCGCATCGCTCGTGGCCTCGGGCATCATGAGGATCATCCTGGCCTTCAGCATGAAACGGGAATCACCCTGGATCTGGGTGCTGTTGTCCGGCGTCATCACGCTGCTGCTCGGCTTGCTCATTTTAGCGCACTGGCCGGTCTCGAGCCTTTATATCCTCGGCGTGTTCCTTGGCATCGATCTCATCATGGCCGGCACAGCCTGGATCAGATTAGGTTTCGGCTTGCGCCGCACTTGAGGTGAATGAGGCGGCGTGTCTGTTCATGGCGCTTTCCGGAACTGCTGCAATGTCCGACATGAGTCCGGAATACGCACCAAAGCGACCTCCGCCGGCTGCTCGAACCTATGGGTTCACGCCCTAGCCAAAAATCATCATGCGCTAGGTCGTGTAGTCAGGTTCTTTCCGGTCGAGGATGCGCTTCAATGCATCGAAATGGCGCTGCGCCGGCGATGGACCCTTGTACAGGCTGGCCCCGCCGATATCGCGCCTGGTCTTCTCGACCACGGCGTCGGGAAGCTGTTTCAGGGGCTGCCCGGTCCACATCGCGTAGATCTGAACCTGCGCCGCGCGCTCGATGTAATACAGCCGGTCGTAGGCGTCGGCGACAGTCTCGCCGACCGTCGAGATGCCGTGATTGGCCATGAACAACACGCTCTTGTCGCCGATCACCCTGGCGAGGCGGGCGCCTTCGGCCGGATCGAGCGCCGGACCGGTGTATTCGTCGTCATACGCGATCTCGCCGGACATTCCGACTTCGGTCTGGCCGATCTCCTTGATGCGCGGATCTTCCAGGCGCGTGAGCGCGCTGGCATAGGGCATGTGGGTATGGAACACCGCCTTGGCCTGCGGCAGCGCCTTGTGGATGGGCGCATGAATGCAATAGCAGGAGCGTTCCACCTCGCCCTCGCCGCGCTTGACCTTGCCGTCGTCGATGCCGACTTCCATGAACGAAGACGCCGTGACCTCGGACCAATGCATCCCGAACGGAATCTGGTAGTAGCGGTCGCTGCGGCCCGGCACCACGAAGGTCAAATGGTTGAAGATGCCCTCGCTGAAGCCCTGGTTAAAGGCCAGCCGGTGCGCCGCCGCGAGGTCGACCCGCGCCTGCCATTCCTCGGCGCTGTAGTCCCCAAGCGTTTCCGGCGAAACCCTGAACTGCATGAGCGTGCTCCCATGTTGAGTGTGTTTCTTATGCCGGCAATGTAGCACGGTTCGCCGCGATCGTCATTGCCGGGCATAGCCGTCCGAAGGACGGCGTCGCTTCCGCATGGATGCGCGGATTCTCAGCGTCGTCCCTGCTTTCGCAGGGAGTCGTCCCTGCTTTCGCAGGGAGTGGAAGGCCTACGCCGACCGCGCCAGCGCGCCGTCGATCATCGCGACCGAATTTGAGAGGCCGTAGACCGCGACAAAGGAGCCGAAGCGCGGGCCTTTTTCCTGACCGAGCAGCACCTGGTAGAGCATGTTGAACCAGTCGAGCGACACGCCCGGCCGGCCGTCCTTGCCCTTCTTCACGGGGTCGAGGAACGGCTCGCGGCGGCCGATCTCGTAGACCACGTTCTGGATGTCTTCGGCCGAGGACGTCGCTGGCAGCTGCGACAGCGCATCACGCAGATCCTGCAACGCGGCGCGTTCGGTATCGGCCGGCTCGCGGAACTGCTTGGTCGGCGCCACGAAGTCGCGATAATAGTTGATGGCATAGCCGACCATGGCATCGAGCTTCGGATGGGTCTGCGGCGTGACCCCCGGACGATAGCGCCCGATGAAGCCCCACAAGGTCGCGGCGTTCTCCGCGTTCGACGACGACACCAGGGTCAGCAGAAGCTGGAAGGTGACGGGCATGTCGGCCTTGGGCGGATGGCCGGCATGGATGTGCCAGACCGGATTCTGAAGCTGCTGCTTTGCGTCCTGCCGCGGATAGCCTTCGAGGAATTGCTGGTAGTCGTCGACGTTGCGCGGGATGACGTCGAAATACAGCCGCTTCGCCGATTTCGGTTCGCGGTACATGAACAGCGATAGCGATTCCGGCGAGGCATAGCGCAGCCATTCGTCGATGGTGAGCCCGTTGCCCTTCGACTTCGAAATCTTCTGGCCCTTGTCGTCGAGGAAAAGTTCGTAGTTGAAACCTTCCGGCGGCAGGCCGTCGAGCGCCGCGCAGATCTTGCCCGACAGCTTTACGGAATCGATCAAATCCTTACCGGCCATTTCATAGTCGACGCCCAGCGCTGCCCAGCGCATCGCCCAGTCCGGCTTCCATTGCAGCTTGCAATGCCCGCCGGTGACCGGCAGCGTGACGCGCTCCCTGGTCTCGGGATCGTCATAGGAGATGGTGCCGGCCTTCACGTCGTGTTCCGATATCGGCACATAGAGCACGGCACCCGTGCGCGGGCAGATCGGCAGGAACGGCGAATAGCTCGCCGCGCGCTCTTCGCGCAAGCTGGGCAGCATGATCGCCATCACCTTGTCGATGCGCTCCAGCATCAGAAGCAATGTCGCGTCGAAGCGGCCCGACTTGTAGTACTCGGTCGAACTGGCGAATTCGTAGTCGAATTCGAACGTATCGAGAAAGGCGCGCAGCCGCGCATTGTTGTGCGCGCCGAAGCTCGGATGGGTGCCGAACGGATCGGGCACCGTGGTCAAGGGCTTGCCGAGATGCTTTTCCAGCATCTCCTTGTTCGGCACATTGTCCGGCACCTTGCGCAGGCCGTCCATGTCGTCGGAGAACGCCAGCAGCCGGGTCTTGATCTTGTCCTCGGTCAGCACGCGGAACGCATGCCGCACCATGGTGGTGCGCGCGACCTCGCCGAAGGTGCCGATATGCGGCAGCCCCGACGGTCCGTAGCCGGTCTCGAACAGCACCTCGTCCTTCGGTTTCTTTTTCAGCCGCGCGACGATCGCCTTCGCCTGCTCGAACGGCCAGGCGTTGGATTGTTCGGCAAGCGAGCGCAGATCGTTCGGGGTGGACATCTAAGGGGCTTTCTCCGGGGCCAGGAAGCTGGCCGGTAGCAATATAGCCGTCATTGCGAGCGAAGCGAAGCAATCCATCGGGCAACAAAGCAAGTGTGGATTGCTTCGTCGCTTCGCTCCTCGCAATGACGAACGCGAGGGACGACGCTAGAACGGACTCACGGAAAAATAGCGCAGCCACAAATCGGTGTAGCGGCCTTTTTCCCAGACCCGGAACAGCGCCCAGTTCAGCGCCTGCCGCAAGAGATCGTTGCCCTTGCGCACGCCGATGCCGATGCCCTCGCCGAAATAGCGGCTCTCGACGAACGGGCCGCCGGAGAACGCGCAGCAGCCGTCGGAATCGGTGCCGTTGATCCAGAACGCCAGCGAGATCGCGTCGCCGAAAATGAAATCGACCTCGCCGCGCCGCAAGGCCAGCCGCAGTGCGTCGTCATTGGGATAGGAATGCAGCTCGGCGTCGGTGAACATCGCCTTCAGATAGGCCTCGTGCGAGGAACCGGCGACGACGCCGACTTTCTTGCCTTCGAGATATTCGGGGCGAATCTCCGGTATCACGGCATCGCGCCGCGACACGAATCGCGCCGGCGCCCGGTAATAAGGATCGCTGAAATCGAGCCGGGCGCGCATCTGCGGTGTCACCGCCAGCGACGCGATGATGGCATCGCCCCGGTTGCTGGAGAGCGCGTCGAGCAGGGTCTCGAACCTGCGCATCTGGATGGTGCAGGTGACCTTGATCTCTTCGCAGATCTGCCGGGCCAGATCGACATTGAAGCCGGCCGGATTGCCGTCGGGCCCGGTGAAGTTGAACGGCGGATAATCGGTTTCGGTCAGAAACCGGATCACGGTCAGGCGGGACAGATCAGGCCGGTCCGGCCGCCGCCTCGGATCCCAGAAACCGGGAACGGCCTGCGGCGCCGCCTCGGTGCCGGGTTTTGCGATGCCTTGCGCCTGCGCGGCGCCGCCGGCCAGCGCCAGCCAAACGCCGAGCGACAGGCCGGCTATCGCCAAGACCGCTGCCGACGAGGCCGCGTGGAGCGTTTGAAACATTGTTGCGCCGGGAAATGAGGCTGTCAGGGATCGCATTTGCCGAGGGGTTTCTTGGGAGTTTTCCTGGGAGGTTTCTTGGGAGGTTTCTTGGGAATTCGACGGCCTTATAGACCATCCGGCCGATAAGGCGAATGTCGTCTGCCACTCTTCGCCCCTCTCCCCGCAAAGCGGCGGGGAGGGGTGGGGGGTGGTTCAGCAAACTCTCTGCCAGAGGAGCAAGCGGATAGACCCCCCACCCCCTACCTCGAGAGCGAGCTTCGCTCGCCTCGGACCCCGCCACGCGCGCGATGCGCGTGGAGGGAGGGGAGAAGACGAAGTGGCCCGCTCAGAGGTAACGTTTGAGATCAGCCGCGGCTTCCTCGGGCTTCCGATTGAGGTTGAACGGCGAAACGAATTTGCCGTCGCGGTCCATCAGATAGACCAGCGCGGTGTGATCCATGGTGTAGTCGCCGTCCTTGAGCGGGACTTTCTTGGCATAAACCCGGTAGGCGGAGGTCACTTTCGTCACCTGTTCCGGGGTGCCGGTCAGGCCCCTCAGATGCGGATCGAAGCTCGAAAGGTAATCCTTCATCGCACCCGCGGTGTCGCGCTCCGGATCGACCGAGATGAAATAGGCGTTGAGCCGGTCGGCGTCCTTGCCCAGCGCCTTGAGCACCTCGGAAATCTCGAACAGCGAGGTCGGACAGACGTCGGGGCAATGGGTGAAGCCGAAGAAAATCAGGGTCGGATGGCCATCCATGTCCTTTTCCGTCACGGCCTGGCCGGACTGGTCGGTCAGCTGAAACGGGCCGCCGATGGCGGCAGGCACCGCCACATGCTTCAGGCCACCCACGACCCACAGCATCACCAGCAAGCCGACCACTAGGCTGGCCGAGAAGGCTGCGAGAATGACCAGCGGCCGCTTGGTCCGATCCATCCTGAAATTCCCTTGTGATTACCGGATCAGAAGCAGGCGGAGACGCCGGAGGCGATGGTCTCGAAGAACACCGCTGTGCCGTAATGGAACCACAACGCCAGCGTACCGAGCAGCAGCGCCGTGCCGAGGCCCGCACCGGCTACCGCCAACGCCGACACAGCTCTTGGCAGGCGAATTCCTGGCCGCCTGATTGCGGCGGACACATCCTGCTGGGTGGAAATCGGCTGGGCCATGGGCGACCATCTGATGACTTGGCGGATCGACCGGCGTCGCCGCCGGTCACCGCCTGCCGCCTTCAGATAGGCCTAGTCGGGTTGCCGGGCAAGCACGGCCGGGGAAGGCGTAATCACAACATGCGGACGTGAATCGCGGTCCCGACGGGCGGCTGACGGCCGTGGCGCGGACGCCTCGGCGTCGAGGTAGCAGGGTTTGTACATGCTCATCAGCTGCTTGCCGCGCAGGAAGATCATGTGCGGGGTCAGCCCCCCGCGCGCGGCGATCCAGTGCCGCACCTGCGAGGGATACATCGAATACAGCATCTGGGTCGCCTCGGGATTGGTCACCGCGCGGCCGTTGGCGCCGAAATCCCAGGCGGCATGGAAGCCGAGATTGGCGTGCGAGGTCACGCAGATCCGGTCGTGCGGAACCGCGCCGAGCACGATGGTGCAGGCCGAGGCGCACAGGCCGTCGATGATGACCTGCTCGCCCGAGGTACGCAGGTCCTGATATCTGTCGACATAAGTACCGATCCGGCCGCCGCGATCGTCGGCGATCCTGACCACCGCATGACTCGCGCCCACCCCTGCCAAGAGGAGAACCACCGCGAGCAGTCCCGTCACGAACTTCATATCCCAGCCCCAGTGCAAACTGTCGAACCCGAATCTGATGATCTTGTGTGATGCAAGATGAAAGCCAGCGTGTTGCGGGATCGGATTTTTGTCCAGATCCCGAATGCCCTTCAACCCAAATTCAAATTGAGTGTTGCCGGCGGGATGCACCCTGTGGGTGAAAGGTCCCAAATCGGAACAAGTTAATATTCATTTGCGCACCGTGCACATCGGAGGGCAAGCGTTTGCCGTTGACCGCGGCAAACGCTGCGGGCTTCTATGATTTGGGGACTTGGGGGAAACGCTATGGCTGACGATGCGGACGTAATTGTGGTCGGCGGCGGCCTCGCGGGTCTTGTTGCCGCATGCGAAGTCGCTGACGCCGGCAAACGCGTCATCGTGGTGGATCAGGAGGGCGAGCAAAGCCTTGGCGGACAGGCCTTCTGGTCGTTCGGCGGCTTGTTTCTGGTCGACAGCCCTGAGCAGCGCCGGCTCGGCATCAAGGACAGTTTTGACCTGGCGCTACAGGACTGGATGGGATCGGCGGGGTTCGACCGCGAGGAGGATCTCTGGCCCAGGCGGTGGGCCGAAGCCTATGTCGCCTTCGCCGCCGGCGAGAAGCGCGCCTGGCTGCGCGCGATGGGCCATCGGATCTTTCCCGTGGTCGGCTGGGCCGAGCGCGGCGGCTATGACGCGATGGGCCACGGCAATTCGGTGCCGCGGTTCCACGTCACCTGGGGCACCGGTCCCGGGATTGTCGAACCGTTCGAACGGCGCGCGCGCGAGGCTCAGAACAGCGGCCGGCTGACCTTCAAATTCCGCCATCGCGTCGATGCGCTGACGATGACAGGCGGCGCCGTCGACGGCGTCACCGGCGCGGTCCTCGCTTCCGACCCCGTGGAGCGCGGCCAAAGCAGTTCGCGCAAGGTCACGGGCGATTTCAGGCTGCGCGCGCAGGCCGTGATCGTCGCATCGGGGGGCATTGGCGGCAATCACGACCTGGTGCGGCGGAACTGGCCGGCGCGGCTCGGGCAAGCGCCGAAGAGCATGATCTCCGGCGTGCCCGAACATGTCGACGGCCGCATGATCGGCATCACGGAAGCCGCCGGCGCGCGGCTGATCAACCGCGACCGGATGTGGCATTACGTCGAGGGCATCCGGAACTGGTCGCCGATCTGGCCGCGCCACGGCATCCGCATCCTGCCCGGACCGTCGTCGATGTGGTTCGACGCGTTGGGCAAGCGGCTGCCCTCGCCGCTGTTTCCCGGCTCCGACACGCTGGGGCAACTGCACTACATCATGGCGACCGGCTACGATTATTCGTGGTTCGTGCTGACCCAGAGCATCATCAAGAAGGAATTTGCGCTGTCAGGTTCGGAACAGAATCCGGATCTAACGGGAAAAAGCTGGCTGATGACCGCGCGCCGCGCCACCAACAAGGGCGCGCCCGCGCCGGTGGAAGCCTTCAAGAGCAAGGGCGCCGATTTCGTCGTGCGCGACAATCTCGAAGATCTCGTCGGCGCCATGAATGCGCTCGCCGGCGACAATCTGTTGAAGCTCGATCACCTCAAGGCCCAGATCGAGGCGCGCGACCGCGAGATCGCAAACGCCTACGTCAAGGATGCGCAGGTCATGAACATCCACAATGCGCGCCGCTATATCGGCGACCGGCTGATCCGCACCGCCAAGCCGCACCGCATTCTCGATCCCGCCCACGGCCCGCTGATCGCGGTCAAGCTCAACATCCTGACCCGCAAGACGCTGGGCGGTTTCGAGACCGACCTCGACTCCCGCGTGTTCGGCGGCGACGGCAAGATCATGCCCGGGCTTTACGCCGCCGGCGAAGCGGCCGGTTTCGGCGGCGGCGGCATGCACGGCTACCGTTCACTGGAAGGTACTTTTCTTGGCGGCTGCCTGTTCTCCGGCCGCAACGCCGGCCGCGCCGCGGCGAAGGCGGCGGGATAGATATCGGCGCGGCCATTCTGCGGCCCCGTGCGCTTTTGCGTTCCACACAACCGGGTGACCGTGCTTTTTCGAACGCCGCCGTGTCCCGGACGGGAGTAAATTCACTCGTGCTGTGGCCCTGGTGTCGACGACGAACATGCGGATTTACCTATTCCTAGCCATGCTGGCAGTTGCAAACGGCATGCCCGCCCGCGCTCAAACCGAGCCCCCCGCGCCCTCGGCCGCCGGGCTCGAACGGCTGTCCGCATTTTTCGACAATGAAGTGACTTCGGGACGGATTCCCGGGGCGGTCGTGCTGGTCCAGCAACACGGATCGCCCGTCTATCTCAAGACCTTGGGCTATCAGGATGTCACCACCAGGGTGCCGATGGCGCTGGACACGATCTTTGCGCTGCATTCGATGACCAAGCCGATCACCTGTCTCGCCGCGATGATGCTGATCGACGAGGGCAAGCTCGCACCGTCCGATCCGGTGTCCAAATACATTCCCGCCTTCGCCGGCGTGAAGGTCGGCGTCGCTTCCAAGACGGCGGACGGCAAGCCTACCCTCAAGCTGGTGCCGCCGGACAGGCCGGTAACGGTCGAGGATCTGCTGCGGCAGACCTCCGGCATCACCTATGGCTACATCGGCGGCGAGCTGATCGAGGAAGCCTATCGCGACGCCCATATTTTCGCCGGGCATTTCGACAACCAGGAATTTGCCGAGCGCATCGCCCGCCTGCCATTGGCGCGGCAGCCCGGAACGCTTTGGCGCTACGGCCACTCCACCGATATCGTCGGACGCATCATCGAGATCGTCTCCGGCAAGACGCTCTACCAGTTCATGAAGGAACGCATTCTCGATCCGCTCGGCATGACCAGCACCAAGTTCGTGCTCAGTCCCGCCGAATGGAAACGCATGGCGGAGCCGCTGCCGAATGATTCGATTCTGCAGCTGGCGGAGAAGGACCGGCGCGATCACCCTGAATGGGAATCGGGCGGCGGCGGGCTGGTCTCGACCGTGGCCGACTATGCGCGTTTTGCGCAGATGCTGCTCAACGGCGGCAAGCTCGACGGCCGGCAATATCTCAGCCCGGCCGCGTTCAAGCTGATGACGTCGGACCACATCGGGCCGGGCTCCGGCGTCGGGCGGGATTATTTCTATTTTCCCGGCGACGGTTTTGGTTATGGCTATGGCATCGCGGTCCGGACCGATCCGGGAAACGCCAAACCTCCGGCACCCGGCTCGATCGGCGAATTAAAATGGGACAGCGGCAGCGGCACTTACTTCGGCGTCGATCCGAAACTGGACATGCTCTACATCATGATGGAGCAGAGCCAGGCCGAACGCAGTCGCATCACGCCCGCCTTCAAGAAGCTGGTCTATGAGGCGTTCGGGCAATAGATTCCGGGGTCAAAGCCGACCGGCAGCCGCTGCCCGCGAGTTCGCGGTGGCGGAAGCTGCGTCCGCACGCTAAGTAGTCGGCCCCACCTATTCGGAGAACAATATGACCATCCAGCGTTTCGATACCGGGCCGCGCATGAGCCAGGTCGTGGTCCACGGCGACACCGTCTATCTCGCCGGGGTAGTCGCCAACAAGGCGGCGGGCGAAAGCGTGACCAGGCAGACGCAGGAAGTGCTCTCGATCATCGACAGCCATCTTGCGAAAGCGGGAAGCGACAAATCGAAGCTGCTGACGGCGACGATTTACCTCACCGACATGAAGACCTTCCCGGAGATGAACGCGGTGTGGGACGGATGGGTGTCGGCGGGAAATACGCCGGCGCGCGCCACCCTCGAGGCCAAGCTCGCGGCAGCCCCCTACAATGTCGAGATCATGGTGACCGCGGCGCGGTAAATCGAAATTCCTGACCTAGAGCAGGATGACTTTTCTTCGAATCGTCATCCCGCTCTATCTTTTTGTTTGAGCATGATCTCCGAGCAAACGCTTCGCGTTTGTCGAGGGAAAACCGGTTCCCACTTTTCCGGATCATGCTCTAGAGGTCAATCCTTGACCTCGGAGGTAATCGATTGGATCGCGCCAACCTTCGATAGTCAAACCGCCGGTTCATCCGGCTGAAATCGAAGGAGCACAGACATGACTGACGTCAATACCATTGCCAGCCGCTATATCGAGCTGTGGAACGAGCGGACGCCGAGCCGCCGCCGCGCCATCCTCAGCGAAAACTGGGCCAGCGATGCTCGCTATGTCGACCCCTTGATGAGCGGCGACGGCCACGACGGCGTCGACGCCTTGGTCGCCGGCGTGCAGCAGCGCTTTCCGGATTTCCGGTTTCAACTGCTCGGCCGCGCCGACGGTTTTGGCGACCACGTCCGCTTCTCCTGGGGCCTCGGCCCCGACGGCGCCGACGCTCCGATCAAGGGCACGGATTTTGCGATCGTCCGCGACGGGCGGATCAAGAGCATCACCGGCTTTCTCGATCAGGTGCCGCAAGGCGCATGAGGGCTGGCGCCCGTCGACCGCCGCCCCGGTGATACCGGGGCGGTCGGGCATGGCCGGCCCGAAACGAATTCGCGTCAGGAAAGTTTTGCACGCCGCAGGGCCAGCGCCAGCATGGCCCCGACGCCGGCCTGCCAGACCGGATAGAGCACCGAGGCCAGATCGAGGTCGAGCGCATTGTCGATTGCCAGCAGCGCACCGGCGACGGTGCCGGTCGCCAGCATCGGCAGCCACGCCGCGGCGTCGCGCGGCCCGGCCGGCAATAGCGCGATCCCGAGCGCCATCAGGCCGGCGCCAACAAAGCCGCCGGCCAGCCCGGACAGGACGTTTCGTGCCGCCTTGGCCGCATTGTCGGCCTGCCCGTCGATAAAGATCGCGGCATTCACCGCGGCGACGAACGCAATCATGGTGACGAGTGCGCCGATCCACGCCGCCCACCACGGATTGGCACTCAACCGCCGTATCAGGATGAAAACCAGGACGGCAAACGGGATCGCCACCAGCGCGATGCGGAAATCGCCGGGCGTGCCGGCGATCCTGTCGATCAGCGGCACCATCAACGGGGTGAGGATGCCCGAGATCACGCCGGCGCTGGCGACCTTCAATAGATCGTTGCGGGACGTGTCAGGAGAGATGATCGCTTCGGCCAACGCTCACCTCTTTTGCTGCCTGCAGATCACTTAGCACGGCGGCGAGCGGAATTGAAGCCGACCTGCAACGCGCGGACCGGGCGAAGGCATGTCCGCGGGCCGGCGCGGCTTGCGGTTGCGAACCGGCATCGCGCCCTGTATTTCTCGCAGTATCAAATTCCTATCGCGGGAGCACAGGGCATATGAGTATCAAGATCGTCGGCATCATCGGCTCCGGCCTGATGGGAACGGGTATCGCGCAGGCGTGCGCCACCGCAGGAATTGATGTGATCGTTCGCGACATCGATCCGGCTGCCTTGAAGCGCTGCATCGAGTCCGTTTCCTCCGGTCTTGCAAGGCTCGTCGCAAAGCAGAAGCTGACCGAAGAGGCCAAAACCGCGGCATTGGCGGCGATCCGGACCACCACCGACATCAAGGACCTGTCGGGCGCCGATTTCATCATCGAGGCCGCCACGGAAAACCTCGCCCTCAAGCAGAAGATCCTGCAGGAGGTCGAAGCCATCGCAGCACCGTCCTGCATCATCGCAACCAATACGTCCTCGGTCTCGATCACGAAGCTCGCCGCGACGCTGGCCCAGCCCGGCCGCTTCGTCGGCATGCACTTCTTCAACCCGGTGCCGGTGATGGCGCTGGTCGAGATCATCCGCGCCATCCAGACCACCGATGCCACGGTGGCGCTGACGGAAGAACTGGCGCGAACCGTGGGCAAGACGTCGATCGGGGTGAAGAACGCCCCAGGCTTCGTGGTCAACCGCATTCTGTGCCCGATGATCAATGAGGCGATCTTCGTGCTGCAGGAGGGGCTGGCCTCGATGGAGGAGATCGACGCCGGCATGAAACTGGGCGCCAACCATCCGATCGGACCGCTCGCACTGGCCGATCTCGTCGGCCTCGACACGCTGCTGGCGGTGATGAACGTGTTCTATAGCGACTTCAAGGACCCGAAATACCGTCCCGCGCCGCTGCTGCAGGAAATGGTCGACGCCGGCTATCTCGGGCGAAAGTCGGGCCGTGGTTTTTACAAATACTGAGCAAGCGAACGGGTGCGAGACCGGGCTGACTCTTCTTCGAGTCGTCATCGCGCTCTCTTTTTGTTTGAGCATGATCTTTTCGGAAAACCGGTTCCCACTTTTCCGGATCATGCTCTGACACCCCCCAAAACAAAGCCGCGCCAACCCGAGGGTTGACGCGGCGATGAAGCTTCTGTTGCCAGGTGCTCCGAACCCCGAACAGGTTACGCCGCGAGGCGCACTTCGTTCAATGCAACGTTATCGTTTGCATTTAGGTTTTTGACCCGATAACGGCGGTATCATGCCGAGCACAATTTAGAGCTTCTTTGCGACCATCGATCCTGTTTCGCCCCCGCCTTAGCAGCCCAGGGATTCGGCCTTGCGGCAGAATCGATCTCACCGGAATGAGACCTTTAAGCTCAAGCTGCTAAGGTGGAGGCGCCGGGTACTGCCCCCGGGTCTGCCCGCAGTCCGCTCCAAGTTTCAGCGCCATCGTCTTTCGACACCCCCGATATAGGCGTGATCGGGGGCGAAAGATAGGCCGCTGTCGGCGAGACCTCGCGGGAAAGCTGCGGGTTACGCCTTCGGCTCAACCCGCCCTACGAACTGCGCACCCAAGCGCGTCGGTGGGGAAGCAACGCTACAGAAGTTCGACGAACTCCTCCACGGTCAGGCCGGTCTGTCGAATGATCGAGCGCAAAGTGCCGGGTTTCAAGTCTCGCCCGGCATGAACCGGAATAGTCACTGTTCGCGTCGGGTCGCCGGGATAAACAAGAACGTGATGACTCTCGACAGTCCGATTGACGACGAATGCGCCTGGACAACACGTTTACCGTTGACGACTGGCAGCCGTCCGCCGCCCATACTCAGGCAACCACCGTTACGTGACGAATTTCGGGATGGGCATCGGACGGAGGCGTCAACCCCTGTTCCTGCCGATATTCGAGGACGGATTGCCTCCTCGACATTGGCGAGGGCTTCCTGTTCGGTTTCGCCCTCGGTCACGACCTCGGGCAAGGCCGGGACAAGCACCGTAAAACCACCGCCTTCTTGCGGCTCGAGAATGACGGAATAGCTGTAGCTTGCCGCCATGATGTGGCTCCCGCGGTTCCTGCGAATTGAACTGAAACGACCATTTATCGTATCAAATCAACTGCGTCGCTCAAACCAATGAGCGCTGCGGACGCGCCTTGATTTCACTGAAGCCGCGCTGGAGCGGGCGAAGGGAATCGAACCCTCGTATGCAGCTTGGGAAGCTGCCGTTCTGCCATTGAACTACGCCCGCTTGCGCCTCCCTGATTAGCCGAGACCGCGCGTTCCGCCAAGCACCTTGCGGCCGGTCGCCCGCCCCGTCGCGCCCGGACTTTAACCAGAGCCGAATTTTCCGATGCGGATTTTCGTGACGGTGTTATGATGCCCGTTGGGGGAAGTCGCGTGGCGGGGCGTGGGTATGCCATTTTCGATACGGGTGTCGGCCGGTGCGGCATTGCCTGGAGCGATGCCGGCATCGTCGGGGTGCAGCTGCCCGAGGCGCGCGAGATCGAAACCCGCAAGCGCCTATACATGCTCTATCCCGACGCCCGCGAGCAACGCCCGCCGCCCGACATAGAAACCGCGATCGAGGGCATCGTCGCGCTGCTGCGCGGGGAACCCGCCGACCTTTCCGACGTCGCGCTGGACCTGAGCGGCATCGCCGCCTTCCACACGCGGGTCTACGCGTTCACCCGCGATATTCCGCGTGGCGAAACCATCACCTATGGGGAGATCGCATCAAAACTCAGGCTTTCCGGCGCGGTGCGTTCGGTGGCACAGGCGCTGGCCCGTAACCCCTTTGTGATCATCGTGCCCTGCCACCGCGTGCTGGAAGCCGGCGGCTATGCCGACAGGATCTCCCCGCATGGCGGGGCGATTTCGAAGCGCCGGCTGCTGTCGATCGAAGGCGCGCGCGGCGCGACCACGAGCAAGACCCTGTTCGACGTGCTGCTGCCCGTTGCCCCGCCGCGCCCGGAGGGCTAAATTTGCGGTATGGACAGAACGACCCTGCTGCAGCGTAAATCCATCTCGGTGTCCGACTTCCGCTGCACGGCGGTGAAGGGCGATACGCCGTTTGCCGAGCGCTATGCCAGCCACTCGATCTCCTATGTGCGCAAGGGCTCGTTCGGCTGCCACTGCCGCGGCCGCTTCTTCGAACTGGTGGCAGGATCGATCCTGGTCGGTTATCCCGGCGACGAATTCATCTGCACCCACGACCATGTCTGCGGCGACGAGTGCCTGTCGTTTTTCCTGACACCCGAACTGGTGGATGCGATCGGCGACCGGCCCGAGGCCTGGCGGGTCGGAGCCGCACCACCGCTGCCGGAATTGATGGTGCTGGGCGAACTGGCGCAGGCTGCGGCGGACGGCCGCAGCGATATCGGCCTCGACGAAATCGGGCAGATATTTGCCCATCGCTTCGTCGAGGTCGTGTCCGGGCGCACGCACCGGCCCGAACGGGCAAAGGTAAGGAATCGGCGCCGCGCGGTGGAAACCGCGCTGTGGATCGACGCCAATTCGCACCAGCAGATCGACCTCGACGGCGCGGCGGCGCAGGCCGAACTCAGCCCGTTCCACTTCCTGCGGCTGTTCTCGGGCGTGCTGGGCGTCACCCCGCACCAATATCTGCTGCGCTCGCGGCTGCGGCATGCGGCGCGCCTGCTGGCCGACGACGCAAGGCCGGTCACCGATGTCGCCTACGACGTCGGCTTCGGCGATCTCTCCAATTTCGTGCGCACCTTCCACCGCGCCGCCGGGGTCAGCCCGCGAAAGTTCCGCGCGGCCTCGCGCGGGATGCGCAAGATTTTCCAAGAACGTCTTGCCCTGCACTGACTAGGGTCGTCTCCGAACCCGCGCGTTTTCGAGTGCGCGCAAGAAACGGAGATCATCATGTACGACCATATCGGACTGAAAGTCGGCAATCTCGACGCCAGCGCGCGTTTCTATACGGCGGCCCTGGCGCCGCTAGGTTATGTGCTGTGCTCGCGCGACGCGAGCGGCGCCGGCTTCGGGCCCAAGGGCGAACCGGCGCTGTGGCTCTATCTGTACAAGGGGGTTTCCGGCGCCGGGGCCCACATCGCGTTCCGCGCCCCCGACCATGCCGCGATCCAAAAATTCCATGCCGAGGGCGTCAAGGCCGGCGGCCGCGACAACGGCGGCGCCGGCCCGCGGGCGGACTACAGCCCGACTTATTTTGCCGCGTTCCTGATCGATCCCGACGGCAACAATGTCGAGGCGGTGTGTACGTAGGCGCCCACGCCGACCACCGTCATTGCGAGCGAAGCGAAGCAATCCATAGCGCAGCGAGCGCGAAGCTGGATTGCTTCGTCGCTACGCTCCTCGCAATGACGGCTTGAGCCCGCCGTAACGGCACATTTCCACAACAGGAAAATCACCATGGCTTCCATCCACAAAAACATCTCGATCGACGCCCATCCGAACGACGTCTGGGCCGCGGTGCGCGATTTTGGCGCGGTGCACCGGCGGCTGGCGCCGGGCTTCGTGCTCGACGCGCAACTCGACCACGACGCCCGCATCGTCACCTTCGCCAATGGCACAATAGCGCGCGAGCTGTTGGTCGATTGCGACGAGACGCGGCGTCGGCTGGTCTATGCCGTGATCAGCGAGCGGGTGAAGCAGCACAGCGCGTCGGTGCAAGTCATCCCCGACGGCGACGCGCGCACGCGGCTGGTGTGGATCGTCGACGTCTTGCCGAACGAGATCGCGCCCTACATCGACGCGCAGATGGATCAGGCCGCGCTTGCCATGCAGAAAGCCCTTGGGAGAATGATCGCATGACCGCTTCGGCCTTTCTCGATGCGCTCGGGGCCGACGGCCCTGCGCCAGACCGCCACGGCAAGATGGATCTTTATGGACGCTTCGTCGGCTCCTGGGAGCTTGACGTCATGCAGATCGCCGGGGACGGCTCCCGGCGCCGTCGCAAGGGCGAATGGCATTTCGGCTGGGCGCTGGAAGGCCGCGCGATCCAGGACGTCTGGATCGTTCCGCCGCGCGGCGAATTGCGCCGGGGTGATGCCGCCGCCAACGTCAATTCCTACGGCACGACGCTGCGGGTCTACGATCCCAGGATCGATGCCTGGCAGATCCAGTGGACCGACCCGGTGACGCAGAATTTCCTGCAGATGATCGGCCGGGCCGAAGGCGAGGATATCGTTCAGCTCGGCAACCGGGCTGACGGGCACATGATCCGATGGCGCTTCTCGGAGATCGCGCCGAATTCGTTTCGCTGGACCGGGGAAATCTCGGCCGACGAGGGCGCGAATTGGCGTCTCCAGGTCGACTTCGCGGCCAGGCGCATCGCCTAGAGCGGGATGACTTTTCTTCGAATCGTCATCCCGCTCCGGCTTTTTGTTTGCGCAATGATCTCCGAGCAAACGCTTCGCGTTTGTCGAGGGAAAACCGGTTCCGACTTTTTCCGGATCATGCATCTGGCTCCCTCGGAACGTGATCTTTCTCACAGAAACGGGCGCGGCTGCTTCCTAGCTTCGGCCCGATTGCGTCCGGATGGCGCCGCTATCCCGGCGCGGGCGCTTCAGGGAGCCGATCCATGACTGGAGCTGACAAGGTGGTGTGCCAGGCAGCCACGCTGCTGCTGTTTACGCTGACAACAATGCCGGCCAGGGCCCAGTTCGCTGGGCTGGGCGGCGCAAGCGGCGGCGACATGATGACCCAGATGGCGCCGATGCTGGAGATGATGAAGGCGAAGATGGGCAAGCGCCGCTTCGCCATGCTGATGCAGACCATGGGGCCGATGATGAGCCAGATGATGGAAGGCGGCGGTGGCGGTTTTGGCGGGATGCTTGGCGGCGGCATTCCCGGCGGGTTCGGCGGCGGCTATGGCGGGGCCGGTTTCGCGCCCGACGGCTATGGCGCCGGCATGGGCGGCGGCGATGTCATGGGCATGCTCGGCGGTGGCGGCGGTGGCGGCGAACTGATGAGCATGATTCCGCAGATGATGCGGATGGCCAATGTCGGCGGCGGGCACGGCCACCGGCATCACCGGCGGCGTTGATCGTTTGCGCGTATTCCATTCGCAAAACCGGCATCCGCTTTCGCGGAATACGCATTAGTCCAGCATTCCAGACAGTACAGGGCGAACGTCGGGGGCGCTGACGCGCTTCGGTTCCCATCGGGTCAGGACCACGCTGGCGGCCGACAACAGGCCGAGCACCACCATCGACGCCGCGGCGAGTGCGAAGAAATGCGCGGCCGTCGCATCATGCATCGACAGCCACGCGCCACCGGCGGCCACGAAGGCAAGCCGCACGGTCTGCGCCAGCACCGGCCCCAGAACCTTTGCCGCTCCTTGCGAGGAAAAATACATCGAGATCGACAGGCCGATGAAGGCGTACATCGGCGCCGCCGTTGCCAGATATTGCCGGCTCGCCGCGCGCACGCCCGCGTCGCGGGTGAAGATGTCGACCCAGAGATCGGGGAAAATCGCGATCACGGTAGCGACAGCGCCCACCGACACGAAGCCGACCGCGCCCGCGATCCATGCGATCCGGCGCGCCCGCGCGATACGATCGGCGCCGATCGCCATCCCGATCATCGGCACCGACGCGATCCCGACCGCGAACGCAATCGAGGTCAGCATGAATTCGAGCCGGGCGCCGATGCCGTAGCCGGCGAGAATTTCGGTTCCGAACCGCGCCAGAAGGTGGGTGAAGATGCTGATGCTGAGCACCGACTGCAGCGGCGACAGACAGGAGACCGCGCCGACCTTGAGGATGTCGACGAACATCGCCCACTGGATGCGAAGTCCCCTGACCTTGGGAATGACGCGCCCGCGCCCGGAAAACAGATACCAGCCCATCGCCGATATGCTGATCGAATAGGCGATCAGCGATCCCGACGCGACGCCGCGCATGCCGAATTGCGGGATCGGCCCGAGCCCGAGCCCGAGCGTGCCGCCGAGAATGATCTGAAACACCGCAGAAGAGAGAATCATCAGCGACGGCAGCTTCATGTTGCCGGTGCCGCGCAGGATTCCCGCCATCGAATTCATCAGCCAGGGCAGCACGGCGCCGCCGAAAAAAATCTGCGCGTAGCCGACGGCGTTGGCTAGCACGTTGCCGCGACCGCCCAGCATTTCCAGGAGCCGCGGCCCGAAGATCCCCATGCCGAGCATGAACGCTAGTCCGAAGCAGATGGCATTGAGCATCGCGTGCGTGGCCAGCGTCGAGGCGCGGTCGGTGTCGCCGGCGCCGAGCGCCCGCGCGATCGCCGACGCCACGCCGCCGCCCATCGCGCCGCCCGACATCGTCATCATCAGGATCACGAACGGAAACACCAGCGCCATCGCCGCCAGCGATTCCACCCCCAACCGGCCGATATAGGAAGTCTCGGCGATCACCACGCAGGTGCCGGCGGAAAGCGCGACCACGTTCGGCCAGGCCAGGCACAGCAGCGTGCGCAGGATCGGCCCGTCGAGCAGCGCATTCCGCGCCGACGGCTCGGGCGGAGGAAGCGGACGCTCCGCTTCATCGACGGGGATCTCGGGGACGGCGATATCGGGCAAGTTTCTCTCCGTGAGGCCCGATCTGCTGCCGCGCCGCGGGTTTCCTAGCACGGCCCGGCGAAGGGCTGTCTGCGTCAGGCGCATGGGCCGCCTGCGCGATCAGGTCGCCGTCGGGAGCGAGCGCAGGCTATCAGCCGACGGACCACACGAACGGCGGAGTCCCGCCGGCCGCCGGCCGCATCGTAACCGGGATATGGCGACCGCAGCCGGCAGCGAGACCCTCGAACATTCCCTGCAGCACGCCGGCACAGGCCGGATGATAGTCGCCGAGATCGGCGAAGAGCTTCCAGCTCTGCTGCCGAATTTCAAAACTGCCGCCGGATTCCTCGATCCCGACCGCATCGTCCTGCGCCTCGAACAGCGCGCACAGGAAGGTCGCAAATTCCCTTGCACCGCCTCTATTTGCGGAAAGCCCGCGCGCGATCTCGTCGAAATACTGCATGCCGATCAGCTTGCCGGTGAGGTGCAGGAGATAGGAGGCGTCTTCGGGGCCGAACAATTGCACCATCACGGGTGCTGCGGTCCGCACATATTCCATCGCGTAGTTGCGATAGGCTTTTTCCAGCCGCGGCTTCGGCCAGCTTTTGACCGGCAACGCCGGCGCAGTGGCAGGATCGAACAGGGGCGCTTCGAGATGGCGCGCGAACACCAGCCGCTGGTCGGGTTCGAGCGGATGGTCGTATTCGCGATAATATCCCTCGAGTCCGTCCTGGCCGTCGACGCTCTGCTTGGTGCAGACAAAACCAAGCTTCAAATTGCCGAGCGCCACGCCATTATTGGCGTGCCAGCCGCGCAGCATGGCGCGCGAGACCTCGCCGGGCACGCCGCAGATCGCGGTGCCGCGCCAGATCCAGCGCGGCGGCGGGTAGCGGATCCAGGCCTTGCGATCGGACTCGTACATGTATTCGACCGACACGCCGCCGATCCAGTTCGAGAGATAGTGATATTGCGCGGCGGCGACCGCCGGCGGCAAATGACTGAGACCGAGCTTTTCCAACCCCGGCAGAAAACGTTCCTGCTGCTGGCGGCGAAACACGCGGAATACGAACTCGGCCGCATCGGCCTTGCCGCGCCGCGTCACCACGCTCAGGATCAGGCCGGTGAAGAAAGCGTGATAGAGATCGGCGACGCTGCGCCATCGCAGCCACTGCGCTTCCTGCGCTGCGCCGTGCACTGCGTTCATGTTCTCTCCCCTGCCGCCGTTGTTGTTGGCGGCGAGCATATATCAGCCGTCATTGCGAGCGCCAGCGAAGCAATCCAGAGCCGGGCGCGAAGCTGGATTGGTTCGTCGCTGGCGCGCCTCGCAATGACGGCTGATTACACCCGAAAATGCTTGCTCAGCTTCAGGCCCTGGGCCTGGTAGTTGGAGCCGATGCGCTGGCCGTACATGGCGTCGGGCCGCGCCAGCATTTTCTCGTAGACCAGCCGGCCGACGATCTGGCCGTGCTCGAGGATGAACGGCACTTCGCGCGAGCGCACTTCCAGCACGGCACGGGAACCCTGCCCGCCGGCGCCGGCATAGCCGAAGCCGGGATCGAAGAAGCCCGCATAGTGCACGCGGAATTCGCCGACCAGCGGATCGAACGGCACCATCTCGGCGGCGTAGTCCGGCGGCACCTGCACGGCTTCCTTGGAGGCGAGAATGTAAAACTCGCCGGGATCGAGGATGAGGCTGCCGTCGGGCCGCGCCGCGATCGCCTCCCAGAACTCGTCGATCGCATAGCCGCCGCGGCGATCGATATCAACCACGCCGGTGTGCCGCTTGGCGCGATAGCCGACGAAGCCGTTGGCCTTTTCGCCCGAAAGGTCGACGCTGAGCGCCACGCCGTTGACGAGATCGGCGTCGTCGATATCGACCAGCCGCTCCTTTGCATGCAGCGCGTCGAGCTCATCGGCGTTGAGGATGGCATCTCCGGTGCGGAAGCGAACCTGGCTGAGCCGCGAGCCCTCGCGCAGCAGCACCGGAAAGGTCTTCGGGCTGATCTCGGCATAGAGCGGGCCGTGATAGCCCGCGCCGATCATGTCGAAGCGACGGGTGCCGTCGGCGATCACGCGGGTGAACACGTCGAGCCGCCCGGTCGAGCTTTTCGGATTGGCGGCGGCGACGATGTTAGGCGGCAGCGCGAGCGATTCCAGCAGCGGCACGATGTAGACGCAGTTGGTCTCCAGCACCGCGCCATCGGTCAGGTCGATCTCGTGCAGCTTCAATTCGTCGATGCGTTCGGCAACCGTTGCGCCCGGCCCCGGCAGGAAGCTCGCCCGCACCCGATAGGCAATGTCGCCGAGCCGCAGGTCCAGGCTCGCCGGCTGGATCTGGCTTTCGACGAAGGGATAGGCCGGCAGGATGAGACCGGCATCCGCCATCGCCGCGATCATGCGGTCCGGCAGGATGCCATTGGCGTCGGGCGAAAGCGTGAAGGTCACGATGGGGTCCCCGGGATGACCCTGTTATAGCCATCCAGACGCTGAAAATACGGACTTTTACCGGTTATCCGATGGCCGCCTTGACGGAAAGGGCGCAAGGGAATATCAGCGTGACTTATCCCGTGGTGATTTGAGCCGGCCGGCTTGCAGCCACGTTAAATAAGTCGCTAAACAGGCCGGGGACAGTGTGATCCCGGCCTGTGGAATTTTTCCAGGCCGGTTTTTTTGTGACCATTTCCCCGAGGGCTTCCTTGGGGTGGTCACTCAGGAGGTCACATGTCTGAGGCTACCAAACCGGCGTCATCCACCGCCCGCTACCGTCCCGAAACCCGGCTGGTCCATTCCGGCACCTTGCGCTCGCAATTCGCCGAAACGTCCGAGGCGCTGTTCCTGACCCAGGGCTTCGTCTATGACACCGCCGAGCAGTGCGAGGCGCGGTTCAAGGGCGAAGATCCCGGCTTCATCTATTCGCGCTTTTCCAATCCCAACATCTCGATGTTCGAGCGCCGCATGATCGAGCTCGAAGGCGCCGAAGCCGCGCGCGCCACCGCCACCGGCATGGCCGCGGTGACAACAGCCATTCTGGCGCCGCTGAAAGCCGGCGATCACGTGGTGGCGGCGAAGGCGATGTTCGGATCCTGCCGCTATGTGGTGGAGGATCTGTTGCCGCGCTATGGCATCTCATCCACTTTGGTCGACGGCCTCGATCTCGACCAGTGGCACAAGGCGATGCGGCCGAACACCAAAAGCTGTTTCCTGGAGAGCCCGACCAATCCGACCCTCGACGTGCTCGATATCGGCAGCATCGCGGAGATCGCGCATGCGGGCGGCGCCAGGCTGATCGTCGACAATGTGTTCGCGACCCCGATCTGGCAGAGCCCGCTGACCTTGGGTGCCGACGTCGTGGTGTATTCCGCGACCAAGCACATCGACGGCCAGGGCCGCTGCCTTGGCGGCGTCATCCTTTCCTCGGAAGCGTTCATCGCCGAGCACATCCACACCTTCATGCGCCAGACCGGCCCGTCGATGTCGCCGTTCAACGCCTGGGTGTTGCTGAAGGGGCTGGAGACGCTGGCGGTGCGGGTGCGCGCGCAGACCGAAACGGCGGCGGCGATCGCCGAAGCACTGGCGCAGCATCCGAAAATCTCGCGGCTGATCTATCCCGGCCGCGCCGATCACCCGCAGGCGGCTCTGGTCAAGAAGCAGATGCGCGCCGGATCGACGCTGATCGGCTTCGAGGTCAAGGGCGGCAAGCCGGCGGCGTTCCGCACGCTCAACGCGCTGAAGCTCGCGCGGATCTCCAACAATCTCGGCGACGCCAAGAGCCTCGTCACCCATCCCGCGACCACCACGCATCAGCGGCTGACGCCGGAGGCGCGCGCCGAACTCGGCATCAGCGAAGGTTTTGTCAGGTTCTCCGCCGGGCTCGAACACCACGACGATCTGATCGAGGATTTGTACGCGGCGCTGGACAAGGCTTGAGGGGGGGCGAATAGCGAATAGCGAGTAGTGAGTAGATGGATGTCTTTACTAATCGCTATTCGCAACTCGCCGACCTCACATCGGCCGGTAGGACAGCACGCTACCCGGCACATTGACGCCGAGCTTGATCTGGCCGACCGACTTGATGATGTCGTCGCCGAGCAGTTGCGCGAAGCAGGCGTAGCCCCAGTCGTTCATGTGCAGGCCGTCGGCGATGACGAAGCTGTCGATCGGCAGCGCCTGCTGTTCGTGCCATTCGCGCATCACCTCGAAGCGCGGGAAGATGCCGACATGACGGAGCTCGGCGACCTTGCCGAGCAGCTTGATCATCCTGCTCGCGCTCTCGGCGCGCTGGTTGACTTGCGGCGAGTATTGCGGATCGACCAGTACGAGATCGGCGCCGGCGGCCTGGATGCGCGCGACACCATCCTCCACCATCAGCGCGGTCTCCGCTGGATCGAGGTTGCGCAGCACAGCGTTGGTGCCGACCTGCCAGATCACGAGATCCGGCTTCATGTCGATCACTTCGGTCTGGATCCGCTTCATCATTTCCGGCGCATCCTCGCCGCCCTTGCCCTGATTGAGGACGGTGATGTTGGCGGTGGGATATTGCCGGCGCAGTTGCCTGGCCAGCCGGTTGGGATAGGTGAATTCGGGCGACGTGACGCCAAACCCCTGGGTCGACGAGGAACCGAAGGCGACGATCACGACCGGCTCGCCCGAAGCCAGCTTCTTTGCGACATGCGGTAGCGATCCCATCGATTTGGCGCCGCCCCTCGGCGGCAGGCACGGCACGCGGCTGAAAATGTCACCGGCCGATTTCGCGACTTCCTTCACGGTGTCGATTGCCTTGGCCGTAAGGCTCTTCGGCTGCGCCGGGTTGGCCTGATCGGTTGCGACTGCTGCGCCCGCACCGGTCGCCGGCGCCGCGGCCGGCTTCGAATTATCGGATTTGACAGGTCCGGATACGGCGGCCTGCTGGATCGGCTGGGCAGCTTCCGCGCGCGCGAGCGAGAGGCAGGCCGGCGTCAGCAATACAACCGCCGCGACCGCGATCGCGGACCCGGCCAGCGCTGCCATTCGGCGAAAAGGGCTTACACGACTCATTAACGCTAGATCCTCAATTTTGCTGGGCCGGGTCGAGATGGGCGGCGTCGATCACGAATTTCGACAGCGCCTGGCCGAGGCAATCATGCACGCGCTTCGCAAGCTCGATGCCATGGACGGCGGTGAACAGGTCGAAGTCTCCGGCATCGTTCCACTGATGCATGATGGCGAAGCGGTCGAACAGCGGAACGTCGTGCTGTTGCGCCACCACCCGCATATTATCCAGATAGGGCGGTACCGAAATCATCGTCTCGGTGCGCGGACTATATTGCAGATTCATCAAGACCACGTCGGCTCCCGCATTTTGCAGCGCAACAACACCTTCGTCGACGGCTGCGCGGAAATCATCGGGATCGATGGAGCGCATAGCATCGACCGTGCCGGTCTGCCAGACAACCAAAGTAGGCTTTTTGTCTTCCACCAGCTTAACGAGGCTGGCGGCGACTTCCTCGGCTGTTTTCTTGGTCTGTATTTCTACGGATAGGTTTACCGTGGTCAAAGGCAGTTTCTCTTTCAACGCCGCCTGCAACCGCGCCGGGTAGGCACTCGCCTCTGACGTGCTGATGGTGGAGGACCGGCTGCCCACCACCAATATATCCAGTGGATGGCCACTTTTCACGGTCTCCGCGACCTTGGGAAGGGAACTTTCGGTGGTCAGCAGGTATGCGGGAACTTCGCAGCTTTGGGGAGCATCTTGCGCGCGAACGGGCACCGGTACCGCGGTCAAAAGACCGGCCAGCATCGTCAACCCCAGGATAGCTCCCGAGTTGGACTGCATCAGCCCCCTCCCGCCATATCGGCGTTGCCCGTGGCGCCTTTCGTCCGCGAAGCGCTCTTGTCGGCGACCCGCTTGTACCACGAAATCACCCATGCCACGGCCCACATGATCAGGATCCCGGAAATACTGATCAGGAAGTGCATTGCAGCACCGCCGGAGACCTCGGCCAGCACAAAGTGCCCTGCGAACGCCAGGAACACGCCGAGGCAGAAAATCTCCAGGGAATGCTGCCCGCACAGGATCAGCGGCCGCAGCCAGTGCGATTTCAGTCCCGGCCAGTCCTTTGGCAGGAACCGAACCGTGAGAGCCGCCAGCGCCAGGAAATGCGCGAACCGCAGCACGTCCAGGTCGGTCTTGTCGATCGGATACATCCATTGCTCGAGTCGGCGCGGCATCAGATAGCTCAATTGCGGGAAATACCAGGTCAGCGTGACGCAGAATGCGGCAAGCAGATAGGCGAACGAAATCCAGAGCGTGATCCGCGACGACAGGATACCGGACATTCGCCGCGCTCCGCCGAGCGCGCACCACGCCCCGAATACGAACAGCAATTGCCATGCCAGCGGATTGAAGGCCCAGTAGCCGTTCGGATAGGCCGACAAATACAGGTCGTATTCCCAGGTCACCGCGTAGAGCAGGACCGACAGCGCCAGCGTGAGGTCGGCCCGCCACTTCATCAGCCACAGGATCAGCGGCAGAAACAGCATCAGCACGATATAAAGCGGCAGCACGTCCATGTTGACCGGACGGAACCTGAGCAGCAGCGCCTGGACGATGGTGACGTCCGGCTGCTTGAGGAAGTCCATGATCCCCATTTCTTCCGTGTACAGCGGGTTCTCGAAACTGGTCGCCACGTAGGAAATTTCCGCGAGGAAGATCGTGAACAGGAACACATGCGCGACGTAGATCTGCCAGACCCGCCGCAGGATGCGCGCGGTCGCGACCACGAAACCGGACTCCAGCATGGCGCGGCCGTACACGAACGCCGCGGTATAGCCGGAGATGAAAATGAAAATCTCGGTGGCGTCGCTGAAGCCGTAATTGCGGATCGTGAACCAGGTCAGGAGATTGGGCGGCAAATGATCGATGAAGATCAGCCACAGCGCCAGCCCGCGGAACAGATCGAGCCGCAATTCACGCTCGCCGCCGAGCACCGGAAACGAAATCGTCGGCGCCCGCACGGCCCGCGCGGGCGCCGCGTCGCGCGCGATCGCGTCGGGTGCGCCCGCGAGCGGTGGTCCGGCAATTCGATCGGCAATGGACGTCATCTGGCACCGGTGTTGGGCGGTTCGGTCTTGCGCGCTTGCACCACAGCAAAGATAGTATCGGCACGCGGGTTGCAAACAAGTCGGACAAGCGAATGAGGGGGATATTCGACCTTTCGCGGTTCGCGATCTAGGTCGAAACTATGTTGAAACGACGATGGCCAATGTGGATGGCCGGGATTTGGGCCTGGCCGGCAGGCGATTGGTTCCGGCCGGATTCTTCGCTATGATATCAGCCGATTTGGAAAGAATCGTCCGCATGTACCGTGCCGTTACCCGCCAGATCGAAGTCACCGTGGAGCCGAACTTCCTTCCCGGGCGCTCTTCGGTCGAAAGACGCGAATATTTCTGGTCCTATACCATCGTCATCACCAACACCGGTGATGAGACGGTGCAGCTGCGGACGCGGCACTGGATCATCACCGATGCTTCGGGACGCAAGCAGGAGGTGCGCGGCGAAGGCGTGATCGGCGAACAGCCCGTGCTCGCGCCGGGCGAGCGCTTCGAATACACCTCGGGCGTGCCGCTGCAGACTGCCTCGGGCTTCATGACCGGGCGCTATCAAATGGTCAGCGAGAGCGGCGAGCTGTTCGAAATCGAGGTGCCGACCTTCTCGCTCGACAGCCCCGACAGCAAGCGGGTGTTGAACTGACGCGCCCTTGTCATGCTCCGCCACCGGGTCTCGCCTTTGGCGAGCCCGATGACAGGCTCCAGCGGGGCATCCAGTACGCCGCGGCCTTTCGGATCAATCACTGATGTCTCTGGAATACTGGATCACCCGCATTCGCGGGTAACGACACCGGTGGGAGTGGGCGCGGAAGCTGTAGTTCCAACCCGCCAATTCAGGGGCCTCCCAAGCCTGGCGAATCACCTATGCTCAAGCTTCGGTTCCAGGAGACTCACATGGCTGCAGACAGTAACAGTCAAATTGCGTGGCATCGCGCCCAGATCAGGAAGCACCGCGACGCCCTGAAGCAGTACGAAACATCCAGGTTCACCTTTGGCTCCATTGCGAGTCCAAAGGCGACGGAGCAGACACAGGAGATCGTGATCGAGCTCAAGCGGAAGATCAGGGATTCCGAGCAGATCGTCGCCGCCTATGAGCGGCAAAGCCGCCGTCCTCTCAGCACCGACTTTCAGACGCTGGCCAGCGCGCCCTGGAGCAAATGGAACGATCGCGGCCCTTCCAGCGCGCGGTAGCGCAGACTGACGGCCGCCTCTGTGGCGCGTTCGTGCCTTCTCGATCGTGACGTATTTCAATTTTCAAACAGCCTGCCATCGCGAACAACTGCTCTGCTCTGCTCTGCTCCCCTCCCCCCGAAGCGGCGGGGAGGGGTCGGGGGTGGGGGGCCTCGGCAAACTCTTTGCCAGAGAAGTAAACTGATAGACCCCCGACCCCTCCCTCCACGCGCAAGCGCGCGTGGAGGGAGGGGAGATCACCGCGCGCAACTTCGCGATCTCGCGGCGTGTTTCGCCCGAGCTTTGCTATTAAATTCCCGCCCTCTTCATCGGAGGGCGCAGGGAATGCCGGGCGCCCGATAGCCGCGTGTGCAATGGTAGTGGTAGAACGCACACGCGTTAGTCAGGTCACACCGGAGTCACCCGGCATTCCCCGCGCAATGGTTTTAACGGCTTCCTTCGCGCTCTTCCCGGTGACCGGGCTTTCTTGCCACCGTCGCCCCTGAGAAATTTGCATCTCAAGAACTTGACGCCAGCGTCGGGGCGTCAGAACCACACGACTTCTCCGTCCGCAAACGGCATCGCCCGTCAAGCGCGCCGCCCGCGTCCACCGCATCCCGCTCCGCGTTTCGTGACGTTGCGCAACGCCCCTCTGTGGGACGGGACCAAATCGCTATAGTGCTGATTTGCCCCCGGCGTCAAGTTGAATTCTGAAAATCCGAAATTAGCCCAGGCGCCATTTTTCGCCGGCTATCCCGGTCGAAGCGAGCCCGCGCCTATTCCACGCCCGCTTCGTGCGGGGTGAACTGATACACCGACGAGCAGAATTCGCAGGTCACGACCACCTTGCCGTCCTTGACCATGTCGGCGCGGTCCTGCGGCGAAAAACTCTTCAGCATCGAGGATACCGCTTCGCGCGAGCAGGAGCATTGCGCGCGCAGCGGCAGCGGCGCGAACACGCGCACGCCGCGCTCGTGAAACAAACGGTAAAGCAGCCGCTCGCCCGACAGATCCGGATCGATCAGTTCGATATCCTCCACCGTCGCGATCAGCGACTGGCCTTCGACCCAGGCATCGTCCTCCGCCACGGTATGGGTCGCGACGCCTTCCGGCGCATCGCCGGGATGCAGGTCGGCCTGCCGCGCCCGCTCCGGCGCCTTGGGCAGGAACTGCAGCAGCATGCCGCCGGCGCGCCAGCGATGCCGGGGACGCTCGCCCTCGCCGCCGCGCCATTCCTCGCCGACCGCAAGCCGCACCCGCGTCGGGATCTGCTCCGAGCGCAGGAAATATTCATGCGCGGCGTCCTCGAGCGTGCCGCCGTCGAGCGCGACCATTCCCTGATAGCGGCTCATGTCCTGACCCTGATCGATGGTCATCGCGAGATGGCCCTTGCCGAGCAGCGCGCCGGAATCCTGGCCCTCTTTCAGGCGAGCGGCATCGTAGCGCGCATAGGCGCGCAGGCGGTCCGGCGCCTGGAAATCCACGATCAGGAACGAGACCGGGCCGTCGGTCTGGGTCTGCAGGATGAAGCGGCCGTCGAATTTCAGCGCCGAGCCGAGCAGGGTCGTGAGCACGATGGCCTCGCCGAGCAGCTTGCCCACGGGCGCGGGATAATCGTGCTTGGTCAGCACATCGTCGAGCGCGGGGCCGAGCCGGGTCAGCCGTCCGCGCAGATCGAGCGCATCGACGTCGAACGGCAGCACCGCGTCATCGACCGGAACCGCCGACGGCGCCCGGATCGGGGTTTTGTCGGTTTTGAAGTCGGGGGATTGTGATGTCATGGCGCTTTATCTGGGGTCGGAACGCGCAAAACGAAAGGGGCCCTTTATCCCTCCCCCTTGTGGCAGGGGAATCGCATATGGAATTTTTCGATTCTTTTCCCGTCCAAAGAGGCCGAATTGGATTCGAAAATTTCCTAGCGAAGGCCCCTGCGATTCTAAAGTTGCGCAGACTGGGCTTTGGAAAGTCATATGCGATAGCCCTGCCACAAGGGGGAGGGATTAGCACACCGCCTCGAAGCACCAGGCCAGAATGCCCTTCTGCACGTGCAGGCGATTTTCGGCCTCGTCGAACACCACCGATTGCGGGCCGTCGATCACCTCGTCGGTGACCTCGTCGCCACGATGGGCGGGCAGGCAATGCATGAACAGCGCGTCGGGTTTTGCCAGCGACATCAGCCTTGCGTTGACCTGATAGGGCTTGAGCAGATTATGGCGATGCTCGCCATCCTTGTCGCCCATCGAGAACCAGGTGTCGGTGACCACGCAATCGGCGCCGCGGACGGCGGCTTCCGGATCGTTGCCGAGCACGATCGAGGCCTGCGTTGCCTTGATCCAGTCCCGCATCGGCTTTGACGGCGCGAGCTCCGGCGGGGTCGCGATGTTCAACGTGAACTTGAACCGCTCCGCCGCATGCGCCCACGACGCCAGCACGTTGTTGTCGTCGCCGCTCCAGGCCACAATGCGGCCCTCGATCGGGCCGCGATGTTCCTCGAACGTCATGAGGTCCGCCATCACCTGGCAGGGATGAGAGCGCCGCGTCAGTCCGTTGATCACGGGCACCGTGGCATGCGCGGCGAGTTCCAGCAGCGCATCGTGGTTGAGGATGCGGATCATGATGGCGTCGACGTAACGCGACAGCACCCGTGCGGTGTCGGCGATGGTTTCGCCGCGGCCGAGCTGCATTTCCGCGCCCGTCAGCATGATCGCTTCACCGCCGAGCTGGCGCATGCCGACGTCGAACGATACCCGGGTGCGGGTCGACGGCTTTTCGAAGATCATCGCCAGCGTCTTGCCCTCGAGCGGCCGGTTCGGCTTCGCGCCCTGATTGCTCTTGTACGCCTTCAGCTTCGCCTTCATGGCGCCGCTCAGGGCGAGCACGTCGCGCAGCTCCCTGGTCGGAAGCTCGTTGAGATCGAGAAAATGGCGAAGGGCCTTGCTCATTGCCCCGCCGCCCGCTTCAACTCACTGCCGGAAAGCCTGGCGCAGGCCCGCTCGAGCCGCTGTACGGAATCCTCGATCTCCGCCTCGGTCACGATCAGGGGCGGCAGGAACCGGACGACATTGTCGCCGGCGCCGACGGTGAGCAGGTTCTGCTCGCGCAGCGCCGTCACCAGATCGCCCGACGGCACCACCGCCTTGACGCCGATCAGGAGTCCCTCGCCGCGTACCTCGGCGAGCACAGCCGGATGGCGGTCGACCACCGAGGCCAGCTTCTGCTTGAGCAGCAGCGACATCCGCTGCACATGCTCGAAGAAACCGGGCTTGAGCATGACGTCCAGCACCGCGTTTGCAGCCGCAACCGCGAGCGGATTGCCGCCGAAGGTCGAGCCGTGCGAGCCCGGCGTCATGCCGGAGGCAGCTTCCGCGGTCGCGAGACACGCGCCGATCGGAAAGCCGCCGCCGAGCGCCTTCGCCAGCGACATGACATCGGGAGTAACCCCGACGCGCTTGTGGGCGAACAGCTCGCCGGTGCGGCCCATGCCGGTCTGCACTTCATCGAACACAAGCAACAGACCCTTGTCGTCGCAGAGCTGGCGCAGCGCCTTGAAGAAGGCGTGCGGCGCGGCACGCACGCCGCCTTCGCCCTGCAGCGGCTCGATCAGGATGCCCGCGGTATGCGGGCCGATCGCCTTCTTGACTGCTTCGAGATCGCCGAGCGGCACCTGATCGAAGCCTTCCACCGGCGGTCCAAAACCTTCGAGATATTTCGGCGAGCCGGTCGCGGCCAGCGTCGCCAGAGTGCGGCCGTGAAATGCGCCGTCGAACGTGATGATGCGGTAACGCTCGGGATGGCCCTTGGAGGCGTGATATTTGCGCGTAACCTTGATGGCGCATTCCATCGCCTCGGCGCCGGAATTGGCGAAAAAGACAAAGTCGGCAAAGCTCTGTTCGCACAGCCGCGCCGCCAGTCTTTCGCCGTCCGGACTCTTGAACAGGTTCGACATGTGCCACAGTTTTGTGGCCTGCTCCTGCAGCGCTGCGACCAAATGCGGATGGCAATGGCCGAGCGCATTCACCGCCACGCCGCTGGTGAAATCGAGATAACGTTCGCCATTGGTCGCGATCAGCCAACAGCCCTCGCCGCGCTCGAAACCGAGATCGGCCCTGGCGAATACGGGAAGCAGATGCGACGTCGCGCTGTTGGTCATGGCGGTCACTGAAGGTTAGGACAGGCCGCGATGCGCGCATTGGCGCGATCGCATCGGCAACCAGCCCGGAAAACAAAACGTGCCGCCTTTTCGGGGCGGCACGTGGGAACTATTCTATGCGCAAGGCGATACGTGTCAACAGGCCGGAGCACGCCGCTCCCGTAAACCTCCGGTGTCGCGGAAAGAGCGCATTGCAATGCTTAGGTGACGGAACATGTGGACGCACGCGCGCGGACTCTTGCGCGGGAGTCACGCCATATTGTAGCTTCTTTCCTGTCGGGTACGACATCTCGTGCGGTGGTACTGATCCCTTTAAGTCGCTTTTGTTCGGCGTAAACGTTCGGGCGTGCTTTTCGCGCCCGGCGAGGGCTAAGGGATTCTGCCGGCAGGGATTTTTGAGACGATTGACATCGCAGCGCTGTCCCGAATTCGGCCGGCGCGACGCGAGGGAAAGAGGGCGATGACAGTATTGACCTGGTCCGACGATCGCGTCGAGCAACTGAAGAAACTCTGGGAAGGCGGACTTTCGGCCAGCCAGATCGCCGCGGAACTCGGAAATGTGACGCGCAACGCCGTAATCGGCAAAGTCCACCGGCTCGGCCTTTCCGGCCGCGCCAAGAGCCCCTCCTCGGCAGCCCCGCGGCAGCGCAAAGCCCGTCCGGCCCAGCACATGATGCGGGTCGCCCGGCCGGTCTCGCGCGGCAATACCGCGCTGGCCCATGCCTTCGAGGTCGAGCTGGAGCCGGATCCGATCTCCTATGACAACGTGGTGCCGATGAGCCAGCGGCTGTCGCTGCTGGAGCTGAACGAGGCCACCTGCCACTGGCCGGTCGGCGATCCCTCGAGCCCGGAATTCTTCTTCTGCGGCGGCAAGGCGCTGAGCAGCCTGCCCTATTGCGCGCATCACTCGCGGATCGCCTATCAGCCCGCCTCCGACCGCCGCCGCCAGCAGCCGAAGCCGGCAAGGTAACGGACGCGCTTCATATCTGTCGTCGTCCCGGCGAACGCCGGGACCCGTAACCACCGATAGTCGTGGTTAGGCAAAGTCGTCGAACACCGTCTCTCAAAATCAATGACACGGCGTATGGCTCCCGGCATTCGCCGGGACGACGCTGGAATTATTCCACCTTGGCAAACCGGTCGTCGAGCGCGTAGCCGGCGCCGCGGACGGTGCGGATCGGGTCCTGCTCGCGGCCGGGATTGAGCAGCTTGCGCAGGCGTCCGATGTGCACATCCACGGTACGCTCGTCGATATAGATGTCGCGGCCCCAGACGCTGTCGAGCAACTGCTCGCGGCTGAACACGCGGCCCGGATGTTCCAGGAAGAATTCCAGCAGCCGGTACTCGGTCGGCCCGAGGTCGATCGGGCGGCCGGAGCGGGCGACGCGGCGCTTCTCGCGGTCGAGCTCGATGTCGCCATAAGCCAGAACGGTCGCGAGCCGCTCGGGGCTGGCACGGCGCAACAGGCCCTTCACCCGCGCCAAAAGCTCCGGCACCGAGAACGGCTTGACGATGTAATCGTCGGCGCCGGTGGCGAGGCCCCGGACCCGCTCGCTTTCCTCGCCGCGCGCGGTCAGCATGATGATCGGTAGCGACTTGGTCTCCGGCCGCGCCCGCAAACGGCGGCACAGCTCGATGCCGGACAGGCCCGGCAGCATCCAGTCCAGCACGATCAGGTCGGGGATTCGTTCCTTCAGCCTGGTATCGGCGTCGTCGCCGCGGGCAACGGTTTCGACGTCGTAACCCTCGGCATCGAGGTTGTAGCGAAGCAGCGTGGTCAACGCTTCTTCGTCTTCCACCACCAGAATGCGCGCGCTCATATGTTCAAGCCTTTATCTTAATCTCAGTTTCCAGGTACCGTCGTCGCAAAAGTCGTCATGTCGCCCTTCGGGCGCTTGTCCGTGATCTGCTGACCTTCGATCATGTAGAAAACGGTTTCCGCGATATTGGTGGCATGATCGCCGATCCGCTCGATATTCTTGGCGCAGAACATCAGGTGGATGCAGAACGAGATGTTGCGCGGATCTTCCATCATATAAGTGAGCAGTTCGCGGAACAGCGAGGTGCAGATGGCGTCGACTTCCTCGTCGCCCTTCCAGACCGCCATCGCCGCCGGCAAATCGTGTGCCGCATAGGCGTCGAGCACGGATTTGACCTGCGACTGCACCAGGTCGGTCATATGCTCGAGGCCGCGGATCAGCTTCAGCGGCTGGAAATCGCTCTCCAGCGCCGCGACCCGCTTGCCCATGTTCTTGGCGAGATCCCCGATCCGCTCCAGATCGGTGGCGACCCGCATGGCGCCAACGATTTCGCGCAGGTCCACCGCCATCGGCTGGCGCCGGGCGATGGTCAATACCGCGCGCTCTTCGATCACGCGCTGCAGATTGTCGATTTCGGCGTCGGCGGCGACGACACGCTGGCCGAGCGCGACATCCCTGCGGATCAGCGCATCGACGGAATCGACGATCATGCGTTCGGCGAGGCCGCCCATCTCGGCGACCAGCCGGGTCAGCTCCTGCAGATCGCTGTCGAACGCCTTGGCGGTGTGTTCGGAAACCATCTTGTTCTCCCTTAGCCGAACCGGCCGGTAATGTAGTCCTGCGTGCGTCGATCGCTCGGCGAGGTGAATATCTTGTTGGTTTCGTCGAATTCGATCAGCTCGCCGAGATACATGAAGGCGGTCTTGTCGGAGACGCGCGCGGCCTGCTGCATGTTATGGGTGACGATGGCGATGGTGTAGTCCTCCGCCAGTTCCTGGATCAATTCCTCGACCTTGGCGGTCGAAATCGGATCGAGCGCCGAGCACGGCTCGTCGAACAGGATCACCTCGGGGCGCACCGCGACCGTGCGGGCGATGCAGAGCCGCTGCTGCTGGCCGCCGGACAGGCTCAACCCCGAGGCGTTCAGCTTGTCCTTGACCTCGTTCCACAGCGCGCCGCCGCGCAGCGCCTTTTCCACCCGGCCGTCCATCTCGGACTTGGAGATCTTCTCGTAGAGCCGGATGCCGAACGCGATGTTCTCGTAGATCGTCATCGGAAACGGCGTCGGCTTCTGGAACACCATGCCGACCCGGGCGCGCAGCAGATTGAGATCGAGCTTGGGGTCGAGAATGTTGATCTGGTCGAGCATCAGCTGGCCGGTGGCGCGCTGCCCCGGGTAGAGATCGTACATCCGGTTGAAAATCCGCAGCAAAGTCGACTTGCCGCAGCCGGACGGCCCGATGAAGGCGGTGACGCGGTTGGTGCCCAGCGTGATGTTGATGTTCTTCAGCGCATGGTTCTCACCGTAATAGAAGTTCAGGCCTCGCGCAGTGACCTTTGCGGGGGCTTCGGGCAACATAACCGAGGGAACGGATCCGCCGGCCTGACTAACAGATACAGAAAGGTCACTCATTTTGCGGTCCTCTCGGCGCCAAGAATGCGCGCGCCAATATTCAGGGCAAGCACGGTCAGGGTGATGAGCAAGGCCCCGCTCCAGGCGAGCTGCTTCCAGTAGGCATAGGGGCTTTGCACGAAGTTGTTGATGGTCACCGGCAAATTGGCCATCGTCTTGTTCAGGCTGAGGCTGAAGAACTGGTTGGAGAGCGCGGTAAACAGCAGCGGCGCGGTCTCGCCGGCGACGCGGGCGGTGGCCAGCAGCACGCCGGTGATCAGGCCGGAGCGCGCCGCGCGGTAGGCGATGCGCTTGATCACCAGCGAGCGCGGCAGGCCGAGGGCGGACGCCGCCTCGCGCAGCGGATTGGGTACCAGCAGCAGCATGTCCTCGGTGGTGCGCACCACCACCGGAATGACGATCACCGCGAGCGCCAGCGAACCCGCCAAAGCCGAGAACCCGCCCATCGGCACCACCACAGCACCATACACGAACAGGCCGATGATGATCGAGGGCGCGCTGAGCAGGATGTCGTTGATGAACCGGATCACCGAGGTGAGGCGATCGTTGCGGCCGTATTCGGCCAGATAAGTGCCGGCGAACAGGCCGAGCGGCGCGCCGATGCCGACCCCGATCACGGTCATGATGACGGAGCCGACGATCGCGTTGAGCAGGCCGCCGTCGGTCGATCCGGGCGGCGGCGTGTTCTGCGTGAATATCTCGAGGTTGAGGCCGGCCAGACCATTATAGAGCAGCGTGAACAGGATCAGCGCCAGCCAGGTCACGCCGAACAGCGCGGCGCCGAAGCAAAGCCCGCGGATGATGATGTCGTTGCGGCGGCGGCGCGTGTAGATCGGATTCATGATCCTAGTTCCCCGCCTTCTTTTCCAGCCGCATCAGCATCAACCGCGCCGCCGCCAGCACGAAGAAGGTCAGCACGAACAGCAGCAGTCCGAGCAGGATCAGGCCGGACTGGTGCAGGCCGTCGCTTTCGGCGAATTCGGATGCGATCGCCGCCGAGATCGTGGTGCCCGGTGCAAAGATCGAGGACGAGATTCGGAAGGAATTGCCGATGATGAAGGTGACCGCCATGGTCTCACCGAGCGCCCGGCCGAGCGCCAGCATGACGCCGCCGATGACGCCGACGCGGGTGTAGGGGATCACGACGTTGCGCACCACTTCCCAGGTGGTGCAGCCGACGCCGTAGGCCGCTTCCTTCAGCACCGGCGGCACGGTCTTGAACACGTCGACCGAGATCGCGGTGATGAAGGGCAGCACCATGATGGCCAGGATCAGCGCCGCGTTGAACAGGCTGAGATAGGAAGGCGGGCCTGCGAAGATCGAACCGAGGATCGGGATGCCGTCGAACACTTTGATCATGAAGGGCTGGAACGTGTAGGCCAGGAACGGGCCGAGCACGAAGAACCCCCACATGCCGTAGATGATCGAGGGGATGCCGGCGAGCAATTCGATGGCTATTCCGATCGGGCGCCGCAGCCATTGCGGGCAGAGTTCAGTGAGGAAGATCGCGATCCCCAGTCCCACCGGGATGGCGATCAGCATCGCGATGAACGAGGTCACCAGCGTGCCGTACATCGGGCCGAGCGCACCGAGCACCGGCGGATCGGCCGACGGCGCCCAGCGCGACGTGTACAGGAACGCAATGCCGTATTGCTGGATCGCCGGCCAGGCGCCGACGATCAGGGAAAGGATGATGCCGCCGAGGATCAGGAGGACCGAAACCGCGCAGGCGCGCGTGATCCAGTAGAAGGTGACATCGCCGAGTTTGAAAGCGTTCAGCGCGCGGGCGCGATCGTAAGGTCCGGCGGCTTCCATTACATCGCTCTGAACGGCCATGTCTGCCACGCCAATCCCCTATAGTGTTTTACTTGAGCCGTCTGCCCGGATGGGCGCAGCGCCGATCCGGGGTCGATCTTGCTGGCTTTGCGGGCGGTCCCGGTTTCGCGGAGCGGCACCAACGGCGCTGCTCCGCGTCCGGGAAAGAAATGCCTCCGCTCAGCTCTTGATATCGGCCGACCAGGTCTTCTCGATCAGCTTGACCACCGGCTCCGGCATCGGGATGTAGTCGAGTTCTTCGGCCATCTTGTCGCCCTTGGCGAAGGCCCATTTGAAGAACTTGATGGCTTCGGCGGAAGCGGCCTTATCCGCCGGCTCCTTGTGCATCAGGATGAAGGTCGAGGCCGTGACCGGCCATGACTTTTCGCCGGGCTGATCGGTGAGGATCACGTAGTAGCCGGGGGCCTTGGCCCAGTCGGCGTTCGAGGCGGCGGCCTGGAACGCGCCGACGGTCGGCTGCACGGTCTTGCCGGCCTTGTTGACCATCGCGGTATAGGTCAGCTTGTTCTGCTTGGCATAGGCGTATTCGACATAGCCGATCGAGTTCCTGGTCTGGCCGATATTGCCGGAGACGCCTTCGTTGCCCTTGGCGCCGACGCCGACCGGCCACTCAACCGCGGTGCCCTCGCCGACCTTGGACTTCCAGTCCGCGCTGACCTTGGACAGGTAGTTGGTGAAGTTGAAGGTCGTGCCCGAACCGTCGGAACGGCGCACCACCGTGATCGCGTCGGTCGGCAGCTTCACGTTCGGATTGAGCTTCTTGATCGCCGGATCGTCCCACTTGGTGATCTTGCCGAGATAGATGTTGGCGAGCGTATCGCCGTCGAACACCATTTCACCGGGCTTCACACCCTCGAGATTGACCACGGGAACGATCGCACCCATGACCATCGGCCACTGGATCAGGCCGTCCTTCTCGAGCTGCTCGACCTTGAGCGGCATGTCGGAGGCGCCGAACGTCACGGTCTTGGCCTCGATCTGCTTGATGCCGCCGCCGGAGCCGATCGACTGGTAGTTCAGACCGTTGCCGGTCTCCTTTTTGTAGGCATCGGCCCATTTCGAATAGATCGGGAACGGGAACGTCGCGCCCGCTCCGGTAATGTCGGCGGCAAACGCCGACGTCGATGCGGCGACCAGGCCGGCAGCGACGATAGCTTTGATGAAATTCATGTGCTGGTCTCCCTGGTGAGCGAAGCGCCAAATGCGCCCGACTGCGCTCACGCCCGCTCGTGTAGGAGCGGTCGGTGCTCGTTTTACGAAGGTTTAGTGACACCTGGATGACATAGCCAAGCAGCTGAAATTGCTTGTTTTTAAGCGGAAGCAGGGGTTTTCGCCTGGGGAAAACAGGCGGTAAAAGTCGCCCCGTGCTTAGGCACGCTTTCGATCAATAACCGGCCGCGATGGCGGTTAACGATATGTTTAACCAGCGATAAACCCAGCCCCGTGCCGCCCTGTGCGCGGCTGTCGCCGACGTCCACCCGGTAGAACCGCTCGGTGAGCCGCGGCAGATGCTCGGGCGCGATGCCGGGGCCGAAATCGCGTACCATGACCCGGACTTCCGGCACCCCCTCGCCCGAGACCGCCGCGACCAGGGAGACGATAACCTTGCCGCCGGAGGCGCCGTATTTCAGCGCGTTCTCGATCAGGTTCTCGAACAGCCGCAGCAGTTCCTCGCGGTCGCCGGCGATCACGACAGGGCTCTCCGGCAACTGGATGTCGATCGTGACCTGGCGTTCCCGCGCCAGCGGCTCCAGCCCGTCGGCGACCTGGCGGATGATCGGGACGATATCGACCAGCGTGTCGGGGCGGACATGGGCTGACAATTCGACCCGCGACAGCGACAACAGATCGTCGATCAGCCGCGCCATCCGGGTCGCCTGGGTATGCATGATGCCGAGGAAACGCTCCCGCGCCTTGGCGTCCTCCTTGGCCGGCCCCTGCAGCGTATCGATGAAGCCCGACAGCGCCGCCAGCGGCGTGCGCAATTCATGGCTGGCATTGGCGACGAAGTCGGCGCGCATTTCCTCGACCCGGCGCAGCGGCGTCTGATCGTGGAAGGTCATCAGCATGCATTTTTCGGTGCCGCCGAACAGCGTCGGCACCGGCACCGGGGTGATGATCAGTTCCATCCAGCGGTCGACCGGCACGTGATCGAGATAGGTGGCGCGGCGGGGTTCCGTGGTGGCAATGGCTTCGCGCAGCGCGCTGATGATCTCGGGCGAGCGCAGCGCGAACTGGGCGAGTTCGTTCTTGCGCAGCGCCGGCGCGAGCTGCGCCGCTGCGGCGTTGAGGTGAATGACGCGGCCGGCGCGATCGAGCAGCACCGCGGGATCCGGCATGCCGGCAACGATGGCGCTGACGGCGGCGGTTTCGACCGGGCTGGTGATGCCGCGGACGTCTTCGCGGGAGGTGGCGACATTGTGCAGGCGCCACGGCACCAACGCGGCGGCGGCGATGCAGACGAACACCGCGCCGGCGCGCAACGGCGACAATTCGCCGAACGCGACCAGCACGGCGAGCGCAATGCCGGCGGCGAGCAGGATGATGGCCGAATGCCGCAACCGGTCCGGCCACGGCGAGAAGAAGGAAGCAGAAGGAGCGTCGAGTGCCATCGGGCCGGCTGTCTCCCTGTTCGGGTATTCAATCGTCAGGCGCTGCCCTTGTCGCCGCGTTCCCTGACATAGGCGGCTTCGCGGGTGGGCCCGGCTTCGAGCGCCGTCCTGGCCTGGCGCAGGCGCTTGGTCCGGGTCCCTATCATAACCTCCCGAAACGTCAGCAAGATTACAGATATGACGAAGGGGGCGAGATAATAAAGGACCCGGAACAGCAGCATCCCCGCCAGCAGGTTTTCCCGGTCCATCTGCCACAGCCCGACCAGCATGGCCGCGTCAAACACCCCAAGGCCGCCGGGGGAGTGGCTGGCGAAGCCCAGCAGGGTCGCCGAGACGAAGATCACCGCGACCACGACAAAGCCGAGATTGGGCTCATCGGGCACCAGCACATACATCGCCAGCGCGCAGAAGCCGAGATCGACGATGCCGATCACGATCTGCAGCAGCGTCAGCGGGCCGCCCGGCAGCGCCACCGTCCAGGGCCCGCGACCGACACTTCGCGGCCTGGTCCAGACCCAGACCACATAGCCCACCAGCGCCAGAATGATCAGGATCGCGGTAATGCGGTTCAGCCAGGGCGGCAGTTGATCGATCGATGACGCCGCTTCCGGGTGAAAGGCGATCCCGAGCCCGAGTACCGCAGCGTTGCCGAGCCAGAATGTCAGGCCGGCCAGAAAGCAGATCTTGGCGACGTCGATCGCGTTCAACCCCCAGGCGGAATAGATGCGATAGCGCACCGCACCGCCCGTGAAGACGCTGGCGCCGACATTGTGCCCGATCGAATAGCTGGTGAAGGCGGCAAGCGCGTTGATGCGGTAGGGAATGTCGCCGCGGCCGATCGCGCGAACCGCGAACCAGTCGTAGAAGGTCAGCGTGAAATAACCCGCGGCCACGAACAACGCCGCCAGTGCGATCTGGCGGTACTCGGTCTGCTTGATCGCCTCGACGACCTCGTCGACGTCGATACCGCGCAGCATGTGGTAGAGCACGTAGCACGCGATCCCGATGACCGTGACGCTGACGCCAACACCAAGCTTATGCAGGATTTGCTTCTGGCGCAGAAACGAGATCGCCCTGCGTATTGCTTCCAGCATCTAAACCTCGAACTGCGATCCCGCGACAACGGTACCAAAGCGAGCTTCGCTGCGGGCCGTGCCGGGCTTGCTCCCCGGCACGTGGTAGCGTGTTTTGGGCCGAAGTGGAATTCGCTTGATGGGAATAACACGCGCTCCTTCAATATATTAGGGGAAACTACGGGCACCCTGCTGCCCAGTTTTGCTGCATTCGCCCCGCCGCTGCAAAGCGGGAAGCCCCCAAAGCCTGCGCAGCAGGCGGTGAAGTTTTCGTGAAATCAGGCCACAGGCTTTGCCGCCAGCCGCTGAAAATACAACAGATCGAGTTCCGGCGCCTGGCCGAGCAGGCCGGTCAGCAACGCATGAACTTGCCCGCGGTGGTGGGTCTGGTGATTGAACCAGTGCGCCAGCGCGGGCGCCAGTGCCTGCTCGAATTCCTCCGGCGAGGAAACGCGGCGGTATTTGATGGTGCCTTCGATGCGCCGGTCGTCCAGCCCTTCCACGAAACCCAGGATCCGCCGGTCCTCGGCTTCGCGCGCGGCGCGCAGCTCGTCGAAGGTCTCGAACAGGATCGCGTCCAGCCGGTTCGGGGCATCGCCCTGGCCGGTAAAGCGATGCATCCAGATCCGGTCGGTGACCAGGAGATGATTCAGCGTGCCGTGAACCGACTTGAAGAAGGCGCCGCGATCGGCGCGATATTGTTCGCTCGAAAGCCGCGCGGCCGTCTCGTAGAGGCGGCTGTTCGCCCAGGCGTTGTAGTGCGCGAACATTCGATAATGCTCCGCGGGCGTCATGGATACCTCGCCTCTCCTGCCCTCGCAAAATCTCAGGCCGCCGGCACATGGCGCGAGAGCACCCGGTCGCGCAGCCACGATCCCACCGCGCAGCCGACCAGATACACCGCGAACATGGTGAGACCGAGATCGAGCCAATAGCCGGGGCGGCCGGGGATCAATTGCGCCAGCGCGGCTGCGACCAGCGCCGCCGCCAATGCCGCCAGCCACCGCGCCGTCCGCTTCGATACGCCCTGGCCGCGATGCACCACGGCGATCCAGCCCATGCCGAGGCCCAGCAGGGCTGACGCCAGCAGCCAGCCCCAATGAAATGTCACGAGATATGCCATTCTCCTACCTCACCACGAAATCGATGCGGCGGTTCTGCGCCTTGCCTTCGTCGGTATCGTTTGATGCGACCGGCTGCGAGCTGCCATAGCCTATCGCCGTGAACCGGTTCGCGGGCAGGCCCGCTTTGACAAGGTAGTCCATCACGGCCTGCGCGCGCTTTTCGGACAGCGCCTGGTTGAAGGCGTCCTCGCCGTCGGCGTCGGTGTGTCCCGCGATCTCGATGTCGGCCGACGGACAACGCATCGCGGTTTCGATCAGGCGGTCGAGCAGCCCTGCGGAATCCTGATCGATGCTGGCGCGCCGGGGTTCGAAGCGGATTTTTCCCCTGCCGAGCAGTTCCGAGAACAGCTGCTGGCATACGGTAGGATCGACCGGTGCTGCGGCGGGCTTGACCGAAATGTCGGCCTTGACCTGCCAGCCTTCCGGAAAATCCCTGGCAAGGCTGGCGCGGATCTGCGTCACCGCGGCATCGTAGAATGCGTCGCCGGAGAGTTTTATCTCCCGATCGGTCGCCACCAGCGTGCCGGTCGAGAGCCGCGACAACGCGCCCAGCGCCGGCACCACCGCGCTGACGAATCCGCTCGGCGCACCGATCGAGGCCTTCAGATTGTCGACCACCTTCTCGCTGAAGAACTTGCGCCCGGCGGCCGAAGCGATCGCGGCGTGGACGTTGTTGTCCGGCACATAGCCGGTCAGCGTCAGCGTCACCGCCACCGGATCCTTGTAGGCCTGGAACACATAAGGCGGCGCCTTGATGTCATTGGCGGCAACCGAGAAGCCCTCCGGGAGATTTTTCAGTGCGGCGGCGATCGCCTCGCGGCCGCCGAGATCGCGCGCCATGCCGGCAAGGCTGACCTTGGTGTCGGAGATCGTGATCTTGCCTTCCTTCAATTTGGCGATCTGATCGACCAGCAGCAAGCCGGCATTGTCGAAGCGCGGCGGCGCCCCCCGCGACATCTGCATCTGATCGGCCACTTCCACGCCGCCGAGCGCCGCGCGGGCCGCCTCGAGCAACTTGGCCTTGCTGGCCGGCAGCGGCGCACTGCCGCCCAGCGTGACCCGGGCGACGTCGCGCTCGGCCGACCACACGAACGGCTTGGCTTCGGGAATGAGCCGGGTCTCGTCGTTGACCAGCCGCACGCCCGGCACGGCTTCGACCGCTGCGACGGCGCTGCGGCGGCCGTCTTCCGAGAAGGCGTCGGCGGCGAAGCTGACGTCGCGGCCGGAGACCTCGATCCGCGTCTTGTCGAGGACGGTATCCTTAAGAGCCGACGTAGCGCGGGCGGCCAGGTCGGCTTCCAGGGGTGCGGTACTGGTCCAGGCCGCGATAGCCCAAAAGACGACCAGTGGAATTGTGCCCGGCCACCATTTGCTGCTCCACCTGTAAAGTCCGTGCATTCGATGTCCCGCGGGTCTGGAACAGAGAGAAAACAAACCCTTGCGGGGCTGTCAAATCCGAAATAACGCAAGAATGTCCGGTTAAAGCGCCGCGGCCCGAATAACTGTTTCTTCAGCGGTTTCCCGCTAGTTTCGCGGTTGCACCCGAACCGGCCAGCTCGTTCAGCATGAAGCAGTTTCGCAGCAACGTCATCCGCGCCGGACTGGGTGCGCTGTACTTCACCGGGGCGCATCACCTGTTGCGGCCGATTCTCTCCGGCGTCGGCGCCATTTTCATGCTTCATCACGTCCGTCCGGCGCGCGAGCCGGAGTTCCAGCCCAATCGTCATCTCGAAGTGGTGCCGACGTTCCTGCGCGCGACGTTGTCGCACCTTCGCTCGCGCGGCATCGACATCATCAGCATCGACGAGTTGCATCTTCGAATGGTCGAACGCAACTTCTCGCGGCGTTTTGCCTGCTTCACCCTCGACGATGGCTATCGCGACAACAGGGATTTCGCGCTGCCGGTGATGCGGGAATTTGACGCACCTTTGACCGTCTATGTCGCCAGTGATTTCGCCGAAGGTACCGGCCGGTTGTGGTGGATAGCGTTGGAGAGGGTGATCGCCAAAGCCGACATGATCGACGCCAAAATCGGCGGCGTCGCGACCCGTCTCGATGCTTCCACGCCGGCCGCCAAGCAGGGCGCATTCGACCGCCTGCACCATTGGCTGCGCACTTTGCCGGGCGAGCACGACCTCCGGCGCGAAGTTGCCGCGCTGTGCGCCCGTCACGGTGTCGACGAGACGACGATCGGCCGGGATCTCTGCATGTCCTGGGACGAACTCAAGGCGTTCGCCGACGATCCTTTGGTTAGCATCGGCGCGCATTCCGTCACCCATTGCAACCTCGCCAGGCAGAGCGAAGAGATCGCGAGCCAGGAGATGGCGATTGGCCGCGCGCGGATCGAAGACGCGCTGCAGCGTCCGGTGCTTCATCTCGCCTATCCCTACGGTGACAGGCATGCCGCCGGCCCGCGCGAATTCGCACTGGCGCGCGCGGCCGGATTCAAAACCGCGGTGACCACTCGGCCTGGCATGCTGTTCGCCGAAAACGCCGATCATTTGACCGCCCTGCCGCGGGTCTCGCTCAACGGCAATTTCCAGGACACGCGCATCCTGCCGGTGCTGACCTCCGGTGCTGCGACAGCGATGTGGAACGGTTTTCGGCGCGTCGACGCGGCGTAGCTGATTTGGTCGTCCCCGCGAACGTGGTGACCCACACGCCGCGGCCGTCGTTTTGGAGGACGCTGTTCGGCGGCTTCGCGCCCAAGGAACACAGGTGGTTATCGCTCCCGGCTCAAGGCCGGACGACGAAAGAGGATTCCTTGACACGCTCCATGGCCGCGCCCAGAACCGTGGGCAAATCCAACGGAGGAACGCATGTTCAAGGATCTGTTTTCGCTGAAGGGCCGCGTGGCGCTGGTCACGGGGGGATCGCGCGGCATCGGCAAGATGATCGCGGCCGGTTTTCTCAGCCAGGGCGCGGCAAAGGTTTACATCACCGCGCGCAAGGCCGGACCGTGCGAAGCGACCGCCAGGGAACTGTCGGCGGAATATGGCGGCGAGTGCATCGCGCTGCCGATCGACATTTCCACCATGGCCGGCATCGAGATGCTGGCGTCCGAGATCAAAAAGCGCGAACCGAAGCTGGATATCCTGGTCAACAATGCCGGCGCGGCGTGGGGTGCGGATTTCGACGAGTTTCCGGAGAGCGGCTGGGACAAGGTGGTCAACCTCAACCTCAAGACGCCTTTCTTCCTGACCAAGGCGCTGGCAGCATCATTGCGCGCCTCAGGAACCGCCGAAAAGCCCGCCAAGGTCATCAACGTCGCCTCCATCGACGGCATTTTCGTCAATCCGATGGAGACGTATTCCTACGCGGCCAGCAAGTCAGGGCTGATTCACCTGACGCGCCGGATGGCGGTAAAACTGATCAAGGACCATGTCGTGGTGACGGCGATCGCGCCGGGGCCGTTCAAGTCGGACATGAACAAGGCCGCGCGCGACAACGCCGACGAAGTAGCAACGCGGGTGCCGTCGGGGCGCATCGGCACCGACGAGGACATGGCGGGAGCGGCGATCTATCTCGCCTCGCGCGCCGGCGACTACGTGGTCGGCGCCACCATCGCGGTCGACGGCGGCATCGTCTACGCCAATCCGGGGATCAAGGGCGACGGGTGGGATTGAGGGATGGCGAATAGCGAGTAGCGAGTAGACCTTTCCATTCGCCATTCGCTATTCACCATTCGCCCACTCACGTCTCGATCTTCACATATTCGAAATCGCCGGGCTTGTTGTCGATGCCGACCTTGGGCGGTGAGATCCACGGGGCGTAGCCGCCGACCTCGGTCACCGGCGTCATCAGCGAACTGATGAAATCGCCGTCGTCGGTGGAGGGCAGCCAGTCGCTCTTGCGCTTGTTCCAGGTGGCGTCGTCGATCAGGAGGCCGTCCGGCGTGGCGTGGACGTCTTTGAACTCGCCGATCTGGCGGTGGAACGCGACGTTCGGCAGCGACAGCTTGAAATCGTAGCCGGCGGTCGAGATGATCTTGTTCCAGCGCAGCATGCCCTTGACGCAGTCCTGGCTGTAATCGTCGCGCAGCCGCATGTTGAGCGCGGTCAGCGCCGGCTCGTCGACGCGCTTGATCTCGCCGTTGACGAGCTTGAGCACCGGATAGGTGTCGTGCTCGAGGCGGTGATCGTCCTTGATCTGTGTTTCGTGGAAGCGGCCCTTGATGCCCGAATTGAAGGCGTTCGCGGCGTTGGTGGACACTTCCGAGCCGAAAAGATCGAGCGACAGCGTGTAGTGCAGGTTCAGTTTCTTCTGGATGGTCGGAAGATCGATCACGCCGAGCGCGCGAACCTTGGCGATATCGGCGGGATCGCTGATCCCGGCGGTGCGCATCGCCTCGCAGGTCCGCTGCACGATGCGGCTGATGCCGGTCTCGCCGACGAACATGTGATGCGCCTCTTCGGTCAGCATGAAGCGGCAGGTGCGCGACAACGGATCGAAGCCGGATTGCGCCAGCGAGTGCAGCTGCATCTTGCCGTCGCGGTCGGTGAAATAGGTGAACATGAAGAACGACAGCCAGTCCGGCGTTGCCTCGTTGAAGGCGCCGAGCATGCGCGGGCTGTCAGCATCGCCCGAGCGGCGGCGCAACAATTCGTCGGCTTCCTCGCGCCCGTCACGACCAAAATATTTCTGCAGGAGATAGACCATCGCCCAGAGATGACGGCCTTCCTCGACATTGACCTGGAACAGGTTGCGCAGATCGTAGAGCGAGGGCGCGGTCTTGCCGAGATGGCGCTGCTGTTCGACCGAGGCGGGCTCGGTGTCGCCCTGGACCACGACGAGGCGGCGCAGCATGGCGCGATACTCGCCCGGAACTTCCTGCCAGGCCGGCTCGCCGAAATGCTGCCCGAAGGGAATGACGCGGTTCTCTTCCTGGGGAGCAAGCAGGATGCCCCAGCGATATTCCGGCATCCTCACATAATCGAACTTGGCCCAGCCGCGCGGATCGACCGAATAGGCGGTGCGCAAATACACCAGCGACTGCTGGAAACCCTCGGGCCCCATGTCGCTCCACCAGTTCATGTAGCCGGGATGCCAGCCCTCCAGGGCTTTCAGCACCTGCCGGTCCTCGCTGAGATTCACATTGTTGGGAATCTTGGTCGAGTAATCGACGTTCATGATGTTGACGTTCATGGCGGATGTCTCCCGTGTTGGTATCTGGCGAATAGCGAGTAGCGAATGGCGAATAGGGAAGGAAAAACCATTCGCTATTCGCTACTCGCCATTCGCCCTCTACACTCTCGTCATATCGAACTGCGCCTTCTGACCGGTGCCGTAGCGGCGCAGCGCGCCGTTCTCGCCGACCGCGTTGGGGCGCTGGAAAATCCAGTTCTGCCACGCCGTCAGGCGGGAGAAGATTTTGGATTCCATGGTCTCGGGCCCGACGAAGCGCAAGTTTGCTTCCATACCAGTGAGGCTGTCGGGCGAGAAGCTGGTGCGCTCCTCGAAGAACACCCGGATCTCGTCATCCCAATCGATGTCGTCGAGCGCGAAGGTCACGAGACCGAGCGCCTCGGCTTCCTCGGCATCGAGCGCTTCGCCGATCTTCCGCTCCACCCGCTCCACGTCGGACGGGTCGGCCTGGAAGCGCGATTGCAGGCGGGTGAGGCCGTGGCTCATCGGATAGGGACCGAAATTCATCGCGGAGAGTTCGATCGCCGGCGGCGCCCGGTTGTCGCCCTGCCTCGACCCGATCAGCATGTAGGAGCGGTCGGCCGCGAACACGAGTTCGGCCAGCGTGCCCGCGAAACACGAGCCGGGCTCGACCAGCGTCACCAGCGTGCGCGAGGTGACGTCGATGCGCTTGAGCACCCGCTTCCAGTATTGCCTGATCTCGTTGACCAGCCAGTGCGCCTTGTTGGCTTCTAGGAAGGCGTCATGGGCCAGCACCTGCGCGCGCTCGCCATGCGACTTGAACACCAGCATTGCGGTTTCGAGTTCGTTGATGCGCAAGTGCAGGATCGCGTCGTCCAGTTCGCGCGCCACCTGCAGCGGCCAGAACGACGACCCCTGCGCGATCATGCCGTCGATGTCGGCGGGGGGTGCTGCTTCCGGCGCCTTGATCGAAATCGTGGCGATGCGCGCCGAGCGGTCGATATCGACGCTGACCAGGCCATAGCGGACGCTGTTGTCGTCGATGGTGCGGTTCAACGGCGTCAGCGCAATGCCCTTGCCGTTGCCGTTGCGCTTCGACGCCGAGGCGAATTCCTTGGCGCGCTCGGCGACTTTTGTCTCCAGTTTGCTGTTCGGCACGATCTCATCGACCAGGCGCCATTGCACCGCGCGCTTGCCCTTGACGCCTTCCTCGATGGTGCAGAAATAATCGGCGTGGTCGCGGCGCACCTTGCGCTTGTCGACCACCCGCGTCAGCCCGCCGGTGCCCGGCAGCACCGCCAGCAGCGGTACTTCCGGCAGCGCGACGGCGGCTGAGCCGTCATCGGCGAGGATGATGTGATCGGTGGCGAGCGCGAGTTCATAACCGCCGCCGGCCGCGGTGCCGTTGACCACGGTGATGAAACGCTGGCCGGAATTCTCGCTGGAATCCTCGAGCCCGTTGCGGGTCTCGTTGGTGAATTTGCAGAAATTGACCTTGTGGGCGTGGGTGGCGCCGGCCAGCATCCGGATGTTGGCGCCGGCGCAGAACACGCGGTTCTTGCCGGACCGCACCACCACCGCCTTCACTGCGGGATGCTCGAAGCGCAGCCGCTGCACCGCGTCGGCGAGCTCGATGTCGACGCCGAGATCGTAGGAATTTAGCTTGAGCTGATAGCCCTCGAACAGCCCGCCATTCTCGTCGACGTCCATGGTCAGCGTCGCCGTGTCGCCGTCGACCTGGAGCTTCCAGTGGCGGTAGCGCGACGGATCGGTCTGGAAATCGATGTATTTCGCGCCGCCAGCCAGGACGCGATCTTCACCAGCCATCGGGCCACCCTCACCTGTTCTCAGATTATCTCGGTTGATATGCATAATAGTTCATGTTCGGGGCGGCGTCCAGCCCTTTCAGGGCACTAAACCTGCATTTTGTTTCATATCTGGCCTGCGCTCCACGGGCACCCGGCCTGAACGTCAGGCAGCGCGCCCCTTTGAGCCTTCGTGCAGGTGCAGAATATGGTCGGCGAAATCCGAGATCGCATGAAGCGCCGCCTCCGGCGCTTCGCGATGCGGCGAATGTCCGGCGCCTGGAAGGATCGTCACATCCACCGGACAATAGCACTCCTGCTGCGCGATCTCGATCTGGCGGGTCGTCCCGTATTGATCCTCAGCGCCTTGCAGGATCGCGACCGGTACGCGGATAAAGGCGAGATACTCGGAAATATCCCAATTTCGAAACCCGGGGTCGAGCCAGGCGCCATTCCAGCCGTAGAAGGCGTTGTCGACATCGCTATGCCAGCGCGCCAGTTTTTTCCTCAGGTTGGTGGTCTCGTAGGCCACCTTGATCTCGGCAATCGAATCCACCGAAACATCTTCCACAACGAAATGCGGCGCGATCATCGCGACGCCGCGCACGCGGTGATCGGGCACGCCGCCGGCATAGATCGTCGCGATCGAGGCGCCGTCGGAATGGCCGAGCAACAGTCCGCGGCGAAAGCCGATCCGGTCGAGCAGCCTTGGCAGCACTTCGAGCGCCTCGACATGCATGTAGTCGAGCGGCCGCGGCAGTTTTGCCGGCGTTGAAGCGCCGTACCCCGCGCGCGAATAGACGAACACGCCGGTTGAGGTCGCCGCCTGGAGCTTATCCGGAAAATCGCCCCACAGCCCGGCCGAGCCGAGCCCTTCGTGCAGCATGACGATGGTCGGCGCGTCCTCGGGCGCGGGGCCGATCATGCGGTATTCGAGATCGGAAGCGCCGATGGTGAGGAAGCCGGTGGGGGAGAGGGTGGTCATGTCGTGCTTCCGTCGTACGTCGTCATTCCGGACAGTTCGCGAAGCGAACTGATCCGGAATCTCGAGATGATTTTGTTGCGTGAGATTCCCCGATGTGCAATTGCACATCAGGGTTCGCGCTGGCGCGCGCCCCGGAATGACGAAGCATCATCCGCCTGCGCCTTCCCGCAGCTTGAACCTTTGTATCTTCCCCGTCGCGGTTTTCGGCAGGGATTCGACGACATCGATCCAGCGCGGATATTTCCACACCCCGATCTTCTGCTTGACGTACTCCTTCAGCGCCTCGTGCAGGCCGTCGGTGTCGGCGCCCGATCGCAGCACCACATAGGCCTTCGGTTTCAAGAGTCCTTCCGGATCGGCTTCAGGCACTACGGCGGCTTCCAGCACCGCGGGATGGGTGATCAGCGCACTCTCGACTTCGAACGGCGACACCCAGATGCCGGAGACCTTGAACATATCGTCACTGCGGCCGCAGAAGGTGTAGCGGCCGTCGGCGTCACGAATGTATTTGTCGCCGGTGCGGGTCCAGTTGCCTTCGAAGGTCGAGCGGGTCTTGCTGCGCTGGTTCCAGTAGCCCTCGCCGGCCGAGGGCGCGTGCACCAGCATTTCTCCGACTTCGCCGTCGGCCACCTCTTGGCCGGCCTCGTTCACCAGCCGCACCTGATAGCCCGGAACGGGGCGGCCCGCAGTGCCGTATTTGATGTCGCCGGGCGAGTTCGACAGGAAGATATGCAACAGTTCGGTCGAGCCGACGCCATCGAGAATATCGACGCCGAAGCGCGCCTTCCAGGCATTGCCGACCGATTCCGGCAGCGCCTCGCCGGCGGAGGTGCAGATGCGCAAGCGCGAGCCGCCGCGCTCATGCTTCAAGGCGTCGTCGTGCAGCATCGAGGAGAACAGCGTCGGTACGCCGAAAAAGATGCTGGGATTGTATTTGTTCATCAGCCCGAACATCGAAGCCGGTGTTGGACGCTCGGAATTGAGCACCGTGGTGGCGCCGACCGACATCGGGAAGGTCAGCGCGTTGCCGAGGCCATAGGCGAAAAACAATTTTGCCGCCGACAGCCCGACATCGTCCTCGCGAATCCCGAGCACCTGCCTCGCATAGCTGTCCGCGGTCGCGGCGAGGTTGGAATGCAGGTGCCGCACGCCCTTGGGCATCCCGGTCGAGCCCGAGGAATACAGCCAGAACGCCGGCTCGTCGGCATGGGTCGCGACGGTGGCGAAAGCATCGCTCTCGCCTGCGAGTTCGTCGGACAATTTTTTGTAGCCATGCGCGTCGTTGCCGGAAACGATGACGTGATCGAGATCGGCCATCCGCCCGATCATGTCCTTGACCACGGGCAGCAGCGCTTCGGAAACGAACAGCACCCGCGCGCGGCAATCCGCCAGCACATAGGCGTATTGATCCGAGGTCAAAAGCGTATTGAGCGGCACCGGCACCACGCCGGCGCGGATCGCGCCGAGAAACACGGCCGGAAAATCGACCGTGTCGAGCATGATCATCGCGACGCGTTCCTCGCGGCGGACGCCGAGGCGGCGCAGCATGTTGGCGACGCGGCGGCTCTGCGTCTGCAGTTCGCCATAGGTCAGTTCGGAAACGGTGTCGGTGAAGGCGAGTTTTGCCCCGCGGCCCTCATCGATATTGCGGTCGAGCAGCCAGGTCACCGCGTTGTAGGTGCTCATGCCCCGCCCTCATCAGCCAAGCGTGTCACGCCTCCTCCTCTCCGGTTTTTAAGAATTATAATTCATAGAAAGGCACTACACGCGCTTGCTGTCAATCCTCCTCGGCATTATGTTTCCGGATGCGCGCGCGTCGCGGTGGAAATAGAACAGCGGATATGACCGAACAGCCCGATCCCGAATCCGCTTTTCTCGAGCAACTCGGCCATCGCGTCCGCACCATGCGCGCACTGCGCGGCATGTCCCGCAAGGTGCTCGCAAAAGTTTCCGGCATTTCCGAACGCTATATCGCCCAGCTCGAAAGCGGCAAGGGGAACGTCTCGATCGTGCTGTTGCGCCGGGTGTCGGGTGCGATGGGCGCACATCTCGAAGACCTCATTCCCGTCGGCGAACCGTCGCCGGACTGGCCTGTCATCCGCGACCTCCTGCGCCAAGCCACGCCGAACCAGATCGCGCACGTCAAGGATATCCTTTCAGGCCAAGGCGCCTCGGCGCAGCGGCGGATGTCGTTTTCCGGCATCGCCCTGATCGGCCTGCGCGGCGCCGGCAAATCCACGCTCGGCAAGATGTTGGCGAAGACGATCGGCTGGGATTTTGTCGAACTGAACAAGGAGATCGAGGCGCAGAACGGGCTTTCGGTCGCCGAGATCATCGCGCTGTACGGCCAGGAGGGTTTTCGGCGCATGGAGCAGGCCGCGCTGACGGCCTTGCTGGCGCGGAAAGAACTGATGGTGCTGGCGACCGGCGGCGGCATCGTCTCCGAACCGCTGACCTTCGACCTGATCCTGACGTCGTTCTATACCATCTGGGTCAAGGCCAAGCCGGAAGAACATATGGCGCGGGTGCGTCGCCAGGGCGATCTGCGCCCGATGGCCGACGACCGCTCGGCGATGGCGGAACTGCGCACCATCCTCAAGAGCCGCGAACCGCTTTATGCCCGCGCCAACGCCGTGGTCGACACCGCGGGGCTGAGCGTGGACGCGGCGGCGGTGCGTTTGAACGAGGCGGTGGCGCCGGTGCTGAAGCAGGATGCGCAGGCGTTCGGGCTGCGCATCGTAGCCTCGTAACGGGTTCGGTTGCGCGCAATTCCGACTTCCGCAACAAGCTGCTTTGTATAGAGTGGCTGCGACAGTTCCGAGAAGGACGCCCCGCCATGATGAGCCAGGAACAGAACGACCTGATCACCCGTACCGGGTCCAAAGACCTCTGCGGAAAACTGATGCGGATGTACTGGCAGCCGGCGGCGCTGGTCGACGAGTTGGCCGGCCCGCGTCCGGTGCGGCCGGTCAAACTGCTCGGCGAGGATCTGGTGCTGTTTCGCGACGAAGCGGGATCGTACGGCCTGATCGAACGGCATTGCGCGCATCGCGGCGCCGACCTTGCGTTCGGGCGGCTGGAAAATGGTGGCCTGCGCTGCGCCTTCCACGGCTGGCTGTTCGACGCGTCCGGCCAGTGCCTGGAAACGCCGGCCGAACCGAAGGACTCGCCGCTCTGCAAGGGCATCAGGCAGCGCGCCTATCCCGTGATCGAGAAGAGCGGCATCCTCTGGGCCTTTCTCGGCGAAGGCGAGCCGCCGGCGTTTCCGGAGATCGACTGCTTCGTCGCCCCCGACAGCCACACCTTTGCATTCAAGGGCCACATCAGCTGCAACTGGCTGCAGGCGCTGGAAGTCGGCATCGATCCGTCGCATGCCTCGTTCCTGCATCGCTTCTTCGAGGACGAGGATACGTCGGGCGCCTACGGCAAGCAGTTCCGCGGCGCGTCCGCCGGCACCGACCTGCCGATGACGAAAATCCTGCGCGAATATGACCGCCCCATCATCAATGTCGAGCAGACCGAATACGGCCTGCGGCTGATCGCGCTGCGCGAGATCGACGAGGAGCGGACGCATGTCCGCGTCACCAACCAACTGTTCCCGCACGCTTTCGTGATTCCGATGAGCACGGAGATGACGATTTCGCAGTGGCACGTGCCGATCGACGACGAGAACTGCTACTGGTACGCGATCTTCACCAGCTATTCGACGCCGGTGGACAAGAAGAAGATGCGCGACCAGCGCCTCGAACTCTACGAGCTGCCGGATTATCGCTCGCGCAAGAACAAATCCAACGACTACGGCTTCGATGCGCAGGAGCAACTGAGCGCGACCTACACCGGCATGGGCAACGACATCAACGTGCACGACCAGTGGGCGGTGGAATCGATGGGCCCGATCCAGGACCGCACCCGCGAGCATCTCGGCTCTGCCGACAAGGCCATCGTGCAATATCGCCGCCTGCTGCGGCAGGAGATCGAGAAGGCGGCCTCGGGGGCAAAACCCTTCATGTTCCTGGACGCCGCGCATGCGAAGAGCATCCAGGGACCGGCGACCATGGACGGCATCGGCCCGACGCGGGGCTGGGAAGCCTTCTGGATGGAAGTCGACGTCAAGCGTCGCCGCGGCGCGCCATGGGCAGCACCCGTGCCGGCCGAGATCGCCGACAAGGTGCGTCACCTCAAGGCGGTCAAGTGATGATGTTTCCTCGTCATTGCGAGCGCAGCGAAGCAATCCATCTCGCCGCGCAAAGAAAGAATGGATTGCTTCGTCGCTTCGCTCCTCGCAATGACGGCCATACTTCGAGTCGATCTTTTGCGGGGGCCATGCGTTGAGTTTTGTCAGACGTCACGGCCTCTGGTCCGACGAACAGCAGGAAGCGACCGCTCGCCTCAAGCGCATCGTCGAGGAGCAGAACCTCGAGGTCATCCGGCTGTCGTTCCCCGACCAGCACGGCATCCTTCGCGGCAAGACGCTGGTGGCGAGCGAAGCGATTGCGTCGCTGGAGAGCGGCTGCACCATCACCACCACGATGTTCGCCAAGGACACTTCGCACAAGACGGTGTTTCCGGTGTTCACCTCCGGCGGCGGGTTCGGGATGCGCGAAATGGAAGGCGCCGCCGACGTCCTGATGGTGCCGGATCCCCTGAGCTTCCGCGTGCTGCCGTGGTCGCCCGCGACCGGCTGGCTGTTGTGCGATGTCTACTTCGCCGACGGGCGGCCGGTGCCGTTCGCGACGCGCCATCTCTATCGGTCGGTACTCGATAAACTTGCAAGACACGGCTACGATTTCGTCGCCGGCCTTGAAGTCGAATTCCACATCTTCAAACTCGAAGACGCAAAAATGTCGCCGGAGCATGCCGGGCAGCCGGGCACCCCGCCCGATGTCAGCCTGCTCTCGCACGGCTATCAATACCTCACCGAGCAGCGCTACGACCAGATGGAGCCGGTGCTGGAAATCATCCGGCGCGACATCCTCGCGCTCGGACTGCCGCTGCGCTCGATCGAGGTCGAGTTCGGCCCGAGCCAGTGTGAATTCACGTTCGCGCCGAGGAAAGGGCTCGAGCCTGCCGACAACATGATCCTGTTTCGCAGCGCCGTGAAGCAGATCGCCCACCGCCACGGTTATCACGCGACCTTCATGTGCCGCCCAAAACTGCCGAACGCGTTCGCCTCCGGCTGGCATCTGCATCAGTCGATCGTTGCGCGCGGAAGTGGCGAGAACGCGTTCATGGCCAGGGAAACCGGCGAGGTCCTGAGCCCGTTCGGCCGCCACTATCTCGGGGGGCTGCTGGAGCACGCCCGCGCCTCGACCGTGTTCACCACGCCGACCATCAACGGCTACAAGCGTTACCGTTCCTATTCGCTGGCGCCGGACCGCGCGATCTGGGGCCGCGACAACCGCGGCGTGATGGTGCGCGTGCTCGGGGCTCCCGGCGATGCCGCCACGCGGCTTGAAAACCGCATCGGCGAGCCCGCCGCCAACCCCTATCTCTACATGGCCTCCCAGATTCTCTCCGGCCTCGACGGCGTCGACCGCGCGCTCGATCCCGGCCCGTCGGCGGACACGCCCTATGAGACGCAGGCCGCCTTGTTGCCGAAGACGCTGCGCGAAGCGGTGTTCGCGCTCAAGGACGATCCGTTCTTCCGCGACGCGCTCGGCTCGGGCTTCGTCGACTACTACGTCCGTATCAAGAACGCCGAAATCGAGCGCTTCCAGGCCGAGGTGTCGGACTGGGAACAGCGCGAATATTTCGAGATGTTTTGAGTCCGTTAGATTCGGCGGCGGCTTTGGGGAAATCCAACATGGAACGCACGCAAGTCGCAATCATCGGCGGCGGACCGGCCGGCATGCTGCTGTCCCATATGCTGCATCTGGACGGCATCGACAGCGTCGTGCTGGAGCGCCAGCCGCGGGATCACGTCCTCAAGCGCATCCGCGCCGGCGTGCTCGAACACGGCACCGTGAAGCTGTTGCGGGACGTAGGGCTCGGCGAACGAATGGCGCGGGAAGGCCATGCCCACGATGGCACCTGGATCGCATGGGAAGACCGCGAGCCGTTTCTGATCGACACCAAACGGCATACCGGCAAGCAGATGTGGTCGTTCGGCCAGACGGCCATTACCGAGGAGCTTTATCGGGTGAGAGCACGCGACGGCGGCCGCCTGATCGACGACGCCGGGCAGGTCGTGCTTCACGAATTGACGGGTGACAGGCCCTGGATCGGCTTCGAGAAGGACGGCGCGGCGCAGAGACTGGAATGTGAATTCGTCGCGGGCTGCGACGGCTTTCACGGCGTGTCCCGGGGCAGCCTTCCCGGCGAACTGCTGCGAACCTTCGAGCGGGCCTATCCGTTCGGCTGGCTCGGCGTGATGTCCGAGACGCCGCCGCTCGGCGACATCATGTATGCCCAGCACAGACGCGGCTTCGCGCTGGCCTCCCAGCGCAACGCCATGCTCAGCCGCTATTACATCCAGTGCGACCTCGCGACAAAACTGGAGGATTGGCCGGACGACCGGTTCTGGGAGGAGCTGAAGCGCCGGTTTCCGCCCGACATCGCGCGCAAGATCGTCACCGGGCCCTCGATCGAAAAATCGATCGCGCCGCTGCGCAGCTTCGTCGCCGAGCCGATGAGCTACGGCCGCCTGTTCCTTGCCGGCGACTCCGCGCATATCGTCCCGCCGACCGGCGCAAAAGGCCTGAACCTCGCGGTTTCCGACGTCTTCTATCTGCATCGGGGGTTGGTCGCGCAGATCAGGCGGAACGACGGTCGCTATCTGGAGCGCTATTCGGAAACGGCGCTTCGCCGGGTGTGGGGCGCAGAGCGGCTGTCCTGGCAATTGACCAAACTGCTGCACGTTTTTCCTGACGACGACGACTTCACAAGGCGCGTCAATCTCAACGAGTTCGATCACCTGCAGGCGTCCGCCGCCGCCCAGGCGGCGCTCGCGGAGCAATATGTCGGGTTGCCATTCGAAGATTTGGCCGCGAACCCATAAATGCGCCGGGCGAATGGTCGCCAGAGCCCGCTATGCCCCCGATAGCCGACGTAGTGTTGCATCGCGACGAAACGACGTTACGTGCCAGAAACGGACATTAATCCGCAGCAAACTAGCTCGCACCAGCAGTTCCTGACGGCGGACGCAACGACTCTAGAAACCGCGCGACGTCATGATGCCCATTTTTTGAGGCGATCATCAATGCTGTGGTCCCCTCAGCGTCCTTCACGTCCACGTCGGCATTCGCCGCCGCAAGCACTTGGACAACTTCCAGGTGACCGTTCATTGATGCAAACCATAGCGCCGTTCTGCCGAATTTGATTCTGGCATTGACGTCGGCGTTCGCGGCGAGCAAAGCCTCCACGACCATGAGATGGCCACTGCCCGCAGCCATGATCAGCGCCGAGGAGCCGTGTCCCTCTCTCGCGTTCACGCTCGCGCCAGCGTCGAGCAAGGCTTGCACCAAGTCCAAAAAGCCGCTTCCGGCGGCCCCCATCAAAGCTGTCTGGCCACTCTTGGTTGCCGCGTGCACGTCGGCCCCCGCCGCGAGCAGCAGCCGCCCTATTTCGGCTCGTTTCCAGGATAGCGCCACCATCAACGCGGTGAATCCGTAGTCGGTTCGTGCATTCACATTCGCACCGGCGGCAAGCAAGTCCTTAACCACTTCTGAAAGGCCATCCCGTGAGGCATGGGTCAACGGAGTCCAACCTTCGGAATTAGATACATTCACGTCGGCACCGGCTGCAAGCAACGCTCGCGCCACTTCGATGTGACCTGACTGGTTGACGGGGGCTCCGCTGGTGGACGCTTGATCGACAGGCCGACCACAGGCATACAACAGGGCCGTTTGGCCGTCTTTAGTTTTGGCGTTCACATCGGCTCCGGCTGCAATCAGGGTTTGCACCATCTCCAGTTGGAGATTACGCGATGCAGCCATTAAGGCCGTATAGCCGCCGGCCGTCTTGGCATTGATATTGGCCCTTGCGCTCAGCAGGATCCGAACTACCTCGAGGCGCCCCTCCTGAGCAGCCAGGATTAGCGCCGTCTCGCCGTATTTGGCTCTGCGAGTGTTAACACGGGCCTTTGCAGCGAGCAGAACCCTGATGACCTCAATGTGCCCCTGCGCGGCGGCTGTCATCAACGCTGTCGCGCCGTGGGTCAGTGAAGCTGTACCGCCTGTCATCCGAGCATCGATGTCCGCGCCGGCGGCCAACATATCCTGCACAGCTTCGACGTCACCGTTCAGCGAAGCCATCACAAACGCCTTTGTGTCGTTGATCGAGACGACATTCGGCCGTTTACCTTCGCCCTCTGCCGCCAGGCGCCGAGCAAATTCCAGCCTGGAGTCGAAATACCTTTTGAGTTCAGCATCGTTGTAGGGACCGTTAGGTACTCTCTTGATATTCGTCCAGCCGTCCATGTACCTCACAGCTTGCAAGCAAATAGAGCGCCATCTGCGATCCAAATCGTCGCCCTCGCTTACTCCAAAATCTCCATAGCGTTTCGCCAGAGCGTCGGCCGAGAGATGTTCCTCAACTGCTTTGGCGATGACTTCTCGTATCGAACCTAGATTTGAACTTCTGACCTTATATTCAAAGCCATCAAGATCATTATGCACGGCTGCAAGAAACCGCGCGTGTGCATCGGCTCCGACCGTTTCCAGCGCATCAATCGTTTCTTCCATCACCGCTCTCGACCATTCGATCTCGGCCAAAAAGTCCTCCAGATCGTCAGACGGCTCCGATCGAAGAACCAACTCGGTAACACGATGCACGTGAATGAGTGGCCTGGGTATTTCCTGCTCACTAAAGCCAAATTGCACGAGGCGTTCAGCGTAGACATTCACCTCTAAGCAAAAGCGAAAGCATTCCTCGGGCGACCGATCACGACGACCTTGCTCCGTATACGGCTCCGTCGAGACAAAAATACAGTCAACGAGCTGCGACATCAGTATTCCCGCCATTGAGCATAATGATAATAAATCGCAACCACAGAGAGAGTTCAAGCGACTGAGCTCGGATTTTTTAGAATGTCCGTCAAACGCGTCGGTTTGACCGTACGCCAACTACTTCCGGTCTTGCCTCCGAAATGGACATCCTCAGAGCCTTCCAGGACGTCTCAAACGTGCCAGGAGCGGTCATCACCTACCCGGTGCGGAAATGCTGGCGATCGAGCGCGAGAGCGACGAGGCCTCCCACGGTTTCAACCAGAGTGGCGGGCTTGGATGGACGCTCATCGGGGTCGAACGCCAACCCAATGACGGCCCATTGTCCCGTAGGTGTCGACACCGGCCAGAAGTCGAGGCGCGAGGCGTCGAATGGGTAAATCCCTGCAGGGACTGGCCGACCAGTCGTCAGTGAAGACTGCGCGGCCTCCATCTCCACATCGAGGAGCTCGATTTCGCCGCGCCTCTCCATGAACGTTACTTTAGTCTCCGACATGAGCATCACGACAACAGGAACGTGGAAGAGCGCTTCAAGAGTGCTGGCCGCGAGAGAGACGATTTCCCTTCCATCGTCGGCACCGACGACATCGTGACTATAGAGCTGCAGAATTTTTGCCTGCCGCATCAGGAGCGCCGCGTCGTCCGCCCTGCGCCTGGCGATTGAGGCCACGCCGCTCGCAATACATCCGACAACGAAAAGCAGCCCAATAGCCCAAACGTTCGCCGGGTCATCGACCATAAGTGAATAACGCGGCTCTGTGAAAAAGAAATTGTACGCGAGTGCTCCGACAACTGCTGAGCAAAGCGACGGTCCCAACCCGAAAGCGACGGCAGCGATGACGACGGGTATGACATAGACCAGGGACAAGTTCGGTATGCTTACCTTGCTGTCCAACCCGACGGCGATAACTGTTGCAAAGGCGGTCATGACAACTGCAGCAAGATATCGCACCGCGATCGGAGCGCTTGACAGTCGCAAGACCTGAAAGGGATCAGAATCGTCGAGCTGGCTTGCCTCGTTTGGCAACGTTGCTTTCGGAGTGGTCATGGCGATTGCTCACGTTGGAGAAGGCGCGCGCTCGTCGGTATGGACCTGGGCATTAGTGCACTTTAACCGGGCCTGCTGCGCCGTTTCACCCGATCACTTCGTCGGCTGCAGCGCGCCCGGCTGACCTATACACGGCCCGGTGGAATATAGCAGATTACGAAGTCATACGGATCCAGGAAAATGATCCCATGCCCTGTCGGATTGTTCGCGTCGTGTTTCAGCTTGTGGTTCGGAACAACAAACTTGGTTCCGATATCAATATGCTTGCGGCGAAGCGGCCGATCGGGTCTGCCGTACGCCGGAACCTGCCCTACTTCGGCTGCGGGTCAATCGCGCCAGTTTGACGGTGCTCCGATCACTTCCATTCCTCCGCTATGAACAGACCTCGTTCGCGTCCGTCGCCATGTCTCAAAGGTGTGCCAGACTCAGACATGACTGGACATGGCCAGCGCGAGAGCCCGGCGCACTGCTGCTGGATATGAAAGTGCGCCGGGCCTAGGCCGTGCACCATTGGTGCAAAGCCCAATCGGTATTGGCGCTAAAATCGCTCAGGCCGCAGCAGGGCGTAGATCAAGTAACACAGCAACCCGGCAGCGACGAGCGCGGCGAGTGAATAATCGAAAATCATAGGCGTTCTCCTCAGGGGCGTTCGCAGGCATGCGCATAACCTACCGCCACCAAAAAGAAGCCCAGCCCGAGGGCCAGCATGACGACATCCAACATGAGATGCTCCTTTTCGCGCTTGTTTCCGGGCGCGACGGTTGCGCATTCCCGGGAAGGAAGATTGCGATGGATCAAGAGCAATAGACGTCTAGTCGCACCTAATTGTAGGGTGCCACGTTGCCATGTTGCATATGTGGGAGCGCCCCTCGCGAACAACGCACTAAGTGCGGTCAGTGTGGGGCGGCATACGCGAACGGTGTTCGAGTTGCGGGCCACAGTCGGGTTCGTCGGTTTATGACTCCAGACGCAATCGCAACGATACCGCCTTGCGAGCTTCCGAGCAGCGCGAACACAGCGTACCGAGCGTCGCCGAAGGCCATTAAAGCATGGCAAGCCAATGATTGATGTTCCTGTCACAAAGGGCGCGACTATCTTCGGGGGAGCCCCCGCCCGGTGCATGACCGAACCGGTGACGAAACTTTCTCGCGAAATGTCTGTAGTCGCGAAAACCGGACGCGTAGGCAATCTCGCTGAGGGCCTGACTTGCGTCGAGGGCGGCCCGGCGCTGCAGAAGACGCGCGGCTTGATCTAGACGGAACGAATAGATGAATTCACTGCAGGTCGAGCCCCGTTGTGTAAACATTTTCTGGAGATAACGCAGTGAAATCCCAGCTCTCGCTGCGGCCTCGCAAGGACCAAAATCCGGATCGGCGAAACCGTCCTTGATGACGTTGCGGACACGGATGAACAGCTTGTCAGCGTGGCGCGACGGCACCGGATCATTCGGTGCAAACAGCGCGCCGACAAGATCATAGACTGCGAGCCGCATGTAAGAATCGGCCGGCGAGGGCGTTGTTCCTTCGCCTTCCTCAGAATTGCGTATGAGATCAAGGAGGAGACGCCCGGCGGCCGTTCCATTACGGCGGTAATGACCACCCCGCGGCTCGAATCCGAGATGCGAAACCAGAGACCGCCGCGGCAAAAGAAGCACCACGGACTTCCACGACTCGCCTGCATTGCAGTTAAAGAATGTTGCGGGCCGAGCCATATCAACGAGCACGACATCGCCCACATCGAAGCGCGCGGCTTCTTCGTTGTGGGTCATCGCTGACTGGCCGGCGACTTGGAACATCGTGAAATAATGGTCCGCGCCATCGAGGCGAACATCGCGATGCGTCCGCTCGACTCGATGAGCATTGGAACCAACCTCGGCCGCAGTGAACCCACAGACGCGAAGGGGGCGCACACAGCCGGTAAAGGCGTTGGGTTCTATACCTTCCGGGTTGAACCGCCCGCCCATCGTGCGGATCAGGTCTTTCCACGCCTCGAAATCGAGATGTGGTGAGCCAGGGATTTTACCGGTCGCATCTCGTGGCATCGCAACTTCCAATTCTCAAACGACACGCTCGTTCGTAGCTGCCGATCGGAGCGGTGCGCACGTGACAACATGCATGATGCTTGCGTCCGCTGACCTCATCGAGCCTCGAAGGCTCATGAGCCAAAATAAGGACGCCAGCGATCACATCTAATCAAATGGATGATAGGACCCGAGGGACCCTGTCGACCACAAACCACTGCCGCTCCGCCAGTCCCGTTTTCAGTTTTGAGTACCGAGGCTTTGCCGTCGAAGGGTTTGGAGACTCCTTTGAATGCGTCCGCTACGGCCGGATGCCAAGAGCAAAACTCTAGCCCTATGGTGATCGGTACGATTTTTGAAGTCGGTCGACCGGGCCCCTAAGTCGCCGGTCTGATCAATACGGCTGAGAGAATCCTGTCTGGGCTCTTCAGCACTGGATCGAAGAATGGAAGTCTAAGATCTTTATATGAGCGCCGACGGACCGGGGCGCCGGAGCGCTAGAAGGATCAGGGGTTGCTTCACGGGATTGCAAGACAAACGGCGAGCGCGATCAGCGCGGGTCGTAAGGGTACCGACCGGCAAAAACCGGCTCGTAGCGGCCCGTGTGGCTGCGCCGACGTTGATGTCATGAATGAGCCTGGATCGCCGGAGTTTGGTGCTCATGCGCCAGTGACGCCCTTTGAGGGGTACCGGCGCGCACTGACACTTGTATCACCGGTCAGACGAAAATAGGTCGCCGAATCCGGGCTCACACTTCAAACGGAGCCAAAGTGAAACATGCTGAAATGCTGAAATAGAGGTCAAACATGCCGGAACAAGACCGTTACTGCCTCGATACCCTTCGCGCGCGGCTGCTGGACCATCCCGTTTACGCGGAGGTGGCTTCCGCCGAGGATCTGAAGCGATTCATGGAAGATCATGTCTTCGCCGTCTGGGATTTTATGTCGCTCCTGAAGCGGCTGCAGCAAGACCTGACGTGCACCAAAGTGCCGTGGTTCCCGGCGGACAACGCCCGGGCTGCGCGCCTGATCAACGACATCGTGATCGGCGAGGAGACGGATGTCGATCCGGAGGGCTCTTATGTCAGCCACCTCGATCTCTACCTCCGCGCCATGGCGGACGTCGGAGCCAGTACCCGCCAATTCGACGCGTTCCGCTCGCTGGCGCGGCTCGGTACTTCGGTCGAAACGGCGATGGTGCGGACCGGTGCACCGCCTCATGTGCAAGCCTTTGTCGCGCATACGATGGCGCTCGCCCAGTCGGGGTCGACGGAAGAGGTCTTAGCGGCATTCTTTTATGGCCGCGAGGATATCATCCCGGAGATGTTCAGCAGGCTTCAGAAAACGCTTGCTAGCGCAAGGCGCGACAACGCTTCCTTGCGCAATTTCATCTACTACATCGAACGGCACATCGAGCTCGATGGCGACAGTCACGGTCCAATGGGGCGGGAGCTGCTCGAAGGTCTGGTAGCGGACTCCCCACAGAGGCACCAACGTGCTCTGCACGCCGCATGTAACAGCATCAAAGCCCGGATTGACCTTTGGAACGGCACATTAAGCAGGCTTCGCGAAATGCGCGCGGCGTGAGGGCCAAATTCGAAACGTAAGCCCCCCCGGACGACAGATGGGCGGAGTTCGGATGGCTTCGGGACGAGCGAGCTAACAAAGCAAGGAAACAAACCCGCTGCCTCTCTGCGAAAGGCGGCGGGCCTCGATAGAGTACTCGGGGGTTATTCAACAGGTGGAGAGTCCGATGACCATGAATACCGAGCGCCGAAAATTCATCGCAGGCGTTGGCGCGGCCGCAGCATCAACGGCCGTACTTGCAGGCGGCCAAGCACTTGCCCAAGGCAATCAACAGATCGGAGCCAGGGCGATGCCTTACCAGGCCAAACCGATGCCGTTCGATGCGAAATCCATCACTGGCATCTCGGAAAAGGTGCTCGTGAGCCACTACGAAAACAACTACGTCGGCGCAGTGAAGCGCCTCAATGCGATTGGCACCCAACTGGCAGAGCTTGATTTCGCCAAGGCTCCGACTTTCGTCGTCAACGGATTGAAGCGTGAGGAACTAGTCGCCTCAAATTCGATGATCCTGCACGAAATCTATTTTGATGGGCTTGGTGGTGGCGCAAGAGCCAGTGGACCTCTCGCTGACGCCATCGCGCGTGATTTCGGCAGTATGGAGCGCTGGCGATCCGAGTTCGTAGCGATGGGTAAGGCGGAAGGCGGTGGTTCGGGTTGGGTGATCCTCGCGTACTCGCCTCGCGACAAGCGGCTCGTCAACCAATGGGCCGCCGACCACACCACGACGCTTGCAGGCGGTCGTCCGGTCTTATACCAACGGCCCTAATTATTGACTGTTGCCCATGTTCGTGTGGTGATTGAGGCGATGCGCTTTGGATCGTGTTCAAAGAAGTTCCATGCGTCGCAGGTTTTATCAACGATGTCGTCGTAGTCGTCGAAGACGGTGATCGCGAGTTTGTTGCCGCGCAGATATTCCCAGACGTTTTCGATCGGATTGAGTTCAGGCGCGTAGGGTGGCAGACGCACCAGGGTGACGTTTTCGGGGATCGTGAGCGCGGCAGCAATGTGATAGCCGGCGCCATCGAGGACAAGAGCGGCGTGGCTACCTGCCGCCACCTTGCGGCAGATCGCTGTGAGATGCAGCGACATGGCCTCGGCGTTCGCCGCCGGCATGACCAGACCTGCTGCGACGCGACGCTGCGGACAGGCCGCGCCGAACAGGTAGGCCCAGTCGTAGCGCTGGTCGTGCGGTGCGCGGGGCCTCGTTCCACGCTTGGCCCAGACGCGGGTCAGCGTGCCCTGCTGGCCGATCCGGGCCTCGTCTTGGAACCAGATTTCGATCGGCTTGTCTTTGGCGTGCTCGGGAATTTGCGCCCTGACGGTCGCGGCGAAGTTTTTTTAAACGTCTGCTGGGCTTCTTCGTCAGCCTGCGGGTGGCGGGGCCTTACCGACAGTTTGCGGTAGCCGAGCTTGGCTAGAACCTTCCCGACCGAACGCTCGTGGAGCGTGACACCGAAGCGCCGCTGCAATTCGTCGCGCAGATCGACCCGCCGCCAACGCACTACCCCGTGCACCGCGGGGTCGGGGCCGGCCTCGACAAGCTCGGCCAATTCGGCCTGCTGCCGCACCGTGAGTTTTGATCCGGGACCTGGCGATTTGAGATTGCGAAGCCCGGCCAGTCCCGCGGCGTTGTAACGGTGCACCCAGTCCCGCAAGGTCTGACGGTCCATGCCGCAGGTTTCGGCCGCCGTTTTGCGGTCCGAGCCATCGAGCACCAGCGCAAGCGCGAGTATCCGACGCGCCGCGGCGCTATCCTTCTCTCCGCTCGCCGCCTTGCGAAGCGCCGAAGCCGTCAGATCAAGTCGGGTGATCGATACCGCCGCTCCCATCGATGCCGCTCCTCTCAAAGGCTAGCATCGAGTCAGAGTTTCCCTGATTTGGGAATCCCTAATGAGTCACAGTTTCGGGCCGTTGGTATTAGTGCTCGACATGTACGAGCACGCCTATCACATGGACTACGGTGCGGCGGCCGCGCGCTACGTCGACGTCTACATGGAAGCTATTCGCTGGGACAACGCCGCCAAATTGTACGAGCAATATAGCCGGGACACTTAGGGCGCAGGCGGTAGCTCTGCCAGATCATGCGTGCCGTGACCAACTTCCGCTAATGGCGCGCCAGAGGCGGACTTAGCCGCGGTTACTCGATCACGTTATCGGCGCGCGCGAGCAGCGTATCGGGAATTTGAAGATCGAGGATCTTGGCTGTCTTGAGGTTGACCAGCAACTCTAGTTTCGTCGGCCGCTCGACCGGAATGTCAGCGGGCTTGGTACCTTTAGAAATCTTGTCGACAAGACCGGCAGCGCGGCGGAACAGATCGGTCGTGCTCACCGAATAGGACATTAGTCCCCCGGCCATAACGGCCTCCCGGTAGGGGTAAATCCCGGGCATTCGTTGCCTGGCCGCGAAGTCAACGATGAGCTGCCTGTTGGCGTAGTTCACAGGGTGGTACGCAACGAAAAGCGCATCCGGCGGCTCCCGAGTCATCCGAGCGAAGGCTTCGGCATAGCTATGGGGGGCATGCTCCACATGGATCAGCGTCACCCCGAGCGTCGGCGCCGCGACTTGGAGTGCTAGCCCCACGGGGCCTTCCCAAATATCCTTCATGGCGAGAAAGGCGATGCGGGTCGCCTTCGGAACCGCTTCCTTGAGCAGCTGAAGCCGTTTCGTCTCAAACTCGGGACCGGTGTAGGCGAGAAACCCCGTGACGTTCCCGCCGGGATGCGCGAGACTTGCCACGAGGCCGGCCCCGACGGGATCGTCGCCGTAGGGCGAGATGATCGGCACCGTTTTAGTCAAACGCTGCAGCGCCTGAGCCATAAAATCGCCGCCGCCCGTTATCATCACGTCGGGATTGAGAGCTACGAGCTCCGCCGCGAGCTCGCCAATCCGCTCAAGCTTCCCCTCCGCAGAGCGACGGTCGAGCACCAAGTTCTGCCCCTCGATATATCCCAGGTCTCGTAAGCCATGCACGAAGGCTCTGCTGACGGGATCGACCGGATCAGGCCCGCCCATGTCTTTGAGAGGCACGGCGGCGAACAACCAGCCTACGCGGTAGAGCCTCGCTGCCCGCTGCGCCCGCACGACAATTGGCCAAGCCAACAGCGCACCGCCAAGAAGCGTGACGAACTTGCGCCTTCTCATGGCTCCCCCCTGAAAAAATCGCTTTATGCGATTGCCAAAGCCTACCACTTTGCGACCGGCCGGCGAGGGGACAAATGGCAACCCACCAGCCTCAGACGCGACCAGCTTGATGTCTCAGTCGGTCACTTGCGTCGATTCCGGTATGTGGGCTGCAACCAGGCAGGCTCCGTTCACACCCCCAAATACCGATGCTGCAAATCCGGCGCGGCGATCAACTGCTCCGACGTGCCGCTCCACACCGCCCTGCCGCGCTCGATGATGTAGTGGCGGTCGGCGATGCGGGTGAGGTGTTCGATGTTCTTGTCGATCACCAGCACCGACTGGCCGCGGGCTTTCAACATCGACAGGCAGTTCCAGATTTCGTCTCGGATCAGCGGCGCCAGACCTTCGGTGGCTTCGTCAAGGATCAACAGCTTCGGATTGGTCATCAGCGCGCGGCCGATCGCCAGCATCTGCTGCTCGCCGCCGGAAAGCTGGTTGCCCATGTTGTTGGCGCGCTCGGCAAGGCGGGGAAACAGCGCGTGGATCTTTTCCAGCGTCCAGGGCTCGGGACTGCCGAGACGGTTGCCCGAAGCCGCGACGAGATTCTCGCGCACGGTGAGGTTCGGAAAGATCTGACGGCCCTCGGGCACCAGCCCAATGCCCAATTGCGCGATCCTGAACGAGGGAAGTTTTCTGACCTCGGCGCCGGCAAAGCGGATCGCGCCCGCGCGCGCCGGCGTCAGCCCGAGGATGGAGCGGATGGTGGTGGTCTTGCCCATGCCGTTGCGGCCCATCATCGCCACCATCTCGCCGGAGCGAACCCGTAGCGACATGCCGAACAGCACCTGGCTGAGGCCATAGCAGGTCTCGATACCATCGATCTCGAGCAGCGGCGCCAGATCAGCCGAGAGATCAGCCAAGAAATCAGCCATGGCTGGTCACCGCGTGCTGGTCGCCGAGATAGGCGCGCTTGACCTCGTCGTTGGCGCGAATTTCCGCCGGTGTGCCGGAGGCGATGACGCGGCCATAGACGAGAACGCTGATGCGGTCGGCGAGCGCGAACACCGCCGGCATGTCGTGCTCGACCAGCACGATGGAAACCTCGCGGCGCAGTTCCTGCAACAGCTGCACCATGCGCGCGGATTCGGTGACGCCAAGCCCGGCCATCGGCTCGTCGAGCAGCAGCAATTGCGGCCGGGTCGCCAGCGCGACCGCGAGTTCGAGTTCGCGCTGTTCGCCATGGCTCAGCCGGGAAACCACGATGCCGGCGCGATGCCCGAGCCCGACCCGGTCGAGTGCATCCTGCGCGGCCTTGCGCAGATGCGGCACCTTGCGGGCGCTGCGCCAGAAGTGGAAGGAATGCCCGTCGCGGGCCTGCGCGGCCAGCGCGACGTTATCGATCGCGGTGAAGTCAGGCAGCAGCGAGGTAATCTGGAACGAGCGCGCCAGCCCAAGCGCGCTGCGGCGATAGACCGGCACATGGGTGATGTCACGGCCGGCAAGCCTGATCGTGCCGGAATGCGGCGTCAGCTGTCCGATCAGCTGGCTGATCAGCGTGGTCTTGCCGGCGCCGTTCGGGCCGATGATCGCGTGCAACTCGCCCTTCGCGACATCGAGCGAGACGTGGTCGGTCGCGATGATGCCGCCGAACCGGCGCACCAGTTTTTCCACGCGGAGCAAGGGTTCAGCCATGACGCAGCCTCCCCAGCAAGCCATCGATGCCGCCGCGCCCGAACAGCACGATCAACAGCAACAGCGGTCCCAGGATGAGGGCCCAGTATTCCGTCACCTGCGACAGGAATTCTTCCAGCATCAGATAGACGATCGCCCCCAGCACCGGGCCGAACAGCGAGCCCATGCCGCCGAGGATCACCATTACCATCAGGTCGCCGGAGCGGGTCCAGTACATCACGGCCGGGCTGACGAAGTCGGTATTGTTGGCGAGCAGCGCGCCTGCCAACCCGCAGATGGTGCCGGCAATGACGAAGCAGACCAGCCGATACCGCGTGGCGGGAAAGCCGATCGCCTGCATGCGTGCTTCATTGGAGCGCAGCCCCTGCACCACCATGCCGAACCGCGAATTGACGATGCGCCAGATCAAATAGAGGCCGCCGAACAGGCAGAACAGGCAGAGATAATAGAACTGCACCTTGTTCGACAGATTGATCAGTCCGCCGAAATCGCTGCGCTTGTAGATGGTCAGCCCGTCGTCGCCGCCGTAGCGGGCGAGCCCGGAGGCGACATAATAGGCCATCTGCGCGAACGCCAGCGTGATCATGATGAAATAGACGCCGCGGGTGCGCAAGGAAAGCGCGCCGATCACCAGCGCGAACAGCGCGGAAGCGAGAAGCGCCACCGGCCACTGGATAAAACCGGAGCCTATGCCCTCGGCGGCGAGAATGCCGACCGCATAGCCACCGATCCCGAGATAGGCGGCGTGCCCAAAACTCATCATCCCGCCATAGCCCATGACGAGATTGAGGCTGGCGGCGGCGAGCGCAAAGATCACGATGCGGGTGAACAGCGTCAGCGCGAACACATTGCCGCTCAGCGAGGTGTAGAGCGGAAGCAGCAGCAGGCCGGCGACCACCAGCGCCGCGACAAGGTTGCGGACGTTGAACGAAGCCTTCATCGACGATTGGCCGGGAACAGCCCCTCCGGCCGCACCACCAGCACGATCGCCATCACCAGATAGATCAGCATCGAGGACAGCGCGGGCGCCGCGGTGGAAGCCGCGGCCGAACTCAATATTTTCCGCAGCAGGTCCGGCAGGAAGGCGCGGCCGAGCGTATCGATCATGCCGACGAAGATTGCGGCCAGGAACGCGCCCCGGATCGAGCCGATACCACCGATCACGATAATGACGAAGGCCAGGATCAGGATGTTCTCGCCCATGCCGATCTGAACGGTGAGGATCGGAGCCTGCATCATCCCGGCGAGACCGGCGAGCGCCGCACCGAGTCCGAACACCAGCGTGTAGAGCAGCTTGATGTTGATGCCGAGCGCGCCGATCATTTCCCGGTTCGACGCGCCGGCCCGGATCAGCATGCCGAGCCGGGTCCGCATCACCACGATATAGAGCGACAGCGCGACCACCAGTGCGACCACGATGATCGCCAGCCGATAGGCCGGATAGAACACGCCGGGCACGACCTGGATCGGCACCGTCAGCCAGGCCGGCAACGGCAGCGCCAGGCCCGCCGGGCCCCAGATCAGCCGCACCGCATCATTGAAGAACAGGATCAGCCCGAAGGTCGCCAGCACATGGTCGAGATGGTCGCGGCCGTAGAGATGCCGCAGCGCCACGAGTTCCAGGACGATGCCGAGCAGGAGCGTAGCACCCAGCGCCAGCACCACGCCGATCAGGAAATTGCCGGTCCATGCCACGAAGGTGGCCGCGAAATAGGCGCCCATCATGTAGAGCGAGCCGTGCGCCAGATTGACGAAGTCCATGATGCCGAACACCAGCGTCAATCCCGCCGCCAGCAGAAACAGCAGCAGGCCAAACTGCAATCCGTTCAGGAATTGTTCGACGACAAGCAGCATGGACGCTCTAGGTCATTTCCGGTTGTGGCGCATCATAGCCGGCATCGGGGGCCTCGTGGTTCGAGACGCGCGGCGTTGCCGCGCTCCTCACCATGAGGGTTTGACGACCTCATCCTGAGGAGGCGCGAAGCGCCGTCTCGAAGGATGAAGCCACCGGACTGGAAATCATCGTCTTGAAATCGGGCTGCAAAACACGTGCCGAAAGGAAAACAGCGGCCGCGCGCGAGCGCCGCCGCTGTATTTTCATTCGCCGCGATCACTTCATCGGGCATTTGTCGTGGAAGTTGTCCTGATTGTCCTTGACGATGGTAGCGACCGTCTTCAGCGACAGCGCGCCATCGGCGTCCTTGACCACGTCCTGCAGATAGAAATTCTGGATCGGAATGTGGTTGTTGCCGTATTTGAAGGAGCCGCGCAGCGACTTGAAATCGGCCTTCTCCATCGCCGCCTTCATTGCGTCCTTCTTGCTGGTGTCGCCACCGGCCGCCACCACCGCGCTGTTGATCAATTGCGCGGCGTCATAGGCCTGCGCGCCGTAATAGGTCGGGCGCAAATTGGGATACTTCTTGCGGTAATCGGCGACGAACTTCTTGTTCTGATCGTTCGGCAGGTCGTTCACCCATTCCTGCGCGCCGGGGACGCCGATCGCATTGTCCTTCTGCAGCGGCAACGACAATTCGTCGATGGTAAAGGCCGTGTAGAGCGGCATCTGTTCCTTGAGCCCGGCTTGCGCATATTGATTGAGGAACTGCACGCCGGCAGCGCCTGGATAGAACACGAAGATCGATGCCGCACCGGACGCACGCGCCTTTGACAGTTCGGCCGAGAAATCGAGCTGGCTCGGCCACACCGTATATTCCTCGCCCTTGATCTCGCCCTTGAAGGTGCTCTTGACGCCGGCCAGCATGTCCTTGCCGGCCGCATAATTCGGGCCGATCAGGAACACCGACTTGACGCCCTTCTGGTTCATGTAGAGGCCCATCGCCGCTGGCGTCTGGTCGTTCTGCCAGGAGGTCGAGAACACATAAGGCGAGCACAGATCGCCGGCGAGCTGCGAGGGTCCGGCGTTGGCCGAGATCAGGAAGGTCTGGGAATCGACTGCCGTCTTGAGCGAGGCGAGCAGCACGTTTGACCAGATGTAGCCGGCGATGAAATCCACCTTGTCGGACTGCACCAGTTTTTCGGTCTTCTGCTTGCCGACATCCGGCTTCTGTCCATCGTCCTCGTAGATCACCTCGACCGGCTTGCCGCCCATCTTGCGGCCCAGATGATCGAGCGCGAGCTCGAACGAATTGCGCATGTCGTTGCCGATCACGGCGGTCGGGCCGCTGAACGTCGAGACAAAGCCGATCTTGACGGTATCCCCCGCCAGCGCGGGACTTGCCAGCACGAACGCCATCGCGCCCGCCAGCCAAAATGCTCTCTTCATATTCGTCTCCCCTCCCTCATTATCTAAACCAATCCGGTTGAGCCGGCCGATCCGCTGTCAGGCAGCACGGCCGACGCCGCGCGCTATCCACCTCACCGGTGTTGTGCGCGAAATCTCCGGCTCGCAGCAAGCCCGAACCGAGCGTCCGCCTTAGAACCTTCGGCTCTATTGCAGCACTTTATGCACCATAATTCGCATGAACTGGCGATGGCAAGAATTATAATTCCGTTGAACGGGAGTCGGCCCGGCGGCGAAATCGCAACGGGCAGAATGTTTTTCAGCCGACGCCGCCGGCAATGGGCCACGGCTATTACAGCCTCGCGGGCAAGATCGAACTCGAATGGCTATCCGGCGCCGGCGGCTCAGCGGCGCGTCAGATCCGGTATTCGGCGCCGTCGATGACGTAAGGCGCGTGGCGGAAGTCGCGGATATTGGCGACCTTGCCGCCGGACCATTGCAGCAGCATGAAATATTTCGGCGCGGCACCCGGCTGGTCGGGATCGAATACCAGGATGGCCGGCCGGCCTTCCACCAGGCCCGGCACCAGATGCCAATCGGCGACCCCGGAATAATTTCCGAAATACCTGGAGACCTCGGTCTTGCCGCTCAGGCGCGTCTTGTTGACAAGTTCGAGCCGCACATCGTCCGCAATCATCGCGCGGATGGCGTCGAAATCGTGCGCATTGAAGTGCGCCACATAGGCGCCGAGCCGGTCGCGCTCGGCCTTCGGCAATTCCGGCTGCGGCAAATCGTCCGGCTGCTCCGCCAGCTCGCGAAGCTGGGCGCGGCCGCGATGCAGCGCTGCCTTCACCGCCGGCAGGCTGAAATCCATCACCTCGCAGACTTCCCTCAACGAGCAGCCGAGCACATCCATCAGGATCACGCTGGAGCGCTGGGCGACCGGAAGCCGCATGAAGGTGCGCAGGCTTGCGCCGGCGATCTCGCGGCTGAGGATGGTGTCGGCCGGGTCGGCGATCATGTCCACCTCCTGGCCCGACCGCAGCGCTTCCTGCCGGTTGCGGCGGCGCAGAAAATCGAGCGCAGTGTTGTGCGCGATCCGAAACAGCCAGCCCCTGGGATTGCCGATTTCGCCTTGGAGTGAAAACGATTCCACTGCCTTGATCAGCGCGTCCTGCAGCACGTCCTCGCCATCGATCACCGAGCCCACCATGCGCGCGCAGTAGCGATGCAACTGCGGGCGCATTTCGGCGAGCAGGCCGTCGATATCTGGTGGATCTGGAGCCGTTTCCATTCTGTCTCCCGACATCACGCCTATGGTTCGGCCAGCATCCGGTAATTGCCGACGATGGTGACGCCGCCGGGCTGCGGCGGCTCGATGCAACGCTCGCGAATTCCGTTCTGGAACGCCTTGAAAGCGGCCAATCCCGGCAGCGCACTGCCGGAATCGGCTTCGGTCTCGACGAAATGCACGAACGTATCGTCGTCGAGGCGCAGCGAAAGATAACGAACGCCCTCGAGCTTCGCAGCTTTCAGCTCCGCGAACACGCCAGCGATCAACTCCGCATTCCTGTCGGCCATATCGGGTTTGGTCTTATACCTGATCAGGGTCCGTTTCATCATGTTCTCCTTCGGTTTGGTGGCGCAATTTCATTGCTTCTCGACCCCCAGACGTTCGACAACCGGGAAAGGATCCGGTCGCAAAGAAATATTTTCCGACGGTATCCTTCGCCAATTCCCGTTCGTCCTGTCCGCGAGGCACCGCATGACGCGGTCAAAAGCGGAGAGACGGAATGCAGGAACATGACGCGAAGGGCAGCAAGAACTGGACGCTTGGCGTGACCGCGCTGGCATCCTTCATGATGGCGCTGGATGCGCAGGTCATCACCACGGCCTTTGCAACCATCCGCCGCGACCTCGGCGCATCGGTCGAGACGCTGCAATGGACGGTAAATAGCTACAATCTCGCCTTCGCGGTACTGCTCCTGACTGGAGCTGCGCTGGGCGACCGTTTCGGCCGCCGCCGGATGTTCGCCGCCGGCATTTTCCTGTTCGCCGTCGCTTCCGCGGCATGCGCCCTGTCGGCCGGCGCGGCGGCGCTGATCGCGGCACGATCCGTTCAGGGGGCAGGAGCCGCCTTGGTGATGCCGCTCGCGATGGCGATCCTCAGCGCCGCCTTTGCCAAAGAAGAGCGCGCCCGCGCGCTCGGCATCTTCAGCGGCGTGACCGGATTTGCCCTCATTATCGGTCCCGCGATCGGCGGCTTCATCACCGAGAATTTCGGGTGGCGGTGGATCTTCTGGATCAATCTTCCGATTGGCGCGATCGCCATCGCCTTGGTGCTTGCGCGGCTTCGCGAGAGTTTTGGGCCAAAGGTCGCGTTGGATATTCCGGGCCTCGTGATCGTCGCGGCCGCTGCGCTTTCGCTGGTGTGGGGCCTGCTGCGTGGTAATCCCGCGGGATGGACCAGTGGCGAAGTGATCGCGGCGTTCGCCGGGGGGGCGCTGTTGGCGATCGCCTTCGTCGCCTGGGAACTACGCGCGCCGGCGCCAATGGTGCCGATGCGGCTATTCAAATCGAGCGCATTTTCATCGGGCATCACCGCAAGCCTGCTGTTTTACGCGGCGATGTACGGCGTGCTATTCCTGCTGCCGCAATTTCTGCAGACCTCGCTCGGCTATGGGCCGCTCGGCGCCGGCCTGCGGCTGTTGCCCTGGACCGCGACGCTGTTCATGACGGCGCCGATCGCGGGCACCGCCGTCAACAAGTTCGGCGAACGGCGGCTGGTCGTGCTGGGCCTGTCGATGCAGGCCATCGGACTTGGCTGGATCGCGATGATCATCTCACCAGGCGTGGCCTATTCGAGCCTGGTCGCGCCGCTGGTCCTCGCCGGCGTCGGCGTGTCGATGGCGATGCCGGCGGCCCAGAATGCAATCATGGGTTCGGTTGCCGTGGCCGAAATGGGCAAGGCGTCCGGCGTCTTCAACATGGGGCGCTTTCTCGGCGGCATGTTCGGTATCGCCGCTTTGGTCACGGTGTTCTCCGCGAGAGGGTCGGTCGACACGCCCGCGGCTTTCAGCGCGGGTTTTGCCGCCGCGATGCTGCTTGCCGCCGCGCTGTCCATGCTGGGAGCCGTTGCGGGGATGTGGCTGCCGGTGCGGCAACGCCTCGCGCTTGAACCATCGCCAGACCGTGGCTGAGATGCCTGTGCCGCCGATGTCCACCGCCGATGATAGGCTTTCGCTATCGTTCGATTAGACAATCGGCCTTGGACCGGGACCGCAAAACGCCTACATCAATCAAGGGTATGGAGACGTCCGACAACCGAAGGCCAACACCCATGACGACCGACACGCCGCGTCCGCCGCCCCCCCATCGCGTGGTGATCGTCGGCGCCGGCTTCGGCGGACTGGAGACGACCCATTGGCTTGCCGGTGCCCCGGTCTCGATCACCCTGATCGACCGGCGCAATCATCATCTGTTCCAGCCGCTGTTGTACCAGGTCGCCACCGCGTCGCTGGCGACCTCGGAGATCGCCTGGCCGATCCGCTATCTCCTGCGTGGCCGCCAGGAGGTCACGACCCTGTTCGCCACGGTGAGCGGGGTCGATGCGGAACATAAACGCGTGCTGCTCGAAGACGGCGACGCCGTGCCCTACGACACGCTCGTTCTCGCCACCGGGGCGCGGCACGCTTATTTCGGCCATGACGAATGGGAGCCGTTCGCGCCGGGCCTGAAGACGCTGGAAGACGCCACTACGCTGCGGCGGCGCATTCTCGTCGCCTTCGAGCGCGCCGAGCGCGAGAGCGATCCGGAGCGGCGCGCGGCGCTGTTGACCTTCGTTATTGTCGGCGCCGGCCCGACCGGCGTCGAACTCGCCGGCACCATCGCGGAACTGGCGCAACAAACCTTGCCGCCGGACTTCCGCAACATCGACACCCACAAGGCGCGCGTGGTGCTGATCGAGGCAGGCCCCCGCGTGCTGGCGGGCTTTCCCGACGATCTGTCGGCCTACGCGCAGCGCTCGCTGCAAAGCCTCGGCGTCGAAGTCGTGCTCGGACAGGCGGTCACCGAATGTTCGGCTGACGGCGTGGTGTATGGCGGTCAATGCCTGCAGGCCAGGACCCTGATCTGGGCCGCCGGCGTGCGCGCCTCGCCCGCCGCCGAATGGCTCGGTGCGCCCGCCGATCGCGCCGGCCGCCTTGAGGTCAATGCCGATCTCACCGTTCCCGGCCATCCCGATATCTTTGCCATCGGCGATACCGTTTTTGTCAAAGGTCCCGACGGCAAGCCGGTCCCCGGCATCGCGCCGGCAGCCAAGCAGCAGGGCCGCTATGTCGCCGCGGTGATCAAGGCGCGGCTGCGCGGCGAAGCGCCGGCGCCGTTCCGTTACAAACATTCCGGCAGCCTGGCGCAGATCGGCAAGCACAAGGCGGTGATCGATTTCGGCCGCTTCAAACTGCGCGGCGCCATTGCCTGGTGGATCTGGGGCATCGCGCACATCTATTTCCTGATCGGCCTGCGCAACCGGCTCAGCGTCGCGCTGAGCTGGCTGTGGATCCACGCCCGCGACCAGCGCGCCGCGCGGCTGATCACCCAAGGCAGCAGCAAGGTGGTGCGCTGACGCGCAAATCCCGCCGTCATCGCCGGTGGGTGTGTTTCTTCTCTTCACAATTGCAGATTGACAGCTCCGCCGGTGCGCCTTTAGCGTGGGAACCTCGAGGGAGGCCGCGTCATGGCGAAGAAAGCAGCAGTCAAGAAGGCGTCCAAAAAAGCCGCTCCGAAAAAAGCCAGCCCGCGAAAAACGCCAGCCGCGGCAGCGACGCCAGTGTCGCCGCCAGTTGCCGCGCCGGTCGCAGCAGCGCCGATGGCGGTGGTGGCAACGCCTGAGGCCGAGCTGACCCCGCCCAAATCCACCGTCACCAATGCCATCGACCTTCCCTCGGTGAGCCTACAGCGGTTCGACCTCACCGACCTGCAGCCGTACACCCAGGAAAAAGTCTACGCGACCACGGCCAGCAAGGACTTTCATTTGTTCTATGTCGGGCGCGATGACGTCCACAGCATCCTCAAGCACGTGCTGTCGCGGGTCAGCGTTTCGCTCTATTTGAACATGTTCGGTTTCGACGATGATGAACTCAACGAAATCCTGAAGAAGATCGCGATGGACAAAACCATCACCATGCTGGTTACGCTGGACAAGAGCCAGGCCAGCGGAACGCACGAGAAAGCCCTGCTGGACGCCGACAGAAAGCTGGACCTCGCGCTGTTCAATACCCATGTGGCCATTGGCCAGTCCCTGACGCACCAAATCAGCCACACCAAGGGTTTCGTTGCCGACGGCAAGGTCGCGGGTGAGGGATCGACCAACTGGTCGGCGTCGGGGGAAGGTGCTGCGGTAGGCAGTGCGTTCAACGTCAAGGCGAAGGGCTATAAGGCGCAGAACAATACGCAGTCGATCATCACCGACCAGGACACGATCAGCCGTTTTACCGCCGAATTGATCGCCGAACACATGATCGCGCAGGCGCAGAACGCGACGGCTCAGACAGCCAAGGCCGTCAAGGCGGCAGCCAGGAAGTAGCAGACCCTGGCGAAATCGACTCAGGGCGCATCCGGAAGATCGAACAGCGCACTTGCCGGCGACGGGCCGGCTGCGCATGTTGCGAAGTCGCGGGAACGATGTGGTTTCGGGGATAATCTGCTCATAAAATAAGCAAATTCGATGTGCGCTACCTGACGCAGGCGTCGCGAACCCTTCCCTCAAATGCGCTCAACCGTCTGAAATCTCGAGATGATTATCCCGGTTTGGCGGTGCTATTTTCATGTACACAATGGCACACCGCTTGCTTCGATTGGGCGATGATTTCCGCCTGCCCCGGAGTGCAGTCAGTATGGCAAACCCACCGCGAATTCGAAAGACGCCCATGCCGCACCTGCCGATAGAGTCGGTCCCGAATCGGAGCCGCGCGTGACTGAAACCGTCACTGCGATCCTCGCCGCGCACCGCGCCGGTATCCTGTCGCCCGCGCAAACCGTGGCGCGCAGTTTTGCGCGGATTCGCGATCACAACGATCCCGCCATCTTCATCAGCCTGCGCGACGAGAAGCAGGCGCTGGCGGAAGCCGAGCGGCTTGCCGCCAGGAAGGACGCGGCACAGCTTCCGCTGTTCGGCATCCCCGTCGCGGTGAAGGACAATATCGACGTCGCGGGCCTGCCTACCACCTCGGCCTGCCCGGCCTTTGCCTATACGCCGGCGCGCGACGCGACCTCGGTGGCGCGGCTGCGCGCGGCCGGCGCCATCATGATCGGCAAGACCAATCTCGACCAGTTCGCCACCGGTCTCGTCGGCGTGCGCTCGCCTTACGGCATTCCCAAAAATCCACTGCGGGCCGATCTCGTTCCGGGCGGCTCGAGTTCGGGCTCGGCGGTTGCCGTGTCGACCGGGCTGGTGCCGCTGGCGCTCGGCACCGATACCGCGGGAAGCGGCCGCGTACCCGCGATGCTCAACAACATCGTCGGGCTGAAGCCGAGCCTGGGGCTGATCTCGACCGCGGGGCTGGTGCCGGCCTGCCGGACGCTGGATTGCGTCTCGGTGTTCTCGCTCACCGTCGACGACGCCATGACCGCGCTTTCGGTCATGGCCGGTCCGGATTCCGCCGACCCCTATTCGCGCGACCGACCGCTGGCGCAGCTCGGCGCTTTTCCCGCCCATCTCAGGCTGGGCGTGCCGCGCAGCGGCCAGTTGATTTTCTTCGGCGACAAGTCCGCGGAGGCTGCCTTTGGCGAGTCCCTGAAGCGCTGGACTGCGCTCGGCGCCACGCTGGTCGATTTCGATATCGAACCGCTTTATGAAACCGCGCGGCTGCTTTATGAAGGGCCGTGGGTGGCGGAACGCTATCTGGTGATCCGCGATCTCTTGGCATCGTCGCCGGACGCGATCCATCCGGTAACGCGCGAGATCACCATCGCCGGCGCGCGGCTTTCCGCCGCCGACACGTTTGCGGCGCTGTACCGGCTGCAGGGCCTGCGCAAGGTAGCCGAGCACGCCTTCGCCGGCATCGACGCGCTGGTGCTGCCGACCGCGCCGACGGTGTATTCGACCGCGCAGGTGCTGGCCAATCCGATCGAACTCAATTCCAGGCTCGGCACCTACACCAATTTCGTCAATCTGCTCGACCTCTGCGGGCTCGCATTGCCGGCGGCGATGCGCGCCGACGGCGTCCCGTTCGGCATCACGCTGCTTGCGCCCGCAGGCCAGGATGCGCAGCTCGCCTCGATCGGCCGCGTCTTTCATGCCGATACCAGATTGCCGATGGGCGCCAACAACCTGCCGCAGCCGCCACTCCCGACGCTGCCTTCGGGTCTCAGAGGCGATGAAATCGCCATCGCGGTGGTGGGCGCGCATCTCTCCGGCATGGCGCTGAACGGCGAATTGAAGACGCTCGGCGGGCGGTTGCTGGAGGCCGCAAGCACCGCTGCGGACTACAAACTCTATGCGCTCAAAACCGCGCCGCCGAAACCCGGCATGCTTCGCGTGGAAGCGGGAACGGGATCCTCGATCGAGCTGGAGATCTGGGCGCTGCCGCCCGCGGCATTCGGGAAATTCGTCGCCGCCGTTCCGCCGCCGCTGTCGATCGGCACCGTGCGCCTCGCCGACGGCCGCAGCGTCAAGGGTTTTATCGTCGAGGCCGCCGATGTCGCCGGCGCCCGCGAGATTTCCGCGTTCGGCGGCTGGCGCGCGTTCGTGGCGGAAGCCGCGGCGGGGTGACGAGACGCGAATGGCGAGTAGCTAATAGCGAAGAAAAAATCCCATTCGCTATTCGCTACTCCCCATTCGCCTACTTACACCGATACCGCGTAGATCTCGTATTCGTCGCGCACCAGTTCGATATGGGCCCGCATCGCCGCCGCAGCACCAGTCTTGTCGCCGCGCAGGATTGCGACCACGACGCGATCGTGTTCGGCATGCGATTTCGCCAGCCGGCCCAGATTGCGGAACTGGGCGCGGCGGAACGGCTGCACCCGCACTCGCGTCGCCAGCGTGATTTCGGCGATATAGGTGTTTTGCGAACCGGCATAGATCGTGTTGTGAAAGCGCTCGTTGACTTCGTGAAACCGGTCCGGATTGCCGGCATAGCTCAGCACCCGCAATTCCTCGTGAACGGCCTCCAGCCGCTGGCGATCGGTCGGCGACATTCGTTCCGCGGCTAGCCCCGCGCACATCGCCTCCAGTTCCGCCATCGCCTCGAACATCCCGGTCAGCCGTTCGATCGAGGGCCGCGCCACCACAGCACCCCGATGCGCCCGCGCATCGACCAGGCCCGAGGCCACGAGCTGGCGCAGCGCCTCGCGCACCGGCGTGCGCGACACGTTGAAGCGTTTTGCGATTTCGGTTTCGTCGAGCGCTGATCCCGGCGGCAGCGTGCCGCGCACGATCTCGTCCGCCAGTTGCAGGCGAAGCTCCTCGGCGCGCGTGATCTTGTCCGGATAGGGCGAAGCGCGGTCAACGCGGCGAACCACGGTCTCGGCCTCGGCGGCCGGACGCGCGGGAGTCCCGGTCGGAAGATCGTCCAGGCTCATGTCTTCTGATCCCGTGCTTCATCGATGATGCTGACATGGGCGGCGACGATTTTCCACCGCTGTCCAAACCGCACCCAGGTCTGCATCTGGCGCCCGACCTTGCCGGGCGCGGTATCGCGATAGAACAGCGTCGAGGCCACCGCGGTGTCGCGGCCATAGGTCGTGATCACGGTCTTTGCGGTCCGGCGCATCAGCCCGACCGGCGAGCGCGCCGCGCGAAACGCCGTGATCGCGCCATAGCCGTAGAGATTTTCGCCGATGCCGTAGCGCAGCGTGCGGGCATCGTCGTGGAACAATTCGTCGAGCACGGCGACGTCGTTTGCGACCAGCGCCTTCTCGTAGCGCTCGAACTGCGCGGTCACCTCGGCCAGCACATCGGGGAGATCGACCTGCATGGCTAAATTCCCCTTGGCGGCGGCGCGGACACCACGCCGGCGCGCTCCAGCGCGTAAGCGACGCGCAATGCGATGTCCTCACGCCAGGGCGCGGCGATGATCTGCACGCCGATCGGCATCGGCTCGAGCGGGACAGGCACCGCGACAACAGGCAATCCGATGAAGGAAATCGGCTGGGTGTGAATGCCTATATTGGCGCGCACCGGAAGCTCGACGCCGTCGAGCACGAAGGTCGCCTGTCCGAGTTTCGGCGCGACGCAGGGCGTCGCCGGCGCGATGATGACGTCGACGGATTTGAACAATTCCATCATCTGGGCGCGGTACCAGCGGCGGAATTTCTGCGCGCGGTCGATCAGTGGCGCCGGGATCATGGCCCCCGCGATCAGGCGGTCGCGCACCGCCGGATCGAAATCGTTCGGCCGCCGGCGCAGCCGGTCGAGATGCAGCGAGGCGCCTTCGCTTGTCGTGATGACATAGGCCGCGGCGCGCGCGCGCGCGGCCTCGCGAATTTCAACGGTGCGGGTGGCGCCGAGCGCCCTGGCGACCCGCGCGACGGCCTCGACGGCTTCCGGGAAAACGTTCTTCTGGAAATAGCCGCCGGCAATCGCGATCCGCAACGCCCCGATATCCTGCGCCAGCAGCGGCACCACCGGCTCGGCAGGGCGCGTCGTGCACGCGGCGTCTTCCGCATCGGGCCCCTGCATCGCGTCGTAGGCCAGCGCGAGATCACTGACGTTGCGCGCGAACGGGCCGAGATGATCGAAGCTGAAGACAAAGGGAAACGAGCGGGCGCGCGACAGCCTTCCATAGGTCGGCTTCAACCCGAAAATGCCGCAGAACGACGACGGCACCCGGATCGAGCCGTTGGTGTCCGACCCCAGCGCCAGCGGCACCAGCGCAGCCCCGACCGCGCCGCCGGAACCGCCCGAGGAGCCGCCGGTCATTCGCGTCACGTCATGCGGATTGCGCGACGGACCGTCGTGCACATTCTCGCCGGTGAAGTCGTAGGCGTATTCGCCCATGTTGAGCGCGCCGACCATGACCGCGCCGGCCGCCTCCATGCGTTCGATCAGCGTGGCGTCGCGCGGCGACGGTTTTAAGTCACGGTTGATCTTCGATCCAGCGCGGGTCGGCAGCCCCTGCACGTCAAACAGGTTCTTCACCGCGAACGGCACGCCGGCGAGCGGGCCGGCGTTCTTCCCGGCGGCGATCGCCGCATCGACGCTGCGGGCCTTGGCGCGCGCGCGGTCCGCGGTCACATCGGTGAAGGAATTCAGGATGGGATCATACTTGGCGATCCGCGCCAGCGCCGCCTCGGTCACGCCGAGCGCCGAGAGCCTCTGTCCCGCTACGGCGGATGCGATTTCCGCGGCCGACAGCCCGTCACGATCCGCGGTCATGGCAGGATCACGCTGCAAAGACACTGGCTGGCTCGGTTTCATCGGACAGCGCAAATTCATCGACCAGCCGGGCCAGCCGCAGCGACACTTCCAGATTAGCCTTCACCGCCGGCTTCCAGGCATCCTCAACCGGCATCGCCAGCGCCTTGGATACGGCGTCGATATACTCATCAAGCGGATCAGCGGCCATCATTCTCCCAGTACTCGTACCCTTCAGTGAACCGGCAACGGCGGATGCGGGATCGCCGTCAGCAGCTCCTTTGTATAGGCATCCTGCGGATCGCCCAATACGCGTTCCGACGGACCCTGTTCCACGATTCGCCCCGATCGCATCACAATGACACGATCGCATAACAGGCGCACCACATTCAAATCATGCGACACGAATAAATAGCTCATGCCCATGGACTGCTTCAAATCCTGAAGCAAATTCAATACCACCGCCTGCACCGAGACGTCGAGCGCCGCGGTCGGCTCGTCCAGAATCACCAGCTTCGGATGCAGCGCGATGGCGCGCGCGATGCCGACGCGGGCCTTCTGTCCGCCCGACAATTGATGCGGGAACCGGTCGAGCAGGTTGATGGGCAGGCCGACCAGACCCGCCAGTTCCTCGCAGCGGGCACGCAGCGCGTCGCGGCCCCTGATGTCGCCGAGTTGCATGATCGGGTCGACGATGGCGCGCGCCGCCGTAAAGCGCGGATTGAGACTGTCGGTCGGGTCCTGGAACACCATCTGGATGCTCTTGCGCAGCGGCAGCCGCGCAAACGCGTTGGGCAGGATGGCGCCGATCTCGTCGCCGTCGAACACGATGCGGCCCGAGGTCTGGTCCAAGAGCCGCATCACCATCATCGAGGTGGTGGACTTGCCGCAGCCGGATTCGCCGACCAGCCCGACGCTCTCGCCATGGCCGACGGAAAAGCTGATGCCGTCGACCGCGCGGAACTGTTCGGGCTCGACCGGCGGCTTGCGCGAGAACAGTTTTGCGAACGTCGCCGTGGCGCCCTGCCGAGGATATTCCTTTACGAGTTTCTCGACGCGGAGAAGCGGTTTTGCACTTTCGTCACCCCCGGGCCTGACCCGGGGGTCCATCTCTTCTGGAGAAAAGTCTTTTGAAGAAGGATGGATGGCCGGGTCAAGCCCGGCCATGACGGTTGGTGCGCGGGGCGAGGTTAGAGAAGGAAGCGCGGCCGCCTCCTCCTCCGGCAACAGATCGCGCAGGGAGACGCCGAGCCGCGGCGTCGCGCGCATCAGCTTCTTGGTGTAGGCGTGCTGGGGATTGGCGAAGATGTCGGCCGACAGCGCGGTTTCCACCACCTTGCCCTTTTCCATCACCACCACGCGGTCGCAATAGGCCGCGGCGAGACCGAGATCGTGGGTGATCAGGATCGTCGCCATACCGCGGCTCCTGGTCAGCTCGACGATCAGGTCCATCACCGCCTTCTGCGTGGTGACGTCGAGGCCGGTGGTCGGCTCGTCCGCGATCAGAAGCTGTGGATTGCAGGCCAGCGCCAGCGCGATCACTACGCGCTGGCACATGCCGCCGGACAGTTCGAACGGATAGGCGTGATAGCGTTCGCGGGGACGGGCAATCTTGACCTGCTCGAGCGCCTCGATCGCCTTCTCGCCGCGGTCGGTCACTGTCGCCTGCTGCACGTGCTGGCGCAGCACGTCCTCGATCTGGTCGCCCACTTTGCGGATCGGATTGAGCGCCGCGCGCGGATTCTGGAAGATCATCGAGATTTCGCGGCCGCGCAGGTCGCGCATCTGGTCTTCGCTGGCGGTCTTGACGTCGATGCCGGAGAACATCACCGAGCCCTCGGCGATTTTTCCGGCGCGGTCGAGAATCCGCATCACTGCATAGGAGGTGACGGACTTGCCGGAGCCGGACTCGCCGACGATGCCGAGCGTTTCGCCCTTGGCCACGGAAATATTGACGTGCTGCACCGCTTTGACGATGCCGCGCCTTGTGGCGAACTCCACCGTAAGATCGTTGACGTCGAGCAGCGGCTGCGCGGTCATGGGACAGTCCTTACGTTCTCCGCTGCGGATCGACGATGTCGCGCAGGCCGTCGCCGAGCAGGTTGAAGCAGAACACCGCGACCATCAAAGCGAGGCCCGGGAACAGCGCGATCCACCATTCGCCCGACACCATGAAGCTCGCGCCTTCCGCCACCATGATGCCCCATTCGGCGGTCGGCGGCCGCACCCCGAGCCCGATGAAGGACAGGCCCGCGGCGTTGAGGATGGCGTAGCCCATGGTCAGCGACATCTGCACGATCATGATCGGCATGATGTTGGGCAGGATATGCACCAACAGAATCCGGAATTCGCCATTGCCCGACAACCGCGCCGCCTGCACAAAACCGGCGTCGCGCCGCACATTGGCTTCGGCGCGTGCAACCCGCGCATAAAGCGGGAAATTCACGATCGCGGTCGCGATGATGATGTTCTGCACGGTGTTGCCGAGCGCGGCCACGATGCCCATCGCCAGCACGAACAGCGGGAACGCCATGATGGTATCGGCGATGCGGCCGACGATGCGGTCGGTCCAGCCGCCGAAATAGCCGGCGGCGATGCCGGCGAGACCGCCCATCAGGAACACCAGCACCACCGACGCCACGGCGATGAAGGTGTCGAGCCTGGTGGCCACGATGACACGGCTGAAGATGTCGCGCCCCAACTGATCGGTGCCGAACCAGTGCGCCGCCGACGGCGGCTTCAACGCCGCCGCGGTATCGGACGCCAGCGGATCGTGGGGCACGACATAGGGACCGAACAATGCCGCAAAGACGATCACGACCAGAAGGCCGAACGCAAACGCGGTGACGCGGTTTTCGCCGAGCACGTAGCGGGTATGCTCGAAGATCGCGGCAAGACCCGAGGTGCGCGCGGGACCTGCGGGTTCGACGGCTGGCGCAACGCTGCTCATGCTTACCACCTCACCCTTCAAGCCTGACCCGTGGGTCGATCACGCCATAGAGAATGTCGATGATCAGATTGAGCAGCACATACATGACCGCCATGGTCAGCACGAAGCCCTGCACCGGCGCGAAATCCGACGAGATCAGGGCTTCCACCGCATAGGAGCCGATGCCGGGCCAGGCGAACACTTTTTCCACCAGCACATTGGCCCCCAGCAGGAACGAGAACACCATGCTGAGCGTGGTGATGACCGGCAGCATCGCGTTGCGGAAGGCGTAGGTGACGATCACCGTGGTCGGCGACAGGCCGCTGGCGCGCGCGGTGCGCACGAAATCCGACGCCAGCACCGCCAGCATCGACGCGCGCGTCATGCGCGCGATCGGCGCCAGCGAAAAGATCGCCAGGGTCAGCGCCGGCAGGATCAGCTGGCTAAGCGCGGAGCGAAAGGTTTCAAAGTCGCGCGCGATCAGCGCATCGATCAGGTAGAAGCCGGTCACCGTCGGCGGCGCGCTGTAGAACACGTCGAGCCGCCCCAAGGGCGCCGGCGACCATCCGAGCTGGAAATAGAAGACATAGACCAGCACGAGCCCGGTGAAGAACACCGGCAGCGAGACGCCGGCCGTGGTGGTCACCCGGCAGAGATGATCGATCCAGGAGCCGGGCTTCGTCGCGGCGAGAATGCCGAGCGGAATGGCGATCACGATCGAAACGACGAGCCCGAGCAGCGTCAACTCGGCGGAGGCCGGCAGTCGATTGCGGATTTCGGTCGCGACCGGCTGGCCGGTGGTGAGCGAATTGCCGAAATCGCCATGCGCGAGATCGACGGTGTAGCGGAAGAATTGCTCGATCAGCGGCTTGTCGAATCCGAGCTTCTTTCGGATCTGCTCGATCGCCTCCTTGTTGGCCGCGGGACCGGCGAAATAGGCCGCGGGATCGCCCGGCAGCGCGCGCGTCAACAGGAAGGTGACGATCACCACCCCGATCAAGGAGGGGATCGCGAACATCAGCCGCTTGCCGATCATGGTCAGCATGGGAGGCTCCGCGGAAATGGCGAATGGCGAATAGCGAATGGAAGATGATGGCTATTCTCGTTCATTACTCGCTACCCCCTTATTCGCTACTCGCCACTCGCCGCTCGCCATTTCGCCCGCTCACCCCTTCACCAGCGCCCGATAATCGAGCCGGCGGTGGAACCAGTATTGATAGCCGGAGACGTTCTTCTGCATCGCGACGTTGACGAAGGGCTGATACAGCGGAATGCGCGGAATATCGGTGAAGGCCAGATCGACAAAGCCCTTCACGTCGCTGTCGTAGCTCGCGGTGTCGCCGGTGGCCGCGGCGGTGCGCGCGCCGTCGATCAGCTTGTCCATCTCCGGCGACTTGTAGCTCATGGTGTTGAAAACGGAATTGTTGCCGTGATAGCACCAGTAAAAGAAGTATTCGGGGTAATCGAGCCAACCCGAGAACACGTTGGTGTAGAGCGGCATCTCCTTCTTGTTCAACTCGGTGCGCCAGTTGGCGCCGGGCACCTTGTTGATGGTGGTCTTGATGCCGATCTGGCCCAGGCTTTCCTGCACGAGGATGCAGAGCGGCTCGTTGATGCCGGCAAAATTCAGGTCGAACGACAGCGTGGTCTCGAAACCGTTGGGATAGCCGGCCTCGGCCAGCAGCGCCTTGGCCTTGTCGATATCGGTGAAATATTTGGTGGGCTGCGGCCAGGCTACTTCGGTGGCCTTGCCCGCGGGCGCGCCGAACATCGGATTGGCGAGGCCGAACAGCACGACGTCCATGATCTTCTGATAGGGGATAGCGTAGGCGACCGCCTGCCGCACCTTCGGATTGTCGAATGGCGGCTTGGTGACGTTCATGCCGATGTACTGGATGCCGTTCGAGAACGGCAGCGACACGATATTGAGCTTGCCGGACGCCTTCAGCTCCTGAAAATCCTTGTTCGGCAGTTCGTAGGAGATATCGGCGTCGCCGCGCTCAAGCAGCGCGCGACGGTTGCCGGCCTGCGGCACCATGCGCCAGATCACGCGCTTGATCTTCGGCACGGGACCGCCGACCCACTCGTCGTTGCGCTCCATGATCACTTCGGTGCCGGCGGTCCATTTTGTCACCTTGTAGGCGCCCGAACCCGCGGTCTGCTGCTTGGTGTATTCGAGGCCCCAGGGGTCCTTCTCGCTGGCGTTCTTCTTCACCAGTTCGGAATTGACCACGCAGGGCACGATCACGGCGAGATCGGGAATCGTCAGGCGGTCTTTCTTGGCAAAATCGACCCGCACGGTGTTGTCGTCGACGACGACGAATTGCTCCGGCTTGGTCAGCGAGCCCGCGCTCATCTGGAAGGTTGGGAAGCCGCCGACGCTGACGGCGCGGTCCAGCGACCATTTGACATCCTTGGCCGTGACCTGCGTGCCGTCGTGAAATTTGGCGTTCTTCTTCAGCTTGAAGGTCACCGACATGTCGCCGACATTCATGTCCTCGGCGAGTTCGGGCTTGAACTTGTCGCGGTCGTAATACGGCACGCCGCCCGGACCGCTTTTCATCTCGTGGCTGATCAAGCGGTCGTAGCAATTCCACGACACCTCATAGCCCGGCACGTTGGTGCCGATGCCGTGAATGTCGAGATTGTTGGGACCCCCTTCCGAGACGATCAGGAGCGTCTCTGAGCGCGCATCGGCCTTGGCGGCGGACCAGATCGCCGGCGCCGGCACCATGGCGCCGGCCGCGACGCCGGTGACGGATTTCAGGAAATCGCGACGCTTCATCGGCTGGCTCCAACGCACGGGGGATCAGGCTTTGGAGAAGCTTTCGCAAGGTTTGTGCCAGAACTTAACGGAAGCCTAATCGCGCTTTAAGCACATGATTTGGCTTCCGAATATTGAGTACGGCGATGGTGGGGCGCGCGACCCACTTGCATACAAAGAGATATCTTTGCCCACAAAAAGTGCAGATATTTTGTGCGCCGCTTTCTTGGGCTGGCGAACGGATTTGGAGGGCACGCCTTGGTCAAATCGGCCAGAGCAATTCCTGCAGTTCGAACAGGTCGGCGGCTCTTTGCTGCCAGCCCTCGATGCAGATGTGCCTCACGGGATCGCTGGCACGATGCAGCAGCATCAGCGCCATCAGCCGGCGCTTCATCGTGGAATCGACATCGGCGTTCGAATATCCGAACCCGCGAAAGAGACTGTCGACACGGCGCGGCAGGCCGGCCGCCATGAAGGCGCTGGGACCCAGCAGGTCGTACTCTTTCCACCCTGTCATGACGTCGCCAAAGTCGATGAGCCCGGCCAACTGCCAGTCGCCGCCTTGCTGGCTCAGCAGAAAATTCTCTGGGATGTATTCGCCGGTCAGGATCACCGGCGGCGCGTTCATTGGAATGAGCGACGCCGCATCGCGAAGGATGTGGTCCAGCCCGTCCAGAAATTTGCGCGGCAGCCCGAGACGTTCATGCCGGGCGCGGCATCCCTCGACTTGCCCTGATATGAACTCAGGCCAGCGCGGCTCGATACCGGACAGCTCGCCGACCGGCGCATGCTGCACTTGCGCAATCGTCTCGCCAATGTGCGCGAGGACGCGCTCCTTCTGATCTTCGGGGAGGATCGGCCAGGCCTCTGCTCCCACCACGCCCTGCAACCGCGTGATGACGAGATACGGCCATTGGTCGCGCTCGCCCTCGATCACGATTTCCGGGATAGGCACGGACAGCCGCCCGCGCAGCAGCGACAGCGTCAGACGCTCCGACACGAACTGATGGCGCAACAGCGGCGGAAAGATCTTCAGAACCAAAAACTCGTCGAGCGCAACGACGAGATTGGTGCCGGTCGGAAACAGCTGCGCATCGCCGTGCGGCAGTCCGTGGCTGCGCGCGATGTCGAGCGCCGCCGGCAAGCATCGCGACGGATCGGCCCGCCACGCACGGAAGGCCTCGATATTTCTTAAGCCCGGCAGTGAATGCATCGGGCGTTTCTACCGGTCCGGGTTGGCGCGCTCGAACTGCCGCAGCAGGCGGTTGCCGCGCTCGACCGCGGAATCAAGGGCGGCCTGCGCGGATTTCTTGCCCGCGAACGCCTGCTCCAGTTCGTCGTCGATCGCGTCGCGGATCAGGACGAACGAGCCGAGCCGCAGCCCCCGCGAATTTTCGGTCGGCGGCTTTAGCGTCATCTGCTCGATCGAGATTGCGGTGCCGGGATTGCGCTCGTAAAAGCCTTGCGCGCGCGTGAGGTCGAAGGCGGCCCGGGTGATCGGCAGATAGCCGGTGTTCTCGTGCCAAGCGGCCTGGATCTCGGGCTTCGACAGATAAGCGAAGAATTTGGCGACGCCCTTGTATTCCTCCTGCGGCCGGTTGCGCAGCACCCACAAGGTCGCGCCGCCGATGATGGTGTTTTGGGGCGCGCCGGCAACGTCCGGCCAGTACGGCAGCACGCCGTAGCCGACTTCGAACGGGGAATTCTTCCGGATATCGGCGCGCGTCGCCGACGAGCCGATGAAGATGCCGCACTCGCCGTTCCAAAACCGCGGCTCCGCCGTCGTCGCGCGGCCGCTGTAGTCGAACGCCTTCGTGACCTGCCATTCCGCCAGTTGCGCGATATGCCGCACCACCGTCGGATTGTTGAAGGTCAGCACCGCGTCGAGCCCGCTAAAGCCATTGGCCTGCGTCGAAAGCGGCAGGTTGTGGTAGGCGGAAAAATTCTCGACATTGATCCAGGAAGGCCACGAGGTGGTGAAGCCGCAAGGCGCGCCGGCCGCCCGCAGCCGCTTCGCCGCGGCGCCGACCTCGGGCCAGGTCTTCGGCGCGATGTCGGGATCGAGACCGGCGGCGCGGAATATTTTCTTGTTGTAGTAGAGGATCGGCGTCGATGCGTTGAACGGAAACGACAGCAGATTGCCGGCGGCGTCGGCATAATAGCCGGTGACGGCAGGAAGATAATCGGCAGGCGAAAACGCCTCCTGCTGGTCGGCCATCAGGTCGAACACCGGATAGATTGCTCCCCTTGCCGCCATCATGGTCGCGGTCGCGATTTCGTTGACCTGGACGATGGCGGGCTGGCTGTGCGAACGAAACGCGAAGATCGCCGCGGTCACGGTCTCGGTATAGTTTCCCTTGTAGTGCGGGACGATCCGGTAGTCGGATTGCGAGGCGTTGAAGTCGGAAGCGAGTTTCTCGATCTGCCGTCCAAGCTCGCCCGACATCGCATGCCACCACATGATGTCGGTGACCGCGAGCGCCGGAGACGCCGATACAGCCACAACGGCCACGAGCGCGAGCTGCAAGCATTTCAAAGCCGATTTCACCGCCGAACCCGTTCCAATTCATAGCAGCCGTTCAAAAACGCGATTCCACGCGTCAGCCGTCCTCATAGAACCCAAAGCCCCCGCTTTCAATCCGCGACGGCCCCGCTCGCAGTGCACAATTGACGACGTCGGCGGCGCTGGCACAATAGCCGGGTCCCGCCAGCACCCGCCAAGAAAACGCATTGAACCTTTTTGTGCCTTCGCCGACCTCATCATAAGGGGATAGTGCCTGTGTACAGCCGCGCCGACCTTTCGCGGACCGCGACATCCGTGGTCGTGCCGTTTTTGACGGTGACCGCGGCGAGCGCGGTTGCCTACGAATTCCGCGATGCCGCGATCCGCTCCGGCCGGTTCATGCGCAAGGTGGAGTAATCAGGCTTGGAAGTTCCCCGGCAGGACCAGACTGCGGAACGTCCGGCGAGCCTCGCCGCGCGGGGCCGTTCCGGCATTGTCGGGCTGCTCCGCGCCGTGCCGATCCGCTGGCGCATTCTGTCGATCGCCGCGCTGAACTCGGCGGTGGTGGTGGTATTGGCCGCCATGATCTGGAATGGCGCCCAAGTGCTCGGTTCGGCGTGGGACGACGTGCGGCAGGTCCGGGAATCCGACAAGATCCTGGCGGTGCTGGAGAGCGAAACCAGCCGGCTGCAGAACCTGATCCATCGCTACATCAATCAGCCGAGCCCCGAGCTGTTCGCCGAGATCCTGCTGCTGCGCGAAGCCGTGCTCGGCACCCTGACCACGCGCGCCTCGACCGACCCGATGCTGTCGGGATCGGTGGAGGAACTCGAGCGCGTTACCGAACGCTTCCTCAACGGCTTCGGCGAGCTGCGCGGGGTGCAGGCGACCATTTCGAAAACCTACGAGCAGGAGGTCCTGACCCCGGCGCGCGACATGGCCGGGCTCTACTCGGTCATCGAGGGCGCCACCGGCCACCGCGACGCCCAGATCTGGCCGTCGCTCGGAAGATCCCGCGAGGCCTTCACCGGAATGCTGGTCGCCGCCAATGCCTATTATCTTTCGCTGGCCACCGCGTCCGCCGAGGAGGCGCGCCGCAATACCGAAACCATCGAAAAGACCATCCCCGTGATGGCCGATCTCGCCGACAACGACCTGCAGCGACTGGCGCTGGACCGGCTGAAGGAACGGACGGTGGCGCTGCGGGAGGGCTTTGCGAAACTGACCGAGGAGCTCGCCAACCGCACCGAGCTGTTGCGCAACACCATCGACGCCAGCCAGGCCGACGCGATCGGTGCCATCGACGATCTCTCGGTCAAGATGCGCCGGCGCGAGCAGAAGGCGCAGGAGACGTTCGACCGGACGCTCGGCGACATTTCCCGCAGGGTATTGTCGATCGCGGTGATCTTCCTCGGCATCATCATCACCGTGGGCGTCTTGATCGCGCTCTCGATCCGCCTGCCGCTGCAGCAGATCATGCTGGCGATGCGCGCCATCACCTCTGGCGATTACGACCGGCAGGTGCAGGGCACCACCGCCAAGGACGAGATCGGCGCGATGGCGCGCGCGGTCGAAGTGTTCCGCGAGAACGCCATCGCCAAGCGCAAGACCGAAGACGAGTTGCGCGCTTCCAAGGAGAAGGCCGAAGGGGCCCTGCTCGAGCTCAACACCGCCCAGCAAAACCTGATCGATGCCGAACGGCTGGCGGCGCTCGGCGGGCTGGTCGCGGGCGTCGCCCATGAAGTGAACAACCCGATCGGCATCAGCCTGACGGTGGCCTCCAGCTTCTCGCGCCGCGCCGAGATGTTCGAGGCCGAACTGAGATCGGATTCGCCCCTGCGCCGCTCCCAGCTCGAGGAATTCGTGCGGACCTCGCGCGATGCAGCAGGGCAATTGGTGGCGAACCTGCATCGCGCCGGCGAGCTGATCCAGTCCTTCAAGCAGGTCGCGGTCGACCGCTCGCATGCCGAGCGCCGCCAGTACTCGCTCGGCGAGGCGACCGACCAGATCATCGCGAGCCTCAAGCCGGTGCTGAAGCGGTCGCCGATCACGCTTTCGGTCGACGTGCCGGAAGGGCTGATCATCGACGGCTATCCCGGCTCCTACGGCCAGATCCTGACCAATCTGTTTCTCAACGCCACCAATCACGCGTTTGCCGACGGGCGCGCCGGCGCCATCTCGATTTCCGGGAGGGCGCGCGGCACCGAGGATGTCGAGATCATTTTCGCCGATGACGGCGCCGGAATGACGCCGGACGTGCAGCGGCAGGCGTTCGACCCGTTCTTCACCACGCGCCGCAACGAGGGCGGCACCGGCCTCGGCTTGCATATTGTCTATAATCTTGTCACTCAGCAGCTCGGCGGGCGGATGATGCTGGATTCAAGGCTGGGACAAGGCACCACATTTCGCATTATCATACCCAGGACCGCCAGGGGCGGCTCGGAAACCGCAGACCAGGCAAGCGACGGGACCCCTCAATGGCCGAACAGGACGATGTCCTCCACCTGATCGACGACACCGGAACGGTTCCGGAGACCTCGACCGCGCGGAAGTGGAAGATCGCCGTCATCGACGACGATCCGGCCGTGCACGAAGGCACCCGGTTCGCCCTGAGCGACTACAGCCTGCACGGCCAGAGCCTGGAGATCCTCTCGGCCTATTCGGCGGCCGAGGGCCGCACCCTGATGCGCACGCATCCCGACATCGCCGCCGTGCTGCTCGACGTCATCATGGAGACCGACGCCGCCGGGCTCGACCTGGTAGAATACATCCGCAACGACCTCCGGAACGAAACCGTCCGCATCATCCTGCGCACCGGCCAGCCCGGCCAGGCGCCGGAGCGCCGCGTCATCGTCCAGTACGACATCAACGACTACAAGGCGAAGACCGAACTGACCGCCGACAGGCTGTTCACCTCGCTGACCGCGGCGCTGCGCAGCTATCAGCAGCTCGAGCGCATGATGCAGACCCGGCGCGGGCTGGAAATCATCATCGACGCCGCCTCCACCCTGTACGATTTCAAATCGATGCAGCGGCTCGCCGAGGGGGTGCTGACCCAGCTCGCGTCGCTGCTCAACGTCGATTGCGCCGGCATCCTGGTGCTGCGCGACGACGGCAGCCCTTCGGGTTCGGATTTTTCGGTGCTTGCCGGCTCCGGCTGCTACAGCCGTTTCATCGGCACCACCAGTTCGCGGTCGCTCGATCCGGATTTGCGCCAGATGGTCGAAGCGGCATTCCAGCGCCGCAAGAACGAGTTCTCCGATCAGCGCAGCGTGCTCTATCTGCGCACCGGCAGCGGGCGCGAAGTCGTGGTGCTGCTGCAAGCCGAGCGGCAATTGTCCGAGACCGACCGGGCGCTGGTCGAGATTTTCGGCAGCCGGCTCTCGATCGCCTTCGACAATGTGATCCTTTATCAGCAGCTGCAGGAGGCCAACACCCAGCTCGAGGACCGCGTCGCCCAGCGCACCCGCGCGCTGATGCAGGCGAACCGCCGCCTGTCGTCGCAATGGCTGCGGCTGCAGCGCGCCAACGGCTTCAAGAACGAGATTCTCGGCACCGTCGCCCACGACCTGAAGAATCCGTTGGGGGTGATCCTCGGCCGCACCGAAATGCTGGTGGAGCTGATCACCGCCAGCGCCTCCAAGGAGAGCGTCACCGCCCAGGTCGAGCACATCCGCGACGCCACCAGGCGCCTGACCTCGATGGTCGATCACCTGATCTCGGACGCGATGGCGGATGCCTTCGACATCTCGATCCGCCGCGAGGCGGTCGATGTCGCGGGGCTCGTCAGCGAAGTCGCGGACGCCAACCAGCCGTTGGCCGCGAACAAGCAGCAGGCCATCACGGTGTCGGCGCCGCCGAACTTCGTCACCATGTGCGATGCCGACCGGATGCGGGAGGCGATCGACAATCTCATCAGCAACGCCATCAAATACAGCCCGATCGGCGGCAAGATCACGGTGGTGGTAACGCATGAGGGCAACAACACCATCATCCGCGTCGCCGACGAAGGCGCCGGCCTGTCGCCCGAGGATCTCGGGCGCCTGTTCGGCCGCTTCCAGCGGCTCTCCGCCAAACCCACCGCCGGCGAAAGCTCGACCGGGCTCGGCCTGTCGATTGTCAAGCGCATCATCGACATGCATGGCGGCGAGGTGAAAGCCAACAGCCCCGGGCCCGGTCAGGGTTCGACCTTTACCGTTATCTTGCCTGCAACAGAGTTGTCATGAGCCGGAGCCAGCATATTGTCATAGTCGACGACGAGGCCCCGGCCCGCGAGATGGTCGGCGATTACCTCAAGATGCACGGCTTCACCGTGACGCTGTGCGACGGCGGCCGGAGCCTGCGCGGCGCGATCGAAACAAGCGTGCCCGATCTCGTGGTGCTCGACCTGAACATGCCGGAGGAAGACGGGCTTTCCATCATCCGCGACCTGAAAAGCCGCATCAACGTTCCCGTGATCATGCTGACGGCGACCGCGAGCCCGATCGACCGCGTGGTCGGCCTCGAACTCGGCGCCGACGACTACATCGCCAAGCCTTGCGAATTGCGCGAATTGATGGCGCGGATCCGCTCGGTGCTGCGGCGGAGCGCACCGGCTAGGGCAGCGCCCGCGCCGGACGCCGCGAACGCCAAAGCCGCCAAGGACCGATTGGTGCGGTTCGGCACCAAATGGCTCGATCTCGAGGCGCAGGCGCTGCGCGACGACGAAGGCAATGAACACCCGCTGACTGCGTCCGAATTCAGCCTGCTCAAGGTGTTCGCGGCCAATCCGAAGCGGGTACTATCGCGCGAGCGGCTTCTGGAGCTCGCCAACGCCCGCGACGCCGAAGCCTTCGACCGCGCCGTCGATCTCCGCATCATGCGGATCCGCCGCAAGATCGAGATCGATCCGACCAAGCCCGCGGTGATCCGCACCATCCGCGGCGGCGGCTATCTGTTCTCGCCCGCCGGCGAGAAGGCGTGAGCGGCTGACCCGGGCGAATGGTAGCTCCCTCGCCCCGCCCTTGCGGAGAGAGGGTTGGAGTGAGGGCTGCTTCCGCAAATTCGATAGATAACGAACGTTGAGAGTCCCCCTCACCCGGATCGCAAGCGCGACATAGCCGAAGCTCCGCTTCGGCGTCCTTTTCCAAGAATGGCCGCCAAAGGCGGCCTATGCCTCTCCCCGCAAGCGTGGCGGGGTAAGAAAATATAAGCTACGGCCCGGCCTGCCACGAACAGTCCGCCCCGCCGCCGGCATTTTGCTTGATCTCGCCGAGATTGAGCGTGCAGCTCAATTTCGAGATGTTCTGGATCATGGAGCCGGCAGCGCCTTCCGCGGTGATCCCGGCCGAAGCGAGCGTGGCGTAGACTTCATTGGCAGCATGGCCCTTGAGGGAGCGTTTGCCCTTCTTGAACGTGATTTCGCAGCTGCGATCGGCGATAGCGACGTTGCTGATCCGGCACATCACGCTATCGGCGTCGACCGATAATTTCTTCAGGGGATAGCTCATCCTGATGTTGCCGTCGAACAGGCCGGCAATGACTTTCCTCTCGCCGGGGTTCAGGACCGGCGAATACTGGGCGACCACGGCGGCGACCGCGAGCGCCGTCGGTCCCGACACGGTCGCCGGCGCCGCGGACGCCGACTGGCCGAAGGCTGCGAGCGGAAGGAGGACCGCCACTATCCCGAAAACTGAATTCTTCACGACAAAGCTCCTTCGATCGCGGCCGCCAACTTCGGATGCATGTTATACATCGCTCGGGGAAGCATTGTGACAATTCGTGCGGGGGTCTTTTGCGTTCATCGTTGAGAATTGGCGCTCTGCTCTTCGGATCGTTGCTGTGGGCTACCGCCATCGGATGGCCGAAGGCCGGCGCCGAAACCGTGCTCAAAAGCGGATACGCGCTGACGGACCAGCGCTGCGGCGAGGCGCCGGACGCCTATCCGAAACTTCGCATCGGCCTGCGTGAGGGCTATTGCGCGGGCCTCGTCGCCAGCGAGGAGGACGGCCTGATCTTTCCGCGATCGATCGTGCAGATCCCGGGGCATCGCCAGTTCGTGATCGCCGACATGGGCAGCTGGAATCCCGGCCAGGGGCGGCTGCTGCTGCTTGACCCTGACGCTGCGCAAGGCAAGCGAATATCGGTCCTGATCGACAAACTGGACTTTCCGTTCGGGCTCCAGGTCGGACCGGACGGCAAGGTCTACGCCTCCACGTCGGAGACGATCTTCCGCTTCGATCCGCTGGCGAGCAATCCCAAGAGCACGATCGAGACGGTCGTCCAGAAGCTGCCGGGCCGGAAAGTCACGCTTTCGGACGGAAGCGTGGTCGAGGAAAGCGTTCATCCGCTCAAGCCATTCGTCTTCGACAAGACGGGGCGCATCTTCATCAATGTCGGCGCCCCCACCGACAGCTGCTTCAAACCGATCTCGAAACCCTGCGTCGCCGGGGAAGGGCCCGCGCCGTTCGCCGCCATCTGGCTATTCACCCCGCCGCCCGGCGGGATCTTTCCCACGCTGAAGCCGGGCGACCCAAATCCTGTGCGCGACATCTATGCGCGCGGCTTGCGCAACTCGATGGCGCTGGCGGTACATCCCGATTTCCCGGCCGACGGTTTTGCATTTCTGCAGGGCGAAAACGGCCGCGATCTGCTCGATCCGCTGGAGCCGAACGAGGAGCTCAACGCGATCGAAAGGGGCAAGCATTACGGCTGGCCCTATTGTTACGACCTCTCGACGCCAAGCCCGGAATTCAAGCCGTTCCTGCTCGCCGATCCCCGCTACAGGAATTTCTGCGCCAATACGGCGCGATATCGCCAGCCGCTTTCGCTACTGCCGCCGCACGCCGCGCCGCTTGCCATGTTCTATTACAGCGGCAGCAAATTCGCGGAACTGCACGGCAAGCTCATTGTCGGACTGCATGGTTACCGGCCGAGCGGCAGCCGCGTTATTTTCTACGACGTCGACGCCTTCGGCTTTCCGAAAACCAGTCCGCCGCCGGTCCGTTACCGTGTCAGCTGCGCCGCCGATCCGAGCCGCGCATTCCAGACCGAACAAAAGCCGGAGGTCGCGGCGGCGCCGTTCACCGAACTCGTCACCGAATGGCACAAGGTCAACGGCATCCGGCCACGCGGCGCCCCGGTCGGCATGACGGTGGCCTCGGACGGCGCGATCTGGCTGGTCGAGGATCACAACAAGACGATCCTCCGCATCGATGCCGCGGCTTCGCAAGCACCGGACGCCCTGCCATGTGACGTCAGGTCGCCGCAGGCGATCGACGAACTCGTCAAATTCGTCCAGGGCGATTCTTCGCAGCGCCAGCGGCTGACGACGATCCGCACCGGGCTGATCGAAAAGCACTGTCAAAGCTGCCATTCGGGCTTTGGTCTGAAGCCCGGTCTCAGCGAGAAAGAGAAGGACGAGACCGCGCTTCGTTTCCTGCTGTCGCAGGACGGCTGGTTGTTCCCCGGCGATTCAAAATCCGGCCGGCTGCATACCCGCCTCTACGGCATCGGCGCCGATCGGGTCATGCCCCCCGACCCGCCCGACGGCCGGGAGCTGATGGCGCATGAGGCGGGATACAAGCCGCTGCTCGCGGCGGCCGATCTCTTCGTCGACAGGATGGTGCCGGGAAAGCGGATGCGCATCCGGCCCGGGCGGATCGACCGCGAGTTCCGCGATCGCGCGGGACACGAATGCGGCGCAATTCCCAGCAAGATGGTCGTGGTCGTCGTCGACCGACACCCAAAGGAAAAGCCGAGCTACCGCATCTACCGTCCGGCCGACCTCTATTTGAATGGCACGTGCACGGATGCGAACGGCTATTATATCGAGCAGAACAATCTGGATCCTTTGTGAGCTCGCCGTCGCAGGGCTGATCGTGTCCTCCGCGATCGCCCAGGAAGCGCCCTTTCAGAGCAGGCAAGTCACGCCGGCGGGCGAATACACCTTCGGCATCGAGGGGCCGGCGGTCGATGCGAAGGGAAATTTGTACGTCGTCAATTTCGGCAAGCCCGGCACGATCGGAAAACTGGCCGTGGACGCCTCGCAGTCGGAATTATTCGCGATGCTCCCGGAGGGCAGCGTCGGCAACGCGATCCGCTTCGACCACGAGGGGCGGATGTTCGTCGCCGACTACAAGAAGCACAAGATCTTCCTGGTCAGTCCGGACGGGAAACAGGTCGAAACCTACTTCCATTCCGACGAGTTCAATCAGCCCAACGATCTGACCATCGCGGCCGACGGCACGATCTACGCCAGCGACCCGCATTGGAAAACCCACGACGGGCAGGTCTGGCGGATCGCCAAATCGGCCGACGGCACCATCATCGGCGAAAAGATGACCGCGACGCGGAAAATGAGCACGACCAACGGCATCGATCTCGGTCCCGACGGCAAGACGCTTTATGTAGGCGAATCCGACACACGGGAGATCTGGTCGTACCGGATCGACGGCGGCCGTCTGCTGTCGCCGAGGCTCGTGAAGCGGTTCGCCGATTTCAACATCGACGGTCTGCGCACCGACACGTCTGGCAATCTCTATGTGGCGCGGATATTGAGGGGCACCATCGCCGTGCTGACGCCTGCGGGCATGCTGACGCGGGAGATCGAACTGAAGGCGAAGGAGCCGACCAACCTCGCTTTCGGCGGCATTGACGGCAAAACCGTCTTCGCGACGCAGCGACAGGGCGGATTTATCGAATCGTTCCGGACTGATCGTGCAGGCCGCGAATTCTGTCTTTCGGCCTGCACAGGTCGCAAATAGAACACCAATCAGACCGGGTCGACCAGGCCAAAAGGGCCAAAACGCCCGAATAACGCGGTCGTTCCGACCCGGAGGCCAATTAAGGCAGGTCACGGCCCCGGATAGCGCCGGATCGATGCAAAAGGCATCTCGTTCAAATTGCTGGCTTTTGATGTCCAATTGTTTCGTCGCGAAGGTGGCGACGAAACAATTCTCCCGATCACGAAACCATTTTCCCCTCGGCGTGCAGACGTCCCGAAACGTTGGCTCATTAACAATTTGCCCCAACGAAGCGCCGTACCGTAGCGGTCAGTGGGAGCCTGTCATGCAGAACGTCATCGCCATCAATGCCGCAGCCCGCCAAGGCATCATTGCTGCCCAGGCGACCTCCGACGAAATGCTTCTGGAGAGCATTGCCGATGGCGGCCGGACCGCGATGCACATCCTTTACTCGCGTCACAATGTCCGGGTCTATCGTTTCGTTCTGCGCATCGTGCGCGACGGCTCCATGGCAGAAGACCTCACCAGCCAGGTTTTCCTCGACGTGTGGCGTACCGCCAAGCAGTTCGAGGGCCGTTCGCAGGTTTCCACCTGGCTGCTGTCGATCGCCCGCTTCAAGGCGCTGACCGCGCTGCGTCAGCGGCGGCACGAAGACATCGAGCAGGAAGACGTGCTCGAGATCGCTGACCAGGCCGACACGCCCGAAGCCTCGCTCGATCGCAGCAACACGTCGGCGATTCTGCGCGCCTGTGTTGCAAAGCTGTCACCGGCGCATCGTGAGATCATCAACCTCGTCTACTATCATGAGAAGTCGGTGGAAGAGGTCGGCACGATCATCGGCATCCCCCAGAGCACCGTGAAGACCCGGATGTTCTACGCCCGCAAGCAGCTCGCCGAGCTGCTCAGGGGCGCCGGCATCGACAGCCTCGCGGCGTGATGGAAACGACCGCAAATTGAATGGGTCGCGCTGTTTACGGCAAGGCCGCGCCAGAGGATGTAACTCACGAAACAAATGAAACAATCGACGAAATCATGCGGAAAAACTGACTCTTTAAACCAATAATTACCGAATCGAACCGCGACGCCGAGAGAGGAGTGAGAGAAATGACAAGACCGCCCTTCCGCTTCTTCATCATTCCGCTCGGCGCGATCTGCACCCTGGCCTCTCTGTCTACCCAGAACACCGCCCCTCGCGCGCAGCGCGACCGGGGTTCGATGCTGGTGCACGAGCAGGTGGTCGACTGCAGCAGCAAGAGCCTCAGCGAGGTCTGCGTGATCCGCTGAACCGAGTTTTCTGACCGACGATATTTCTGACGACCGATCTTCACCTCCCAAATGACCTCCAACGACCCGGACGGGATGCCCCCCTTCCGGGTCGCTCTGTATTTGGGCCTGAGTGAGCGCGGCGATATGTCACGAACACGTGACGCCGGCTCCGTAACACAGCACCCCCCGCCTCCGAAGGACCATTGACCTTCACGCGCGGCCACCAGGCCCTTAAGTTCAATGGGTGCTGTGATGCTTAGTCTCGTTCTTGCCCTGCTCGCCGGCATCGTCACGGTGGCTGCGCCCTGCACGTTGCCGATGCTGCCGATCCTGCTCGGTGCCTCGGTCGGCCAGACCGGCAAACTGCGCCCCGCGATGATCGCGCTCGGGTTTGTCATCTCGTTTTCCGCGGCCGCCTTGTTGCTCAGCGCGGTCACCGATATTTTCGACTTCGATCCCAACGCCTTGCGCACCGGCGCGGCGGTCCTGCTGCTCGGGTTCGGGCTGCTGATGGTGTGGCCGGCGCCGTTCGAATGGCTGTCGATCCGGCTCAATGGACTCACGACCGGCGCCGCCGGCGCAGCTGGGTCGCGCCAGGGCAATCTCGGCGGCTTTGTGCTGGGCACCACGCTCGGTCTGGTCTGGACCCCGTGCGCCGGCCCCGTGCTGGGCTCGATCCTCACGGTGGTCGCAACATCCAAAGACACGAGCTGGGCCAGCGCGCTGCTGGTGGTCTACGCGATCGGAGCCGCGATCCCCATGCTGGCGATTGCCTATGGCGGCCAGGCCGTCACCACCCGCGTTCGCAGCATCGCGCGGATTTCCCCAAAACTGCAGCAGGGATTTGGGCTGGTCGTGATCGCCTTCGCAGTTCTCTCCTACTTCCAATACGACACGCTGATCGTGGCGTGGCTGACCGCATTTTATCCGCAGAGCCAGATCGGCCTGTAATCAATCTACAACCCAGGGAGAACATCATGACGTTACGATCGCTCGCCATCTCGGCCTCGTTACTCGCCCTTTGCGTGATCGGCGCAACCCGCCCCGGCATCACCGGAGAACTTGCGCACGCCCCGAGCGCTCCGTTCGCGGTTGCGGAGGCGCAGGGCAGCGCGCCCAACTTCGCCGGCATCAGCCACTGGTTCAACTCCGCGCCGCTCAACCTCGGCGATCTCCGCGGCAAGGTAGTGCTGGTCGATTTCTGGACCTATGGCTGCGTCAACTGCGTCAACACGCTGCCGCATGTCACCGAACTCTATGCGAAATACAAAGACCGCGGCCTGGTCGTGGTCGGCGTCCACACGCCGGAATTCCCGTTCGAGAGATCGGTCTCCAACGTGCAGGCCGCGCTGAAGCGGCACGGCATCACCTATCCGGTCGCGCAGGACAACGACTCACAGACCTGGAACGCCTACCGCAACCAGTATTGGCCGGCGCAATACATCATCGATCAAAGCGGAAAGATCGTGTTCCAGCACGACGGCGAGGGCCAGTACGAGCAGATCGAGCGCACCATCGCACGCCTGCTGAACGCCTCGAGCTGAACAGCTCCGCGAAGAGGCAGTACCATCGTCATATCCCGCGTGATAGGCTCCGCTCGGAATGACGATGGTGGCTGCTATGTTCGAGGGCTGGGATGCGGTAGGCTTGGCACGGGCGCAGTTCGCGTTCACGATGTCGTTTCATATCGTGTTTCCGGCCTTCTCGATCGGGCTTGCCAGCTACCTTGCGGTGCTGGAAGCGCTGTGGCTGTGGACCGGGCGCGAGGTCTTCATCAATCTGTTCAATTACTGGCTGAAGATCTTCGCGGTCGGGTTCGGCATGGGCGTGGTTTCGGGCATCGTGATGTCCTACCAGTTCGGCACGAACTGGTCGGCATTCTCCGACAAGACCGGACCTGTTGTCGGCCCGCTGATGGCCTATGAGGTGCTCACCGCGTTCTTCCTCGAAGCGGGCTTTCTCGGCGTGATGCTGTTCGGCCTTGAGCGGGTCGGTCACCGGCTGCATTTTTTCGCCACCTTGATGGTCGCGATCGGGACGCTGATATCGGCGTTCTGGATTCTCTCCGCCAATTCCTGGATGCAGACGCCGGCCGGCTATGCCGTCAACGCCGACGGCCAGTTCGTCGCTGCCAGTTGGCTCAAGGTGATTTTCAATCCGTCGTTTCCCTACCGCCTCGTGCACATGGTGCTGGCGGCCTATCTCACCACCGCACTCGTGGTCGGCGCGGTCGGCGCGTTTCACCTGTTGCGCGACCAAAACCTGCCCGGCCCGCGGATGATGTTTTCGATGGCGATGTGGATGGCGACGCTGGTAGCGCCAATCCAGATTCTCGCCGGCGACCAGCACGGCCTCAATACGCTCGCGCATCAACCCGCCAAGGTGATGGCGATGGAAGGTCATTACCAGAGCCACAAAGACGGTGCGCCGCTGATCCTGTTCGGCCTGCCCGATCAGGCCGCGGGCGAGGTCAGATATGCGATCGAAATTCCGAAACTGTCGTCGCTGGTCTTGAAGCACTCCCTCGATGCGCCACTGGCGGGGCTCGACACCGTGCCACGCGAGAACTGGCCGCCGGTGCCGATCATTTTCTGGACGTTCCGCATCATGGTCGGGCTCGGCTTTCTGATGCTGGGGCTTGGCCTGTTGAGCCTGTGGGCAGCTGGCGCGGCTCGCTCTACCAATCCCGGCTATTACAGTGGTTCGCGCTGGCGATGGGACCTGCGGGTTTTGCCGCGGTGCTGGTCGGCTGGTTCACGACCGAGGTCGGCCGCCAACCCTTTACGGTCTATGGCGTGCTCCGCACGGCCGATTCAGCGTCGCCGCTGGCGGCGCTAGCGGTCGGTTCATCGCTGCTCGCCTTCGACATCGCCACGATATGGGCGTTCATCATCGCCTTCGCGGTCTTCGTCTACGTGGTGATGGACGGATTCGATCTTGGCCTCGGCATCCTGTTTCCGCTGTTTCCCGAAAAAGCCGAGCGTGACGTGATCATGAACAGCGTGGCTCCGGTGTGGGACGGCAACGAAACCTGGCTGGTGCTCGGCGGCGGCGGCCTGATGGCGGCGTTTCCGCTGGCCTATGCGGTGCTGATGCCGGCGTTGTACACACCTGTCGTCGCGATGCTGATCGGCCTGATCTTTCGCGGCGTCGCTTTCGAGTTCCGCTGGCGCACGACGCAGGGCGGGCGCAATCGCTGGGACGTCGCATTCACCGGCGGATCGCTGCTGGCGGCACTGGCGCAGGGCATTGCGCTCGGCGCGATCCTGCAGGGCATACACGTCGAGGGGCGGCAGTATGCCGGCGGCTGGTGGGACTGGCTGACGCCGTTCAGCATCCTGACCGGCCTCGCTTTGGCGGTCGGTTACGCGCTGTTGGGGGCGACGTGGCTCGTTATGAAGACCGAGGGCGCGCTGCGCGACAAGGCCTACCGCCTGAGCTGGTCGCTATTGTTTGTGATGCTGGGCGCGATCGGCGTGGTCAGCATCGCCACGCCGTTCCTGCACGTGCACTATACCGAGCGCTGGTTCTCGTGGCCGAACATCATCCTCACCGCGCCGGTGCCGATCGCGGTCGCCGCCGTCGCCGCACTGTTGCTGCGCAGCCTCGCCAACAAATGGGACCATCAGCCGTTCTTCCTGTCGCTGGCGTTGTTCGCGCTGTCCTATGCTGGCCTGGGAATCAGCATGTTTCCCTATATCGTGCCGCAGAGCATCACCATCTGGCAGGCGGCTTCGCCCGAGAACAGTCAGCTCTTCATGCTGGCCGGCGTTGCCGTGCTGATCCCGCTGATTCTCGGCTATACCGCGTGGGCCTATTGGGTCTTCCGCGGCAAGGTAAGGGCCGGGAGCGGCTATCACTGATGCCAGATGAACAAAGACCGCGGCCGCTCAAGCAGCGCCTGCTGTGGTTTTTGGCCCTTTGGCTAGGCGGGGTCGGCACGGTCGCCGTCGTCGCTTTCGGCTTACGGCTGTGGCTCGCGCCGACGTGAGGCATTTGGGACACAGCCCGGCGTCGCCAAAATCGCAGCTATTCCAGCGGCATATCCGGCTTGCTTGCCATTGCGCCGTCCCTGGGATTTGATGGTTCCAATGGTCTTGCGAAACGATGATGCGCGCCGGGCAGCTTCAACCACCGCGCGACCGGGAGTCCCCTGAATGACAAGATTTCGGCACCTGATCTGGATGATGGTTGCGGCCATAGGCCTGATGCTGTCGGTCTCGCATGGTTATGCCCAGCAGCCCGATGTCGGCGACCAACCGGGATTGCTGCCCGATGACTCCGTCGAGCTCGATCCGGAATACCGCAAGCAGGTCGTGTACTACCGCTCCAGCGAGGCGCCGGGGACCATCATCATCTCGACCGCGGAGCGTCATCTCTATCTGATCCAGCCGGGCGGCCGGGCGATCCGCTACGGCATCGGCGTCGGCCGCGACGGCTTCCAGTGGCAGGGGCTTTTGAGCATCACGCGCAAGGCGGAGTGGCCGGACTGGACACCGCCGCCTGAGATGATCGCGCGCCAGCCCTATCTGCCGCGCTTCATGGCCGGCGGGCCGGGCAATCCGCTTGGCGCACGCGCGATGTATCTCGGCACCACGGTCTACCGCATCCACGGCACCAACCGGCCGGACACGATCGGCACCAAGGTCTCGTCCGGCTGCTTCCGATTGGTCAATGCCGACGTCGCCGATCTCTACGATCGCGTTCCCGTCGGCACCAAGGTCATCGTACGGCAGGAACCGGCCTTGTAATCGCGGCGCCTGCCCTCACCGCCGATCCATTTTTCCGATTATTGCGAAAGAAAATAACATGCGGACATTCCGAGGCGGGCTCCTGATCGGGCTGGCGGTCGCCGTCGTCGTCGCGGCCGTCGCCATCACCTATGAACGATACGACACGCGGACGCTGAAACGCACGCAACGGCGCGGCGAGGTCCTGTGCGGCGTCAACAAGGGGCTGCCCGGCTTCTCGATTCCCGACGACAAGGGCAACTGGACCGGCTTCGACGTCGACTTCTGCCGCGCGGTTGCTGCGGCCATCTTCGACGATCCGACCAAGGCAAAGTTCGTTCCGCTGGAGGCCAGCGAGCGCTTCAAGGAACTGCAGAACCGCAAGGTCGATATCCTGTCGCGCAACTCGACCTGGAGCATGGCGCGCGAGATTAATTACGATCTCTATTTTCCAGCGGTCGCCTATTATGACGGCGAAGGCTTCATGCTGCCGCGGGCGCGCAACATCGATTCCGCGCTGGAGCTGAACGGCAGCAAGGTCTGCGTGCAGGCGGAAACCACCACGCAGCTCAACCTCGCCGACTACTTTCGCGCCAACAACATGAAGTACGAGGAGAAGAAATTCGCCAAGCTGGAGGATGTCATCAAGGCCTATGATTCCGGCCAGTGCGACACGTTCACCGCCGACGTCTCCCAGCTCTATGCGCTGCGGCTGAACCTGGCAAAGCCCGACGACCACGTCATTTTGGCCGACGTCATCTCCAAGGAGCCGCTGGCGCCGGTGGTGCGGCAGCGCGACGACGACTGGATGATGCTGGTGAAGTGGACCTTGTACGCGATGATCAACGCCGAGGAACTCGGCGTCAACTCGAAGAACATCGACGAGGCGCTGAAGTCGAAGAAACCCGACGTGATGCGGCTGGTCGGCACCGAAGGCACCTATGGCGAGGATCTCGGCCTCACCAAGGACTGGGCCGTGCGCATCATCCGCCATGTCGGCAATTACGGCGAAGTCTACGAGCGCAATGTCGGGGCCGGATCAAAGCTCAAGATTCCGCGCGGCCTCAACCAGCTCTGGAGCGCCGGCGGCATCCAGTACGCGCCGCCGATACGGTAGGGTTTCAGAGCGAAACCCGTAAGCCCGCCACACCAAACTCGTCGTCACCCGCGAAAGCGGGTGACCCAGTATTCCAGAGCCGGTGTAGTAATATCGAGAGGCCGCGGCGTACTGGGTCGCCCGGTCAAGCCGGGCGATGACGACCTGTTATTATGAGCCGTCGTCGGTAAATCCGTTCTCAATAGCTCTTCATCCGCGCCAGCTGATCGGCGTGGAAATTGGCATCGCCGAACAGTTCCTGGCACACCCTCGCGCGCTTCATGAAGAAGCCGATGTCGAACTGGTCGGTCATGCCCATGCCGCCGTGCATCTGCACGCCTTCCTGGACGGCCAGCGTCGCCGTCGTTCCCGCGCGCGCCTTCGCGACCGCGACCGCCGCGCCAGCATTGGCAAAATCGGCATCCAGCGTCTGCAGGGCCTTCAGCACCGCGGCGCGGGTGATCTCGATGTCGATATAGAGCTGGGCGGCGCGGTGCTGCAGCGCCTGGAATTCGCCGATCAGTTTGCCGAACTGCTTGCGCTCCTTCAGGTACCTGACGGTGCGTCCGAACACTTCCTCGGATAGACCCACCATTTCGGAGGCGACCGCGCCGCGGCCGATATTGAGCACGCCTTCCAGCAGCGCAAACCCCTGGTCGACCTCGCCGAGCACGCCATCGGCGTTGACCTCGACATCATCGAATTTTATTCGCGCCGCGTTGTGCGAGTCCACCATCGCGGTGCGTTCGGTCTCGACGCCCTTTGTCCTGGGATCCACCAGGAACAGCGTCAATCCGTTGCGCTCGCCGGCAGCGCCCGCACTGCGGGCCGCGACGATGACGAGACCAGCCGTGTGCCCGTCGACCACAAACGCCTTGTCGCCGTTCAGCCTAAAACCATTGCCGGACCGCACTGCCTGCATGGTTGTGTGCAAGGGGCGATGTTTTGCCCCTTCGTCGATCGCGAGTGCGGCAAGCAGCGAACCGTCGACGATTTTGGGCAGGTGCTCGGTTTTCTGCGCGGCATTGCCGCCGCGCGCCAGCGCGGACGCCGCCAGCACGGCGGTCGAGAGAAACGGCGACGGCATCAAGGTGCGGCCGATTTCCTCCATCACCACGCCGGCTTCGACACAGCCGAGTCCTGAGCCGCCGAATTCCTCCGGCACCAGCAGGCCGGAAAATCCCATCTCGGCGAAGGTCTTCCAGAGTTCGCGGGAAAACCCGCTTGCGTCCTTGGTATCGCGCAGCTGCCGCAGATGCGACACCGGCGCCTTGTCGCTGATGAGACCGCGCGCGCTGTCGCGCAGCATGGATTGTTCTTCGGTGAGGACGAGGGCCATTTGTGGTTTTCCGAGTCAGAGACGTTTGGAACGAAGTAATTTGAAGTTGTCGTTCCGGGGCGACGCCAAGCGTCGAACCCGGAACCTCGAGATTCCCCGATGTGCAATTGCACATCTGAGGTTCGCGCTTCGCGCGCCCCGGAATGACGGCGCGGGAGCCTCAAGCCCCCGGCAGATCGAGGATTCGTTTCGCCACGATGCCGAGCATCACCTCGGAGGTGCCGCCCTCGATCGAGTTGGCCTTGGTGCGCAGCCACGCGCGCGGCCTCGCACCGCCCCTGGAGCGCTCGCTTTCCCATTCCAGCGCGTCGATGCCGCCCGCCGACATCAGGATCTCGTAGCGGCGCTTGTTGAGCTCTGTGCCGTAATATTTCATCGCCGAGGTAAACGCCGGATGCGCCTGACCTGCCTTGGCGAGGTCGACCGCGCGCTCGGCGGCGCAGGCCAGCGCCGCTTCGTCGATCTCGAAACTCGCGATCTGGCCGCGCAGGATGGGATCTTCCAGTCGGCCCTGCAGGTCGGTGCCAACGGAGTCGGCGGCGACCTGCCCGAGCGGCCGGCCGACGCCGCGCTCGCCCATGCCGGAGATCATCGCGCGCTCGTGCTGCAGCAGATATTTGGCGACATCCCAGCCGCGATTGACGGTGCCGACCACATGGGATTTCGGCACCCGCACATTGTCGAAGAAGGTCTCGCAGAACGGAGAGTAGCCGGAGATCAGTAGGATCGGCTTGGTCGAGACGCCCTTCGAGGTCATGTCGAACAGGATGAAACTGATGCCGTCGTGCTTTTTCGCGGACGCGTCGGTGCGGACCAGACAAAAAATCCAGTCGGCGTAATTGGCGTAGGAGGTCCAGATTTTCTGACCGGTAATGACAAAATCGTCGCCGTCGCTTTCGGCGCGGGTCTGCAGCGAAGCGAGGTCGGATCCGGCATTCGGTTCGGAATAGCCCTGGCACCAGCGAATCAATCCGGCGGTGATCTTCGGCAGGTGCTCTTTCTTCTGCGCCTCGGTGCCGTATTTCAACAGCGCCGGCCCGAGCATGGAAATGCCGAACGAGGTCAGGGGCTGCCGCGCCCCGATCGCGGCCATCTCCTGCCGCACGATCTTTGTCTGTTCCGGATCGAGGCCGCCGCCGCCATATTCCTTCGGCCAGTGCGGCACGGTCCAGCCCTTGTCGCGCATCCGCTCGAACCAGACGCGCTGCGGCTCCGAGGAGAATTTTGTATTGCGGCCGCCCCAGAAGGTGTCCGCTTCCGAGGCCATCGGCCGCCGCATCTCCGGCGGGCAATTGGCCTCCAGCCATGCGCGGGTTTCGCTGCGAAATGTTTCCAGATCGGACATCGGCGTTTCCTGGGAGTACAGCCGGTTACCCGGCGATTGATGCGTGATTTCCGGATCGACCTTAGCCATCGCATTGCGGAATTCAATATGTCTCTGCTTGAGCCCATGCAGCCGCGGCGGTGGCAATGACCCTTGATCGGGTGTATTCGCAAAGTCGATAATGATTGAAAAACAAGAGGAAACAGAGATGCGGCTGAAGTTGCTTTCGCCTGGCGAAATGAACGAGGACCAGAAACAAACCTACGACGAGTCGATCGCGGGCAAGCGCGGCGCTCCGCCGCCGCCGATGATGGCCTGGCTCAACAGCCCGGAGATGGCGCGCCACGCCACCCGCCTCGGCGCCGTGCTGCGCTTCGACACGATCTTTCCGGCCAAACTGTCGGAGATCGCCATTCTCGTCACCGCGCGGCACTGGACCTCGCACTATGAATGGTACGCCCACAAGCGGCTGGCGCTGAAAGGCGGATTAGATCCGAAGATCATCGACGACATCAGGGACCGCCGCGCGCCGCGCTTCGACGATCCGACGGGCCAGATGATCTACGATGTCTCAAAATCGCTGCATGAGGGCCACGGAATTGCGAAGACATTGTACGACGAGGCTGTGAAAGTGCTCACCGAGCGCGGACTGGTCGAGATCATCGGACTGTGCGGCTATTACACCATGGTGTCGATGACACTAAATACGTTCGAATTCGATCTGCCGGCCGGAGAGATTTCCGAGCTGGCGTGAACGCCGCTGCGGACTTCTCCCTCTCCCCGTTCTTCACGGGGAGAGGGCTGGGGTGAGGGGCTCTCTCAACAAGTTGAGCCTCACGACAGACCGGTACCCCTTCACCCGGATTTTAAGCTACGCTTAAAATCCGACCTCTCCCCGCAAGCGGGCGAGGTGAAGAAGCCCAAGCGGAGAAACATCATGCCCGACAACCCACCCATCATCGCCGGCACCCGGATCGGGCATGTTCATCTCAAGGTGGCCGATCTCGATCGCGCGCTGGGGTTCTACTGCGGCGTGCTCGGTTTCGAGGTGACGCAGCGGCTGAGCTCCGGCGCGGCGTTCATTTCGGCCGGCGGCTATCACCATCACATCGGGCTCAACACCTGGGAAAGCAAAGGCGGCCATCCGCCGCCGCCGGGAACCACGGGGCTGTTTCACACCGCGATCGTTTATCCGACGCGGCCCGCGCTGGCCGACGCGCTGCACCGGCTGATCCAGGCCGGCATTCCGCTCGACGGCGCCAGCGACCACGGCGTCAGCGAGGCGCTTTATCTGCGCGACCCCGACGAGAACGGCGTCGAGCTGTACTGGGACCGGCCGAAAGAGCAATGGCCACGCAAGGACGACGGATCGCTGGCGATGTTTACCCGCCGGCTCGATCTCGAGGATCTGCTGCGGCAGCGAGTAGCGTAGAATCGTAGCCCGGATGGAGCGAAGCAAAATCCGGGATGAACGAAGGACCGGCCCCGGATTGCGCGGAGCCTGTCATCGGGCGGCGCTTCGCGCCGACCCGTTGGCTCCAACCGGGCTACACGCCTTTCGGCCCCCGCACCATGATCAACACTGCCGCCATCAGTTGCAGCCCGATGCAGCCGTAGAACGGCAGCGCATAACTTCCCGACGCATCGCGCAATAGCCCGATGACACCCGGGCCGAACGCATAGGTGACCTGGTTGATCGCCGTGATCAGGCTGATCAGCACGCCGAACGAACGCGGATCGAACTCGCGCTGCACGATCAGCGACGGAAGCGTGATCAGATTGCCAACCGAAAATCCGAACAGCGCGCACGCCGCGATCAGCACGACGTCGTTGCGCGAGTTGATGATGATGACGAGCGCCAGCGCCTGGCTTGCAAACGAGATCGCCGAGGCCAGCCGCTGGTTGAGCCGGTCGATCACGGTCGAGAACAGCACCCGCCCGACCACCGCCATCGCCGTCAACAGCGCCACCGCGGTCGCGGCGCTGTTTCGGCCGATCAGCGGATCGAGAAACGAAATCAGATGGACGATGAAGCCGACCTGCGCGAACAGCACCAGCGCGAACGCGATCGACACCGTCAGGAATCCGAGGTCGCGCAACGCCTGTGCGCGGATGCGCGCGGCGGAAGGCGCCTCGGCGGCCGGCGATCCCGCGGCGAGGCTCGCAAGCTGGGGCGGCCGCCCGACAAAGATCAGGATCACCGGAATCAGCGATACCAGCATCGCAGTCGCCGCCGCGATCATGGCGCCGGGAAACCCGAAATGCCCGATTGCGATCACCAGCAGCGGCACGCCGACGATGCCGCCAAAACTGGCGCCGTTGAGCGCGAGGCTGATCGCCATGCCGCGCTTCCTGTCGAACCAGAGACCGAGCGTATTGGTGATGACGCCAAGGCTGGTGCCGGCCCAGCCGAATGCCAACAGCCCGTTTGCAAGATAAAGCTGCCAGGGCGAATCCACCTGCCCCATCATCACGGCGGCCGCCGCCATCGCACAGATACCGGCCAGCAGGCAGTTGCGCGGGCCGAGCGCCCGCATTGCCTCGCTGACAAAGGCGACCAGCACTGCGCCGAACAGGTAGAAGAACGTCGTGCCCGAGGAGATCAGCGAGGCCGGCCAACCGTGCAGGCGATGCAGCTCGGCGAGATAGACGCTCTGGCCGTAGAATCCGAGCCCCCAGCCGAAGGTCGCCACCAAAAAGCACACCGCGACGATCCGCCAGCCGTCGTAACGGGCAGAGGTTTCGTCGATCGCGGCATGATTGGACGCGTCCAAGGTTCGTCTCTCTGGTCTTTGCGCCGTCATGCCCGGCCTTGTGTCAGGCATCCACGTTCTTTCTTCTCGATGGGAGCTTGAGACGTGGATGGCCGGGGCATCTAGCGCGAAGACGCGCTTCGCGCTTTTGCCCGGCCATGACGATAATAGTTAGCAGAAGCGCAGGCGTGATGCTTCGAGTCACGTCGAAGTGTCAAGCCATCGTCGTCAGGCCTTCACCGTCGACGGATCGTAGAAAAACCGCTCGCGAAAGATCCTGTCGCCGCGCCACTCCTGCAGTGCCACCTCGTCGAACCGGCGCACTTGTCCGGTTTTGTCGGTCAATTCGAAGTTCCAGTGGATGGTGACGCGGTCGCCCTCGACAACCGAGGACATCGCCTTGGAATAGACCTGCGACATGCGCGCCAGCACGGCCCGCTCATGGGCGACCAGCACGTCGCGGCCGAGGCGTGGGGCTGCGGCGTTTTCCTGCATGCTGGAATCCTCGGTGTAATAGCGCTCGATGGCGCCGGCGTGATCGCCGGACTCAACGACCGCGATAAATTCATTCAGGCGTTCGCGCGTCGGCATGAATCCTCCATGGCTCAGGGGCCGATCCGATCAGATGCTCGGATCGGGAAATTCGGACAGCGTCTGCAACCTCACCCGGCGCCGCCGGGCGAAAGACGCAAAGGCCAGCACCGTCAGCCCCAGCAGCACCGGCGGATACACCACCATGTTGACCGCCGACCAGCCGAAATTCGCCAGCAGCTGCCCGGAGGAGAACGAGCCGATCGCCATCATGCCGAACACCAGGAAATCGTTGAAAGCCTGGACCTTGTTGCGCTCCTGCGGCCGGTGCGTCTCCAGCACCAGCGCGGAAGCACCGACGAAGCCGAGGTTCCAGCCCATCCCGAGCACGATCAGGGTAGCCCAGAAATGCAGCGCGGTGATGTCGGAAAGGCCAATGGTCGCGGCGGCCGCCTCGAGCAACAGGCCGGTCGCGACCACCTTCGGCGCGCCGAACCGCGCGATCAGCGAGCCTGTGAAAAAACTCGGCCCGTACATCGCCACGATATGCCACTGGATGCCGAAATTGGAATCGCTGACGGAAAGCCCGCAGATCTTCATCGCCAGCGGCGCCGACGTCATCACCAGATTCATCATTGGATAGGAAACGACGCCACAGATCGCGGCCGCGATGAAGCGCGGCTGCCGCACGATCTCGAACAGCGGCCGGCCGCCGTGAAGATCCGACGGCGCTGGCTTCGGCGCATCGACGCCCCAGAGCACCGCCATCGCCACCAGCGCGACCCCCGCCTGCACGACGAAGGAGAAGGCGAACAGATATGGTGGCCAGATGTCCATGGTCCACTGCACGAGCTGCGGTCCGAGCACGCCGGCGAACACGCCGCCGGCCATCACCCACGACACCGCCTTGGGACGGAACGCGGCGCTGGCGCCATCGGCGGCAGCGAAGCGATAGGACTGCGACACCGAGCCATAGAGTCCGCCGAGAAAGGTCGCACAGCAGAACAGCGCAAATGATGCGTGAAGAATGGCGAACGCCCCGAGCAGGCCGGTCGCTACGCCGCAGCCGGTGCCGATGATGAACGCGGTGCGACGGCCATAGGCGCGCGAGATGGCGCCGGTCGGCAAGGTGCCGGCGGCTAGCCCCAGCACGTACATCGAGAGCGGCACGGTCGCGAGCGAGATATCCGGCGCCAGCGTCGCGCCGACGATCGAGCCGGTGGCAAAGATCACGGCCGAGTTGGCGCCGGTCAGCGCCTGCGCCGCCGCCAGCCGCAGCACGTTGGAGCGGGCGCGGGCATCGTCGGACATCTCGTCGGCTGCGGTGACGTCGATCATCTCAGGTTTCCGCCCGAATGCGGCCGGTTGAGCCTGGCCCCACGATTCGCGGCACTATGGAGCGGGGATTTCGCCCGATCAACCGACGCAAACGGGCGCGGGCCATGCGAACACGGCACATTGGACAGGGCCGAGGCAGCCGCGTAAATTGAAAGCCTGCCTTTCATGCGGTTTTCCTGACGATGGAACGGCAGCCGTGGGGTTTAAAACCATGCCGATCGACGACAGGCCTACGACTGCCGCCCCCGATGACGATCCGTATCTGTGGCTGGAGGAAATAGAGGGCGACCGCGCGCTTGATTTTGTCGAGCAGCAAAACAGGCTGACGCTGCAAAAATTCGGCGGCGCCGGATTCATTACCGATCGCGACACGCTGGCGGCGATCTATGACCGGCCGGACAACATCCCTTACGTCACGCGGCGCGGCGGCTTCCTCTACAACATCTGGAAGGACGCGAAAAATCCGCGTGGCCTCTGGCGACGAACGACCCTTGAGGAATTTCGGCGGCCGAACCCGGAATGGGAGATCCTGCTGGATGTGGACAAGCTCGCCCTTGAAGAGGGCCAGGACTGGATTTTGAGCTGGGTCCAGACGCTGCCGGGAGGAGCCGATCCGCGCGGGATCCTGGCTCTTTCGCGCGGCGGCAGCGACGCCGTCACGTTACGCGAGTTCGACATCGAGACCAAGACGTTCGTCGCCGGTGGTTTCGCATTGCCGGAAGCCAAAAGCGGCGCCAACTGGATCGATGCCGACACGCTGTTGCTTTCAAGCGCATTTGGCGAGGGATTGGCGACGACGTCCGGTTACGCCAGAACCGTGCGTCTGTGGCGGCGCGGCATGGACGCGAATATGGCGCCGGTGGTTTTCGAGACGGCCGCCAACAACATGGCGGTATACTCGGACATCGACAGGACCGGCGCAGTTCCAAGAGTATGGTTCGTCGAGCGGCTCGACTTCTTCAATCATCACATCTGGCTTGGCGACGAAACCGGGGCCCAAACAAAACTCGATCTTCCGTCCGACATCTGGCTGGAGGCCCATCGCGACTGGCTCGCCGTCAAATTAAGAACGGAGTGGACAATCGGCGGCCGGAGCTTCGCGCCCGACCTCGTCCTCGGCATTTCGCTTTCGGCCTTTATCAAGGGTGATCGCAATTTCAGTATTGTTTTCGAACCGGGACCGCGGCGCGCGCTGCAGGGTTTCTTCTGGAGTGCCGGCAGATTGGTATTGTCGGTTCTTGACGAATTGCGGCCGCTATTCGAGGTCCTGACACCATCAACAAGTGGCTGGGCCCGCACCACGCTGCCCGGACTGCCCGAGATCGGCGTCGTCGACGTCTGGCGGCTCGACACCTACGAATCCGAAAGCAATGGCGACCTGCTTGCCAACATCCAGGATCCGCTGACGCCGTCCTCATTGATGCTGATCGAGGGCTTCGAAAGCCCAACGCTGCTGAAACAGGCACCGCGGACGTTCGCCTCGGACGGCCTCGTGATCACCCAGCACGAGGCCATTTCGATCGACGGCGAACGCATTCCGTATGTGCAAACCGGACCTGCTGCGGAAACCGGGTATGCGCCAGTCTATATGAACGCTTACGGCGGCTTCGGTCTTGCGGTGCGCCCTTACTATAATTCAGCGCTCGGCAAGCTGTGGCTGGAGCGCGGTGGCACCTGCGTCCAGGCCAATATCCGAGGCGGCGGCGAGTACGGCACGCGCTGGCATGACGCCGGCCGCTTTGCCGGGAAGCGGCTTGCGCATGACGATTTTGCCGCGGTCGCCGCCGACCTCGTGTGGCGTGGCGTGACGCGGCCGGACCGGATCGCCGCGGAGGGCGGATCGAACGGCGGCATCCTGATCTCCAACATGCTGACGCGCTATCCCGAACGCTTCGGCGCGCTGTTCTGCACGATTCCGCTGATCGACATGCGCCGCTATACGAAGCTTCTCGCAGGCGCAAGCTGGATCGCCGAATACGGCGATCCAGACAAACCGGAAGAGTGGGCCTGGCTGCAAACCTATTCTGCCTACCACACCGCAAGACCCGGTCAGAAATATCCGCCGATCCTGATCGCCACCACACGGCGGGACGACCGCGTCCATCCCGGCCACGCCCGCAAGATGGCAGCCAAGCTGCAGGCGATGGGATATGAAGCCTATTTTTACGAGCCCGCGGCCGGCGGTCACGGCTATGGCAAGGACAACAAGGAGCGGGCCGCTTTCACCGCGCTCGGCTATACGTTCCTGAGGAACAAGATTGGCTGGCCGGACCGGGCAGCGTAACCCGCAGCTCAGTCGGCAGGCTTGCGCTCGAACACCAGAATCAGATTGTTGGCGGGCATCTCGGCGATTTCGACAAGCGCGAGGCCGGCGCCAGCAGCCAGCTTCTCCAGCGCCTCGACATCGCGCACGCCCCATTCGGGGTTGCCCTCGCGCAGACTGGTGTCGAACACCGCATTGCTGATGGCGGTGTGCTTGCCGTCGCGCTTGAACGGCCCATACAGGAACAGCCGCCCGTCCGCGGGCAGATAGCGCCCGGCGCCGGCGAACAGGCCTTGCGCGACCCGCCACGGCGCGATGTGAATCACATTGGCGCAGAACACCGCCTCAAGGTTTTTCGGTCCGCTGCCGTCATGCATCTCGGGGCACCACGCCGGATCGGACAGGTCGATCCGCAGCGGCGGGCGGATGTTCGGCAGTTCCGCATACGCGCGCCACGCCGCGATGCTCTTGAGATGCTGTTCGTTGTAATCGCTCGGCCACCAGGTCATGCCGGGCATCTGACGGGCGAAATCGACCACATGCTGGCCGGTGCCGCTGCCGGCCTCGACCACGTCGCCCGATTTATCGGCGAGGAACCGCAATAAAACCGCGCGGATCGCCTGATGGTTGCGGTGAAAGGCCGGCGCGTCGAGACGGCCGTCGGGTTCGACCCGCCGGCCGTCCTTGCCGAATTCCACGACATAGTCAGCCATATCAGCCCCGCCTGATGCGAAAAGTCTGTCGGTCAGGGTTTATCAGCTTTGAACTGGGATTGCTCGAGTTCCAGATAAATCCGGTAGGCATTGCCGCGGTTGTTGCTCGCAAACGCCGGCATATCCCGGTATTTCGACCAGTCGGCATGTTCATAGGCGACATCGAAATCGGTCCAGTTCTGCACCGCCGCGGTCATCTTGTTCCGCAGATACTGGATGTAGTCGCGGGTGAAGGCGATCGCCTGCCTGGCTTCCGTCGACGTCCGGCCATGGCCGGGAATGATGAATTTCGGGTCGAGCTTTGCCACCTCGTCGAGCGCGCGGAGCCATTGCGTGGTGGAGACATCATCGCTGTTCATGAAGGGGATGCGAGCGTTCTGCACGATATCGCCGGCGAACAGCACGCCGTCCGGCTCGACCATCATCATGATGTCGCTGGAGGAATGCGCAGGCCCCGCATAGAGCAGCGTCAGCCGCCGGTCGCCGAGCGCAATCGTCATGCGCTCGCTGATAGTGACGTCCGGCGGGATCACGCGGGTATTGGCATCGACCCACGGAAACAATGCACCGCGCCGCTGTTCGAGGCGCTGGTTCGCCTTCTCGTCGGCGGTCTCTTCATTGTCCCGGTATTCGCCCGAGCGTTCCTGCGCCACGATGGTGGCGTCGCTGTGATCCCTGAACGCCTGCAGCCCGTAGATGTGATCGGCGTGATAATGGCTCAGGACCACGTATCGGAGTTTCCTGTCGGTGACTTTGCGGATTTCCTGCAGCAGCGCCCAGCCGAGGCTCGGCGTGCCCAGCGCATCGAACACCACGACCCCGTCGGAGGTGACGACAAATCCAGCGTTGGAGGTATTGCCTTCATTGTCCTTGCCGGGAATGCCGGGATTCCCGGTCGAGTACCAGACCGGCTTGCCCGGAACCTGATCGATCTTCAGCGGAATCGTCAGGGGCGGATAAGGCGAAACGGTCTGCGCGTCAGCCGCAAAGCCTGCGCATACGGCGAGCAGGGCTGCGACAAGAAGTCGCTTCACTTGATGGTTCCGCAGTAGATTTCCTTGAGCACCTGGATGATGCGGAGCGCCCGCTTGTCGGCGATGCGGTAGTGCAGGGTTTGCGAGGTCCGGCGGAACGTCACCAGCCCGTCGGCGCGCAGGCGCGCCAGATGCTGCGACAGCGCGGACTGGCTGAGTTTTGCCACGCCGACGAGTTCGCCCACCGTCATCTCACCGCGCGCGGCAAGAAAGCAAAGTACCAGCAGACGCTTCTCGTTGCCGAGCAGCTTCAGCAACTGCGCGGCTTCGCCGGCCTGTTTTGCCAGTTTCTTCAATGCCGCCGCGTCGTCGGCGCCGGTTTCGGCGGCCATCCTCGTCGCTGTCGCAACTGCTCTCATCGCTTGCTTTTCCGAATTGGCCTGCGCGGCGCCGGCGCCCATTTTCATCACATTACCGCGCCGGCTCTTATTTAGCATTGACTAAATTAGCAAATGTCGATAGCCCTGCAAAAAAGAATGAATGACGCGGCAACAAGGCCGCGAGGGGAAGAAAACGTGCGATCCGACCTCCTGCGCAGCATGACCGTTCTACCAAGCGCTGCCGGCACCGCGCCGCGGCTTGGCCGGCGTTCGGTTCTGGGCTTGGGCGCCGCGCTGACCGGCGGCCTCGCGCTGGGCGTAAGATCAGGCAACGCCGAACCCGCGCCGGCGTCTCCCCCGGCGGATCCGCCATGGTCGCAATCGCTCGGCCCCGGCGTGGTGGACCGGCCCTATGGCCGGCCCGCCGACTTCGAGGCCGGCGTGATCCGGCGCAACGTGCCGTGGCTCACCGCCGGCACCGAATCGTCCGTCAGCTTTTCGCCGCTGCAGGATCTGCACGGCATCATCACCCCGAACGGCCTGTTCTTCGAGCGCCATCACGCCGGACGGCCGGACGTCGATCCGGATCAGCACCGGCTGATGATCCACGGCCTGGTCGATCGTCCGCTGATCCTCACCATGAAGGACATCGTACGTTTTCCGCAGGTGACGCGGATCCACTTCATCGAATGCCCGGCCAATGGCGGCATGGAATGGCGCGCCGCGCAGGTCAATTCGCTGCAGTTCAATCACGGCATGATCTCCTGCGCCGAATGGACCGGCGTTCGGCTGTCGACGCTGCTGGAAGAGGTCGGAATCAAGAAAGAGGCAAAATGGGTGCTGGTCGAGGGCGCCGACGGCGCGCATATGAACCGCAGCCTGCCGCTCGACAAATGCCTGGACGACTGCCTCGTGGTCTACGCGCAGAACGGCGAGGCGCTGCGACCGGAGCAAGGCTATCCGCTGCGACTGGTGGTGCCGGGCTGGGAAGGCAACGTCAACATCAAATGGCTGCGGCGCATCAAACTCGGCGACAAGCCCTGGTTCTCCCGCGAAGAGACCTCGAAATACACCGATCTGATGCCGGACGGCACCTCGCGTGGCTTCACCTGGCTGATCGACGCCAAATCCGTCATCACCTTCCCCTGCCCGGAAAAGCCGCTGGCCGGTCCGGGTCTTTATGAAATCAGGGGACTGGCGTGGACCGGCAACGGCAAGGTCAAGCGGGTCGACATCTCCACTGACGGCGGCGTCAACTGGCAGAGCGCGCGGCTGCATGAGCCGGTGCTGTCAAAAGCGCTGACGAAATTCACGTTTGCGTGGCAGTGGGATGGCCAGCCGGCGCTGCTGGAATCGCGGGTGATCGATGAAACCGGCTACGTTCAACCGACGATCGCGGCGCTGCGCAAGCAACGCGGCTCGAATTCGGTCTATCACAATAATTCGATCCAGACCTGGCAGGTCAAGCCGGACGGGAGCGTATTCGATGTGCAGCTCGCGTAAACTTTCCCTGCTGCTCGGCGCTGGCGTGATCGCTGCTTTCGGCAGCTTCGCAGGCGCGGCGGAGCCCGGGCATTTCGGCTACGGCAAGACCGCCACGCCCGCGCAGATCGCCGGCTGGGATATCGACGCGCGCGGCGACGATGGCACTGGCCTGCCGCCCGGAAAAGGCGGGGTTGAGCGGGGCACCGAGGTATTTGCCGACCAATGCGCCGCCTGTCATGGAACTTTCGGCGAGGGCGAAGGCCGCTTTCCCAAACTCGTGGGCGGCGCCGGGACGCTCAAAAACGACCGTCCGGAGCTCACGGTCGGCAGCTATTGGCCGTTTGCGCCGACATTGTTCGATTACATTAACCGCGCCATGCCGATGCCCGCCCCGCACACATTGTCTGCGGATGACGTTTATGCTTTGACAGCCTATATTCTGAACCTCAACGACCTCGTTTCCAATGACTTCGTTGCCGACCGCGACAGTTTGCCGAAAGTCAAAATGCCCAACCGCGACAATTTCATCTGGACCGACCCAAGACCTGATACAATTTCCAGGCCGTGCATGAACGCATGTGTCGACCCCGCCGGCGTCAAGATCAGCTCGACGGCCGAAGGCGACGGCCTGACGCCACGCACGACCGGGCCGCTCGACACCATGCAACCGAAATAGAACCCGCTGGAAACGCCGTGATCAACCATCCCTCGACCAGGCCTGTCCTGATTGCCGCGCTGGCGCTGACGATCGGCGTGCTGGCCTCGGCAGGCCCCGCGCTGGCGCAGTCCGCGGCTTCCGACGGCCAGAAACTCGCCTTCGATCGCGGCAAGGGCAATTGCCTGACCTGCCACGTCATCAAGGGTGGCGACCTTCCCGGCACCATCGGGCCGGAACTGAAGAATATCAAAAGCAAATATCCGGATCGCAACGACCTCGTCGCGATCGTCACCGATGAAACCAAGCGCAACCCGCAGACCGTGATGCCTCCGTTCGGACGAAACCGGATGTTGACCGAACAGGAGATCAACGCGGTGGTGGATTTCCTGCAGACGCTCTGACGGCGAGCCGCCTTTGAGGAGAATAGAATGACGACCACTCACGACGGCTTCCCGGCGACGCGGCGCCTGATCCTGAAAGGCGCGACAACCGTGGCGCTGATCGGCCTCGGCAACCTTCCGTTCAGCCTTGTGCCGGCCTTTGCCGCGGCCAACGATAAATATCCGGAGGACGCCTTCAGGCAGAAGAGCGACGCGGACGCCGTCAAGGCGCTCTACGGCAAGACCGCCGAAGCGTCGGACAAGGTCAAGATGGACGCGCCGGAGATCGCCGAGAACGGCGCGGTGGTTCCGATCTCGGTGAGTTCGACGCTTGCGGACGTCACCTCGATCGCCATTCTGGTCGCGGAAAACCCCAACGCGCTGGCGGCGTCCTACCAGATTCCGGCCGGCACCCTGCCGAGCGTCGCCAGTCGCCTGAAAATGGCAAAGACCACCAACGTCATCGCGATCGTCGAGGCCGGTGGCAAGCTTTACAGCACCAGCAAGGAAGTCAAAGTCACCGTCGGAGGCTGCGGCGGCTAGCGCGCATGATCCGGACCCGGAGGGCCACGTAAGTGCAAAGTGGGCACCGGTTTTCCGACAAGATCATGCGCAAAATTATGACTGAAGGAGAATTACGATGGCATCGACCATTCGCGTGCGCGCGACCTCGAGCGGAGAGACCACCGAAGTCCAGGCGCTGATCCAGCACCCGATGGATTCCGGCTATGTCAAGGACGCCAAGGGCGATCTGATTCCGCCGCGCTTCATCCAGCAGCTGACCTTCGAATATGACGGCAAGAACGTGTTTCTCGCCAACTGGGGACCGGCGGTCTCCAAGGACCCCTACCTCAAGTTCAGTTTCAAGGGCGGCAAGAAGGGCGACGACCTGAAGATCAGCTGGGTCGACAACAAGGGCGCCAGCGATACCACCACGGCGAAAATTCAGTAAAGGCGTTCGGCTAGGTTGTCTTGACGCATTGTGAGCGGAGAAATGAACGTGCGATCTGCGATCCAATTGGCCTCAGCCGCTCTCGCGTTGGCAGCGCTCTCGTTTGGCGCCGTGCAGTTCGCAATTGCCGCCGACACGCCCGACCCGGTCGCCGACGCCAAGGCGTTCCAGAAATTCTTCACCGAGAAGTTTCCCAAGCTGAAGCTGGATGATTTCGTCAACGGTCCATACTCTATGAACGAGGACATGCACCGGCAATGGGAAGAGAAGGAACAGTTCCCGCCCTACGATTTCTCGCTCGATCTGGGCAAGGAGATGTTTGCGAAACCGTTCAAGAACGGCAAGAGCTATGCGGATTGCTTCCCCAATCAGGGCATCGGCATCCGGCAGAACTATCCTTACTTCGACGAGAAGGAAGGCAAGGTCGTCACGCTCGAGCTGGCGCTGAACCGTTGCCGCGAGGCCAATGGCGAGGCGCCGTTCTCCTATGTGAAGGACGAAATGGCGGCACTGACGGCCTATATGGCCTTCACCTCGCGCGGCAAGCCGTTCGACATCAAGATCCCCGGCGATCCCCGCGCGCTCGAGGCCTATCAAAACGGCAAGCGCTATTTCTACACGCGGCGCGGCCAGCTCAATTTCTCCTGCGCGAGCTGCCATGTGCAGAATCCGGGCGAGCGGATTCGCGCCGAAGTGCTGGCGCCCGCGCTCGGGATACTGAATGCGATGCCGATCTACCGCTCCGAATGGGGCGGCATGGGTACGACCAGCCGGCGGTTCACCACCTGCAACAGCCAGATTCGCGGCGTGCCGCTGGAGCCGCAGTCCGACGAGTACCGCGATCTCGAATATTACCTGTCCTATGTCAGCAACGGCCTGCCGATCTCCGGCCCGGGAGCGCGGCCATGAGAGGTAACATGCCAAAATCCGCCCTCGCGCTGGCCGCAATTATGCTGATCGCAGGCGTGACGTCGGCGCTGGCCGCAAGCTCCGAAGCCGATTTCAAGGCCGCCTATGCCGCGGCCGAAGCCGCCAACAAGGAGGCGGCCGCCTTGCGCAATCAATGGACCACGACGGCGGCGGCCTTGGCGGATGCGAAAAAGTCCGCCGACAAGGGCGACTTCGACGCGGCCGTCGCGTCGTCGAAGGAAGCCGAAGCATTGGCAAAAGCCTCGACATATCAGGCGACCAGCGAAAAAGAAGCCTGGAAAGCGCTCGAAATTCGCTAGCGTCCCTTTTGAAGGCGGAGAGAACTCGCATGACCATCCGCCGCCGGGAATTTATTGCCCTTGCGGGCGCCGCAGCGCTCTCGCCGGCACTGCCGCGATTCGCGCGCGCCGCCGACAACGTCAGCGTCTACGATTTCGAACGGTTCGGCAATGTGCGCATCCTGCACATGACCGACACCCATGCGCAGCTGTTGCCGGTGTATTTTCGCGAGCCCAGCGTCAATCTCGGAATCGGCGCGATGGCCGGCAAGCCGCCGCATCTGGTCGGCCGCGCCTTTCTGGAGCGCTTCGGCATCGCGCCCGACAGTGCCGACGCCTATGCGTTCACCTTTCTCGATTTCGAGAAGTCCGCCGCCCGGTTCGGCAGGCTCGGCGGCTTCGCGCATCTGAAGACCCTGATCGACCGGCTGCGCAGCGACGCCGGACAAGGCCGCTCGCTGCTGCTCGATGGCGGCGACCTCTGGCAGGGCACCGGGCTCGCCAACACCATGCAGGGCTCCGACATGGTGGAGGCCGCCAACCTGCTCGGCATCGAGGCGATGACCGGGCACTGGGAATTCACCTATGGCGAGGCGGCGCTGCGCGCCAATCTCGAGCGCTTCAAGGGCGAATTCCTGGCGCAGAACGTCTTCCTCACGGAGGAAGCCGCCTTCAACGACGCCAAGGCATTCGATCCCGCCTCCGGGCGTGTCTTCAAGCCGGCCACCATCAAGGAAATCGGCGGCTACCGTGTCGCGGTGATCGGGCAGGCGTTTCCCTATGTGCCGATCGCGCATCCCAGGCGATTCACGCCGGACTGGACGTTCGGCATTCGCGACGAGGAATTGCAGAAGCTGGTCGACGGCTTGCGGAGCAACGACAAGGTCGATGCCGTGGTGCTGCTGTCGCATAACGGCATGGACGTCGATCTCAAGCTCGCAAGCCGCGTCACCGGCATCGACGTCATCCTGGGCGGCCACACCCACGACGCCGTGCCGCAGCCGATCCCCGTCACCAATCCCGGCGGCTCAACGCTCGTCACCAATGCCGGATCCAGCGGAAAATTTCTCGGCGTGCTCGATCTCGAACTGACAAAGGGCCGGGTCGCCGACGCGCGCTACCGTCTGCTGCCGGTGTTCTCGGAATTGCTGAAGCCGGACGCGGCGATGGCGGGGCTGATCGAAAAGATGCGCACGCCTCATGCGGCGGCCTATGCCGAAAAGATCGCGACCTCCGATCGGCTGCTCTATCGCCGCGGCAATTTCGGCGGCACCGTGGATCAATTGATCTGCGACGCGCTGCGCAGCGAATTCGACGCCGAGATCGCGCTGTCGCCGGGTTTTCGCTGGGGCAACAGCATATTGCCAGGCCAGCCGATGACGATGGAGGACGTGCTGACGGAAACCGCAATCAGCTATCCGGAAACCTATATCCTGACCATGACCGGCAGCCAGATCAAGGATATCCTCGAGGACGTCTGCGACAATCTCTTCAATGCCGACCCCTACCATCAGCAGGGCGGCGACATGGTTCGCGTCGGCGGTTTTACCTATACCTGCACGCCGGCCGAAAGCGTCGGGCGGCGGATTTCCGACCTGAAGCTCGACAACAGCCGCCCGCTCGAGGCCACCAAGAGCTACAAGGTGGCCGGATGGGCTTCGGTCAACGCACAGCAGGGCAAGCCGGTGTGGGACGTCTTCGCCAAGCACCTTGCGTCCGGAAAAATGGCAGCGGCGCGCGGCACCGGTGTCGCGTTGAAGGGTGTCGACGACAATCCAGGGATCGCAGAACACCCATGACAGATTTTGCCGGACATCGACGCTCGGCCCTCGACGCCTTGTGCGGCGCCGTGATGGCGGCGTTGGCGACGGCAACGATCTCGCCTGCCCTTGCCCAGCCGGCGACGCTGCCAGACAAGCCTTTCGCCGAGCACCGCATCGCGCTGCAACTTTCCGACAATGATCCGAAGAAACAAAGTCTCGTGATCAGCGTCGCCTACAATCTGCTGAAGGCGTATGATCCCGACAAGGTCGCGATCGAGGTGGTGACGTTCGGTCCCGGCATCGACTTGCTGCGCAGCGAAAACCCCAACCGCAAGCTGGTGGAAAGCCTGGTCGCGCAAGGCGTGCGCTTCGATGTCTGCCTGAACACCGTCGACACCATCGAACGCGAAACCGGCAAGCGGCCGGATATCATCCCCATCGCGACCCCGGTTCAGGTCGGCGTCGGGCAGATCCTGGCATTGACGGAAAACGGCTATACATTGGTTCGGCCATAACGGAGTTTCATCATGCGCGGTTTTCTGCAGCGTTGCGCGGCCCTGGTCGTGATTGCGATGGCGTTTGCTTCACCCGGCCTCGCCGCCGACGGCAAGCCGCACCACATCGCCATCCAGGTCGACCAGAACGATCCACAGGTGATGAATCTCGCGCTGAACAACGCCAACAACATCATCGAATATTATCGCGGCAAGAACGAAGACGTCGACATCGTCACCTGCGGCCCCGGCCTGCACATGCTGCGCGCCGACACCTCGCCGGTGGAGGACCGCATCAGGCGGCTCAAGGACATGGTATTTCCCGGCAAGATCCAGTTTTCGGCCTGCAACAACTCCAAGCAGGGCATGGAGAAGGCGGAGGGCCACGCGATCTCGGTCGTGGCTGACGCCACCATCGTCCCGTCCGGCGTTGTCCACCTGATGGAATTGCAGGAACAGGGCTGGAGCTATGTCCGGCCGTAAAATTTCGTTTAGTTTGATTTCGAGGCAGCGCCGATCATGATCTTTCGCCAATTGTTCGACAGCGTTTCGGGCACCTACAGCTATCTGCTGGCGAGCCGCGCCGGCGGCGAGGCGCTGATCCTCGATCCCGTGCTCGAAAAGGTCGACCGTTACTGCCAGCTGTTGCGCGAACTCGATCTCAAGCTGGTCAAGGCGGTCGATACCCATCTGCATGCCGACCACGTCACGGGCCTGGGCGAACTGCGCGACCGCACCCATTGCGTCACCATCATGGGCGAACAGAGCAAGGCCGACGTGGTGGCGATGCGGGTCGCCGAGGGCGACAAGGTGACGATCGAGGGCCTCACGCTCGACGTGATGTACACGCCCGGCCATACCGACGATTCCTACAGCTTCCTGATGGGCGACCGCGTCTTCACCGGCGATACGCTGTTGATCCGCGGCACCGGCCGCACCGATTTCCAGAACGGCAGCGCGCGGGAGCAGTATGATTCCATCTTCAACCGCCTATTGAAACTGCCGGAGGAGACCATGGTATTTCCCGCCCATGACTATAAAGGCGACACCGTCTCCACCATCGGCGAGGAGAAGCGCTTCAATCCGCGGCTGCAGGTGCGCTCGGTGGATGAATATATCGAGCTGATGGCCAATCTGAAGCTGCCCAATCCGAAGATGATGGATGTGGCGGTGCCGGCCAACATGCATGTCGGCCTGCACCAGGACGATCTCGCCAAGCAGGGCCTCTCGTTCACCGCCCGCGAGGCGATCGACAGCCTCGGCCGGCCGGACATTCTGCTGGTCGATCTCCGCGAAAACAGCGAGCGCGCCAAGCACGGCACGCTTCCGGGCGCGCTGCACGCGCCCTATCCTGCGATCGGCGAAAACCTGCAGTCCGGCGGCATGTTGCGCGAGGTGGCCGCGGCAACCGGCCGCCGCATCGTGTTCTTCTGCGCCTTCGGCGAGCGCTCCGCGATGGCGGTCGCCGCCGCCAGGGAAGCAGGCCTTGCCAACACCGCGCATATCGCCGGCGGCATCGACGCCTGGAAGAAGGCCGGCGGCCCGGTGCTGACGGGATGAGATCGAACGAGCCGTCGTCCATGCTTTCGCAGGGACGACGAGAGAGTTTGCCGGATCGCGTTAACGGCTGACCCGCTACAACTCGCTCACCAGCGCGTCGAGCGCATCCGCCAGCATCATGCCGCCGCACACTGTCAGTCGCTCCGGAATCACGATGCGCTTTGAAGGCGGATAGAAACGCTCCAGCGCCGGATGCAGCAGAAACGCGCTGCCGTCATCCTCGGCGCGGTCGCCGGCCTCCGACACCAGCAAAAAATCGGGCTTTGCCTTCACGATTTCCTCGAGCGAGACGAGACCGCCGCCACCGACGCCGAGTTCGGAGGCTGCGTTGAAAAGCCCGGTCTCGCTCAACAGCGAACTGACCAGGTTGTCGCTGCCGGCCACCCAGCCGCGCCGCGACACCGGTAGCACCGAATAGTGCTTTTCCACCACCGCCCGGCGTGCCCGCGCCATCGCCGCATCAAGCCGGGCGATTTCAGCTTCCGCGCGATCTCCGTGCTGGACGACCTCGCCCATCTGGCGGATTTGCGCTTTAACTTCGTCGAGATTGCGCGGCAGCGAAAATTCGGCAAGGTGCAACCCCTGCGCCTTCAGAAGCTCCCGAGTCGAGCGCTTGTCGAACTGGCTGACGACCACGACATCGGGCTTGAGCACCAGCACATCCTCGGCGCCGCCTGACAGGCTCGGATAACGGCGCGCGTCTTGCGACGCCCAGGATTGCCAGGCGTCGCGCGAAAACCGGCTGAGTCCGAGGATTTGCGTGGGGTCCGCCAGCGGCAGCAAAAGCTGATCGGTGCAGACATTCATCGAGACGATTCGCAGCAATGGGGCCGCGAGCGTCGGCGCGGACAGGCCAACCATCGCGAGGGCTGCGACGGCGATCGGTCTCGACACGAATCGGAAGCGCCCGCGCATCGCCCCCTCAGATTTCCGCCCAGGGCACGATCACGGCCTCGCGCTGAAACTCGGCGCGATAGGCGCTGATTCTGAACACCTCTGCCATCACCTGCCCGGACAAGGCTTCCGCGGGCACGCCTTGCGACACCAGACGACCGTCCGACAGCACCAGAACGGTATCGGCGAATCGCGCGGCAAGGCCGAGATCGTGCGTTACAACGATCACCAGCGCACCCGTGTCGGCCGCCGCCCGCAGCGTTTTCATGACGTCGAGCTGGTGCCGCGGGTCGAGCGAGGATACCGGCTCGTCCGCCAGGATGACCGGGGCTTCCACGGCCAGCGCGCGGGCCAGCGCGACGCGGCTGCGCTCGCCACCGGACAGTTCCGTGACGCGGCGCTCGCTGAATTCCATGACATCGGCCGCCTGCATCGCCCGCAACACGGCCTCCGCATCCTTCGCCGTCAATCGCGCCGGGTCAGTCGCACCATGGGGATAGCGGCCGAGTGCGACGATATCGCGCGCCGGCAGGGGCCAGTGCACGAGGTGGCCCTGCGGCAGATACGCAAAGCGCCGGGCACGTTCGCGCAACGACAGCGACGACAGGGCGTCGCCGCGCACATGGATGACGCCCTCCGAAGGCACCAGCCCCGCCAAGCCGCGCAGCAGCGTGGTCTTGCCGGCGCCGTTCGGCCCCACCAGCGCCACCAGATGGCCGGACGACAGGGACAGCGATACATCGCGCAGCACGACACGGCCGGCCAGCTTGACGGCAAGCCCCTGCGCGGTGACGAGGGCGACATCGGTCATGCGACGCCTCCCGACAGCGCGCGGCGTTCGCGCATGATCAGATAGAGGAAGAACGGCACGCCGATGATCGAGGTCAGGACGCCGACCTTGATATCGCTGGTCGACGGGATGATGCGCACGGCGATATCCGCAGCCAGCAGCAGCGCAGCGCCGGTGAGCGCGCTCGGCACCAGCAGCCGCGCCGGATCGTGGCCGAGCAAAGGCCGCATCAGATGCGGCGCCACCAGACCGATAAAGCCGATGCTGCCGGATACGGCCACCGCGCCGCCGACGCCGAGTGCGACGCCTGATATCACCATCAGCCTGAGCCGGCCGACATCGACGCCGAGGCTTTGCGCGGTTTCCTCGCCCAGGCTGAGCACGCGAAAGGCGTGGCGCTGGCTCAGGAGAATGACGGCGCCCGCAACGATGAACGGCAGCGCCAACACGACGTGGCGCAAACTGCGGTCGTCCAGCGAGCCGAGCAGCCAGAACGTGATTTCGAGCACGACGAACGGATTGCTGGACAGGTTCATCACCAGTGCGGTCGCGGCACCCGCAAGGCTCGAGATCGCAAGCCCCGCCAGAATCAGAATCAACAGCCCGGCATTGCGGCCCGCGATCGCGAGCAGCGCAAAGACCGACGCGAAGGCGGCCGCGATCGCCGCGACCGGAAGCGCATAGGAGCGCACGTCGGCGAGGCCGAACGCGATCACCAGCACGGCGCCGAACGCGGCCGATTGCGGCGCGCCGAACAATTCGGGCGCGGCCAGCGGATTGCGCAGCAATCCCTGCATGGCGGCGCCCGACAGCCCAAGCATCGCGCCGATCGCGAACCCGAGAATCGTGCGCGGCAGCCGGATTTCCCGCACGATCACCTGCTGCACGTCGCTGCCGCCGCCGAACAGGGCATCGATCACGCTCACGGGCGACAGCCGCACCGGTCCAACGCCGAGCGAGATCAACACCAGCAGCACGACGAGCATCACGAGCGCCGCCATCACGCCGGCGCGCCGCCGCGCCGCGATGTCAGCCGTCGCCATGACGTTCTGAATGCTCATCCATCTTCCTAAAGGCGGCGACCTGGTCGCCTCAGGTCCCATGCTCATACAATGATTGAGACCGCGCACAAGCCGCGTCGGCGAACAAAATGCGCACCCGCGGCGCGCGGCACACGTGGCCAAACGGTGGCATTGACTCTTCGCCTGGCAAACTTCTAGATACCGGCGACGGTTCCCCAGTGTGGGGATCAAAAGGGAATGCGGTGCGGGGAAGCTTCCCCAATGCCGCGGCTGCCCCCGCAACTGTAAGCGGTGAATCTTTCGTCATATGCCACTGGGAATCTCGGTCCTGGGAAGGCGACGAAGGGTATCGACCCGCGAGCCAGGAGACCTGCCGTCAGCCGTGGTCACACGCGAAGATGTCGGTCGGGGAGTACAGACATTAGCTTCACCTGAGGCGCGGAAGCCCAAGGTGAGACTTCGTTCGCTGTGACGTGCCACTGACGTCATACCGAGGTCCAACCATGTCTTCCCTTACCAAAGCCGCCACGCGGCATCGCCAGTATTGGCTTGCCTCCACTTTTCTCGTGCCCGCGCTTTCGCTGGGTGTTTCTGCCGCCCGCGCGCAGCAATCGGCGTCTCCAAACCTGCTTCCGACCATCGAGGTCCAGGCGCCCGCGGATCAAAGCAGGACCCGCTCGGAGCCTGCGCCTGAACAGCCTTCCGTATCTCGTCGCGCCGTCCGCGCCGCTCGGCAAGCTCCCACCGATGCTGATTCGTCGGGGACGCCCGGCAAGGAGACGGCCGTTGTGGTCAGCCCGACCGCGACGGTGACGCCGGTCGATCAGATCGCGAGTTCGGTCACGGTCATCACCGCCAAGGATATGGAGCGCGACCAGCGCCGCACCGCGCCCGATGCGCTCGCCACCGTGCCGGGACTCAATCTCGTGCAAAGCGGCGGTCTCGGCGGCCTGACCTCGGTATTCATGCGCGGCACGAACTCGAATCACACCAAGATCCTGATCGACGGCATCGATGTCAGCGACCCCAGCAACCCGAATCGCTCGTTCGACCTGGGCCAGCTGTTGACGGCGGATATCCAGCAGATCGAGGTCCTGCGCGGCCCGCAAGGCGGGCTCTACGGCGCCGACGCGCTCGGCGGCGTGATTTCGTTCATTACCAAGAAGGGTGAAGGCCCTCCCCGCGCGACGGCAACGATCGAAGGCGGCTCGTTCGGCACGTTCAACCAGACCGTGGGCCTGAGCGGGGCGCAGGACCGGATCAACTACGCCTTCACTGCCGCGCATTTCAGCGCCACCGACATTCCGGTAACGCCGCTGGAGCTGCTGCCGCCGGGGCAAAAAGCCATCGGCAACAGCTACGACAACATGACGTACTCGACCAAGCTCGGCGCAGACGTCAGCGAAAACCTGACCTTGAACGCGGTCGTGCGCTACACCGACGCGACCCTGCATTTTACCGGCGATGCATTCGACCCGGTGACGTTTGCGAGTTTTCCGGCCGCCGCGCAGAGCACGCAGATCGTGCACCAGCTTTTCACGCGCGAAGAGGCCGTCTGGTCCGTGCTCGACGGCCGCATCAAGAACTATTTCGGTGTCAACTACTCCAATAACTGGAACTACAACATTTCGCCGGGCGATGTCGCGCCGACAATCGCGACCGGCGATCGGGTGAAATACGACTGGCACACCGTCACCCAGCTCACGCCGCATAACACTTTCATCGTCGGCGCCGAACATGAGACCGAGACGTTGCAGACATCGACCGTGTCGGCGCAAAACGTCAACAAAGCGGGCTACATGGAATTGCAATCGGAGTTCGCAAACCGCGTGTTTCTGGTCGAGAATATCAGGCAGGACGACAACGACCGGTTTGGCGAGCACCCTACTTTGCGCATCGCTCCCGCGGTGATCGTTCCGTTCACCGAGACCAAGCTCAAGGGAAGCTACGGCACCGGCTTCAAGGCGCCGACGCTGAACCAGCTTTTCGTCAGCTTTCCTGCGTTCTTCTTCTTCGCCAACCCGAACCTGAAGCCCGAGGAAAGCGTCGGCTACGACGCCGGCTTCGAGCAACCCTTGTTCAACGATCGCCTCCGCTTCGGGTCGACTTATTTCCACAACGACATCACGAACCTGATTCAGAGCGTGGTTGATCCCACGACTTTCAGCAGCACCAATGTCAACGTCGGAAGGGCGACCACGGAAGGCACCGAGAATTTCGTGGCCGCCACCATCACCGACCGTATCCGGGTTCGCGCGGACTACACGTTTACGCGTACCGTCGATGCGATGACCGGACTGGAACTGCTGCGGCGGCCCAAGGAAAAATGGAGCGCGAACCTTATCTGGAATCCGATCGATCCGCTCACATTGTCGGCTACCGTGCTGCACACCGGCAGTTTCATAGACGCGAATCGCGATTTCAGCATCCCGCGCCTGCTGGCGCCGGGTTACGCCGTGATCAATGTGGCGGCCGACTACGCCGTGACCGACCAGCTCAAGGTGTTCGGCCGCGTCGATAATCTGTTCAACGTCCATTACCAGAACCCGACCGGCTTTCTGCAGCCGGGTCTCGGGGTCTATGGTGGTATCCGCGTTGCCAGCTATGGGGTGAATTAGAAGCCGCACGGCAACACGTCCAGGCAACGCGCCGGCCGCTTCCATGGAGGCGGCCGGCTATTCGGCCGCCTCAGTCTCTTACCCCAGCTTCCGAAACGCGCCGGGAGGACCCTTCCATTCGAACAAGCCGGGATGGAGGAGATGGGCCAGCAGCTCTGTTCCCTCAACGACCCGCGGTCCCGGTCGCGCGAAATAGGCGTTCGCGTCCACCGCATAAACGCGGCCGTCGCCCACCGCCGGCAGATCGGCCCAGCCAGGGTAGCTGGCCAGCATTCGCGCCTGATCGGCGGCCTTTTCCAGACCAAAGCCGCAAGGCATGACGATCAACACCTCGGGCTTCCACTGGAGAACGTCTTGCCATGGTATGCGAACGGAATCCGTGCCCTCGCGCCCCAGTCCGTCGATACCGCCCGCGATGCGAACCATTTCCGGAACCCAGTGGCCGCAGCAATAGACCGGATCCATCCATTCCATGCAGAAGACTCTTGGCCGCGACGGAGCAGCGCGCGCCGCCGCCTCGATCTTTTCAAGCCGGGCCCTGCCCTCCGCGATCAGGTTTTCCGCGATGTGGGAGCGGCCCGTTGCCTCGCCAAGATCGCGCAAATTGTCGAATATCTGTTCGAGGGATTTCGGTGTGAGCCACAAGATCTGCGGCTGGCTGGGAAGCACCTTTAACAGCTGCGAGACTTCGTTGCCGGAGGGAGCGCAGACCTGACAGAGCTCTTGCGTCAGAATCAGATCGGGCGCGATTTCCCGCATCAGGGTCTCGTCTACCCGATAGAGGCTCAGACCATCGCGCAGTCTTTGCGTGACGGCCGAATCGATTTCCGGCTGGCTCATCGTTTCGATCGGAAGAACGTTACGGACAACGACCGTCTTGCCTGCGATCTCCGGCGGGTAGTCGCATTCATGCGTCACGCCCAGCAGCCGGTCACCAAGACCGAGGGCACATACCATTTCGGTGGCCGAGGGCAGAAACGAGACGATTCGCGATGCGTTAACCATTCTCACGCACATCCATTTCATTCGGCCGGCGGCAGGCCACAAAAGCAAGATCCATGGCAGAGGACCTCACCGGTATTTTAGAGGATTATTGAAGACTGGCCCATCAAACGAACGCATGAAACTTATCGGCCGCCGCCCCCAAAGGTTCCGGTCGGGCGGCAGCTCTTCACCACGATGGCAGATTCGGCCCGAAAGGGGCGCATTTTAGACGATTCCGACCCAAAGAAGCGAACTTATCGCTCCAATGCATGGTAAGATGCCACAAACCGGTCGCCGCCCGTCGATGCGCGCCGGACGTATTGAGGCAGTTGATGAGTGACGAACCGAAAAGCCCCGCCGAATTGAAAGAGATCCGGCTGAACCGGAAGATCGCCCAGGAGGCCGAAGGCATCAAGGCGATGGCGGAGATTGCGGCGGCCGATGTCGCTATCCGCAAACGGACGGCGGATTTGCGCGCGCAGCGTCTGGCGAGAGAAGCCGCCGAACGCGACAATCCGCCGCCGGCGCCCAAGGTCAAAGCCAAACCGAAGAAAAAGAAGACGACTTAAATGAGCAAACAAGATCACAACCGCGCCGATGCGCGCTTCAACAAGCCCGGTCAGGCCAAAGCCGGCAAGTCCGAACAGGATATCGCCGCGAAAGCCGTGCTCGACAATATGGCGAGGCTGAAGGCCTTGCGGCTCGCGCGGGAAGCCGCCGAGCCTCCGCCCGCGGCCAAAAAAGCCCGCGCCAAATCATCGAAGAAATCGGGTGAAAAGGCTCCGGCATTGTCGGATTGGCTGGCGGGCCAGCAAAGCGGCGGACGCCGAACCTGAAGATCAGGCCGGCACCGGCCATTGCACCATCGACCGCGTCTTGGTCGCGGCGTCGTAGACCTGCACCTGAAGCATCGGAAATTTGTTCTTCAAGGCCATACCCGCTTCTTCGGCGGCTTCGACGGTGTCGTGGTGCGACTTGAAGTGACCGTCCACAACAAGCGAATAGCCTGAGGTTGGCGCCTTGTCGGCGCGAATGACTTTGCGCGGCTGCTGTTCTTCTGCTTCGATCTTTGGCTTCTTCATCTTGGCTCCTTGTTGCGCCTCCCTTTACACTAAAGGCGGGAAAAAGGCGGGAAAGTTTGTCCGGCTGAGGTTAATATAGCCATGAGGGCGACGAGATTGACGTCGCTGCGTTAGGCGATGCCACTTCGCCGCGCAAGACTTCGATTGTTCGGGTTAAGGGAAAAACATGGGTATGACCGGCAAAAAGAGCAAGCCTCCCAGCAAGGACAATGACAAGTCCAAAAAATCGGCGCCGAAGCGGATCGAAGACGACGACTACGAAGACGGCGACATCGCCACTCCGAAGCATGACCGCGATGGCGAAGACGACGAACCGCTATAATGGTTCTGTAAGCCGAAATCCGCGCTCTCGATCAGCCGAAGGGTGTTGAGGTCGAGCAGGTGTTTGCCGGCGTGGGGCTCGGTGCCGACGAGCAACCGGGGCAAATGCTGTTTCTGGCCCGCTCCACAAGCGGCTGCCATGCAGCACTATTCATGGACAAATAACCGCCAGCCGGTAATTTCGGCGGGCCCTGCCGGGGCGTTGGGATGAACGGGGTTTTGTCCAGGACATGGTCGACGTTTTAGCTGCACCGCAACAAGCGAAGTCGGACACTGCGCTGCGCACCCTGGTGCTGATTTCGATCGCGCATTGGGTCAGCCATTTTCATCTGCTGGTGCTGCCGATGCTGTTCCCGTTTTTGAAGGCCCAGCTTGGTGTCGGCTATATCGAACTCGGATTCGCGCTGACCGTGTCCGCCGTGGTCTCCGGCCTGACGCAGGCCCCGATGGGCTATCTTGCCGATCATATCGGCGCGCGCAAGGTGCTGCTGATCGGCCTCGCCGTCGGCGGTTTCGCGCTCATCATGCTGGGCGTGCATCTGAGCTATTCCTGGCTGATCGCAAGCGCCGTGCTGCTCGGGCTTGCCAACAGCGTCTATCACCCGGCCGATTATGCAATCCTCGCCGCGCACATGGACGAAGCGCGGATGGGCCGGGCCTTCTCGATCCACACCTTTGCCGGATATGCCGGCGGCGCGGTCGCGCCCGCGATCGTCGCCGCGCTGGTCGGCGTGACCGGAGGCCTCGGCGCCCTGATCGTCGCCGGCGCCGTGGGGCCGCTGGTCGCGCTGGTGCTGATCGCCGGCGGCCTTCCCGACGCCAGCGCCGCCGATCGCGAGGTCGACGGCGTGCATCCGCCGAAGCAGAACATCGTTACGCCGGCCCTGATCGTGCTGACGGCGTTCTTCACGCTGCTCAGCCTGTCCAACGCCGGCATCGGCAATTTCGGTGTGGTGGCGTTGATGGGAGGCTATGGCGCGTCGTTCTCATCAGCCAACATCGCACTCACGGCCTTTCTCGGCTTTAGCGCCGTCGGCGTGCTCGCGGGCGGCTTTCTAGCCGACCGCACAAGGCGTCACGGCCAGGTCGCGGCCGCCTGTTTCGCCATCAATGCCGTCATCGTGTTCGCCATTGCCACCCTCAATCTGCCGTCGCCGCTGCTGACCGCGGCAATGGCAATGGCGGGGTTCCTCGGCGGCGTGATCGCGCCCTCGCGCGACATGCTGGTGCGCGACGCGGCGCCGCCGGGCGCGGCCGGCCGGGCCTTCGGCATCGTCTCGACCGGCTTCAATCTCGGCGGCATCGTCAGCCCGCTGCTGTTCGGCTGGATCATGGACCAGGGCGCGCCGCACTGGGTGTTCGGCGCCTCCGTGGTGTTCATGGTGCTCACCGTGCTGCTGGCGCTGATTACCGAGCGCAGCCCGCAAGGCGATTCCGAGGAAGCGGAGGCAAGGGTTTTGCAGTCCTGAGCTTCACCCGCGGCGGTTGACAGCGTCCAGGGACAACCCATGATGCGGCAACAAAACAGAACCCGGGGAAACGCCATGGCCGACCATCCAGACCTCGTGATCCGCGGCGGCACCATTGCCGACGGTTTTGGCGGCGAGCTGTTCGAGGCGGACGTGGCGATCACGGGCGGCCGTATTTCCGAGGTCGGCCGCATTTCGGGCAAGGGCAAGGAAGAGATCGACGCCAAAGGCAAACTAGTTACGCCGGGCTTCGTCGACGTTCACACCCATTATGACGGCCAGGTCACCTGGAGCCACGAAATCACGCCCTCGTCGCAGAACGGCGTCACGTCGGCGATCATGGGCAATTGCGGCGTCGGCTTCGCGCCCTGCCGGCCTTCGGATCATCAGCGGCTGATCCAGTTGATGGAAGGCGTCGAGGACATCCCCGAGCCGGTGCTCAGCGCGGGCATTCCCTGGGCCTGGGAAAGCTTTCCGGACTACATGAACTGGCTGTTGCAGCGCAGCTTCGACGTGGATATCGGCGCGCAGCTTCCGCACGCGGCGCTGCGGGTCTATGTGATGGGCGAGCGCGGCGCCCGCCGCGATCCCTCCACGTCCGAAGACAACAAGGCGATGGCCGCGCTCGCCGGCGAAGCAGTCCGCGCCGGCGCGCTAGGTTTTTCGACCTCGCGCACGCTCAATCATCGAACCTCCACCGGCGACTTCACGCCGACCCTGAAGGCGGGCGAGGACGAACTGACCGCGATCGCCGGCGCGATGCATGGCGTCGGCCGCAGCGTGCTGCAATTCGTGCTCGATCTCTCCACCCTGCATGAAGACCTGCCGATGATGCTGCGGGTGGCGGAAAACACCAGGTGCCCTATCTCGTTCTCAATCACGCAGAACGACAAGGCGCCGCGGAGCTGGCGCCAGACGCTGGACAGCATCGGCGAAGCTTCGGCCCGGGGGCTTTCGATCACCGCGCAGATCGCCGCGCGCCCGGTCGGATTGCTGCTCGGACTGGAACTGTCGCGCAACCCGTTCCAGACCCATCCGAGTTACAAGGCGATCGCGCATTTGCCGCTGGCCGAGCGGCTCAGGCGGCTGCACCAGCCCGAAATGCGCGCGGCGATCCTGCGCGAGACGGCGACTGCGACCGACGATCCGCTGTTCTTCCGGCCCAACTACGACAAGATGTACCTGCTCGGCGACCCCCCGGACTACGAACAGCCGCCGGAAAACACGCTGGGCGCACAGGCCCGCCGCCAGGGACGGCAGCCGGAAGAGCTCGCCTATGACGCGATGCTGTCGGACGAGGGCCGCGGCATGCTCTACGTGCCGTTCCTGAATTATGCCGACGGCAATCTCGACGCCACGCGGGAAATGCTGACCGATCCGCATTCGGTGCCGGGACTGAGCGACGGCGGCGCGCATTGCGGCATCATCTGCGATGCGAGCTTCCCGACCTATCTGCTGACGCACTGGACGCGCGACCGCACGCGCGGCGAGAAACTCTCGATCCCCTTCGTGGTGGCGGCGCAGTCGCGCAAGACCGCGCTGTCGGTCGGCCTCTCCGATCGCGGTTTGATCGCGCCGGGCTACAAGGCCGATGTCAATGTCATCGACTATGACCGACTGCATCTGCATCCGCCGAAAGTGCATTACGACCTGCCGGTCGGCGGCCGCCGCTTGCTGCAGCAGGTCGACGGCTACGACGCCACCATCGTCTCCGGCGTAGTAACGCAACGCCTGGGATCGGCAACCGGCGCGCGACCAGGTCGTCTGGTACGCGGCGCGCAAGGAAGCCAGCCGCAGTTAGGCGCAGCAGCCAGTTAGCGTATGCCGCTTGATGCGCGTTTTTCTTAAGAGGCCGGTGGGGTCACCCGGACGGGCGGAGACGATCCCACCGGCATGAGTTCGTAAGGCGGCTTCCAGCCCGGCAGACCTGCAATGCGCTTACGCCAGGCATGGAGCCCCGGAAAATCGGCCTCTATGTCGAAGCCAGTCTCCTCCGAAGGATAATAAACGTAGCCTGCCATGGAAAAATCCACGATGGTCGGCCTGTCGCCCAGCACGAAGGGACGATCCATCAGGTGCTTGTCGACGATCGAACAGGAGGCCTCCACGCGCGATCTCAGGAAGGACAGTATTGCGGGATGCACCGGCTCCGCCGTCAACGAGTTCTGAAATCGGTGCATCGCATAGTTGTTCGTGAACTTGTGATTATCGAACAAAATCCATCGTAAGGCCTCGAAACGCTCGTCGGGGCCGACGGGAGCGAACTTGCCGGTAGTCTCGGCCAGCCAAATCAGAATCGCACCCGACTGAGACATTTTCTTCCCGTTCACTTCGAGCACCGGGACTTCACCCATCGCATTGGTGCCGGCCCGCCAGTTCGGATCCCGTGTCTGGCCGCCGGCAAAATCAACCCCGACCGGCTCCCAATCAAGGCCGGCGCAATTCAGATAGAGCGCCAGCTTGTAAGAATTGCCCGAGCCGCCATTGCAATGAAGCTTGTAGTGAGCCATTCCCTCACGCGAACTTCGGTTGCCCGACTTGCGTCATCAGGCGCGCGCGCTCGGTGTTGGGCCACAGCAAGAGCAGGCCGAGCAGTCCGGATACGACCATCACCACCGCATTGATGGTGAAGCCGGTCATGTAGCCCTCGAGCAGTCCGCCCGCGTGCTGGATCACGCTGCCCATTACCGCCGGCGCGACAATGCCGGCGAGCGTGTAGATCGCGCCAAAGATCGCGATCACCGCGCCGCGCTGCGACACCGGCGTGAATTCGCTCAGCATCGGCGGACAGACCACATAGATCGATCCGCTGAGCCCTGTTCCGATCACGAGCACGGCAATGCGCAGCCCCGCATGATCGACATACGCAAGAGTTGCAAGGATCAAGCCGCCGACGATCAGGGGCACCGAACCGAGCACGCCGCGCGCGCCGCGGGTGGACATGCCGCGCGCCATCAGCACCTGCGAAATCCACCCGGTAAGCAGCACGATGGTGGCGCCGAACACCCAGGGCAGGATCGAAATCAATCCCGCGTCGTTTTGCGAGAAGCCGAGACCCTTGATAATGAAGGGCGTGAACCAGGTCAATCCCAGCGACAGCGCCCAGTAGGCGCCGAAGGCCGCCGCGCAGGAGCCGATGAAGGTGCGCGAGGTCAATAGCTGCAAATAGGGAATGCGGGGATCGGCCTCGGCCATCGCCACCGTTTGGACCAGCGGCCCTTCCTTGCCCATGACGAGCCACGCCGCCACCCACATCAGGCCGACGACACCAAGCGCGCCGAAAGCGTAGTGCCAACTGTGATTGACGATTACCCAGTTCAGCGCCGGCACCGCGAGGATGACGCCGAACGCCGAGCCCTGCGCCAGGATCGCGGTCGGCAGCGTCCGCTTCTCGTCGGGGAACCATTTGTAGATCGCATGCACGGCGACAGACGCCGCCGGACCTTCGCCGGCGCCGAGAATCACGCGGCAGATCAGCAGCGTGGTGAAGCTGACCGTGCCCACCATCGGAAACTGCGCCAGCGCCCAGATCGCCGCCAGCACCAGCAGCACCCAGCGCGTCGCGATGCGATTGACGATGAAGCCGACGACAATGGCCGAGATGGAAAACAGGAAGAAGAACGAGGAGCCGAGCAGACCGAACTGTTCAGGTTCCAGTTTCAGCTCGGTCATGATCGGCACGCCGGCAAGGCCGACCACGATCTTGTCCGCGAAATTGACCAGCATGAACAGGAACAGCAGAAAGGTGATTTTCCAGGCGCCCTTCGGCGTCGGTTGCGCGGTCATGTTCTCTCCCGATTATCTTTTTTCTGGCTGTTGATCGGCCCCGTCCGATGCTACCCGGGGGGTGTCGGACAATGCAACTGAACATTTTGGGCGGCCCAGTGCGCTGCAACCGCGCCGTCACGCGTTTATGCCGCACGGGCTGTTGTCCAGGCGTCCCGCAACCTGATCACGATCGCGTCCCCACAGCGATTGAGACCGTGATCTCCCGGCCCGGCCTTGCTATGTTGGCGCACAAATTGTCAGGGGTTTTTGATGCCAAGACCAATCCATTGCGCAGGCGCCATTGGCATGCTCGTTTCGCTTTCGATGCTCGCAGGGTGGGGCTTGGCGTCGGCCGAGGACGCCAAAGCGCCGGATTACGAGGCTATCGTGGCCGCGCCGGACCGCAGCGACGCCGACCGGCAAACCGATGTCCGCCGCCAGCCGGCCAGGATGCTCGCCTTCACCGGCGCGCGGCCCGGAATGAAGGTGCTGGATATGGGCGCCGGTGCCGGCTACAGCACCGAACTGATGGCGCGCGCCGTTCGGCCCGACGGCAAGGTCTATGCGCAGGAATCGGCAGGCGTCATGGAGCGGGTGAAGGACAAGTTCGATATCCGCGCCCAGTCTCCGGCCATGAAGAACGTCGTGCACCTGATCCGGAATTACGACGATCCCTTGCCGCCCGAGGTCGGCGGGCTCGATCTGATCACCTTCTTCTTTGCCTATCACGATGTGACCTACATGCCGGCCGATCGCGCCGAGATGGACAAAAAGATGCTCGCCGCCTTGAAGCCCGGCGGCTTCCTGGTCATCGCCGACCATTCGGCGCGCGCCGGCGACGGCACGAGCGTGGCGAAGACGCTGCATCGGATCGAGGAGAGCACGCTGCGCAAGGAGATCGAGGCCGCCGGATTCAAGCTCGCGGGCGAGGCCGACTTCCTGCGTCACCCCGAAGATCCGCGCGATGCGGCGGTGTTCCATCCGGCCGTTCCGGTCGATGAATTCGTGCTGAAATACCAGAAGCCGCTGTAAGATTTCGCATCCGCCTCATATGGCAACCGGCAACCCAATCGTGCTGAGCGTCCGCGGCCTGACGAAAATCTATCGCTCCGCCGGCGAGGACGTCGTGGTGCTGCGCGGTGTCAACCTCGATATCGCGGCCGGCGAGCGCGTGGCGCTGACCGGTGAATCCGGCAGCGGCAAGAGCACGCTGTTGCATCTGGTCGCGGGCCTCGATCGTGCCGACGGCGGCGAGATCAGGCTCGCCGACAGCTCCATTTCCGATCTCGGCGACGCCGGCCGCGCCGAGTTGCGCCGCGACCGATTGGGGCTGGTGTTCCAGCAGTTCAACCTGATCCCGAGCCTGAGCGTCGAGGATAATCTGAAATTCCAGTCGCGCATTGCCGGCCGCCATGACGCCGCCTGGCATGCCGAACTGGTCGAGCGCCTCGGGCTCGGCGCCCTGGTAAAGCGCTATCCCGAGCAATTGTCGGGCGGCCAGCAGCAGCGGGTCGCGATCGGCCGCGCGCTCGCGGTAAAACCGCTGCTGCTGCTCGCCGACGAACCCACCGGCAACCTCGACGAGGCGACCGCGGATGACGTGCTGGCGCTGACGCGCGATCTCGTCGCGCGAACCGGCTGTGGCTTCCTGATGGTGACGCATTCGGTACGGCTCGCCGCCACGCTCGACCGCCAGATCAATCTGCATGCGGGGCTGATCGCATGAGCCGCATCCTGTGGATTCTCGCGGTATTGTTGAGCCACTGGCGGCGGCATCCGATGCAGCTTGCGACCCTCTTGATCGGGCTGATTTCCGCGACCGCTTTGTGGAGCGGCGTGCAGGCGCTGAACGCGCAGGCCCGCGACAGCTACGACCGCGCTGCCGCGACCTTCGGTGGCGCGCGAACGGCTGCCTTGGTGGCGCGCAGCGGCGCGACCTTCCCGCAAAAACTCTTTGTCGAGTTGCGCCGCGCCGGCTGGCCGGTATCTCCGGTGCTCGAAGGCCGCATTCAGATCGACGGGCGCTCGCTCCGGCTGTTGGGCATCGAACCCATCACCATTCCGGTGGAAGTCGGCACTACGCCGGCGATCGGCCGGGCCGGCCTGCAATCCTTCCTGGAGCCGCCGGGCGAAACCCTGGTCGCGCCGGATGTGCTCGGCGATCTCAATTTGAAGGAAGGCGCGACGCCGCTTTCGAGCGAGGGCGCCTCTCTGCCGCCGCTGCATGCCCAGCCGGAGCTGGTGCCGGGCGTGCTGGTGGTCGACATCGGCGTCGCGCAGCGGCTGCTCAACAGGCCGGACCAGATCTCCCGGCTGTTGATCGGCAAGACAAAGAGCAAACTCGCGCCGCTCGAAACGATTGCCGGCGACCAGCTCCGTTTGGTGCAGCCGGACGCGGAGAGCGACCTCGAACGCCTCACCGACAGCTTTCACCTCAACCTGACGGCGTTCGGCCTGCTGTCCTTTGTCGTCGGGCTGTTCATCGTCAATTCGGCCGTTGGCCTGGCGTTCGAGCAGCGCCTGCCGATGCTGCGGACCTTGCGCGCCAGCGGCGTGTCGGCGCGCATGCTGAACGCGGTGCTGGTGGTCGAGCTGGTGTCGCTGGCGCTGGTGGCGGGCCTCGTTGGCCTGGTCTGCGGCTATTTGATCGCGGCGGCGCTGTTGCCCGACGTCGCAGCCTCGTTGCGCGGACTTTACGGCGCGCAGATTCCTGGCCAGCTGACGCTGAAGCCCGAGTGGTGGATCGCGGGCATCGTCATCTCGATTACCGGTGCGCTGGCGGCAGCGACCACCAGTCTTGCAAAAGCGATCCGGCTGCCGATCCTGGCGGCGGCGCAGCCTTATGCCTGGCAGCAGGCGCAGCACCGCTGGCTGATCCTGCAAAGCGCGCTGGCGCTCGCCGTGCTCGCCGCCGCCGGCCTGATCCTGTGGTACGGCGATTCGCTGGTATCAGGATTTGCCGTGCTCGCGGCGTTGCTGCTGGGCGCGGCGCTGATCCTGCCGGCGATCCTGGAACGCCTGCTTTCGCTCGGCCAGCGGCAGGCCGATGGCGCGCTTGCGGGCTGGTTCTGGGCCGACAGCCGCCAGCAGCTTTCGGGATTGTCGCTGGCCTTGATGGCGCTGTTGCTCGCGCTCGCGGTCAATGTCGGAGTTGGCACCATGGTGGAAACGTTCAGCCGGACCTTTGTCACCTGGCTGGACGGTCGGTTGGCGGCGGACGTCTATGTCAATGCGTCCGACGCCGCGCAGGCGAGGGAAATCAGGGCGTGGCTTGGCGACCATCCCGAAGTCTCGACGATCCTGCCCGGCGGCCGCACCGAGGTGCAGATGGCGGGAGCGCCGATCGAGATCCTGGGCATCGCCGATCACGCCACCTATCGGGATCACTGGCCGCTGCTGGAAGCCCGCGCTAACACCTGGACCAGGCTTCGTCCGGGCGATGCCGGCCTCATCAGCGAACAACTGGCCCGTCGGTTGAAAGTCGGGATCGGCGATTCCATCGAGGTTCCTGCGACAGGCGGCAACTGGAAGCTCGAGATCGTCGGCATCTATGCCGATTACGGCAATCCGAAGGGCCAGATCGCCGTCAATATTGCCGCATTCACCCGCCATTTCCCGGAAGTGCCGCTGACGCGAATGGGCTTGCGCGTCTGGCCCGCGGCGATTCCTGCGCTGATCTCGGCGCTGCAGGAAAAATTCGGTCTCGATGGCCGCAATTTGATGGATCAGGTCACGTTGAAAGCGGAGTCGACACGGATCTTCAATCGAACCTTCGCGGTGACCGCGGCATTGAACGCCTTCACCCTGGGCGTCGCCGGCATCGCGCTGCTGACGAGCCTGTTGACCCTGAGCAGTTCCCGCCTGCCGCAGCTCGCTCCATTGTGGGCGATCGGCATCACGCGGCGGCGGCTGGCGGCGATCGAGCTCTTGAAGACCCTGTCGGTGGCGCTGATCACTACCCTGCTGGCGCTGCCGCTGGGGCTGTTGGTGGCGTGGTGCCTGATAGCGGTGGTGAATGTGAAGGCCTTTGGCTGGCGGTTGCCGTTCCATGTCTTCCCGCTGCAACTGCTGCAGCTATTGGCCGTGGCGATGGCGGCGTCGCTGCTGGCCGCGCTGTTGCCCGTGATCAAACTGGCGCGCATGCAGCCGGCGCGCCTAATCAAGATTTTCGCCGATGAGCGATAGTTTTTCGATCACGCGGCGCGCCCTGCTCGGCGGCGCCGTGCTTCTCGGGCTCGGCCGCAACCGCGCGCGGGCGCAGGGCTTTGCCGGGCTCGGCGAGAACGGCGAAGGGTTCGCGCCCGTCGTGCCCGGCAAGACCTTTTCGTTTGCGGCCGATCACGGTCCGCATTCCGATTATCGCATCGAATGGTGGTACCTGACGGCCAATCTCAGGGATGCCTCCGGCGCGGCCTATGGCGTGCAGTGGACCCTGTTCCGGCAGGCCGCGCGACCCGGCCCGCAGGGAGAAGGCTGGGCCAATCAGCAGCTCTGGATGGGCCATGCCGCCGTGACCCGCGCCGACACCCACCGCACAACCGAGAAATTCGCCCGCGGCGGGATTGGGCAGGCCGGCGTCGAGGCAAAGCCGTTTCAGGCCTGGATCGATGATTGGCAAATGCGCGGAGTCGACGGCCTGCGCGACGACTTGATCGCGCCGCTTGAACTGAACGCAATGGCCGCGGATTTTTCCTACACGCTGCGGCTCGACGCCGATCGTCCGCTGGTGCTGCAGGGCGATGGCGGCTACAGCCGGAAATCGGAGCGCGAACAGGCCTCCTATTATTACAGCCAGCCTTTCTTCAAGGCGGCGGGCCGCATCACCATCGGCGACAAGCCTGTCGTTGTCAGTGGTCTCGCCTGGATGGACCGGGAATGGAGCAGCCAGCCGCTGGCGTCAGACCAGACCGGCTGGGACTGGCTGTCGCTGCATCTCAATTCAGGCGAAAAGCTGATGCTGTACCGGATGCGCCAGACCGACGGCCGGAATTTCGCCTCCGCCAACTGGATCTTGCCCGACGGCAAGACCCGGCAGATCGCCTCGGCCGACATCGCGATGACGCCGAAAACGTGGACCGAGATCGGGAATCGCAAGATCCCGACCACCTGGGAGATCGCGATCCCGCCGCTGGCGCTCACGATCTCCTGTGTCCCGCTGAATCCGAAAAGCTGGATGGGGACGAGTTTTGCCTATTGGGAGGGGCCGATCAGCTTTGCCGGCAGCCACGGCGGAGTAGGATATCTCGAGCTGACAGGCTATTGAGGACCTCGACGTCATAGGGGGATTCCAACAATGTTTCATTTCACCGCACTCGTCACCTGTCTTGCCATCGCGCTCTATTTCTTCACGTGCATTCAGGTGGCGAAGGCGCGCGCGGCGTTCGGCATCAAGGCGCCGGCCATCACCGGCAATCCCGATTTCGAGCGGGTATTTCGCGTGCAGATGAACACGCTGGAATGGATGCCGATCTTCCTGCCCTCGCTCTGGCTGTTCGCGATCTACATCAGCGATCCCATTGCCGCGGCCATCGGCCTCGTCTGGATCGTCGGCCGCGCTCTCTATCTGACCGGCTATTCACAAGCCGCCGAAAAGCGCAGCCGGGGATTTGGCATTCAGGCGCTGGCGGCCGGCGTGCTCTGGCTGGGCGCGCTCGGTGCCATCGTCTGGCGCCTCATTCATGCCTGACGTTTTCACGTCATTGCGAGGAGCCAACGGGTCGCGCGAATGCGCCCGATGACAGGCTCCGCGACGAAGCAATCCATTCTTTCCCGATGTTACAGCATCGATTGCTTCGCGGAGTTTATCATCGGGTGGCGCTTCGCGCCGACCCGTTGGCTCGCAGTCACGAAAAACGACGGCAACACCGCGGAAGGCGCGAATTTATCAGGTCACGGATTGCATAAAGGGGAGAACGAACAAGATGGCCCGCCTGCCCTATCTCGAGGCCGACCAGATCGCGCCCGAATATCGCGACATGCTCCAGCGCAACACCAATCTGCACAAACTGCTGGTCAATTCGCCCGACATGGCGCGCGCCTTCAACGGCGTCGGCGGCTACATCCGCTTCAAGAGCAAGCTCGACCCGCGCCTGCGTGAGCTCGCGATCCTGCAGGTCGGCTGGATGGAGAGGTCGGAATATGAATTCACCCATCATGTGAAGATCGGCAAGGAATTCGGCGTCACCGACGCCGATATCGAGGCGCTGATGGCGGAGACCGAGGGCAGGCCCTCGGGCCTCGAGCCGCTGGCCAAGGCGATCCTGAAGGGCGCCCGCGAGATGGTGCGCGAGCTCGCGATGTCGGAATTAACCTTCACGGAAATCAAGAAGGAGCTCTCCGACGAGCACATGACCGATCTCGTGCTCACCATCGCCTTCTATTGCGCGGTGGTCCGCGTGCTCGCCACCATGAAGATCGACAATGAACCCACCTACAAAGAGGTACTCAAACAGTACCCGATCCCGGGAGTGAACTGACATGCGTTTGAAAGATCGTGTCGCCATCGTCGTCGGCGCCGGGCAGAGCCCCGGCGAGGGCATGGGCAACGGCCGCGCCACCGCGCTGACCTTCGCGCGCGAAGGCGCCCGCGTGCTGTGCGTGGATCATCACCTCGATTCAGCCCAGGAAACCGTCGACATGATCGGCGCCAAGGGCGGCGCCGCGGCCGCCTTCAAGGCCGACGTCACCAAAAATGCCGAGCTCAAGGCCATGGTGGAAGATGCAAAAACCCGCTGGGGCCGCATCGACATCCTGCATAACAATGTCGGCGTCAGCCTTTCCGGCGGCGACGCCGAGTTGCTCGACTTCACCGAGGAAGCGCTGGAGCGCTGCGTGGCGATCAACCTCAAGAGCTGCATCTTCGCCGCCAAGCACGTGATCCCGATCATGCGGCAGCAGCAAAGCGGCGCCATCATCAACATCTCGTCGATGGCGGCGATCACCACCTATCCTTACGTCGCCTATAAGGCGACCAAGGCGGCGATGATCGCTTTCACCGAACAGCTTGCCTACCAGAACGCCGAACACGGCATCCGCGCCAACGTGATCCTGCCCGGCCTGATGAACACGCCGATGGCGGTCGACACCCGCGCCCGCGAGTTCAAGAAGAGCCGCGCCGAGGTCGAGGCCGAGCGCGATGCCAAGGTGCCGCTGCGCCGGAAGATGGGCACCGGCTGGGACGTCGCCAACGCCGCGCTGTTCCTCGCCTCCGACGAAGCCAACTTCATTACCGGCGTGACGCTGCCGGTGGACGGCGGCGCCAGCGTGAGAAGAGGCTAGCCGATCAACACGGGCAGCGATGCGCCGGCGCGATCAGGGCGTGCGCAGCGCGGGCGCACTGGTGTCGTCTTTTTCACGAACCGTCCGCAGTTCGTACCAGAGCGCATTGAGCACGCCGACGGCGGCGGCAAGTCCGAGGCCGAGGATCCAGGCAAAGTACCACATCGTTTGTCTCCGGTTTCCCGGAGCCTCAATTCTGATTCATCAGAACCGGGGCTCCGTTTTGTTTGTTCGACGCGTTCTTTACGCGAACGGGAATCCACTCCGCTTGAAAACGCTATGGTTCAGTAGGCCGACGATCCGGCGCTTTCGATGGTCGTGGCGCTGACCTTGCCCCACAGCACCTTGTAGACCCAGGCGGTATAGGCGAGCACGATCGGCAGCAAGATCACGGTCGCGATCAGCATGTTGCGAAGCGTCGCGTGGCTCGACGAGGCGTCGAACACGGTCAGCGAATCATTCGGGTTGGTGCTCGACGGCAGGATGATCGGAAACATCGACAGCCCGACGGTCGCAATGATGCAGGCGATGGCAAGCTTGGAGGCGAGGAAAGTCAGACCGGACCGCCGTGCGCCAAAACCCGCCGCCGCCAGCAGCGGCGCGACGATGCCGAGCAGCGGCACAATCGCAAGCCAGGGCGTGGCGCGGAAATTCTGCAGCCAAGCCGCGGAATTGAGCGTCACCGTCTTGCCGACCGGATTGGACGGCCCATCCCACACGATCGGGCTCGTCACCTGATAGTCGCCGAACGCCCCTAACCAGATCAGGAGGCCGCCGCCCGCGAACAGCACCGCGGTGATCAGCGCCGCTTTCGATCCGAACGCTGCGGCGCGCTCCGCGACCGGGCCTTCCGACTTGAAGCAAAGCCACGCCGCGCCGTGCATTACCAGCATCGAGAGCGACACCAGCCCGCAATACAGCGCCAACGGATTGAGCAGGCCGAACAGATTGCCTTCATAGATCGGCCGCAGCTCGTCGGTGAAATGGAAGGGCACGCCCCTGAGCGCGTTGCCGACCGCGACCCCGAAGATCAGGGCCGGAACGGCGCCGCCGACGAACAGCGCCCAGTCCCAGTTCCGGCGCCACACGACGCTCGCGCGCTTGGAACGGTACTTGAAGCCGACCGGACGCAGGATCAGCGCGAACAGCACCAGGAACATCGCGAGGTAGAAGCCGGAAAAGCTCAGCGCATACAGCGCCGGCCAGGCCGCGAAGATTGCTCCGCCGCCCAGGATGAACCAGACCTGATTGCCTTCCCAGACCGGGCCGACGGTGTTGATGGCGACGCGCCGCTCGATGTCGGTCTTGGCGACAAAGGGCAACAGCGCGCCGACGCCCATGTCGAAGCCATCGGTGACGGCAAAGCCGATCAGCAGGACGCCGAGCAACACCCACCAGATCAGGCGCAGCGTCGTGTAGTCGAAAATAAGTTGGATCATGATCGTATTCCCTGATCAAACCTGAGGATCACTCGGCCGGCGCAATGGCGCCGGTACCGGTTGCGAACGTGCCGAAAGAGCCCATCTCGCTCACCGCGTCGGGACCCTTCTTGATGGCGTGGAGCATCAGCGTGCATTCGATCACGGCGAGCACGGCGTAGACGGCCGTGAATCCGATGATGGTCAGCACCAGATTGTAGACGCCGAGTTCCGAGGTCGCGAGGAAGGTCGGCAGCACGCCGTCGATGATCCAGGGCTGCCGTCCGAACTCGGCGACGAACCAGCCGAGTTCCGCTGCGAGCCACGGCAGCGGGAACGTGCAGAGCGCGAGCCATAACAGCCAGCGCGGCGCCTCCGTCTCGCGCATCGTGTACCAGAGCGAGATCACGAACACCGCCAGCAGCACGAAGCCGAACAGCACCATGAAGCGGAAGGCAAAGAAGATCGAGGGAACGCTGGGCACCGTCGACCACGCCGCATCGCGGATCTGTTCCGGCGTCGCCAGCGCCGGGTTCTCGAGGTAACGCTTCAGCAGCAGCGCGTAGCCGAGATCGCCGCGGGTCTTCTCGAACACCGCGCGGGCCGCCGCGTCGGCATGGTTCTTCTTGAGCCTCTCGAGCGCGTCATAGGCGACGAGGCCGTTGCGGATGTTGCCTTCCGCCTTCTTCACGAGATCGAAAATGCCGGGAATCTGCTCGTCGATCGAACGGGTGCCAATCAGTCCCATCAGCCAGGGTATCTCGATCGCGTCATGCGTCTCATGCGCCTCCATGTCGGGAATGCCGAAGGCGGTAAACGAGGCCGGCGCCGGCTCCGTGTGCCACATCGCCTCCATCGCGGCGAGCTTCATCTTCTGGTTATCGGTGATGGTGTATCCACTTTCATCGCCGAGCACGATGACCGACGAAGCGGCCGCGACGCCGAAGGCCGCCGCGATCACGAACGACCTCTTGGCGAGTTCGATGTGACGTCCACGCAGAATGTAGAAGGCCGAAATGCCCAAAACGAAGGCAGCGCCGCAGACATAGCCTGCGGACACCGTATGCACGAACTTCGCCTGCGCGGTCGGGTTGAGCAGCACCGCCGCGAAATCCGTCACCTCCATGCGCATCGTATCGGGATTGAAGGCAGCGCCGACCGGATTCTGCATCCAGCCATTGGCGATCAGGATCCAGAGCGCCGAAAGATTGGTGCCGAGCGCGACCATCCAGGTGACAGCCAGATGCGCGCGCGGCGACAGCCTGTCCCAGCCGAAGAAGAACAGGCCGACGAAGGTTGCTTCCAAAAAGAACGCCATCAGCCCCTCGATCGCAAGCGGCGCGCCGAAAATGTCGCCGACATAATGCGAGTAGAAGGCCCAGTTCATTCCGAACTCGAACTCCATGGTGAGGCCGGTGGCAACGCCGAGGACGAAATTGATACCGAACAAGAGGCCCCAGAACTTGGTCATGTCGCGCCAGATCGTTCGGCCCGTCATCACGTAGACGGTTTCCATCATGGCCACGAGGATCGACAGTCCCAGCGTCAGCGGCACGAACAGGAAGTGATACATCGCGGTCAGCGCAAATTGCAGCCGCGAAAGCTCGACGAGCAGCGAATTGGTCATAGCAGACGCACCTTTCGAGAGGTTCATTCCTACCTAGCCATTTCGACGCGCCGCGCTGTTGACCTGGATCAAGGGACGACGGCCGAAATCGATGCAGAAAATCCGCATGCGAATATCGAATGACAGAAAGCGGACTGAGCGCCGCGGAAACCGGGCGACCACGGCACCGCTCGCGGACAATTCAACCGACCATGATCCCGCGCTCGGACTTGCCCGAAATTTCGGCACGGCGGGTCTGCGCACCACATTAAGCTGGCAAGTCGCGCGGACGCTGTTCCGGATCGGCTTCGCAGGCTCGCTGGCGGTGTTCGCCGGGCGCCTGATCGAAGACGCTGCTTTCGACGTCATCGCGCTGAGTGGCGCGCTGGCCTGCCTCGCACTGTCGGCCGCAGCCGGCGTGCTCGCCGATCTCGCCGCGGCGGGCGCCGAGGACGTCGTCGTCGATCGGCTGCGTGCCGCGTTGCAGGATTCACTCTCCCGAAAATCCCCGGTGCGGATACGCACCAGGCCCGCCGGCGCGCTGGTCGCCGGACTGCAGCGTTACCCGGGCGCGGTGGCTGGCCTGGTGATCAGCCATAGTGTCGCGAAATCGATGCTGGCGATCGGCCCAACGCTTGCGGCAGTGGCGGTAGCCCTTGTGTCATGGGAGGCGGCCATTACGCTTTTTCTGGCGATTCCGGTCATGGTCATCTTCTTCGTGCTGCTGGGCGGCGTCGTCCGCAGCAGGGCGGAGGCACAGGAGAAGGCCTTCGGCCGGCTGGCCGCGCAATTCTCCGACCGGATCCGGACCTTGCCGACCATCTTGGCCAACCACGCTTTGCCGCGCGAACACGGCAAGATCGAAGCCCGAATGACGCTCTATGCCGACAGCACGATGGCCGTGCTCAAGGTCGCGTTCCTCAACGCCGGCATCATCGACTTTTTCTCCGCCATCGCCATCGCGGTGCTCGCCGTACTCCTCGGTCTCAGCCATCTCGGGCTAATGCACGTCCCCGGATTCTCGGGGCTGGCGCTTTGGCAGAGCCTGTTCATCCTGATCATCGCCGCCGAATTCTTCACGCCGTTCCGCCGTTATGCCGAGCAGTATCACGTCAAGGCGGAAGGACAGGCAGCGGCCAAGGAGCTGGACTGGTATCTTGATGACTCCGGCACGGCAATGACCGGCGCAGACGACGCCGGCGCGAAGCCATTTACCATTGACGGCGCGTTCGACGCCGCGGATTTTCCGCCGGCCGGCCTGATTGCCATTTCGGGGCCGAGCGGCGCCGGAAAATCGACCCTGCTGCGCATGCTGGCCGGAATCGAAACGCCACCACCCGGTTTCAAGCCGCTACTCCAGGTAACCGCGGAGGGCTGCGACTGGATATCGACGGATATCTATGTGCCGGCGGGCACGCTGGGCGAAGCCATCGGCTGGAATCGCGGCGGCCATGAGCGCGCGGTGCTGCAGTCTGCGGCGGCGCATGTGGGGCTGCTCGACGAACGGCTGCTGCCCGGCGGGCTCGATGCCCGCATCGCGGAGGGCGGCGACAATCTCTCCGGCGGGCAGCGCATGCGCATCGGCATCGCCCGCATCATGCTTTCCGGCGGCGTGGTCCTCGCCGACGAGCCCACCGCCAAACTCGATCCGCAGACGGCGAAACTGGTCCGGCAGATGCTGATCGATATCGCGAAGCGGCGCCTGGTCATCGTCGCCACCCATGACGAGCGGCTGATCGAAGCGGCCGGCCGGCACCACGTGCTGCGAGTTCCATCCCAGGACGGGCAGGCGGTTGCCGCATGAGCCTGCAACAGATTGCACCCTCAATGACGATAGCCGTCTCCGCACCTTCGTCGCTGCGCGCCAAATCGCCATGGCGGCTCGCCATCCTGCTGGCCGTCGTGGCTTCGGCGTCCGGAATCCTGCTCACCGGCATCTCCGTTTGGTTCCTCGGCGCCGTAGCGTTGGCAGGATTGGGACCGGCTGCGCTCGCGTTCAATTTTCATATTCCGGCGGCGCTGGTGCGGCTGTTCGCGCTGAGCAAGACGCTCGGCAAATATGGCGAACGTGTCGTCGGCCATCGCGCCGCGCTGCTCGACCAGGTGAAACGGCGCGCAAAACTGTTCGCCGCGATGGCGCTGGCACCTTCCACCCGCGCGGCGGGCTGGCAACTCGGCAACCAGGACCGGCTGTCGGACTATATGGAAGACGTCGAGGACGTCGATTACGAGCGCCTGCGCGTCGGCATGCCCTCCGCCATCTTGGTGGCTGGAGTTGGCGCGCTTGCGGTGGCGACGGCATGGCTTTCTCCGCTCGCGCTGGTGCCGATCGCCTTGTTGTCGCTGGCGTTGGCCGAGACGCTGCGCCGGTTGATGCCGTTTGTCGATCGGATATGGAGAAGCGTGAGATCCTCGCAGCGGTCTGCGGGCCGCCTGTTGGGGACGGCGCTGGCCTCGGTGGTGCCGCTGCAGGCCGAGCGCGCCTTCCCGGACATCTTGAACATTGCCTTTACCTATTTCGGCGATGCGGAAGCAGGCCGCCTTGCCCAGCGTCGCGCGCTTGCCATGCTCGACATGCTGGCCGGGCTCGCTGGTCCATTGGCGGCGCTCAGCGTGCTGGTCGCGGCCTGGCATGCCGGCGCTCGCGACAGCGCCCTGCTGGTTCCGGCCTTCCTCGGGTTCGGCTGGCTCGCGCTGGGCGAGACCGCCCATAGCGTCTCGCGGATGGTGCTTGGAAGGGTCCGCGAGCGCGTCGCCCGCGAAGGGCTCGACGACTGGTCGACCGTGCTGAAGACAACGCCAGCGCCCTCACCGGCAGTCCTGCAAAATCTGACTCTTCAGAACGTGCCACGGCAGACGCCCGACGGTCGCAGCCTCGGCCGGCCGATCAATCTGAATTTCGGCGCCGGCCGTCCGACGGCGCTGGTCGGCGCCAGCGGCACCGGAAAAACGACATTGCTCAAACAGATCGCCGGCTGGATCGGCGCCGACAACAATGGCCAGTTTGTCGGCGACGGGCTCGTAATGCTCGGCGCCTACCGTCGCGCGGCGTCGCATCTTTGCCTGCACGATGCCGCGATCCTGTCCGATACGGTTCGCGAAAATCTCTTCGCAGCCACCGCCACCGACGAAGCGTGCTGGCTGGCACTTGCCGCCGTGGAACTCGACGGCCGTTTCGCCGACGGGCTCGACAGCTGGATCAGCCAGGACATGCTGTCGCTCGGCGAGGCGCAGCGGCTCAATCTCGCCCGCGCGCTGCTCAACGATGCGCCGATCGTTGTTCTCGACGAGCCGGTCGAGCATCTGGATTTCGACCAGGCGGCCCGGATCTTGAAGCGGATCTTGTCGCAACTGGCGAATCGGGTAGTCATCTATTCCAGCCACGCCGAATACGCCGTGCCTGGAACCGTCAGCGTCCGGCTCGGCACCGACCGCGAACTCGCCTGACTTCAGTTCGGTGGCTTCATCCTTCGAGACGGTGCGGAGCCTGTCATCGGGCGCGCATTCGCGCGACCCGTTGGCGCCTCCTTAAGGATGAGGTCTTGGAGCCTCATGGTGAGGCGCGCGGCATCGCCGCGCATCTCGAACCATGAGCTGCGCCGCGCCGTCTCATACCAACGGCCCTAAGGATTGACCGTTGCCCATGTTCGGGTGGTTATTGACGCGATGCGCTTTGGATCTTTTTCAAAGAAGTTCCATGCTGCGCAGGCTTTATCGACGATGTCGTCGTAGTCGTCGAAGACGGTGATCGCGAGTTTGTTGCCGCGCAGATATTCCCAGACGTTTTCGATTGGATTGAGTTCAGGGGCGTAGGCCGGCAAGTGCACGAGGGTGACGTTGTCGGGGATGGTGAGTGCGGCAGCGATGTGATAGCCCGCGCCGTCGAGGACGAGGGCGGCGTGGCTACCTGTGGCGACCATGCGGCCGATGGCGATGAGATGCAGCGACATGGTCTCGGCGTTCGCCGCCGGCATGACCAGGCCTGCGGCGACGCGACGTTGCGGACAGGCGGCGCCGAACAGATAGGCCCAGTCGTAGCGTTGGTCGCGCGGGGCGCGGGGCCTCGTTCCACGCTTGGCCCAGACGCGGGTTAGCGTGCCCTGCTGGCCGATCCGGGCCTCGTCTTGGAACCAGATTTCGATCGGCTTGTCTTTGGCGTGGTCGGGGAGCTGCGCCGTGACTGTCGTGGCGAAGTTTTTTTAAACGCCTCCGGGGCTTTTTCGTCGGCCTGCGGGTGGCGGGGCCTTACCGACAGCCTGCGGTAACCGAGCTTGGCCAGAACCTTCCCGACCGAACGCTCGTGGAGCGCGACACCGAAGCGCCGCTGCAATTCGTCGCGCAGATCGATCCGCCGCCAACGCACCACTCCGTGCCGCGCCGGATCAGGGCCGGCCTCGACAAGCTCAGCCAATTCGGCCTGCTGCTGTGCCGTGAGCTTCGATCCAGGGCCTGGCGGTGTGAGATTGCGAAGCCCAGCCAGTCCCTCGGCGTTGTAACGATGCACCCAGTCCCGCAAGGTCTGTCGATCCATGCCGCAGGTTTCGGCCGCCGTCTTGCGGTCCATGCCGTCGAGCACCAGCGCAAGTGCCAGCATCCGCCGTGACACCGCACCATCCTTTTCCCCACTCGCCGCCTTGCGAAGTTCCCGAGCCGTCAGATCAAACCGGGTGATCGAAATCGCCGCTCCCATCGATGCCGCTCCTCTCAAAGAGCCAGCATCGAGTCAGAGTTTCCCTGATTTGGGAATCCCAAAAATGAGTCAGTGTTTGGGCCCGTTGGTATCAGCAGGAACAGCGCGGCGTCTCTTATCGTGCGTTCAGCCGAAACCGCCGGCCGCCGCGATCACTTCGTCAGCGGACAGCCCGAGTCCTTGGCGGAAGGGAACGCCTTGTCGCCGGGCACCACCGCGAGCTGCTTGTAATAGTCCCAGGGCTTCTTCGATTCCGACGGCTTCTTGACCTCGAACAGATAGAGGTCGTGCACCATGCGGCCATTGGGCAGCACCTTGCCGCCCTGCGCAAACATGTCGTCGACCGGCAATTCCTTCAGCTTGGCGGCGACCGCTTCAGTGTCCTTGGAATTGGCGGCCTTGACCGCCTTCAGATATTGCAGCGTCGCCGAATAGGTGCCGGCCTGGATCATGTTCGGCATGCGGCCGGTGCGGGCAAAGAAACGATTGGCGAATTCGCGGCTCCTGTCGTCGCGGTCCCAGTAATAGCCTTCCGTCAGCACCAGGCCCTGGGCGGCTTCGAGGCCGAGACCGTGGACTTCGGCCAGCGTCAGCAGCAGGCCGGCAAGCTTCTGGCCGCCCTTGACGATGCCGAATTCCGCCGCCTGCTTGATCGAATTGGTGGTGTCGAGACCGGCGTTGGCCAGTCCGATGATCTTCGCCTTCGAGCTCTGCGCCTGCAACAGGAAGGAGGAAAAATCCGACGAGTTCAGGGGAATGCGGACCGAGCCCAGGACCTTGCCGCCTTTTTCCTTGACCAGGTCGCCGGTGTCTTTTTCCAGCGCATAGCCGAACGCGTAGTCGGCGGTCATGAAGAACCAGGTGTCGCCGCCGGCTTCGACCAGCGCGCCGCCGGTGCCGACCGCGAGCGCATGGGTGTCGTAGGCCCAGTGGAAGCCGTAGGGCTGGCAGGCATCGCCGGTCAGGCGCGAGGTCGCGGCACCGACGACGATGTCGATCTTCTTCATCTGCTTCGATAGATCGTGAATCGCGAGCGCGACCGAGGACGTCGTCAGTTCGGTGATCATGTCAACGCCCTCGACCTCATACCAGCGCCGCGCGATGGCGGTGGCGAGATCCGGCTTGTTCTGGTGGTCGGCGGAGATCACCTCGATCTTCTGGCCGAGCACGCTGCCGCCGAAATCCTCGACTGCCATCTTGGCCGCCTCGAACGACCATTTGCCGCCGTAGTCGGCGTAGACGCCGGACTGATCGTTCAGAATTCCGATCTTGACGCCCTGCGCCGATACCGGCGCGGCTAGCAACAGGCCGCAGGCCGCAACGGCCGCCGACAATAATCCCGACTTCATAACAGGTGTCTCCCCACGGTTTCGGTTCCGGGCATGATATTTAATAACCCTGCGCCTGCCCATCTATTTCGGGCGGGCAAAATCGCGCAGAGGGCGTGAAACCGGAGGCTTTATGGCCCGCTGTGCTTCGCAGCGGGAACCTTGCGGCGCGAGCCATCGGCCAGGTTGCGGACGATCATGTAGAAGATCGGCGTGAAGATCAGCCCGAACATCGTCACCCCCAGCATGCCGAAAAACACGGCGACGCCGACCGCCTGACGCATTTCCGAGCCGGAGCCCGTGGAAACCACCAGCGGCAGCACGCCGAGGATGAAGGCGAACGAGGTCATCAGGATCGGCCGAAGCCGCAAGCGGCAGGCCTCGATCACCGCCTCCAGCCGCTCCTTGCCCTCGAGCTCGATGTCGCGCGCGAACTCGACGATCAGGATCGCGTTCTTGGCCGCCAGGCCAACCAGCACCACGAAGCCGATCTGGGTCAGGATGTTGACGTCCTGATGCATGATGCGCACGCCGATGGTCGCAGCGAACAGGCACATCGGCACGATCAGGAGGACGGCAAAGGGCAGGGTCCAGCTGCCATATTGCGCGGCCAGCACCAGATAGACGAACAGCACGCAGATCGGGAACACCGCGAGGCCAGCGTTGCCGCTGGTCGTCTGCTGATAGGACAGGTCGGTCCATTCAAAAGCAAAACCGCTCGGCAGCGTGTTGTCGGCAAGCCGCTTCATGGCGGCGATCGCGGTCGCCGAGCTCGTGCCCGGCAGCCCCTCGCCCTGCAGCTCGGCTGCGGGATAAAGATTGTAGCGCGCGACGCGATCGGGCCCGGAGACGTCCTTGAAGTCCACGAGGCTGCCGAGCATCACCGTATCGCCATTGGCGTTGCGGGTGCGCAGCCGCGAAAGGTCGGCGCGCTCTTTCCGGAACGGCAGGTCGGCCTGCGCGGTGACGTGATAGGTGCGACCGAACAGGTTGAAGTCGTTGACATAGGTCGAGCCGAAATAGGTCTCGATGGTGTCGGTGACGTTCTGGATGGGAACGCCGAGCTTCTGCGCCCTGACGCGATCGATGTCGACGAACACCTGTGGCGTGTTGGCCGAGAACGGCGAGAACACAGTAGGGGCGAGGAGAAGCGGCGACTTGCGCGCCGCGGCGACAAGCTCGTCGGTCGCAGCCGCCAAGAGCTCGGGCCCGCGGCCCTGCCGGTCCTGGATACGCATGGTGAAGCCGCCGCCGGTGCCGATGCCCGGGATCGGTGGCGGCGGAATCACGATGATGAACGCGCCCTCGATGGCCGCAAGCCGCTTGCGCAGATCCGCCGTAATCACCTGTGCGCTCAGACCCTTCTTGAGACGCACTTCCGGCTCTTCGAACACCGGAAACAGCGCCGCCGAGTTGCTCGCCTGTGTGCGGGTCGCCCCCGACAGGCCAGCAAAGACCGCAATATGAGAGATTCCGGGCGTATCGAGCGCGACGCTCTCAATCCTGCGAACGATCTGGGTGGTCCGCGCCAGCGAGGCCGCACCCGGCAATTGCGCGGATATGATCACGTAGCCGCGATCCTGCGCCGGAATGTAACCTTGCGGCGTTGTCGCCAGCAGCCATCCGGCGCTGCCGATCAGCACGACATAGACCAGCAGCATCACGACGCGGTACCGGATCACGAAGCCGGCAAGGTTCGCATAGAAATTCGACAGCCAGTCGAATCCACGGTTGAAGAGTCCGGTGAACCATCCCCAGCCGCGGGCAATCAGATTCCAGGCCGCAGGCGGCCGCTTGTCCGCATGCATCACCAGGATCTGCGAGGCGAGTGCCGGCGACAGCGTCAGCGAGCAGAAGCAGGAGATCGCGGTCGCAACCGCGATGGTGACGGCGAATTGCTGGAAGAATTGCCCGGTGATTCCCCCCAGAAACGCGGTCGGCACGAACACCGCGCACAGCACCAGCGCGATCGACACCAGCGCGCCGCCGACCTCCTCCATGGTTTTCAAGGCCGCGTCGCGCCGACTCATGCCGTGCTCGAGATGCCGCTCGACATTCTCGACCACAACGATGGCATCGTCGACCACGATGCCGACCGCGAGCACGAGCCCGAACAGCGTCAGATTGTTGATGGCGTAGCCAAGCGCCGCCATTGCCGCAAACGTACCGACCAGCGATACCGGGATCGCAACGATCGGGATGATCGCCGGACGCCAACCCTGCAGGAACACGAGCACCACGATGACGACAAGGACCATCGCTTCATAGATGGTCTTGATCAGCTCGCTGATGGACTGGCGGATGAACTCGGTCGGGTTGTAGCCGATGTCGTAGTCGAGCCCCCTCGGGAAGCTGGCTTTCAGCTTTACCATCGTGTCGGAGATGCCCTTTGCGGTCGCAAGCGCATTCGATCCGGGACGCTGGGTCACAAGCATCGCGACCGCGGTCTTCCGCAGCTCGAAGCTGTTGGTGGAATAATCGAGCGCGCCGAGTTCGATCCGGGCGATATCGCGCAGCCGCACGGTACGGCCATCCGCGCTCGCCTTGACGACAATGTCCTCGAACTGGGATGGGTCCTTCAAACGGCCGGTAAAGGTCAGGTTCGGCTGGAAGGCGCGGTCGGCAATTGGCGGGCTCGCAAGCTGACCGCCGGTGATCTGCAAATTCTGAGAACGGATCGCGGCGATCACGTCGCCCGAGGTCATGCCGAGGTGCGAGATCTTGTCCGGATCGAACCACAACCGCATCGAATAGTCGCGCGCGCCGAAAATCTGGATGTCGCCGATGCCGTCGAGCCGCAGCAACTGGTCGCGAACCTGCAGCAGCGCGTAGTTGGAGATGTAGAGCTGGTCGAGGCTGTCGTCCGGCGACAGCATGAACACGACCATCAGGATGTCGGGCGAGTTCTTCTTGGTGACGACGCCGTTGCGTTGCACTTCATCCGGCAATTGCGGCTGCGCGATCGCGACGCGGTTCTGCACCAGCACCTGCGCCTTGTCGAGGTCGGTGCCGAGCTTGAAGGTGATGGTGATGGTGAGCTGGCCGTTCGAGGTGGCCTGGCTGTACATATACAGCATGTCCTCGACGCCGTTGATCTGCTGCTCGATCGGAGCCGCAACGGTGTCGGAGATGGTTTGCGCGGAGGCGCCCGGATATTGCGCGGTGACAACCACCGTCGGCGGCACCACTTCGGGATATTCGGCGACCGGCAGCGTCCGGTAGGCGAGCGCGCCCACAATCAGGAGCACGATCGACAGCACCATCGCCAGGATGGGCTGATTGACGGAGAGACGTCCGAGATTCATGACTTGTTGCCGCCGATCTCGGCCTTGTGCGGGGCCACCTTGGCGCCGACGCGGGCGCGCTGGATGCCGTCGATGATGACGCGGTCTTCCGGCTTCAGGCCCGTACGAATCACGCGCAGGCCTTCATCCAGCGGTCCGAGCTCGACCGTGCGCGCTTCCACGGTGTCGTCGTCCTTCACCACGAACACGATCTTGCGCGACTGGTCGGTCGCAATCGCGGTATCAGGAAGCAACAGCGCCTCGTAGGGAGAAGAGCCGAGCAGCCGCACGCGGCCGAATTGTCCGGGCAGGATCGAAAGATCGTGGTTCGGGATTATCGCGCGGCTGCGCAGCGTGCCGGTCGAGACATCGAGCCGGTTGTCGAGGAAGTCCATGTGGCCCTCATGCGAGGGTTTGGTCTCGCCGGTCAGCGTCACCTGCACCGGATTGGGGGTGTCGCGCGAGCTCGGCCGCTTGCCCTCGAACCAGAGCTTGTTGTGCTTCAGATACGTCGCCTCATCCACGTCGAAGTAGATGTAGATCGGATCAAGCGAGACGATGCTGGTGAGTAAGGTCGAAGCGCCATTGTCGCTGCCCTGCACAAGATTGCCGATGCTCACGAGATGACGGCTCACCCGGCCCGTGATCGGCGCCATCACATGGGTGAACTCGACATTGAGCTGGGCCGCCTTCAGCGCGCCTTCGGCGATGGTCTCGGCGGCGTGTGCCGCCTGTAAGGCCTGCCTGCGCTGATCGACGACCTGCTCGGAGACGGCACTGGTGACGACCAGATTCAGGCCGCGATCGAGCTCGCGCTTGGCGAGTTCCATCTTGGCGCGCGCATCCGCAAGCTGGCCATCGGCCTGCGTCGATACCGCCTCGAAGGGGCGGGGATCGATGATGTAGAGCAGGTCGCCGGCATGGACCATGTCGCCGTCCTTGAACTCGACATTAGTCACAAATCCGCCGACGCGCGCCTTGACCTGCACCTCCTCGATCGCCTCGAAGCGGCCGGTGAACTCGTCCCAATCGGTGACGGTGCGTTTGGTGGGCTGCGCGACCGTGACCGGCGGCGCGCCGGCCGCCTGTTGCGGCGGCTTTTCGCCGCAGCCGGACAGCGCGACCGCAAGCAGGACGATCAGCGGCCTCAAGACCCGAAGTGTGGGCGCCAAACGCACCGATCTCCCGCTCATTCTCACTTCGTTCTCCCCCGCGCTTGCCGCGCCTATCCGATTGATCCCCAGTCTGTGCAAGAACCGGGCGAGATCAAGGAAATTCGGTAGGCGTCAGGCGCGAGCGGCCCACGCCCCCGTGCGCACAGGCAATTTCTGGATTGGGCCATTAATACCGTGTTGCGCATTTGGCGCGAGCTAGCCTTCTGGCCGGGTTGAGTGCAGACGCCTCCCATCCCTTCTCGCATTCATCAGCAATGATAACCGGAAGACATGACAACCGAGCTGTCCAATTCGGATCGGCACCCGATTTTGCACCTTGTGGCGTTGCCTAACCCCGTTTCGGTGCCAGAGCCCATGGCGCACCAAGACGGGCCGTCAGCGCAAATGCCGCGGCCGGCGTGCCTCCTCCGCCGTGCGGTTGGCTCTCGACCCCGCGCCGAAGTGCAGGCATTATCGCGAAAATCCCGGCCGAACGATCCGTCACACGAGGTCAGACATGCACGCGCCTCTCTCTCACCAATCGTTCGCCGACGCCGAGACGAAGGGCCGCGGCCCCGATCGCATCGCGCCGGATTGCGCAGGACAGAATTTTTACGCCGTTGATCGGGGTTTGCGCGATCTGCTTCGATTATACCTGCAGCCGGAGGATTTTCGGCGGCTGGAGCCGCATTTTCATCGTCTGGGCGAGTTGGCGGGCGGCCGGCTGGACGAACTGGCGCGGGTCGCCGACAAGCATCCGCCGGTTCTCAATGCCCGGGACCGCTTCGGCCGCGACGAGGACTGGATCGACTACCATTCGTCCTACCGCGACATGGAAAAAATCGCCTTCGCCGATTTCCAGTTTCACGCCATGAGCCATCGCTCGGGCGCCCTCGGCATGGACCGGCCGCTGCCCGCGGTCGCCAAATATGCGCTGCAATATCTGTTTGTGCAGGCCGAGTTCGGACTGATGTGTCCGATCAGCGTCACCGACACATCGATCCATCTGATCCGCAAATTCGCCAGCGCGGAACTGAAGGATTATCTGCTGCCGAAAATGCTGTCGGCTGACCCGGCCGTGCAGTGGAAGGGCACGCAGTTCATGACCGAACGCGCCGGCGGCTCCGACGTCGGCGCGATCGAAACAACGGCCCGCTGCGAGGACGGGGTATGGCGGCTCTACGGCGACAAATGGTTTTGCTCGCACGCCGACGCCGACATAGCCCTGCTGCTGGCGCGCCCGGAAGGTGCCGCAAGCGGCACCAGGGGGCTCGCTTTGTTTGCCTTGCCGCGACGGCTGAAGGACGGCCGCCGCAACGCCTACCGCATCGCCCGGCTCAAGGACAAACTCGGCACCCGCTCGATGGCATCGGGCGAGATCCTGCTGGAAGGCGCCGTCGCCTATCTGGTCGGCGACATCGATCGCGGGCTGAAGCAGATGATGGAGCAGGTCAACCTGTCGCGGCTTTCGCACGGTGTCCGGGCGGCGGCCATGATGCGGCGCTGCGTCAACGAGGCGATGGCCTGCGCGCACGGCCGGATGGCGTTCGGCAAGACCATCATCGAATTTCCCCTGCTTCGCCGCCAGTTGCTGAAGATCGCGCTGCCGTCGGAACAGTCGCTTTCGATGTTCCTGTTTGCGGCGAGCGCCATGGACCGCGCCAATGCCGGCTCGAAGGAAGCGGAGAACGCCTTGCGGATTCTCACGCCGCTGTTGAAATTCCGCGCCTGCCGCGACAACGTTCCGGTGGCGACCGGCGCCATGGAAGTGCGCGGCGGCAACGGCTACATCGAGGAATGGGTGAATCCGCGACTGATCCGCGATGCCCATATCGGCGTGCTCTGGGAAGGCACCAGCAACATCAACGCGCTCGATATCGTCAGCCGCGCGGTCGGCAAGAGCCGCGCCCACCGCGCGCTGGGAACCGCGCTCACCAAATTGCTCGACAACGCGACCGGCGTGCCGGCTTCGTTCCGCGATCGCCTTCGCCTGGCGCTCGACCGCTCGCTCGCATTTGCCGAGCGCGTCGCCGCGGAGCCTTCGCTGGAAGCGAGCGCGCGGCAGGCGGCATCAAGTCTCTATCACGTCGCCAGCGCCATCCTGATGATGTGGGAAGCCTCCCGGCCGGGCTCGGACGCGCGCCGCGCGCTGTACGCGCGGCTGGTTCTCGAACATCGGCTGAGCGCTCAGGATCCGCTCGAGCCCCAGGCCGGCGGCTGGGAGGATGCGGCCGCGGAAATCATCTTCTCGGAGCGCCAGGTCGGGATTGCCGACGTTGCGGGACTTCTGGTCGCATAACCCGCGCTGACCATGTGTCTGCGGTTCGGGTGCCGAGCCGCGATTTCACGCAGGACATGCCGCCCGGCTGGCGATCTCAGCCCCATTTTGGAGAGCCTCTTGTCCGCCGACCGTCGCGCGCGATTTTTACGGTTCCCATCGGCGCCGGACCTCCGCTAGATTGTCCGCAACGCGGCAACAAGACCAAAATGTCCGGGGAGGACAATCGTCGTGCACAGGGGGCGTGTCGTTTTCGGCGCCATGGAGGAGGTCGTGTTCGGCCGACCGGCCGCCGACGTGATCGTGGGGCAGATGGAGCGTCTGCGCTCGAGCCGCGCCTTCCTGATGGTCAGCGGCACGCTTAACCGAACCACCGGCGAGATCGAAAAGATCCGAAACGCACTTGGGCCCCGTTGCGTCGGGACCTTCGATGCCATGCCGCCGCATACCCCGCGCGAGGCCGTCGTCGCCGCCGCCGGGCAGGCGCGCGACGCGAATGCCGATCTTATCGTCACCGTCGGCGGCGGCTCCATCACCGACGGCGCCAAGGCCGTGCAGCTCTGCCTTGCCAACGACGTTCGCACCACCGACGACATCGACCGGATTCGCGCGGTCAAGGGCGTCGCGCCCGACATGAACGCGCCATTGGTGCGCCAGATCAGCGTGCCGACGACGATTGCCGGCGGCGAGTTCAGCGCGATCGCCGGCGTCACCAACCTCCGCACCAAAGTCAAGGAAATGCTGCGCCATGACCTCGTGATGCCGCGCGCGGCCATCCTCGACCCCGCGGTGACCGTGCACACGCCGCAATGGCTGTGGCTTTCGACCGGCATCCGCGCCGTCGATCATTGCGTCGAAGGCCTGTGCTCGCGCGAGGCGCATCCTTTTGCCGACGCGCAGGCGGTCAAGGGGTTGTCGATGCTGGCGCAGGCGCTGCCGCGCGTGAAGGCAAGTCCCGATGATCTCGACGCCAGGATGGATTGCCAGATCGGCACCTGGCTTTCGATGGGGCCGCTGTCGTCGGGCGTGCCGATGGGCGCGAGCCACGGCATCGGCTATGTGCTCGGCGCGGTCTACGACGTGCCGCACGGCTATACCTCCTGCGTGATGTTGCCATCGGTGCTGCGCTGGAACCGGCAGGACGATGCCGAGCGGCAGGCGCTGGTCGCCGCCGCGATGGGGGAGCCCGGCAAGGACGCCGCCGATGTGCTGGATGATTTCATCCACAACCTCGGCATGCCGCGCAGCCTGCACGACGTCCGCATCGGTCCCGAACATTTCGACCGCATCGCGGAACTGGCGATGGCAACGCCATGGATACCGCGCAATCCGCGCAGGATCGATACGCCGGCGCAGGTGCGCGAAATTCTGCTTCTGGCCGCATGAGGGAATGGGAGACACGATGTATACCGGCAAGCATGCTCATCTGCGTCCGCTGCAGCCCGCCTTCATCATGGCCGCCACCGGCGAGGCCGTGACCTATCGCGAGCTGGAGGCGCGCAGCAATCGCCTGGCGCATCTGTTGCGCAAGCTCGGACTGAAGCGGCTCGACCATTATGCGATCTTCATGGAGAACAACAGCCGCTATCTCGAAGCCTGCGGCGCGGGCGAGCGGGCCGGGCTCTATTACACCTGCGTCAATTCGTACCTGACGCCGGGCGAGCTCGCCTACATCGTCAATAACAGTTGTTCGCGTGTCCTCATCACGTCAGTCGCCAAACTCGACGTCGCTCGCGAGGCTCTCAGGGAATGCCCCAACGTCGAACTCTGCATCGTCGCCGACGGCGAAGGCGAAAGCGAGCGCATCGTCGGCCTGCGGGAGGCGACGCGCGGGCTGCCCCGGACGCCGATACCGGACGAGTGCATCGGCACCGCGATGCTTTATTCGTCGGGCACGACCGGACGGCCGAAGGGTATCCTGCGACCGCTGCCGGAGCAGTCGTCGACCCAGCAATTGCCGATCTTCGAGTTCCTGCGGAAGCTCTGGCGGTATCGCGAGGGCATGATCTATCTGTCGCCGGCACCGCTCTATCACTCGGCGCCGCAGGCCGCCGTCAATCTCGCGATCCGCGAGGGCGGCACCGTCATCATCATGGAGCATTTCGATCCCGAGCGTTACCTCGAGCTGGTCGAGAAATGGGGCATCAGCCACAGCCAGCTGGTGCCGACGATGTTCTCGCGCATGCTGAAACTGCCGGAGCCAACGCGAGCCCGCTACGACCTGTCGTCGCTGGAAATCGCGGTCCACGCCGCGGCGCCCTGCCCGGCGGCGGTAAAGGACGACATGATCAGATGGTGGGGGCCGGTCATCCACGAATATTACGGCGCCACCGAAGCACTGGGCTTTACCGCCTGTGACAGCGAGCAATGGCTCGCCCATCGCGGCACCGTCGGCAAGGTGCTGCTCGGCGACCTCCACATTCTCGATGAGTCCATGAAAGCGTGCCCCGCGGGCACGCCGGGCACGGTCTGGTTCAAGACCGCAAGCCCGTTCGAATATTTCAACGACCCGAACAAGACCAGGGAGGCACGTTCGCCGGACGGCAGCATGAGCACGGTCGGCGACGTCGGCTATGTCGACCATGACGGCTATCTCTATCTGACCGACCGCGCGACCTTCATGATCATCTCCGGCGGCGTCAACATCTACCCGCAGGAATGCGAGAACCTGCTGATCACCCATCCCAAGATCGCGGACGCCGCCGTGTTCGGCGTACCCAACGCCGATCTCGGCGAGGAGGTCAAAGCGGTGGTGCAGCCGATGCCGGGGATCGAGCCCTGCGCCGCGCTCGCCGAGGAACTGATCCTGTTCTGCAGCCAGTCGCTGTCGCGCCAGAAGGTGCCGCGCTCGATCGACTTCGAGGACGAACTGCCGCGGCTGCCGACCGGCAAGCTCTACAAGAGGCTGTTGCGCGACCGCTACTGGGGCAACAAGAGTTCGCGGATCGTTTGAGCGCGCAGCAGCCTTGCACGCGTCGGTTGTTTTTTAGGTTATCCAATACTGCCAGCGCTCGTTTTCCGCCACAGCTTGCGGAACGTTGTCGCTTTTCGCCCAGCGTATGTCGGCTAACCGACTCGACGCGAGGGCCGCCTACTGCTTTTGCATTAAACGGACATTATGGAATGCCGGTTATCATTCAGTAGAAGTTCGCATCTGTGATTGAGGACTCAGATGATTCATCCGCGCCGATTTGCCCGGGTCCGGCCAAGCGGGCAGGTGTCCAAGGTCGCGAAGATCATTGTCGCGCCGCGGGCGCCGATCATAGATTGCACGATTATCGATTATGCACCGGGAGGTGCCTGTCTGGAAGTTTCGCCATCCGTCGTTCTGCCAAACCGATTTGAATTGCTCTGGGGTGCCACCAAGAAAAGATGTCGCGTGGTCTGGAAAGCCGGACGACGCGCGGGCGTCGCATTTTAGGAATTTCCCGAACTGCGGCCCGACGGGAAGACGTAAGTATCAATTGTTTTGCTTTCGCCACGCGGCCCGGCAACGACGCCGGCTGCCTTGGGTTCGGGTTGTGGATTATGACGAGTTGCGAACGCTCCCTATTTGACGAACTCGACGACGTCCTGCGCAACGGGTCGTCCGACAAACGCGTCGATATGCTGCGTCGCGTCACCGATCTTTTCCTGAACGATGCCGATCGTCTGAACGACCAGCAAATCGGCGTGTTCGACCAGGTCCTGGTACATCTGATCAACCGAATCGAAACCAGGACGCTGGCGGAGATCAGCGCTCGTCTGGCGCCGGTCGAGAATGCGCCGCTGGATGTCACGCTTCGGCTGGCCCGGCACGAGGCGATTGCGGTTGCGGGACCGGTGCTCACCAATTCGACCAGACTGACGACGCGCGACCTCGTCGAGATTGCCCAGACCAGGGGGCAGGACCATCTGCTGGCCATTTCCGGGCGCGCCCGCATCGAAGCCGACGTCACCGACGTTCTGCTAAACCGCGGCAACAACGCGGTTAAGCACATTGTTGCCGGCAATTCGGGCGCCGAACTGTCCGAGACCGGCTTTGCCGCCCTGCTCAAGGCGTCCGAACACGACGAGAAGTTGGCGGAGAAGACGGGGCTGCGGCTCGATCTTCCGCTCCAGCTGCTGCGCGAGCTGCTGATGCGCGCAACCGAGGCCGTCCGGTCGAAGCTTCTTTCTCGAGCCCCTCCCGAACTCCAGGACGAAGTCCGTCTCGCGCTGCGAATTGCCTCGGATGCGGTCGACAGGGAATCGAGCAAGCCCCGCGACTACCAGACGGCCAGGGCCTTTGTGGGTCTGCTGTGGGAACAAGGCGAGCTTGACCAAGACACGTTGTTCGAATTCGCGCGCAGCCGCAAATTTGAAGAGGCGACGGCGGCTTTGTCGCTGCTGTCGTCGGCATCGCTCGAGATCATCAAGGCTGTCATGAACAGCCCGAGAGACGACGGTCTCCTGATCCCCTGCAAGGTAGCCGGCTGCGAATGGGAAACCGTCAGCGCCATTCTCGCGAGCAAACTCCCGCCCGGCTCCGCCCCGAAGCCGGGACAGGAGAAGCTCAAGATTGATTTCGCGAAATTGTCGAAACCCAACGCCCAGCGCCTGCTTCGATTTTGGCAGGTCCGGGAGGTCAGCGCGCGGAGCGCCTGAAACCGCCATCCACAAATTTTACGACAAATCGGATTGCACCAATGGCCTTCGGAGACAGAAAAAGCGGGCGTGTTGATTTCGAACGCGGCATTGACGTTCAAATCATGGGAATTGACGGCACCTGGCGCCGGGACTGCATGATGTTCGATGTGTCGCAAACAGGCGCGCGCCTGCGCATCGAAGGATCCTTCGAAGGACTGGACCTCAAGGAGTTCTTCCTTTTGCTGTCATCGACAGGTCTTGCGTATCGTCGCTGCAAACTGGTGCGGGTGGCGGGCGATCAGATCGGCGTCGGATTCCTGCAGGCACCGGCGCCGAAGTCGAAAAAAGCCGTCCGAGGTTAGAGGGCCCCCGACATGGCAATCATCATCAAATGCGAGTGCGAAGCGGTCTACGAGCAGGTCGAATTCGAAATCACCGATTGGGTTGAAGATAGCGCTGACTGCGAGGTCTGCGGCCATGCGCTCAATTCATGGCGCGGCCACAAGGTGCTTGCTTTCAATCTCATCAGGAATCCGACCGAATAGAAAAGCACACTTCGATGCTGGTGCACATTGTCGCCGACCACCCGAACAAGATTTCGGACTTGCGTCCGCTGTTCGGTTCGCGGCATGTGATCACTTCCACTCTGCTTTATGGCAAGGATCGCCTGCCGCAGGACTGCGACGCGATGATCGCCGCTGCCGATCTCCGGAACGCCGAGAACATCGCCGCCCTCAAGACGGTATCGACGGCCTTCAAATCCGCCCGGCGAAAGGTTTTCGTCGTCGATCAGAAGGCGCGGCTGGATGCCGCTCAGGCATATGCACTGGGCGCGACGCATGTATTGTTCAATCCCGTAAATCAGCCGACTCTGCTCGCGGCCCTGGGCGGTCCCGGCAAACCACCCGAACCCGCCGGAGATGCCGATCGGGTTGCGCGCGAAGCCGCGTTGGAAGGCGCGGTCTGTCTTGATTCGATGTTCTCCCGCGTCGCGACCGGCCAACAGGTCGACGCAGCCGAAGCAAAACGCGCCGCCGCGAAGATCGCCGATGCGGTTGGCGAAAACGGCTTTACCCACTGGCTGGAAACGGTACGGCGCCACCACGAAGGTACCTACCAGCATTGCCTGCTGGTAACCGGCACAGCCGCGGCTTTTGGATTGAGTTTGGGACTGGCGAGAGCCGACCTGGAACGCCTGTCTACCGCAGCCATGTTTCATGACGTCGGCAAAGCCAAGATCCCGTCCGCCGTGCTGGACAAGCCCGGGCGACTAGATGACCGGGAACGGGCTCTTATCGAAACCCATGCGGCGGCGGGATATGATGCGCTGAAGGGGGCCGGCGGGATATCCCCGGAGATCCTGGACGCGGTCAGGCACCACCATGAATATCTTGACGGCAGCGGATATCCCGATCGCCTTAGCGCTGCCGATATAGCCGACCTCGTCCGGGTCCTGACCATTTCCGATATCTTCTCCGCGCTGATCGAGGATCGGCGATACAAGCCGCCGATGTCGCGGGCCCAGGCCTTCGACATCCTCACGGGCATGCAAGACAAGCTCGAGATGCCGCTGGTGACGGCGTTCAAGAGCGTCGCCTTGAACCGGTAGTGACGCGCGGACAATCTGCCGCGCCGCCGACTAATTCCGCCAGCCGGAAACCCAAACCCGCGGTATTTTCATTGCCCCCGCTGGAATTATGTACGATTACAGCCCTTCGCGAGGCATCATCGGCCAGTTCCAGGGGAGATCAAAAAAATGCGTGAAGCCGTCATTGTTTCTTATGCCCGTACCGGGCTGGCGAAATCCGGCCGCGGGGGGTTCAATATCACCCCGCCGATGTCGATGGCGGCCCACGCCATCAAACACGCCGTCGAGCGCGCCGGCGTCGACAAGGAATATGTCGAGGATTGCTATCTCGGCAATTGCGCGCATGGCGCGCCCAATATCGGCCGCCAGGCCGCGCTGCTCGCGGGCATGCCGAAGTCGACCGGTGGCGTATCGGTGAATCGCTTCTGCTCCTCGGGCTTGCAAACCATCGCGATGGCCGCCAACTCGATCCGTTCGGATGGCGCCGAATGCATCGTCGCCGGCGGCGTGGAAAGCATCTCGGTCCCCGGCGGTCCCTTGCCGAAGGAAGTGGTCGATCCGGACCTGCTCAAGACGGCGCCCGACATCTTCATGGCGATGATCGACACCGCCGATATCGTCGCGGAGCGCTACAAGCTCAGCCGCGAATACCAGGACGAGTATTCGCTGGAATCGCAGCGCCGCATGGCCGCCGCCCAGCAGGCCAACAAGTTCAAGGACGAAATCGTCCCGATGAAGACCAGGATGAAGGTGGTCGACAAGGCTACCAAGGCCGAGAGCATCGTCGACTATGTGGTCGACCGCGACGAGTGCAACCGCCCGGAGACGACCCTGGAAGGTCTCGCGAGGCTCGAACCGGTCAGGGGACCGGGCAAATACATCACCGCCGGCAACGCCAGCCAGCTTTCGGATGGCGCGGCGGCCGTGGTGCTGATGGAAGCCAAGGATGCCGAAAAGCGCGGCCTCCATCCGCTCGGCCGCTTCGTCGCCTGGGCGGCGGCGGGCTGTGAGCCGGACGAAATGGGCATCGGCCCAGTCTTCGCGGTGCCGAAGCTGTTGAAGCGTCATGACCTGAAGATCGGGGATATCGATCTGTGGGAGCTCAACGAGGCGTTCGCCAGCCAGTGCCTCTATTCGCGCGACCAGCTCGGCATCGATCCCGAAAAGTACAACGTCAACGGCGGCTCGATCGCGATCGGCCATCCCTTCGGCATGACCGGCGCGCGTCTGACTGGCCACATCCTGCAGGAAGGCCGCCGGCGCAAGGCGAAGTGGGGCGTGGTGACGATGTGCATCGGCGGCGGCCAGGGCGGCGCCGGCCTGTTCGAAATCTACAGCTGAGCATAAGCCTCGGCACGAAGCGGCGGGAAGCGTGCCGCCGGCGCCCAGAAAGACAGCAGCGCGGCGGAACCATCCGCCGCGCTATTTCTTTTGATGGTTCGATCAGGCCGAGCACAATCAAAGCACCCGATTTGGAAGCCTTTGCCGGCGGGGTTCCGACAGGCCGCTATCACCGCCACTCGCCGGCTTGCTGGGAGGAATTCCTACCCTGTCCCGATCAACGCAAGTAACATTCTTTTTTCCGCCGCCCTCTTGCCGTCATCGCAGGCATGATCCTACCTGAACATATGCTGAACGATCCGGCCGCCGTTCCGCGCGAGCCAACGAGGGAACCTGTTCGATGACCAAGCGTGAGTGCAGGCGCGCCCGATGCCGGTAATCGATCCGCTCTATGTCACATCGGGTTTCGGCGTCGGACTGCTTGTCGGCATGACCGGCGTGGGCGGCGGCTCGCTGATGACGCCGCTGTTGATCCTGCTGTTCGGCATTCATCCCTCGACCGCGGTCGGCACCGATCTGCTCTATGCCGCCGCTACCAAGACCGGCGGCAGCCTCGTACATAGCTGGGCGCGCAGCATCCACTGGCCCGCGGTGATCCGGCTCGCCAGCGGCAGTATCCCGGCCAGCATCCTGACGCTCCTTGTTCTGTGGCAGCTCGATCTCGACAGCGCCGCCGCGCGCAGCCTGGTCAACATCGTGCTCTCCTTTGCGCTGATGCTGACGGCGGCATCGCTGATCTTCCGCAAGGCCATCATGGAAAGGCTTCGCTGGCGAATGGAGCGGCTCGAGGAGCATACCATCGCGCGCGCGACCGTGCTGGTCGGGGCCGCGCTCGGCGTGCTGGTCTCGATTTCATCGGTCGGGGCCGGCGCCGTGGGCGTGACCGCGTTGCTGCTGCTCTATCCGCAACTGCCGATGTCGCGCATCGTCGGCTCCGACATTGCCCATGCGGTGCCGCTGACGCTGGTTGCGGGTATCGGGCACTGGGCGCTCGGCGCGATCGACTGGCATCTGATGGCCGTGCTGCTGATGGGCTCGCTGCCCGGGATCGTGATCGGCAGCTACTTCGCCACCCGCGTGCCGGAAATGGCGCTGCGGCTGCTGCTGGCGGTGACCCTGGTCCTGGTCGCGGGAAAACTCGCCTCCAGCGAATGGCCATGGACGAATTCGATCGTCGGCGCCGTGGCGCAGAGCACCACCCACCGCTGACAGGCGGGTTCCGGCAGGCTCACGACTTCGTCGCAAACCAGATGACATGGCGTGCGCCGCTGCGCCTGGTGGTGGCGCGCAAATTGACTTCGTTGACGTCAAAGCCGGCATCGCGAAGCCGCTTGGTGAAGGCGGGATGCGGTCCCGACGACCACACGGCGAGCACGCCGCCCGGCCGCAGCGCCCGGCGGATCGCTTTCAATCCCTTCGCATCATAGAGCGCGTCGTTAGCCTTGCGGATCAATCCCTCCGGGCCGTTGTCGACATCGAGCAGAATCGCATCGAACGCGGACGCGCGCGCCCCGATCACATCGGCGACATCGGCCTCGCGAATGTGGACGCGCGGGTCGCTCAGACTGTCGCCGAAAATGCCCGCCATCGGACCTCTCGCCCAGGCGATCACGGCAGGCACAAGTTCGGCCACCGTGATGCGCGCTTCGGATCCCAGCACCGCGAGCGCGGCACGGAGCGTGAAACCCATGCCCAGTCCGCCGATCAACAGATGCGCCGCCTTGCCGGCCTCCAGCCTCTTGCAGGCGAGCGTGGCCAGCGCCTCCTCGGATCCGCTGAGCCGGCTGTTCATCAGCTCGTTCGGACCCAGCATCATCGAGAATTCCGTTCCCCTTCGCATCAAGCGAAGTTCGACCTCTGCCCCCGGCACACGCGTCGTATCTAGTTGCAACCATGGAATCATGCGATGCTTCTATCGCGTTTTCGAGCAAAGTGGATACCGGTTCGCGTCAAGAAAACGCGTCACAGCGTTTTGGTCTGATCGCGCAGGGCCCAATATTTTGCGGCCGCGCAGAACGCCGGTCACTTATCGATCGGGCAGTTGCCTGGATTTTCGCACGGCGCGGGACTGGGCCTTGAAGTGGCGGAGACTTCGGTGGAGACCGGGCCTTCGACGCCGTTGACGACGGCCGAGACGCGCCAGCGATAAGCGGATCGCGGGCTCAGCCCCGAATCGCCGAAACCGGGACCTGCCGTATCTCCGACCGCCGCGAACTGGCCGTCAGCGCCCGCACGCGAGATGCGGTAGGCCGCGATACCCGCGATCGGCGTCCACACCAGATCCGCGCCGGTGTCCGAGGTGTCGATAACAGTCAGCCCGGTCGGCGCGGCATCGGGCGCCGGCGCCGGCGTCAGCGCCGGTGTGGCACGCGCGGTCAGCGCGTCGAGCATCGCCTTGATCGTCTTGATCTGCAATCCGGACTTCGTGACGTAGCTGTCCTCGTGATCGATGTAACTCCACCAGTCCCAGCATCCCAGCGGATTATAGGGCAGCCAGCTCTTGGCCGCCTGCGGATACAGCACGATCAGGCGATTGGTGTCCGCCCAGGCATTGTAGCCGGTATCGTCGATGAACTGCCGATCGACATCGCCGGTATCCTGCAGGCACCCGTGCAGGGCGATATGGACGCGGCACGCCGCGCCATCCTCGCATTCCCTGGGAACGAAGACGTAGCCGGCGTCGGCCAGGCTCAGCCCGACGGGATCATCGGGCTTGGTGTAAACCGACTGGTCGAAGCGCTTGACGGTGCCGTTCAACTGGCCCCGGTTCGGCGCATTCAACGTCCCGTAAATATGCTGCAGGATGATTCCAGCCTGATCGTAGCCGCACGCATCGATGAACGGGCCGGCATTGGCGTTGCAATCGTTGATGCCGGCGCCGTGCGGTTCCTTCGCAACCACCAGCGCATGACCAGCCCCGATCATAGATTGATAGTAGAGGTTGCCGCGGTTGGTATCGCCAAGATAATGGCGATAGAAGTCGACCGCCGCATCGGTCACCGATCGCGCGACCACGGTGTCGTTATAACCGTGAAAGACATATATTTTCTGCCGGCTCAGCCCTTGCAAGGGATCGATATCGCCGGACGCCGATTTCGTCTCGGCCTTCGCGAAGAAGTCGCTCATCGCGGACGGTGGCCCCGGCGTGCCGCAGGGTCCCTTCGCGGCCATCAACGGCAGCGTATAGCCGTTGATGAAATCGTCGGTGTCGGCCTTGGCGCACCAATAGGGGCCGCCGGCGACGATGCCGACACCCTTGATCACCGAAGACCAGGCGGTGCCGAACTGCACGGCCATGAACGCGCCGGATGAGATACCCGAGATCGAACTTTGACTGATGTCGGCATTGTAGCCGGACAGCACGACAGGCGGCTCGGCCAGCGCCGGACCCGCGGCAAACGCCGCGCAGGCCATGGCAATGGCTGTCCGGAACGACCCTGAAACCTTCACGAGACACCTCCCGGGGGCAGATCGCTAGTTTAAATATCTTTTTATCGATTGCTCGCGGAGGTAGTATCGCCAATAGCGGCCACCGGTGCCAATCACGGATTGGTGGCTGACAATCTAGTACCGCTGCACGGTGAATTTGACGGGTTGAATACTGGATCAAAGTAGCTCGGGAAGCTGCTGAGGATCAACGAGGAGTTCGATACTGCGGGCGACCCTCGGCTGCCGTCTGATGAAACCTGCCCGTTCGAGCGTCAGCACCATCTGATGAACGGATGGTGGGCTGACGCGAAAATATTCTTGCATGTCGGCTTCCGCCGGCGGCCTGCGATGCAGCCGCGTGTAGAGGTGGATAAACGCCAGATACTGCCCTTGCTTGGGCGTGAAGTTTTTTGCAGCGGGACTCACGCCGGCCATCCGATTCAGCTGTTCGTCCAAGCCTCACACGAGCGAGGAGGCAGGGATGAATGTACGCTATCGGGTCGAACTGAGCCAAACCGAGCGGGCAGAACTCACAGCGCTTTTGAGTGGCGGCAAGCACGCCGCGCGCAAGCTCAAGCGAGCGCAGATTTTACTGGCTGCCGATGCAGGCGCGAGCGACGAAGCAATCGCCACCGGTGTCGGCGCAAGCGGCTCGACTATCTACCGGACCAAGCGCCGCTTCGTGCTCGGCAACCTGGAGGCGGCGCTGAGCGAGGAGCCGCGCCCCGGAGCGGCCCGCAAGCTCTCAGGGAAGGAGGAAGCCCTGCTGGTTGCGACGGCCTGTTCGAGCCCACCCAAAGGCCGGGCGCGTTGGACCCTGGAACTCCTGGCGGGCGAGTTGGTCAGGCTCACCGAGCACGACGACATCTCCCGAGAGACTGTGCGCCGGCGCCTGGCTGAAAACGACCTCAAGCCCTGGCGCAAGGACATGTGGTGCATTCCGCAGGTCGACGGCGAGTACGTCGCCCGCATGGAGGATGTGCTCGACCTTTATGCCGAACAGCCCGATTCGAAGCGCCCGGTGGTCTGCTTCGACGAGAGCCCAACCCAGCTCATCGGCGAAGTCCGCCAGCCGATCCCAGCCGCGCCGGGCCAACTTGAGCGCTACGATTGTGAGTACAAGCGCAATGGCACGGTCAACCTGTTCATCTTCCTCGACGTGCACCGGCCCTGGCGCAAGGTCAAAGTCACTGACAGCCGCGCTGCGGTCGACTTCGCCGCCTGCATGCGCGAACTCGCCAATGTTCACTTCCCAAAGGCAGAGCGCATCCGGGTCGTGTTGGACAATCTATCGACCCACTCAGTCGGCGCGCTTTACCAAGCCTTCCCGCCGGCCGAGGCGCGACGCATCTTGCGCCGGCTGGAGTTCCACTACGTCCCCAAGCACGCCAGCTGGCTGAATATGGTGGAGATCGAGATTGGCGTGCTGCGCAGTCAGTGTCTGGACAGACGCATCGACAACCGGCAACAACTCGTATCCGAGATCGCCGCCTGGGAGCGGCAGCGCAACGCTTCACGCGCCCGCATCAAATGGATGTTCACAACCGAGAAAGCCCGCGCCAAAATGGGCCGTGCCTATCCCTCGGAAGGCTCTAAAACGCCCTCGCCCAATGAATCATAATCACTGTGCGGTACTACTAGCCCAGCATCTGCGTATCGCCGCAGATCGAGATCGCCTGCCCCGAGATCGTCCTGCCGCGCGGGCTGCACAAGAACAGGATCTGGTCGGCGATCTGCTCCGGCGTCACATAGTCCTTGATCGAGGTGTAGGAAAACGCCGTGCGCTCCATTTCGGCGTAGGAGATGCCGCGCTGCTGCGCCTTGGCTTCCAGCACCCGGCGCTGGCGGTCGCCGGCGACGAGCCCGGGCAGGATGGCGTTGACGCGGATATTGTCCGGCCCCAGTTCGATCGACAGCGATTTCGAAAAGCCGATCACGCCCCATTTCGCCGCCGCATAGGGCGTGCGCATCGCAAAGCCGAGCCGGCCGGCGGCGGACGAGATGTTGACGATCGAGGCGTTCTTGCTGTGGCGCAGATGCGGCACCGCGAGCCGCGTGCTGTTGAATTGCCCGGTCAGGCAGATGTCCAGGCAGCGGTCCCAGTCTTCCGGATTCATCTCCTCGACCTTCGAGGTCGGCCCAGCGACGCCGGCATTGTTGACCAGCACGTCGAGGCCGCCGAGTTTTGTCAATGCCTCGGCGAAGAGGTTTGCGACCGCCTTGCGGTCGGAGACGTCGCACGGCGTCGAGGAGATCGCGGGATCGCTGTTCGCCAGCGCGGCCAGCGCCGTTGCATCGACGTCGCAGGTGTGAACCCTGGCGCCTTCGGCCGCGAAGCGGCGCGCGATCGCAAGCCCGATGCCGTTGCCCCCTGCGGTGACCAGCACGCGCAAACCCTTGATATCGAGATCCATGACCGCTCCGCGCTGTTCTTTTGGATGATTCAGCCGGCGAGACCGCCGCGAGAAAGAATGAATTCCGCCGCGTCGCTGATGTCGGCGGCGATGCCCTCGCGCGCCATGGCACCGTGGCCGGCGGCGATCGCCCTGCGCACATCGGCGTGACATTTGATCGCATGTCCCTTCGCCAGCCGTTCGGGATTGGCGCGCAGATCGAGATTGATCACGGGGCCGGCCTTTAGCCAGAGCGCGCGGATGATCTCCACCAGGATCGGCGAATGGGCCGCGTCATAGACCGCGAAGTGAAAGGTCTTGTTGAGTTCGACCGCGCGCGGCAAATCCGGCGTGGCGGATTCGCTCTCCGCCCGCATCGCCTCTTCCGCGCCCGCGATCGACAACAGGTCATTGTTGTCACGATTTGCGGCGGCCTGCTCGGCCGCATGACCCTCGATGGCGATGCGTACCTTGGTGAGGTCGCGAAACTGCGCCGCCGACAATAGCGGCACGCGCACCGCGCGGTTCGGCGTCACCTCCAGCGCCTTGTCGGCGACCAGCCGCGACACCGCTTCGCGTACCGGCATGATGGAGACGCCAAGCACGTCGGCGGCCGCGCGCAGCGATAATTTCTCGCCCGGCGCCAGCCGGCCGGAAATCAGCAGATCCGCCAACTTCGCGTAGGCGCGCTCGCCGAGCGTCTGACGGTCGAGCGGCTCCACTAGATTGAGCGCGGCGGGCAAATTCAACGCGTGCCTCCCGGGTGGGCCCAAAATTTTCCCGGGAAGGATTTTCCCGAGGAGGACTCGACAAGGGCCCGGTCTTTTGCAACTCTAACTGTGATCACAGATCACGGCAAGCGAGACAAAGCGCTCCCTTACAAAACAGCGCTGGCGCCGGCCGGGAGAGGAAACAGCCGCGTCGCGGCCGTATCAGGGAGACCAAGGCTGATGTCAGACCACACTCAATTCACCCGCCGCAGGCTGTTGAAGACCGCCGGCGGCATCGCGTTGGTGTCGGGGATTTCCGCACCGGCGATTTTGCGCGCCCAGACCGCCGACGTCATCAGGATCGGCCATCTGACGCCGCGCACCGGCTTTCTCGGCCCGCTCGGCGAATATGCCGTGATGGCGGTCGACCTTGCGGTCGAGGAAATCAACGCCTCCGGCGGCATGATGGGGCGCAAGGTCGAGGTGCTGAAGGAAGATTCGGTCAATCCGCAGACCGCCTCGACCAAGGCCGAGCGCATGATCGAGCGCGACAAGGTCGCCTGCATCATCGGCGAGATTTCGTCGGCCTCGTGCCTGACCATCGCGCAGGTCGCGCAACGCAACAAGGTGCTCTACATCAACACCGGCGGCAATTCGGACGCGCTGCGCGGCTCCGATTGCAAGCGCTATATGTTCCACGTCGAATCGCAGAATTCGATGTATGTCAAAACCGTCGGCCGTTCCTTCCTGCGCGACGGCCTGGTCAAGGGCAAGAAGTGGTATTCGCTGACGGCGGACTATGCCTTCGGCCATGACCTCCTGAAGGTGTCAAAGCGCTTCATGGAAGCCAATGGCGGCAATTTCGCCGGCGACGATCTGGTGCCGACCGACGCCACCGATTTCTCCGCCTATCTCCTGAAGATCCGCGAGGCCAAGCCAGACCTGGTCGTGATCAACCTCGCCGGCAACCAGATCACCAATTTCCTCAAGCAATATGCCGAGTTCGGGCTGACCTTCCCGGTCGGCGGCTTCGGCTTCGACACCGCGCTGGCCTGGGCCGCCGGCAAGGGCAATTTCGTCGGCACATGGCCGGTGGTCTGGCATCATCTGCTCGATACGCCCGGCACCAAGGCGTTCGTCGCGACCTTCACCAAGAAATACAACAAGCCGCCGGAGAACCAGGCCTGGGGCGACTACATCGCCACCAAGATCGTGGCGCAGACCGTGAACGAACTGAAATCGGCCGACTCGACCAAGATCATCGAGCACTTCGAAAAAGGCGCCAAATTCGATCTGCTGAAGACCCGGCCCGGCTACTTCCGCGCCTCCGATCACCAGCTGATGCACGAAATGTACGCGGTCACAGCACTTCCCGCCGACAAGATCAAAAACCAGTGGGACATTTTCGCCTCGAGCCCGGCGGTGCCGGGCCCGGACGAAGACCTCGAAGTGATCGCGGCGACCAAGGAAGAGAACAGCTGCACGTTCGGGACGTGAGCGCATTGAGCCGTCATTCCGGGGCGATGCGAAGCATCGAACTGCGATGTGCAATTGCACATCGGAGAATCTCGAGATTCCGGGTTCGCTTCTTTCGACGCGCCCCGGAATGACGGCATTGGCACATTCGCGCGACATTGGATCCCGAATGACGCTTTCAGACCCTTCAAATCTTTGGTCGGGACCAAAACCATGTCCGCCATGTTGTTAGCGCAGCAAGTCCTCAACGGGCTGCTCGACGGCGTCTATTACCTTCTGATCGCGCTCGGGCTGTCGCTGATCTTCTCGCTCGGCGGCATCGTCAATCTTGCCCATGGCGCGTTCTATGCCATCGGGGCTTACCTGACGCTGGTGCTGTCGCCCTGGCTGGGCTTTGGCGGCTCGTTCGTTGCCGCGCCCGTGGCGGTGGCCTTGCTCGGCGTGGTGATCGAGCGCACGCTGTTCCGCCGCTTCTATCGCTCCGATCCCATCCTCTCGCTGCTGATGACCTTCGGCCTCGCCATGGTGGCCGAGCAGGGCCTGCGGATGATCTTCGGCGCACCGCCATTGTCCTACTCGATCCCGCCCTGGCTGCGCGGCCAGGTCTTCCTCGGCAGCTTCATCTATTCGTTCTACCGCGTGGTGCTGCTCGGCATCGCCGCGACCTGCATCGCGTTGCTGTGGCTGTTGCTACAGAAAACCTCGTTCGGCCGGGTGGTGCGTGCCGGCGTGCAGAACCCCGACATGGTCGGCGCGCTCGGCATCTCGCTGCAGCCCTATATGTCGGCGGTGGCCGCGCTCGGCATCGGTCTTGCGGGACTGGCCGGCGTGCTGCTGGCGCCGATCTATTCGATCCATCCCGCGATGGGCCAGGAGATCATCACGCCGGCCTTCGTGGTCGTGGTGATCGGCGGGCTCGGCTCGTTCTGGGGCGTGGTCGCCGCGGCGCTATTGGTCGGACTCGTCAAGGGCGTCATGGTCGGGATCGGCTATTCCGCCGCCTCCACCGCGGCGATCTATCTCCTGATGCTTCTGGTGCTGCTGTTCCGGCCGCGCGGCCTGTTCGGCGAACGCATCCTGCGGTTCGAGTGAGGCGCCGCGGATGCTGAAACGCCTGCCCATTCCATTGTTGCTGGCCGCGTTCGGGCTGCTGCTGCTACCGCCGGTGCTGCTCGCGCTCGGCCTCACCATGACCTCGGCCACCGAAGTCGTGGTCTATGCCACGGCTTGCATGGCGCTGAATATCCTGGTCGGACATACCGGCCTGGTCTCGTTCGGCCACGGCGCCTGGTTCGGCCTGGCTGCGTACGCCGCGGCGCTGATCCAGCGCAATCTGATGCAAGATTCGTTCTTCGGCCCGACTATATCAGGCGTCCTGATCGTCATGGTGGTCGCCACCGCCTTCGGCTTTTTGATCCTAAGGCGGCGCGGCGTCTACTTCTCGCTGCTGACGCTGGCGCTGGCCGCGATGCTCTATGCGGTGTCGTTTCGCTGGACCGAAGTCACCGGCGGCGAGAATGGCCTTGGCGGCATCACCCGGCCGATGCTGCTCGGCTTTAATCTGGAATCCTCCACCGACTATTACTGGCTGGTGGCACTGATCGCGTTCGCCGTGCTGATTCTGCTGTGGCGGTTCCACAATTCGACCGTGGGCAGCGTTTTGGTCGCGATCCGCGAGAACGAGCAGCGCGCGCGCTTCCTCGGCTATCCGACCAACCGCTACAAGCTCCTGGCGTTTCTGCTGTCGGCCGGTATCACCGGGCTTGCCGGCATTCTCCTGTTGTACCAGAACCGTATGACCTCGGCCGACCCGATCTCGGTGTCGTTTTCCGGCGACCTGCTGGCGATGGTCGTGATCGGCGGCATGCGCAGTTTCTTAGGCCCCGCGCTCGGCGCGCTGTTCTTCATCCTGTTCCGCGAATTCCTGGGCATCTATACCGAGAACTGGCTGTTCTGGTTCGGCCTGGTGTTCGTCGCCTTCATCGTCTTCTCGCCGACCGGTCTCGTCGGCGTCGGCGAGCGGCTGCTGGCGCCGTTCCGCAAGAAGACCATCGAGGACGCCGCGATGTCGGCGCGGCGCATCGAAGTGCTGCCGCTGCCTGAATTCCTGCGGCCGAAAGCTCACATCGACGGCGCGGTGCTCGCCGCGCATCACATCTTCAAGAGTTTTGGCGGCATCAGGGCGGTGCAAGGCGTCGATATCGCCGTCGCCGACCGCACGCTGCACGCATTGATCGGTCCCAACGGCGCCGGCAAGACCACCGCGTTCAACCTGTTGTCCGGCATGTATGCGCCGGACGAGGGCACGGTGTCGCTGCTGGGCAGGCCGACCGCCGGTCGTACGCCGGAGGAGATCGCCACCGCCGGCATCGGCCGCTCGTTCCAGATCACCAATCTGTTTCCAGCGCTCAGCGTCGGGGAAAACATCCGCCTCGCCGTGCAGGCGCGGCATCCCCGCCGCTTCGATCCGCTGACCAAGGCCTTGTCGATCGAGGCGATCAACGCCGAGACCGACGCCGTGATCCGCTATCTCGGTCTCGCCGGCATCGAGGGGGCCGAAGCCGGCATGCTGTCCTATGGCGGCCAGCGCCTGCTCGACATGGGGGTGGCGCTCGCCACCGCGCCGCGCGTATTGCTGCTGGACGAGCCACTCGCCGGCCTCGCGGCCGCCGAACGCGAGCGCATCGGCGCCATCATCAAGCGCATCTCGTCCGATTTGCCGGTGCTGCTGGTCGAACACGACATCGACCGGGTGTTTCAGCTCGCCGACCAGGTCACGGTGATGAACGAAGGCCGGGTGCTGCTCGACGGCTCGGTCGAGGACGCCCGCAGCAGCGCCAGGGTGCAGGAAGTCTATATCGGCTCCGGTGCCACCGAAGTCGCCGCGCGGCCGCGCGAGACCGCCGCCCGAATCAGCTCCCTGTTGACGGCAAGCCACATCGACACGTTTTACGGCAAGAGCCATATCCTGAACGACGTCAGCTTCACGCTGCATGAAAACGAAATCATCGCGCTGCTGGGCCGCAACGGCGCCGGCAAGTCGACGCTGTTGAAAACGCTGATCGGGATCGCGCCGGCCTCGAACGGATCGATCAAGCTCTCCGACCATGAGCTGATCGGGCTCTCCTCGGCGGAATCCGCGCGGCTCGGCATCGGCTATGTGCCGCAGGGCCGCGGCCTATTCGCCGGCATGAGCGTGGAGCAGAATCTCGAGCTCGGCGGCCTGAAGCGCCAGACCGGCAACGGCGTGCACTGGACAAGGGAGCGGATCTACGAATATTTCCCGCGCATTGCCGAACGGCTTGACAGTCCCGCGGATTATCTCTCCGGCGGCGAGCAGCAGATGGTTGCGGTCGCCCGCGCGCTGTCGGGCGACGTGCGCCTCCTGCTGCTCGACGAGCCCTTCGAAGGGCTTGCGCCGACCGTGGTGGAGCAATTATTCGAGACCTTCGACCGCCTGCGCAAGGAAATCGCCATCATCATCGTCGATCACAATCTCGATTTGGCGCTGGCGTTGTCCGATACCACGGTGGCGCTGGAACGCGGCCGGGTGATCCACGAGGGACCCTCCAGGGCGTTGAAGGACGATCTCGATCTGCGGCGCAAGGTGCTCTGGCTGTAAGGGAGTTGTGAGAACAGAATGGCAAGCAGTGAACGTAACGTCGCCATCGTCGGCGCCGGTCTGATCGGACGCGCCTGGGCCGCGATCTTCGCCCGCGCCGGTTGGAACGTGCGGCTGACCGATCCGCATATCCCGACTCTGAAGGCAGCACCCCGGCTGATCCGCGACGAACTGCACGCGCTGGCGCGCCATGGCCTCGCCGCCGATCCCGATGGCGCGATGACGCGGGTCTCGGTCGCGGCAAGCCTGCAGGAGGCCGTGCTCGACGTCGAGTTCATCCAGGAGAACGGACCGGAAAAAGTCGAGGACAAGCGGGCGATCTTTGCCCAGCTCGACCGGCTGACGCCACCGAGCGCGCTGCTGGTGTCCTCGACCTCGGCCATCGTGGCATCGCGCTTCACGGAAACGCTGCCGGGCCGGGCGCGCTGCCTGATCGGCCATCCCGTCAATCCGCCGCATCTGGTGCCGCTGGTTGAACTCTGCGGCGCGCCATGGACCTCGCCCGAGGCGATCGACCGGGCGCGTAACATCTATCGCGAGATCGGGCAAGTGCCTGTCACCATCAGCCGCGAGATCAACGGCTTTGTCCTGAACAGGCTGCAGGGCGCGCTGCTCGCCGAAGCGTTTCGGCTGGTCGGCGAAGGCTTTATCTCCGCGGACGATCTCGATCACACGGTGAAGGACGGCCTTGGCTTGCGCTGGTCTTTCCTCGGTCCGTTCGAGACCATCGAGCTCAACGCGCCCGGCGGCATCCCCGATTATTGCGCGCGCTATACCGGATTCTACAAGGAGCTAGCCGCATCCGCTGCCGGCCCCGAAGTCTATCAAAGCCCGAATGTCGACCGGGTGATCGCGGCCTGGCCGCATCAGCCGGCGCCGGAGCGGATCGCCGACCTGACGCAGCGGCGCAATGAGCGGCTGGCAGCGTTGGCCGCGCACAAGGCCGCCCAGAACGACAGATCATGAAATGACGATCCAGAAGAATGAGAGCAAGAACATGAGCCGCAAAGTCATCATCACCTGTGCCGTGACCGGTGCGATCCACACCCCCTCGATGTCGAAGGCGCTGCCGGTGACGCCGCAGGAAATCGCCGACGCCGCGGTCGACGCGGCAGAGGCCGGCGCCGCCATCGTGCATCTGCACGCCCGCAATCCCAAGACCGGCCAGCCCGACCAGAGCCCCGAGGCCTTCGCGCCGTTCCTGAAAATCATCAAGCAGCGTTCGAACTGCGTCATCAACCTCACCACCGGCGGCGCGCCGACCATGACGGTGGACGAGCGCGTCCGCCCCGCCGCAGTCTACAAGCCGGAAGTCGCCTCGCTCAACATGGGCTCGATGAATTTTGCTTTTTTCGGCATGCTCAACCGCTTCAAGAAATTCGAGCACGACTGGGAGCTCAAGCATCTGCAGAACAAGGACATCGTGTTCCGCAACACCTTCCAGGACATCGAATACGTGCTGAAGACGCTGTCGGAGACCGGCACGCGCTTCGAGTTCGAATGCTACGACACCGCGCACCTCTATAATCTGAACTACTTCCTTGAACAGGGCATGGTGAAGCCGCCGCTGTTCGTGCAGACGGTGTTCGGCCTGCAGGGCGGTACCGGGGCTCACCCTGAGGACGTGCTGCACATGAAGCGCACCGCCGACCGGCTGTTCGGCGACAAGATGGTCTGGTCGGTGCTCGGCGCGGGCCGCAACCAGCTGCCGATCGCGGCGATGGCGGCCGCCATGGGCGGCAATGTCCGCGTCGGGCTGGAAGATTCGCTATGGGCGGCGCCGGGCCGCATGGCGGCCTCGAACGCCGAACAGGTGACGCTCGCCCGCAAGATCATCGAGGGTCTCGGACTCGAGGTGGCGACATCCGAGGAGGCCCGCGAAATTCTCCATCTCAAAGGCGGCGACAAGCTGGAAGTGTGACGCATTGCGGGAGGCGTAACTGCGCTGTTCTGCCGCACGACGCCGCATTAGGCCAAATTGCCAATGCGGGCCGCCGCCTTCGCGTGTTGCGCGAACGTCCCGCCATGCTATCGTTCGATAAATTGGCCCGCATGAGGCCGAAAGTTCGAGGGAGGGAACCATGCGGAGCGTGCAGCCGCTCGCCGTAGCAGTGGCGCTATCTTTGCTGGCGATCTCGTCGATCGCGCTCGCGGCCGAACCCAAGCAGGGCGGCATCTTCCGGATCTATCACCGCGACAGCCCCGGCAGCGCCTCGATCCACGAGGGCGCGACCTATTCGGTCAACGTTCCTTTCATGCCGGTGTTCAACAACCTCGTCGTCTACAAGCAGGACGTGGCGCAAAACAGCATGGATTCGATCGTTCCGGATCTGGCCGAGAGCTGGGCCTGGAGCGCCGACAACAAGACGCTGACCTTCAAATTGCGGCAGCGCGTCAAATGGCATGACGGCAAGCCGTTCACATCCGCCGACGTCAAATGCACCTTCGACATGCTGATGGGCAAGTCGACGCAGAAATTCCGCCAGAACCCGCGCAAGAGCTGGTACGAATTCGTCAACGACGTCACCACGCCAGGCGATTTCGAGGTCGCGTTCAATTTGAAGCGGCCGCAGCCGGCGCTGCTGGCGATGCTCGCCTCCGGCTATACGCCGGTCTATCCCTGCCATGTGTCACCAGCGGAAATGCGCACCCATCCGATCGGCACCGGCCCGTTCGAGTTCGTCGAGTTCAAGGCCAACGAATCCATCAAGCTCACCCGCAATCCTGATTATTTCAAGAAGGGCCTGCCGCATCTCGACGGCATCGAGTTCACCATCATCCCGAACCGCTCGACCGCGATCCTGGCATTCGTCGCCGGCAAATTCGACATGACGTTTCCGACCGAGGTCTCGATCCCGCTGCTCAAGGACATCAAGACGCAGGCGCCGAACGCGGTCTGCGTGGTCGCACCCAACAATGTCAGCACCAACATCATCGTCAACTCGTCAGCGCCGCCGTTCGACAATCTCGATATCCGTCGCGCGCTGGCGCTGACGCTCGATCGCAAGGCCTTTATCTCGATCCTGTTCGAGGGCGAGGCGGATGTCGGCGGCACCATGCTGCCGCCGCCGGCCGGCTTCTGGGGCATGCCGAAGGACATGCTGGAGACCATTCCAGGCTACGGTCCCGACGTGAACGCCAACCGCGAGGAGGCGCGCAAGCTGATGCAGAAAGCAGGCTATGGCCCCGACAAGCACCTCGCGGTCAAGGTGTCGACGCGCAACATCCCGGTCTACCGCGATCCCGCGGTGATCCTGATCGACCAGCTCAAGAGCATCTATATCGACGGCGAACTCGACGTCGTCGAGACCGCCAACTGGTTCCCGAAGATCGCACGCAAGGATTATGCGCTCGGCCTGAACCTGACAGGGAATTCGGTCGATGATCCCGACCAGTCGTTCTACGAGAATTATTCCTGCGGCTCGGAGCGCAACTACACCAATTACTGCAACAAGGAAATCGAGAAGCTGTTCGACGAGCAATCCCAGGAGACCGACATCGCCAAGCGCAGGAAGCTGGTCTGGGACATCGACAAGAAGCTTCAGGAGGATGTCGCCCGGCCGATCATCTTCCATGCCCACACCGGCACGTGCTGGCAGCCCTACGTCAAGGGCGTCACCGTCATGACCAACAGCTCCTACAACGGCTATCGCTACGAGGATGTGTGGCTGGACAAGTGACAGCCGGCGCGAAGCGGTCCAGCGGCTAAACGGAGATCAGCCAGGTGTTTGCTTATATCGTGCGGCGCCTCGTCCTGATGCTGGTGACCCTGTTCGGGATCTCGGTCATCATCTTCGTGCTGTTGCGCATCGTGCCCGGCAACATCGTCGACATCCTGTTTGCCGCCGCCGGCTATGTCGACCCCGCCGACAAGGCCAATCTGGAGCGCGAACTCGGGCTCGATCAACCGATCGTCATGCAATATCTGCACTGGATCGGCGGCCTGCTGCACGGCGACCTCGGCTATTCCTTTGTCTCCGAGAAGCCGGCGCTCGACGAGATCCTGCCGCGGATTCCGATCACGGCGCGGCTGGCGGGGCTGGCGCTGTGCTTCTCCGCGTCGATCGGTATTCCCTTAGGCGTCATCAGCGCGGTGAGGCAGGGCACGCGGCTCGACTATTTCCTGCGTGTCGTCAGCCTGAGCGGACTGTCGCTGCCCTCCTTCTGGCTCGGCCTGCTGATCCTGATGGCCTCCGTCTCCCTGTTCGGAACCATGCCCATCTTCAACCCGAACCCGAAAACCTGGAGCGAGGCAATCGCGATCTATTGCGTACCGGCGATGGCGGTCGGCTTTCGCAGCGCGGCGCTGACGATGCGCATCACGCGCTCCTCGATGCTGGAGGTGCTGCGGCAGGACTATATCCGCACCGCGCGCGCCAAGGGCGCGTCGGAAGGCTCCGTCAACTATCGCCATGCGCTGAAGAACGCCATCCTGCCCGTGATCACCGTGATCGGCATCGAGGCGGCGTTCCTGATCGGCGGCCTGATCGTTACCGAAACCGTCTTCAATATCCCCGGCGTTGCCCGCTTCCTGGTCGAGGCGATCCGCTGGCGCGACTATCCGATCGTGCAGAACCTGGTGATGCTGATCGCGGTGGTCGTCGTGCTCGCGAACTTCACGGTCGATATGCTCTATGCACTGGTCGATCCCCGGATCAGGTACACGGACTAGGAGGCGACTTGGCCGCGATCAATTACGATAACGAGTTAAGACGCGCCGGCGCCAACGCGACGCAGGGCTGGCGCAGGCTCGTCTTCCTCGCGCAGCGCCACATGCTGGGCACGATCGGCCTGTTCTTCATGCTGCTGTTCGTGTGGGCGGCGGGGTTCGCCGACCTGATCTGCCGCTACGATCCGCTCAGCGTCGATTCGGCGCACGCACTCGCCCATCCCGATTGGCGGCACTGGATGGGGACCGATTCCTTCGGCCGCGACGTCTGGAGCCGCATCATCCACGGCGCGCGCATCTCGCTTGCGGTCGGTATCGGCTCGACCGCGCTCGGCTCGCTGTTCGGCGTCACCATCGGTCTCGCGTCGGGTTATCTCTCCGGCTGGGTCGATCTGGTGTTCCAGCGGGTCACCGATATCCTGCAGGCGCTGCCGTTGTTGGTGTTGGCGCTGATCATGACGGCGGCGCTGGGGCCAACACTTCCCAACGTGATCATCGCGATCGCCATTCCCTTGATCCCGACGGTGGCCCGCGTCATCCGCGCCAACACGCTGGCGCTGCGCGAGCTTCCCTTCGTCGAAGCCGCCAAGTCGATCGGCATGAGCGAGACGCGGATCGCGCTGCGCCATGTCCTGCCCAATACGCTGGCGCCGCTGATCGTGCTCGCCACCGCCCAGCTCGGCTCCACCATTCTCACCGAAGCCTCGCTGTCGTTCCTCGGCCTCGGCATTCCCGAGCCCTATCCGTCCTGGGGCCGGATGCTGTCGGAATCGGCTGCGGAATATGTCCGCACCGCGCCGTGGCTGGTGATTTTCCCCGGCATCGCCATCAGCCTCGCAGTCTTCGGCACAAATCTGTTCGGCGACGCACTGCGCGACATCCTCGATCCGAGGCAGCGCGGCTGATGAGCGAGCCAGCCATGGAAGCGACGGTTCTCGACGTGAAGAACCTGCAGACGGTATTCTTCACGAATTCCGGGCTGTTCAAAGCGGTCGACGACGTTTCATTCCATGTCCGCCGCGGCGAGACGCTGGCGATCGTCGGCGAATCCGGCTGCGGCAAGAGCGTGACCGCGTTGTCGATCTTGCGGCTGGTGCCCGATCCACCGGGGCGGATCGTCGGCGGCTCGATCATGCTCGAAGGGACCGACCTGCTCGCGCTGGACGAGAACGCGATGCGCGAGGTTCGCGGCAACCGAATTTCGATGATCTTCCAGGAGCCGATGACCTCGCTCAACCCGGTGATGCGGATCGGCGACCAGATCACCGAAGCGGTGCGGCTGCATCAAGAGATGACAAAGAAGGAAGCGTGGGAGCAGGCCGTCAGGATGCTGCGGCTGGTCAGGATCCCCGAGCCCGAGCGGCGCGCGAGCGAATATCCGCATCAGCTTTCCGGCGGCATGCGCCAGCGCGCGATGATCGCGATGGCGCTTGCCTGCCGGCCGGCGCTCCTGATCGCCGACGAGCCGACCACCGCGCTCGACGTCACCATCCAGGCTCAGATCCTGGCGCTGGTGCTCGACCTGCAGAAGCAGCTCGGCATGGGATTGATCCTGATCACGCACGACCTCGGCGTGGTCGCCCAGACCGCGCAGCGCGTCATCGTGATGTATGCCGGCAGGAAGGTCGAGGAGGCGGATGTCGAAACCCTGTTCGCCAATCCGAGACACCCCTATACGCGCGGCCTGATGGCCTCGATCCCGACCGTGCCCTTGCCCGGCGCGAACACCGATGTCCGCCTGACCGAGATTCCCGGCATGGTGCCCTCGCTGACAAACTTGCCGAAGGGCTGCGCGTTCGCGCCGCGCTGTGGCATGGCGCTGCCGCGCTGCCACGAGGAATATCCGCCGCTGCAGGATTACGGCGCCGACCATCTGGCGGCCTGCTGGCGCGCAGGGGAATTGGCGGGGCCGTTATGAGCGACGCGCTCCTCGAAGTAACCGACCTGAAAAAGTACTATCCGGTGCGCAGCGGCATCCTGCGTCGCACGGTCGGCCAGGTACATTCCGTCGACGGCGTCAGCTTTGCGATCGGCGTCGGAGAAACGCTGGGGATGGTCGGAGAGTCCGGCTGCGGCAAGTCGACGGTGGCACGCTCGATCCTGCGACTGGTCGAGCCGACCGGCGGCAGCATCCGGCTCAATGGGCAGGACATCACCCATCTCGGCAAGGCGAGCCTGCGGGCGCATCGCCGTTCGATGCAGATCATCTTCCAGGACCCGTTTGCCTCCCTCAATCCGAGGATGACCGCCGGCGACATCGTCGGCGAGCCGCTGACCGTGCATGGTCTCGCCTCTGGCGACAAGAAGCGCCAGCGCGTCGCCGAGCTGTTCGAGCAGGTCGGCTTGCGGCCGGACCAGATGACAAATTATCCGCATCAGTTCTCCGGCGGCCAGCGCCAGCGCATCTGCATCGCGCGCGCGTTGTCGCTCGGGCCGAGCCTGATCGTGTGCGACGAACCGGTATCGGCGCTCGACGTGTCGATCCAGGCCCAGGTGATCAATCTGTTGATCGACCTGCAGCGCAAGCACGGCTTTTCCTATCTGTTCATCGCGCACGACCTCGCCGTCGTCGCCCATATCAGCCACCGCGTCGCCGTGATGTATCTCGGCCGCATTGTCGAGATCGCCGACAAGACCGCGCTGTTCGCTAATCCCCGGCATCCCTATACGCAGGCGCTGCTGGCCTCCGTTCCGGTGGCGGATCCCAGGGCAAAGCGCCTGGTGCCGCTGATCGACGGCGACGTCCCGAGCCCGATCAATCCGCCCTCCGGCTGCGCCTTCCACACCCGCTGCCGCTACGCGATGGAGCGCTGCAAGGTTGAACGGCCTGAGCTGGCCGAATTCGGCGGACAGCATCGGGTGGCGTGTTTCCTCAATGAGGGCACGGGGCGGGAGAACTGAACTCCATCGCTCCCCTCCCTCCACGCGCATCGCGCGTGGCGGGGTCCGAGGCGAGCAAAGCTCGCTCTCGAGGTTGGGGGTGGGGGGTGTTTCAGCGGGCGCAGTGCCAGCACGAGAGCGAGAACTTGCCGCACCACCCCCAACCCCCGACCCCTCCCCACCGCTGCGCGGAGGGAGGGGAGCAGAAACGAAGCGCGCGCCGCTCGGAATGACGGAATAAGTGTCGCTACGCCGGCGCCTCCGCCTCGATCTCGACCACGATCTTGCCCGTCGTGACCTGCTCGCCCTCCACGACATCGATCGCGGCAATCACGCCTGCGATCGGCGCGGCGTGCACGTGTTCCATCTTCATCGCTTCCAGCGTCATCACGGGCTGGCCGGCCGCGACGCGGTCGCCGGGCTTGACCAGAACCGCCACGACGCGGCCGCTCATCGCGGCGCGGACCTTGCCGTCGCTGCCGTTCACCGCCGCTGTTGCGGGAGCTGCCAGCGTGAGATCGCGGGCCGCCACGGTGACCCCTCGGTACAGGAAGAAGAGCCGGTCATCATCACGGGACCATTTGAAGGATTCGCTGTGACCGTCCCGACGGATGCAAATGGAATCGCTGTCCAGAGCGTCGATCTCGATTCGATACAGGGCGTTTTCCAGGCCCACGCAATAGCTGCCATCGCGCTCGCGGCCGACTTCGAGATCACGGATGCCATGATCGAGTTCGACGCGGATGGGAACCGGGAACGTCGCCGCCAGCGATCGTCCGCCCCGCCATGGCGGCGCATAGGGATCGGTGACGTAAAGCAGCAGCGCCGCGAGTGCGGCGTCAGCGCCGGCGTCCTTGCACGGTCCCAGCAGTTCGTCGCGATGATTGCCGATAAAGGAGGTCGTCGCCTGTCCCGTGGCGAACACGGGATGCCGCAGGCAGGCCGCAAGAAACGCCTGATTGGTAGTGACGCCGAATGCGGCGGTGTGCTCGAGGCCAAAGATAAGCTTGCGTCGCGCCTCGTCGCGGGTGGCGCCATGGCTGACGAGCTTGGCGATCATCGAATCGTAGAACGGGGAAATATCGCTGCCGGATTGCAGCGCGTGCTCGACGCGCAATCCGCCGGGCATCTGCCACAGCGCCATCCGCCCCGATTGCGGCATGAACTCATGCGCCGCATCCTCCGAACACAGCCGCACCTCGATCGCATGGCCGGAGAATGTTACATCCTCCTGCCTCAATCCGAGCGGCTCGCCGCTGGCGACGCGCAGCTGCAGTTCGACCAGATCGAGCCCGGTGATGGCCTCCGTGACGGGATGCTCGACCTGCAGCCGCGTGTTCATCTCCATGAAGTAGAATTCGCCGCTCTTATCCAACAGGAACTCCAGCGTGCCCGCGCCCTCATAACGAAGCGACTTGATCGCGTTGACGGCAATGGCGCCCATCCGCGCCCGCAATTCCGGCGACACAGCCGGCGACGGCGCTTCCTCGATCAGCTTCTGGTGCCGCCGCTGCACGGAACAATCGCGCTCGCCGAGATGGATGGCGTTACCGTGGCGGTCACCGAACACCTGGATTTCGATATGGCGGGGATCGACGATCGCCCGCTCCAGGATCACGGTGGCGTCGCCGAACGCCGCTTTGGCCTCGGACCGCGCGCTGCGCAGCGCATCGGGGAAAGCTGACGCGTCGGCGACCAGCCGCATGCCGCGGCCGCCGCCGCCGGCGACGGCCTTGATCATCACAGGAAAGCCGATCTTGTTCGCTTCCGCGGACATCACGGCGTCGCTTTGGTCCGCGCCCTGATAGCCGGGTACGCAGGGCACGCCGGCCGCCAGCATGATCTCCTTGGCGCCGGCCTTGTTGCCCATCGCCTTGATCGCCTCGGGCGACGGCCCGATGAACACGAGATCCGCCTCGCGACAGGCTTGCGCAAAATCCTCGTTCTCGGCGAGGAAGCCGTAGCCGGGATGGACGGCGTCGGCGCCGCCGGCTTTTGCCGCCGCGATGATCGCTGCGATATTCAGATAGGATTGCGCCGGCAGCGCCTCGCCGATCCGTACCGCTTCAACGGCCTCGCGTACGTGCAAGGCATCGCGGTCGGCGTCGGAATAGACGGCGACCACGCCATAGCCCAGCCGTCGCGCAGTGCGCATGATGCGTAGTGCGATCTCGCCGCGGTTGGCGATCAGGATCTTGCGGAATTCTGTCACTTTCGTCGACCCGTTCCTCATGGCCGGGCCACCGAGAACTGCATGGCTTGCGGCGTGCGCGCCTCGGCCTCGCGGCAGATCGCCAGCACCTCGCTCAGGATCGCGCGGGTGTCGCGCGGATCGATCACGCCGTCGTCGAGCACGCGCGCGCTGGTCGCGAACACGTCCATCTGGCCGTCGAACACGCCCGTGATCTGCGCCTTCATCGCCTCGATCTTTTCCTTCTCGATCGGCTTGCCGCGCCGGATCGCCGCGGCTTCGGTCACGATCGCCATGGTTTCGGCGGCCTGCTCGCCGCCCATCACGGCGGTCTTGGCGTTGGGCCAGGAGAAACAGAAGCGCGGGTGGAAGCCGCGCCCGCACATGCCGTAATTGCCGGCGCCGAACGACGCGCCGCAATAGATCGTGATCTGCGGCACGGTGGCCGAGGTCACGGCCTGGATCATCTTCGAGCCGTGCTTGATCATGCCTGCTTCTTCGTAGGCCTTGCCGACCATGTAGCCGGTGGTGTTGTTGAGATAGAGCAGCGGCGTGCGCGACTGACAGCAGGCCTGGATGAAATGCGTCGCCTTGTTGGCGCCATCAGGATCGAGCGGGCCATTGTTGGTGATGATGCCGATCGCCTGGCCCTCGATGCGGGCGTGGCCGCACACGGTGGCGGGGCCGTAATTGACGCCGAACCCGGTGAAATCGGAATCGTCGACGATCCGCGCGATCACCTGCCGCATGTCCACGGGGCGCTTGTGGTCCATCGCCATGATGCCGAGCAGTTCCTCGGGATCGTGGCGCGGCGGGCGGTGCGCGGTCGTGCTCGCGGCCGGGCGGTCCCATTCCAGATTGGCCATGATGTCGCGCGCGATCCGCAGCGCGTCGCGGTCGTCCTCGGCGAGATAGTCGCCAAGGCCCGAGATACTGGTATGCATCTCGGCGCCGCCGAGTTCCTCTTCGGTGGCGATTTCTCCCGTGGCGGCCTTCAGCAGCGGCGGGCCCGCGAGAAACGCGCGGGTGCGGCCGCGCACCATCACGATGTAATCGGATAGACCCGTCTGGTAGGCGCCGCCGGCGGTCGACGAGCCATGCGTCACCGTCACCACCGGGAGGCCTGCCGCGGACAGCCTCGCGAGGTTGCGAAAGATGTTGCCGCCACGGACAAAATCCTCGACGCGGTAACGCAGCAAATTGGCGCCGGCGCTTTCGACCAGCTGCACGTAAGGCAGCTTGTTCTCCAGCGCCAGTTCCTGCACCCGCAGCGTCTTGTCGAGGCCGTAGGGTTGCAGCGCGCCGGCATCGATGCCGGAATCGCTGGCGCTGATCATGCAGCGGATGCCGGCGACGAATCCGATGCCCGCGATCAGCCCGCCGCCCGGGACGCTCTTGTCGGGATCGGGCACGTCGAAGCCGTAACCCGCGAGCGTCGAGAGCTCGATGAAGGGCGCGCCGGGATCGAGCACCAGCGCCACGCGCTCGCGCGGCAAAAGCTGCCCGCGCTTGTGAAAGCGGTCCTTGGCCGCGGCCGACGCCGCGCGCGCCCGCTCCTCAAGGCTGCGCAGCCGCGCAATCAGCGCCAGCATACCCTCACGGTTGGCCTTGTAGGCGGCGCTGGACGGGGCGATGGTCGATTCAATGATGGCCATGGATATCCTGCTTCTTCGTCATTCCGGGGCGCGCGTCAGCGCGAACCCGGAATCTCGAGATTCTCAGATGTGCAATTGCACATCGTAGTTCGACGCTTCGCGTCGCCCCGGAATGACTGAGAGTTGTTGGGGCGGAAGCCACCGCTACGCCCGCTCCTTCGCAAAATAATCGGCAAAGGCCTGGCGCAGTTCGACCTTGCGCAATTTGCCGGTCGCGGTCATCGGCATTTCATCGAGGATGCGGATGAATTTCGGCACCTGGAAGCCGCCGAGATGCTGGCGGCAATGCTCCGACAGGCCGGCCTCGTCGGCCACGGCACCCGGCTTCAATTTGACGAAGGCCGAGACCGCCTCGCCCCATTGCGGATGCGGCAGGCCGACCACGGCGGCGTTCTGCACGGCGGGATGGGCGAGCAGCGTCTCCTCGATCTTGACGGAGGCGATGTTCTCGCCGCCGGACTTGATCATGTCCTTCTTGCGGTCGAGGAACAGCACCTCGCCATTTTCGTCGATCAAGGCGAGATCACCGGTATGGTGCCAGCCGAATTTGCGCGCCTCTTCGGTCGCCTTCGGGTCCTTGTAATAGCCCATCATCACATTGGGCCCGCGATGCACGAGTTCGCCGGCATGGCCATGGGCTAACAGATTGCCGACATCGTCCATGATCGCGGTCTCGTTCACGATCAGCGATTCGCCCCAGTAATTGCCGAAGCGCTGAAGCTGGACCTCGGGGCGCGACATCGTGGTGGCCGGATACATCTCGGTCTGGCCGCTCGACAGAACAAAATTCGGGCAGAGATCGGCGATGGCGCGCTCCAGCAGCGGGCGGCCCATCGGCGCCATGGTATAGATGCAGGCGCGAAGACCCCTGAGATCGAACTCTTTGCGGCGCGGATGATCGAGGATCGCCTGATACATCAGCGACAGGCCGACGAAGACGGTGAGCTTGTCGCGCACGATCGCTTCCATGCACACGACCGGATCGAAGCCGCGCATCAGCGCCATGCGGCCGCCGACCGAAAGGTAACTCAGCAGCAGCACGTGGCCAGCGCAATGGAACAGCGGAAACTGCCCGGTGATGCCGTCGTCGCGGCCAAGCTGCATCTCGATGCAATTGCTCATGACCGCCATGACCACCGCGAGATGGCAATGCATCGCGCCCTTCGGCCGCGACGTCGTGCCTGAGGTGTAGATGATCATGGCGAGATCGCGATCGTCGATCTCGATCTCCGGCTCGATCTCGGATCGACCTTTTGTCAGATTGTTGAAATCTTTGAGCCCCGCAGCGGCGGCGGTCCCGGCGAGATCGATCGCGATCAGGTCGATGCCGCGCTTTTGCAGCGCCGCGCGCCGCTCAGCTTGCGCATAGAGATTGTCGTCGATGATCGCAAAATTCACCTCGGCATGGTCGAGGATGTAATCCATGTCGGCCGGGCCGAGCATGGTGTTGATGGGGACCCAGACGAGGCCGGCGCGGTGAATGCCGAACAGCGCTTTGACGAATTCGACCGAGTTGTTGCAGATGGTCGAAATCTTCTCGCCAGGCTTCAAGCCCCGCGCTACGAGGTAGTTGGCGAAGCGATTGGCGTCGCGCTCGATTTCGGCAAAACTCACCCGCCGCGCGCCGTCGGTGAGCGCGGTCCGATCCGGAAACCGCGCCGCCGCGCGCTTCAACAGATCGCCGATCGCGACCCGCCCGATCCGGCCCGGGCCCGGCACGCCGCCGGTGGCTGCGAGGTTGGTCATATGATTTCGCTCCCTCATTATTTCGTCATTGCGAGGAGCGAAGTGACGAAGCAATCCATTTTTTCTTTGTGTTGCGGCATGGATTGCTTCGCTTCGCTCGCAATGACGGTCAGGCTTGATTGACGCTAATGCCTGACCCCAAAAATCTGCCGCGCTTCCGCGGGGCTGGCGATAGCGCGGCCGGCGCGACGGGCGCAGGCCGCGAGTGCTTCGACCAACTGCCCGTTCGAGGTCACCTTGGTGCCGTCGCCGAGATAGAAGGTGTCTTCCAGGCCGGAGCGCAGATGACCGCCGAGGTCGGCGCAGCGCTGGTGCACCGGCCAGATTTCCGCCCGTCCGATCGCGGTGACCTGCCAGTGCGCTTCCGGCGCCTTCAGCTTCAACAATATCGGCAGCAATTCCGGATCGGCCGGCATGCCCGACGCCACGCCCATCACGAAATTATACTCCAGCGGGCCCGAATACATCCCGGTCTGCCGGTACATCCCGACGCAGCGCACGATGCCGACGTCGAAACATTCGAATTCGGGAATCGTGCCGGCCTGTTTCATCACGTCGAGATAGTCGCCGACCTTCTCGACCGAATTGTCGAACAGCATCGGCGGCCACGCCCAACTGTTGTCGGCCTTTACCTTCAGATAATTCAGCGACCCGGCGTTGCAGGCCGCGATCTCCGGCCTGGTCTCGCGCACGCAATCGAGCGGGCCCTTGTAGTCCGGGCCTGACTGGCCCGTGGTGTGATTGATGATGACGCCCGGACAGGCCTCGCGGATCGCCTGCTGGATTTCGCGGGACACCGCGACCTCCCAGGACGGCAGATGTCCCTTGCCCGGCGCCTGCTGGCGCAGATGGATATGCATGATGCTGGCGCCGGCATCGAAGGCCGCCTTCGCCTCGCGCGCCATTTCCTCCGGGGTGACCGGCACGTGATGCTGTTTCGGGTCGGTCAGCACGCCGTTCAGCGCGCAGGTGATGACGGCCTTGTCGCTCATGGATGGACTCTCGCTTGGGGCCGGGATGCGACCATAGCGATCATGCGTGCGTCGTCATCCGGCTTCTTGCGTCCATGCGCTACCTGCCGATCCGGATCGCGAGATCGCGCGAGCCCGAGAAAATCGCGCGCGGCTTCAGCCCGTAGAACCTGCGGATCGAATGGCTGAAATGCGTGGAGTCGGGATAGCCGATATCCTGCGCCAGATGCGCGAGATTGAGATCCTGGTTGGCGAAATGCAGCAGATGGCGCGCGCGTTTCCAGGCGCGGAAAGCGCGGAACGAGATGCCGGTCTCCTGCTTGAACAAATGCAGGAAACGCGACGAGGACAGCCCGGCTTCCGCGGCGCAGCTTGCCGCCGTCACCGGCTCGCCGCAGAACCGGCCGATCTGCGCGATCGCGCGCGTCACGCGCGGATCGAGGCCGCGCCGCGGCAGCGCCTCGCCGAAGCACATGATGTCGAACGCGCTACTGCCGAGATCGCCGGCACAGGGCTCGAGCAGCAATTGCTGGTAGGCCGCGCGGATACGGTTGGCGAAAAACCTTCGCTCCGCTCCCGACAGGCGCCTAGCGAGATCGTCGAGCGCGCCGGCTGCGACGGTTTCGGGCTCTACAAGGACGCAGATCACCGAGCGATAGTCGCTGGCGATGGTGTGCCGCACGTCGGGCTGAACCACCGCCAGTTCGCCATAGCTCTCACCGCGGCCTTCGACCGATAGCCGCAAGCCGCCCTGGATCGCGACATAGACGTGGAACGCGCCCGAGCCGCGCTGGCGCGGACGGCCGAGCAGGCCCGCGTAAAACACGCGTTCGGGCGTAATCAGCATCAAATGGCCGGATTCGCAGCCTTTTTCGTCCATGGTCGACCCTCCCGGCGCGGCTCTTGCGGCCGCTGCGTGAGGTCAACCATAGCGTCTTTCCGGGGCGATGCGAAGCATCGAACTCCGATGTGCAATTGCACATCGGAGGATCTGGAGCGCCGTCATTCCGGGGCGACACGAAGTGTCGAACCCGGAATCTCGAGATTCCGGGGCTGGTGCTGCGCACCATCCCGGAATGACGAAAGGATCAGGCGCGGACGCGGGGGGCCACGTTCTGTTCGGCCCCGGCCCGGGTTTCCGCGGCCACCGCCCGCTGGTAGCCGTCGCGCGCCTTCAGGCGCGCCCAGTAGGCCGCGACGTTGGGTCCGAAATCCCGGGCCAGGCCGATGGTCTCGGCCAGCCGCAGGGCATAGCCGATCACGATGTCGGCCGCGGTGAAGCGGCCGGCGACCAGCGTCTCCGCACTCGCCGTCGCGGCTTCGACCGCGCGCAGCCGCCCCAAAAACCATTTGGCGTAGTCGGTGGCGACCTGCGGATTGCGCCGCTCTTCCGGCTCGAGCTGGGTGTAGCGCAGCACCAGGGTCTGCGGAAAAGTCAGCGTGGCGTCGGAAAAATACATCCAGTTCAGGAACGCGCCGTAGGCCGGCTCGTCGACGCCGACGACCAGCGGCGTCGGGCCGTATTTCGCGCCGAGATAGTGACAGATGCCGGAAGATTCTGTCATCTTCGTTTCGCCATCGATCATGAAGGGAATGGTGCCGAGCGGATTGAGCGCGAGGTACTCCTTGGCGAACACCCGCGGTGGGAACGGCAGCATTTTCAGCTCATAGGGCAGCCCCATTTCTTCCAGCATCCACAGCGGCCGGAACGAGCGCGCCGCGTCGCAATGGTAAAGCGTGATCATCCGGCGTTTTCCCTTCTCCTGATTTCAGACCAGTCTGGAACGCCGGTGAACCATCCGCAAGTGCGATCGGCGGTGAGCGAGTTCATGAGCTCCCCTCCCTCCCAACGAGGGTCGTAGGATGAGATCATGAGCTCCCCTCCCTCCACGCGCAGCGCGCGTGGCGGGGAGGGGTTGGGGGTGGGGGGTGTTTCAGCGGGCGCAGTGCCAGAACGAGAGCGAGAACTTGCCGCACCACCCCCCACCCCCGACCCCTCCCCGCCGCTTCGCGGAGGGAGGGGAGAAGATGACCCTCATGGTGAGGAGCGACTTCGCGCGTCTCGAACCATGAGCAACACAACTCGTCCTTCGAGACGGCGCAAGTGCGCCTCCTCCAGCGATAACGGCAAAGCCGTCACGCAGGAATGAGGTCTACCTATTGCTTTTGTCGCGCTCCCGGCAATGTACCCATCATCTTGCACAATACCATCAGCATCACCTCGTCGGCGCCGCCGCCGATCGAGGTCAGGCGGCTGTCGCGATAGGCGCGGCTCACCGGCGTTTCGTTCATGAAACCCATGCCGCCCCAATATTGCAGGCAGGCGTCGGTCAATTCGCGTCCCAGCCGTCCGGCCTTCAGCTTGGCCATGGTCGCGAGCCTGGTCACATCTTCGCCCGCGACCAAAGCTTCCGCGGCGCGGTAGATCAGCGAGCGCAGCAGCTCGACCTCGGTCTGCAGTTCCGCCAATTTAAAGTGCACGATTTGGTTGTCGAGGATCGAGCCGCCGAACGCCTTGCGGTTGCGGGTGTATTCGATGGTCTCGGCAATGATGAATTCGTGCGCCTTCAGGCAGGCGGCAGCACCCCACAGCCGCTCCTCCTGGAACTGGATCATCTGGTAGGTAAAACCCTTGCCCTCCTCGCCGATCCGGTTGCGCTTCGGCACCCGCACATTGTCGAAGAAGATCTGCGCGGTATCGGACGAGCGCATGCCCATCTTGTCGAGTTTTCGCGCGACCTCGACACCCCTTGACTTCATGGGCACGCAGATCAGCGACTTGTTGCGATGCACCGGCCCGTCGCCGGTATTGGCGAGCAGGCAGATCCAGTCGGCCTTGACGCCATTGGTAATCCACATCTTGCCGCCATTGATGACGTAGTCGTCGCCGTCGGAGCGCGCGCTGGTCTTGATCGAGGCGACGTCGGAACCGGCGCCCGGCTCGGAGACACCGACGCACGCCACCGCATCGCCAGCAATCGCCGGCGCCAGAAATTCGCGCCGCACCTCGTCGGAGCCGAACCGCGCCAGCGCGGGCGTCGCCATATCGGTCTGCACCCCGATCGCCATCGGCACACCGCCGCATCTGATGGCGCCGAGTTCCTCCGCCATCATCAGCGCGTAGCTGTAATCGAGCCCCTGGCCGCCGAACTTCACCGGCTTGTTGAGCCCGAGAAAGCCGAGATCGCCGAGCTTCTTGAACAGCTCGTGCGAGGGAAACTGCTCCGCCTTCTCCCATTCGTCGACAAAGGGATTGATCTCGGCGGCGATGAATTTTTGCAAGGCGCGGCGCGGCTCGTCATGGTCGGCGGTAAAGAGCATTTTTGTTCCCTGTCATTCCGGGCGGCGCGCTTCGTCTACCCCCCTCCCCCCCGCGCAGCGGCGGGGAGGGGTCGGGGGTGGGGGGTGCTTCAGCGGGCTCAGTGCCAGCACGAGAGCGAGAACTCGCCACACCACCCCCCACCCCCAACCCCTCCCCGCCACGCTGCGCGTGGAGGGAGGGGAGCTAATCTTACTGAGCCCGCGACCAGCGCGATGACTCTTCAGTTTGCTCGTCATGGCCGGACTTGTCCCGGCCATGACGGAATATCACAGCCCCATCTGCCGGCTCGCCAGGTCCTTCATGATCTCCTCGGTGCCGCCGCCGATCGCGTTGACCTTGACCTCGCGATAGATGCGCTCGACCTTGATGCCGCGCATGTAGCCGGCGCCGCCGAAGATCTGCACCGCCTCGGAGGCGCAGAACGCCATGGTCTGCGTGGCCTGGTTCTTCATCATGCAGATTTCGGCGACCGGGCTTTCGCCCTGCCCGAGCCGCCAGGCCAGCATTTCCAGCATCGCCTGCGAGGCCGCGACGCGCTGCGCCATGTCGACCAGCTTGTGGCGGATCACCTGATGCTGCGAGATCGGCTTGCCGAAGGTATGGCGCTCTTTGGCATAGGCGATCGCATCCTCGACGCAGACGCGGGCGTACGCCGTGCAGCTCGCCGCCATGCCCATCCGCTCGCTGTTGAAATTCTGCATGATCAGCTTAAAACCCTGGCCTTCCTCGCCGATCAGGTTTTGAGCGGGCACGCGGCAATCGTCGAAATGAAGCGTCGCGGTGTCCGACGCCCACCAGCCCATTTTCTTGAGTTTGGTGCGCGACAGGCCCGGCGTATCGCCTTCGGTCAAAAGCAGGCTGACGCCATCCGCCCCCTCCCCGCCGGTTCGCACCGCGACCGTCAGATAGTCCGCGCGCATGCCCGAGGTGATAAAAGTTTTCTCGCCGTTGACGACATAATGATCGCCGTCGCGCCGCGCCTTGGTGCGGAGATTGGCGACATCCGAGCCGCCGCCGGGTTCGGTGATCGCCAGCGCCGAGATCTTCGCGCCCGACAGCACCTCCGGTAGCACCCGCGCCTTGATGTCGGGCCGCGCCGCGCGCGCGATCGGCGGTGAACCGATGGTGTGGCTCATCAGGCTGGCGCTGACGCCGCCGGCCCCGGCGCGCGCCAGTTCCTGCGAAGCCACGATCTTCATGAATTGATCAGCGGGCACGCCGCCGCACTCCTCCGGGAAGCCGAGCGCCAAAAGGCCGATGCCGGCCGCCTTGGCATAGAGCTCGCGGGGGAATTCGCCGGCTTCGTCCCACGCGCTGGCGTAAGGCTCGATTTCACGCGAAACAAAGCCGCGCATTACGTCGCGGAACGCTTCGTGCTCTTCCGTATAAAACGGGCTCTGCGCCCGGCTGCGCTCCAGCATCGTGTTCTCCCGAGGAATCACCTTGGCCGGTATCGGCCGGCGCGGGCTTGCGTCGAGTGGCTGGCATGCGGCCGAGTTGGACGGATCAAGCCACACCCGAAAGGCGCTTCTCTTATCCCTCCCCCCGCACTTGCGGTGGGGAGGGTGGCTGGCCGAAGGCCAGTCGGGTGGGGGGTGCCTCCGCAGGCGAGACGCCAGCGACCAAAACCTCAATGCAGCCGGACTGTGAATAGCCCGGAGAAGATAGCAATATTCGTATTGCTACCCTGCATTGTGCCATCGTACGTGGCACCCGATTCGCAAGGACGTAGATTGAATGACCGCGCCTAAAGCCTTTATCTCGTACAGCTGGAGTTCTCTCGATCATCAGCAGTGGGTTCTCGATTTAGCAACTCAGCTTCGAGAGAGCGGCGTCGACGTCATTTTTGACAAATGGGACTTGAAAGAGGGTGACGACGCTATCGCGTTCATGGAGCGAATTGTCACAGACAAAAGCATCAAGAAGGTAATTGTAGTTTCAGATAGAAAGTACGCAGAAAAGGCTGATGGACGACAAGGCGGCGTCGGCACCGAAACGCAAATCATTACCCCGCATATCTACAAGAAGGTTCAGGACCAAAATAAGTTTGTTTGCGTGATCTCTGAAACCGACGGGGAGGGGAAACCTTATGTTCCCACCTACTATCAATCTCGTCTTCACATTGATTTGAGCAAAGAAGACATTTTCGCGGAAAATTTCGAACAACTTCTAAGATGGATATTCAATAAGCCCGCATATCCAAAACCTCAGCTCGGAAAGGCCGACGGATTGTTTCTCCCGAGATGGAATTACCATAGTCTTCCCGTGCGTGAACTTACGGGTGCCGACAAGCTTGGGAAGCATGCGTAAACTAACTTGAGCTAGCGTGGGCCGTGAAACGGCCGACGGGGTGGCCTCCGGCGAATTTCCGAATTTGGCCACATTCTGATTTTCCGAATTTCTTCTTGACCCCGACCCCAAATCAGCAATATACCGATCCCGTCCCGCCCCACTCAGAGGGGCGTTGCGCAACGTCACGAACGTAGGGGCGGGATGCGGTGGACGCGAATGGTGCTGTAGACGACGGCGCCTGACGCGGACGGAGAAGTCGTGTGGTTCTGACGCCCCGACGCTGGCGTCAAGTTCTTGAGATGCAAATTTCTCAGGGGCGACGGTGGCAAGAAAGCCCGGTCACCGGGAAGAGCGCGAAGGAAGCCGTTAAAACCATTGCGCGGGGAATGCCGGGCGTTTTCCGGTGTGACCTGACCAACGCGTGTGCGCTCTACCACACTCATTGCACACGCGGCTATCGGGCGCATCGGGCGCCCGGCATTCCCTGCGCCCTCTGAAATGAGAGGGCGGAACGAGCAGGCCAAACCTCGCGCGGAACGTGCGGCGAGAATGCGGGCGCACATCCCTTCGTCATTGCGAGCGCAGTGAAGCAATCCATCGCGCGGCAAGAAAGAAAGCTGGATTGCTTCGCTGCGCTCGCAATGACGGCATCTTGCAACGACGGTATCGCTTGCCAATAACGGTATCCGGATTTTGACCCCCTCCCCAGCCACTCGACGCAAGACAGCCTTTGCATCCTGCCCCGAACTGGCTTCGACGCGGCATCATGCACAAAACACCCGCTGGCCAATGGGAGCGAAGTTGGGCATGCTGCACGCCATGCACGGGATCAGGGCACAAGACCGCTGAACCGGGGAGGAAAATTTTTGCCAGTTCGTCACTATGACTGGATCGCGCATTTCGGACGCCGCACGCCGGACAAGGTCGCGGCCGTCGATCTCGCCAGCGGGCGCCGCTTCACCTACGCGCAATTCGATGCCCGCATTTCCCGACTCGCCGCGCATCTGCGCCGGGGCCTCGGCATCCAGCGCGGCGACCGCGTCGCCGTGCTCGCGCTCAACACAACCGATACGCTGGAGGTGCAGTTCGCGTGCGGGCGTATCGGTGCCGTGTTCCTGCCGCTGAACACCCGGCTCACCGTTCCCGAACTGCACTACATCGTCGGCGACGCGGCGCCACGGCTGATGGTCCATGATGCCGACCTCGCCGAGATCGCGCTGTCGGTTTCAAAACTGTGCAAGGTCGACTCCACGCTGCTGCTGGGGCCCGGCGGCTCCTACGAGGCCGCGATCGCGGCTGCAAAACCGCTCGACGAGATCGAGATCGTGACGCTCGATGACATCTCGACCATCATGTACACCTCGGGCACCACGGGCCAGCCGAAGGGCGTCATCATCACCCACGGCATGACGTTCTGGAATTGCGTCAATCTCGGCGGCCCCGCCTACATCTCGCCCTCGTCGGTGTTGCTCACGGTGCTGCCGCTGTTTCATACCGGCGGGCTCAATTGCTACACCAACCCGGTGCTGCATGCCGGCGGCACCGTGCTGATCATGCGCGCGTTCGATCCGGGGCTCGCGCTTGCCGTGATCAGCGACCCCGCGCAGCGCATCAACGTGTTCTTCGGCGTGCCCTCGATCTATCAGTTCATGGCGCAGCATCCTTCCTTCGCGACCGCCGACTTCAGCCGCCTCGTCAACGGCGGCGTCGGCGGCGCGCCGATGCCGGTGCCGCTGCTGAAAGTGTGGGAGGAGCGCGGGGTAGCACTGCAGCAGGGCTACGGCATGACCGAGACCAGCCCCGCGGTGCTGACGCTCGACAAGGAGGACGCCGCCCGCAAGGCCGGCTCCTCCGGCAAGCCGGTGCTGCACACGGAAGTAAGAATCGTGACCCCCGACGGGCGGGACGCCGCGGTTGGCGTAACAGGCGAATTATGGGTCAAGGGGCCGAACATCACGCCCGGCTACTGGAACCGGCCCGACGCCAACGCTTCGTCCTTCACCGACGGCTGGCTGCACACCGGCGACGCCGCGCGCATCGACGAGGAAGGTTTCTACTACATCGTCGACCGCTGGAAGGACATGTACATTTCCGGCGGCGAGAACGTCTATCCGGCCGAAGTCGAGAACGTGCTGCACCAGCTCGCGGCGATCGCCGAAGCCGCCGTGATCGGCATCGCCAGCGAGCAGTGGGGCGAAACCGGGATGGCGATCATCGCGGTGAAACCGGGACACAGCATCACCGAGAGCGAGATCCACGCACATTGCGCCGCCAACCTGGCGCGCTTCAAGCGTCCGCATGTGATTCAATTCGTCGACGCCCTGCCGCGCAACGCCACCGGCAAGATCCACAAGCCGACCCTGCGCAAGAATTTTGCAACTCCCGCGCCCGCCGATATCGCCAAAGCCGCTGCCTCCTGATGCCTCTGTGCCTATCCTCCCGCTCGTCTCCTCATCCTCACTTCATGAAAGGTATTGTTCCCGTGAATAACAAGAAACTGTCCTTAGCGACCTCCTTCGCCGCCGCGGCCGCTTTCGCCGCACTGACCACGCAAGGCGCGCTGGCGCAAAAGAAATACGACACCGGCGCCTCCGACACCGAAATCAAGATTGGCAATGTCGAGGCCTATTCGGGACCGGCCTCCGCCTATGGCGTGATCGGCAAGATCGAGGATGCCTATTTCAAGATGATCAACGACCAGGGCGGCGTGAACGGCCGCAAGATCAATTTTGTGAGCTATGACGACGGCTACAGCCCGCCAAAGACGGTCGAGCAGGTGCGCAAGCTGATCGAGAGCGACGAAGTTTTTCTGGTGTTCAACGCGCTGGGCACGCCGACCCAGACCGCCGTGCAGAAATACCAGAACGCCAAGAAGGTCCCGCAACTGTTCCTCGCCACCGGCGCCAGCAAGTGGAACGACCCGAAGGATTTTCCCTGGACCATGGGCTTCCAGCCGAGCTACCGCGTCGAGGCGCGGATCTTTGCGAAGTACATCATGAAGGAAAAGCCGAACGCGAAGGTCGCGGTATTCTACGCCAATGACGATTTCGGCAAGGACTACGTCGCCGGCCTGAAGGAAGTGTTCGGCGACAAGACCTCCTCAATCCTGATTGCCGAGGAGAGCTACGAGACCACCGAACCCTCGATCGATTCCCACATCGTCAAGCTGAAGGGCACCGGCGCCGATGTGTTCGTCAACATCTCGACGCCGAAATTTGCGGCGCAAGCCATCAAGAAGATGGCGGAGCTGGAATGGAAGCCGATGCATGTCATGACCGACGTCTCGATCTCGATCGGCGCAGTGATGAAGCCCGCCGGCCTCGACGCCTCCGAAGGCGTGCTGTCGGCCGGCTATCTCAAGGACGCCTCCGACAGCCAATGGGCGAACGACGAAGGCATGAAGAAGTTCATGACGTTCATCGACAAATACATGCCGGGCGCCAACATCTCCGACGCCAATTTGGTCTATGGCTACGCCGCGGCGCAGACCATGGTGCAGGTGCTGAAGCAGGCGGGCGACAACCTGACACGGGAAAACGTGATGAAGCAGGCCGCCAGCCTGAGGGATTTCGTGCCGGATACGCTGATCCCCGGCATCAGGATCAACACCTCGGCCACCGACTTCGCACCGATCGAACAGCTCAAGATGATGCAGTTCAAGAACGGCCAATGGGTGCTGTTCGGCGACATCATCAGCGCCGAGACGGGGGGCTAATAGCCAACGCGACGTCATTCCGGGATGCGCCGCCAGGCGCAGACCCGGTATGACGGGGCCGCTCCCCGGGCTAGACCAGACCAGCTGCGGCGCAGATCATCAGCCCGGCTCGCGCCGGAACGTCGTGAACCGAAACTTCTGCGTTGCGCCCCAGGGCGTAACGTGCTCCTGCGGCCTTGTATCGATTACCTCAAAGCCGCTTCCCAGCGTTGCGGCCAGGCTGCTTGCGTCGTAGCGGCTGACGAGCAGGCCGCTGCAGCGTTCGGGCCCGTCGGGCGCGAACGTGCCGATGATGGCATATCCGCCCGGCCGCAAGGCCAGCCGCAGCCGCGCCAGATAGGCGGCTTGGTCGCGGGGGTCGGTAAGAAAGTGAAATGCCGCCCTGTCGTGCCAGATATCATAGCTCCGCGATGGCTCCCAAGCGGTCACGTCGGCCACAATCCATGTCACCCGCTTTGCCTTGTCGCCCACGCGCGATCGCGCCGAGGCGAGCGCCGCCGCCGATAGATCGAGCACGGTCACGTCCTCGTAGCCTTGCGAAACCAGGCGGTCCACGAGCCGCGACGCCCCGCCGCCGATGTCGATGATGCCGGAGCCCGGCACCGCCCCGGCAAGGCCGATCAGCTCAAGCGAAAGCGCAGGTGTTTCCTCAAACCAGCTGACCTGGTTTTCGCTCTTGGCAGTGTAGACATTCTGCCAATGATCCCTGCGGCTCGGGTCGTTCATGACTGCCTCCTCCGCCAGGCGGCGGTCGTGCGAATTGGCAAATTAGACCGTTCCGACGGGCGGTTCGCTTGCAGCTTGCGACCGGAATACACCGACCGGTGCGCGCTACATAAGGGCACGGCAGCCCCGCCGTCCAGGCATTGGAACAGCTTGTGATCCCGTGACATGGTTCCCAAATATGCAGGCAGTCCAGCTAAACCAACCCTCGCCAAACCGCTAAAGCCAGGGGACCCAAATGCACTATCTGCCGCTGACGCCGGGATTGTTCTCGGTCCTGGTTTTTCTGTTCGTGGGGCTGGTCATTTTGATTCAGCTTCGCATTCTCCGCTATGCCTATATGCGGCTCGGCGTCAGTCCGGGCACCGCGCTGCTGCTGTTGTTCGGTTCGCTGATCGGCAGCTATTTCAATCTTCCGGTCGCGGTGCTGCCCGGACAGGCCGTCCAGTCGGGGCAGATTGTCGATTTCTTCGGCATGCAGTATGTCGTCCCATACGTCGTTTCGTCGCCCGGGACGGTGGTGGCCGTCAATGTCGGCGGCGCGGTGATCCCGACCCTGATGTCGACCTATCTGGTGATTCGATATCAACTCTGGCTCAAGGCGGCGATCGCGGTCGCCGTGATCGCCTTTATCATCCACATGATGGCGACGCCGGTGCATGGCATCGGCATCGCCGTGCCGGTGTTTGCGCCGGTCGTGGTCACGGCTATCCTTGCCTTCATCCTGTCCCGCGAATACGCCGCGCCGCTGGCCTATATCGGCGGCTCGATGGGGACGCTGATCGGCGCCGATCTGCTCAATCTCGACAAGATCAACGGACTCGGCGCGCCGGTGGCCTCGATCGGCGGCGCCGGGACCTTCGACGGAATATTCCTCACCGGCATCCTCGCGGTCCTGCTCGCCGGCATCGCCTCGCCATCGCGCCCGCGACCGGCCTGGTGAGCCCGCGAATACCGTGTGACGGACAATGTCCGGCTTCGCGAGTTGCCACCCTGCCTGACTATCAATAAGAAGAAATGAAGCCGAATGGCATGCGCCGGCCGACGTCATTCGGAAAGAAACAGGGTAAGGGTTACGCTATGGAAGCAAGGGTAAGCACCGCATCGGCTCCTTCAGGCAAATGGTCTCCTTCGCCGGATGCCAGCGAGATCGTCAAGCGCATTCATGCGATGCTGCATCCGCGCAATATCGTCCTGGTGGGTGCCACGGACAAGCCCGGCAATTACGCCGAGCGCATCTGGAACAACCTGATCAAGTATGGCTTCGAGGGCGGTCTCTATCCCGTCAATGCGAAACGCGAAACCATCTGGGGCGTGCCCTGCTACAGGGACTTCGCCAGCCTGCCGGACAAGCCCGATCACGTGCTGGTGCTGGTTCCCGCCCGCTTCGCGGTTCAGGTGATCCGGGATGCCGCCGCTGCCGGCGCGCGCTCGGCGACCATCGTTACCTCCGGCTTCAGCGAATTGCAGGACGAGGAAAGCCAGAAGCTCGCGGTGGAGCTGCAGCAGGCCATTCGGGAGACCGGGTTGGCCGTCACCGGTCCGAATTGCCTCGGCAATCTCAGCGCCGGCGAAAAGCTGTTCACCAACATCGACGACCGCATCGTCACCATGGAAGCGGGGCCCGTGGCGATCGCCGGCCAGTCCGGCGCGATCGTGATGGCGATACGCCAGGCGCTGGAGGATCGCGGCGTCGGTGTTGGCTACATGGTTACGACCGGCAACGAAGCCGGCCTCGAGACGCCCGATCTGATGCGCTATTTTGCCGCCGATCCGCAAGTTCGCGTGATCGTGGTTTACCTCGAGGGCGTACGCAATACCAAGGTATTCCGCGAGGCCTGCAAGGCCGCGCGCGCGGCAGGCAAGCCGGTGATCGCGCTCAAGCTCGGGGCGTCCGAGGGCGGACGCGCCGCCGCCATGGCACATACCGGCGCGCTAGCCGGTTCGATCGAAACCTTCGACGCGATCTCGACTCGCGAAGGCGTGATCCGCGCCCGTGGCCTCGACGAGCTGATCGAGACCACCGAATGCTTCGTCCATGCCGATCCGCCGAAAGGCAACCGCCTCGCCGCGGTCACCCTGTCGGGCGGCAAGCGCGGCCTGCTGATCGACGCGTTCTTTTCAGCCGGCCTGAATTTTGCGCCCTTGAGCAGGAATGCCAGCGACGGACTGGCACGGATGCTTGGACCCGGCTCCATCGTCGGCAATCCGCTGGATGCCGGCTTCGCCGCCGTGGTCGATCCTTCCGTCTACATGCAGTCGATCAAGATCATGATCGACGATCCCGACACCGACATCGTCATCATCGACTCCGAGTTGCCCAAGGCGCCGCACGAGCTGCGCGAAAAGAATTTGCGCATCGTCAACGCGATGGCCGGCGCTGCCTCCAAGCCCGTCGTCTATATCAGCGCTATGTCGATCGGCTTCACCGAATTCACCAAGGCCTTGCGCAAATCGCTGCCGCACATCGCGGTCATGCAGGGCCTGGACCGGGCCGTCGACGCGATCAAATCGCTGATCGATTACGCCAGCTTGCGCAAGGTGGTGCCGGACATCGTATCGAGTTCGTCTTCCTCGGCGCGCGCGACGCTGGAGAAGACGCTGAAGCACGCCACCGGCGCCGCGCTCGACGAGGTCGCATCGAAGAAGCTGCTCAAGGCCTACGGCATTCCCGTATCGAAGGAAGAGATCGTGCAGACCGCCGCGGACGCGGTGAAGGCCGCCAAGAAGATCGGCTTCCCCGTCGTCGCCAAGGTCGTCAGCGCGGAGATCCTGCACAAATCCGATATCGGCGGCGTGGTGCTGAACCTCAACAGCGCAGCCGAGGTCAAGAAGGCGTTCAACGACATCACCGTGCGGGTGAAGCGGCTCAAGGGCAAGCCGAAGCTCGGGGGCATCCTGATCGCGCAGCAGGTCAAGGCCGAGCTCGAGCTCGTGGTCGGCGCAGCACTCGATGCCGAAATGGGCCCGGTGGTGCTGTTCGGAACCGGCGGGGTCGACATCGAACTGATGAAGGACGTCGCACTCGCCGGCGCCCCGCTCGATGCGGCCGAGGCCCGGCAATTGATCCAGCGCACCAAGGCCGGCGTGAAGATCAAGGGTTATCGCGGCAAGCCGGCGCTGCACGAGGCTTCCGCCGTGAAGGCACTGGTCGGCCTGTCCAATCTGATGGCGGACGCCGGCACCCGCATCGCCTCGATCGACGTCAATCCGTTCCTGATCAATACCAGGACCGGCGTCGCCGTCGACGCTTTGATCGTCCTCAACAACGAAGCGGCCAAGAGCGCCGCCGGGCATTGATGCCGCGGCGAAGCGTCGGCTAGATTGTAAATCACGAACGCACTGCGCCGCAGGGATCAGCGGGACCAACATGATCATAGAAAATCAGGCCATGGTCACCGACGCGGTCCTCGAGGCGGTCAGCCGCACCGAGGATCCGCGGCTCCGCGAGATCTTGCTGGCGCTGGTCCGGCATCTGCACGGCTTCGTGCGCGAGATACACTTGTCCGAACGCGAATTTCAGCAAGCAGTGGGGATCATCGCCGCGATGGGCCAGAAGACCACCGCCTCGCATAACGAGGTGGTGCTGATGGCGGGCTCGCTCGGAGTTTCCTCGCTGGTCTGCCTGCTCAACAACGGCAGCAACGGCCAGACCGAGACCCAGGCCAACCTGCTCGGACCGTTCTGGCGCGACGATCAGCCGCTGAGCGCCAGCGGCGATAGTCTGGTGCGTTCGCCGACGCGGGGCCCGGGGCTTATCGTTCGCGTCTCGATCGAGGATGGAAAGGGCCGCCCCGTCGCAGGCGCCGAAGTCGACGTCTGGCACTCCTCGCCGGAAGGCCTCTATGAAAATCAGGATCCGGCGCAGACCGAGATGAATCTGCGCGGACGCTTTGTTTCCGACGCGGCGGGGCGGTTTCACTTCCGCAGCGTCAAGCCCGCGGGCTATCCGATTCCCACCGACGGCCCGGTCGGCGAACTCGTGCGGGCTACCCGCCGCCACAACTTCCGGCCGGCGCATTTGCACTTCATGATCTACAAGCCCGGCTTCAAAACCCTCATCTCGCAAATCTATTCACCCGACGATGAACACATCGATTCGGATGTGCAGTTCGGCGTGACGCGCGCGCTGATCGGCAATTACGTCCGCCATGACGAGCCGTCGCCTGAGCCGGGGTTCGCGGGGCCCTGGTATTCGCTCGATCAACGTTTTGTCATGGAGCCCGGCGAAGCGAAACGCCCGGCCGCGCCGATCCGCGCCAAAGCCACTGCCGCAACGCAAGAAAGCCGGTAGGCACCAGCGGCCGTGTCCAAACCGCCACCGGCCTGCTTTATGGGCACATCCCTAGGCCGAAGGTCGCAAGATTCCCTGAGGTAGATGATTGGCAAAGCCAAGCCGGAAAGGCTAGGCTCCCGCCCGACCAAGGCATCGAAGAATGCCGGGACATAAATCATCATCTTGTCTGGGAGGACAGCATGGGTATTTCGCGACGATCCTGGCCGATCGATCGGCGGACTATTTTGAAATCGACGGCTGCAATTGCTGCGGTGCAATTCTCATCGCCCTTCATCATCAAGGCCCGCGGCGAAACGCCGGTCAAGATCGGCATGGTCGATCCCCTGACCGGCGTTTATGCCGCGATCGCCCAGGGCGAGGTGGTAGGCGCCAAATTCGCCGCCGAAGAGGTCAACAAGAAAGGCGGCATTCTCGGCCGGCCGGTCGAGCTTCTGATCGAAGACTCCGCCAATGATGTCGGCACCGGTGTGCAGAAGACGCGCAAGCTGATCGAGCGCGACAATGTGAGCTTCATCATCGGCGACGTGAATTCCGGCATCGCGATCGCGATGGCACAGGTCACCAGCGAAAAGAAGGTGCTCCACATCGTCTCCGGCGGGCACACCGATCCGATCACCGGCGCCAACTGCTCCTGGAACGTGTTCAGGGTCTGCAACTCCACCACCATGGACGCCAACGCCATCGCCACCACCCTGATGGAGAAGTTCGGCAAGAAATGGTACTTCCTGACGCCCGATTACGCCTATGGCCACTCGGTGCAGGCCGGCTTCGAGAAGCTGCTGAAGGCCAATGGCGGCACCTCCTCCGGCGCGCTGGTGCCGCTCGGCACCGCGGATTATTCCGCCTATCTGATCCAGGCCAAGGCCTTTGGCCCGCAGGTGCTGATCAACGTCATGGGCGGCGGCGACCAGGTCTCGAGCCTCAAGCAGTTCGTGCAATTCGGGCTCGACAAGCAGATGGCGGTCGGCGGCACGCTGTTCGAGCTCGAGAGCATCCGCGCCGTGCCGGATGGCGCGCGGGTGGGATGGTGGACCATGGAATGGTGGTGGGACCAGCCGGGCGTGTCGCACGTCGCCGAATTCAACGCCTCGATCAAGAAGATCACCGGTGCTGCGGCCACCGCGCGCAACTGGTTCGGTTATGCCTCGGTGCAGACGCTGGCGCTGATCGCAAACCAGGAGAAGACGCTGGATGCGCCGAAGCTGGCGCACGCCCTGTCCGGCTTCAAGCTGCCGCCGGAAGTCGCGTTGCAGCCGGGCGCGCCGTCCTATCGCGACGGCGACCACGAATTGATGAGTACCGTGTTCGTCGGCGAGGCGCACCCGCCCCAGGGCGACCCGGACAATATGTTTACGGTGAAGAACCCCGTGCCCGGCGAGAAAGCCGCCGGACCGGCCGAGGCTACCGGCTGCAAGATTCAGTGGCCGGCTTGAGCCATGGACAACGCTGCGCCCGCTGCCTTTGTACAGCCGCGCAGTGAGACTTGAGACCGTCGTTGCGAGCGAAGCGAAGCAATCCACCGCTGAGAAGTACTGGATTGTCGTCGCTCCGCTCCTCGCAATGAGGAACAAAAAACAACAACGAGGAAAGCTCATGACTCCGTCAATTCTCAATCCGACATTCGATCGCCGCACCCTGATAAAAGGCGCCGCCGCGCTCGGCGCGCTACAGGTCGCTTCTCCGTTCATCATCCAGGCGCGCGGCGAAACGCCGATCCGGATGGGCATGGTCGATCCGCTCACCGGCGTTTACGCGGCCCCGGCCGGCAATGAGGTGATGGGCGCCAAGCTCGCGGTGGCGCAGATCAACGCCAAGGGCGGCATTCTCGGCCGCCAGGTCGAGCTGTTGGTGGAAGATTCCGCCAATGACGTCGGCACCGGCGTGCAGAAGGCGCGCAAACTGATCGAGCGCGACCAGGTCAATTTCATGATCGGCGACGTCAATTCCGGCATCGCGGCCGCGATCGCCCAGGTCACTGCCGAGAAGAAGGTCCTGCACATCGTCTCCGGCGGCCATACCGATTCGATCACCGGCAAGGATTGCAAATGGAACGTGTTCCGCGTCTGCAACACCACGCGGATGGAAGCCAATTCGGTGTCCAGCGTGCTGTTTTCCAAGTACGGCAAGAAATGGCATTTCATCACGCCCGACTACGCCTTCGGCCACACGCTGTATGACGCCTGTACCGACGATCTGAAGAAGCTCGGCGGCACCGTGACCGGCAACGAATTGACGCCGCTCGGCACCACCGATTTCTCCGCCTACCTGATCAAGGCGCGCGCCGCCAGTCCGGACGTGCTGATCCTGCTGGTGCAGGGCTCCGACATGATCAACTGCCTCAAGCAGGTGGTGCAGTTCGGCCTCGACAAGCAGATCCATGTCGCGGGCACCCAGCAGGAGCTGGAATCGCTCGCCGCGCTGCCGCCGGAAGCGCGAATCGGCGTCTGGATGTTCGAATGGTACTGGAAACAGCCGGGCGTTGCCGGCGTGGAAAAATTCACGGCCGATATCCGCAAGGTCAATAACGGCAATGTTCCGACCGCGCGGCACTGGTTCGGCTACACCTCGGCGATGAGTTTCGCCCTGATCGCGAACCAGGAGAAGACCACCGACGCGATCAAGCTCGCGGGTGCATTGGAGAATTTCGAGCTGCCCGACGACGTCAAGCTGCAGCCGAACAAGGTGTATTACCGCAAGGGCGATCATCAGTTGATGACCTCGGCCTTTGTCGGCGAGGCGCAGTCGAAGGGCAAGGACGATCCGGAAGACCTGTTCCGCGTCGACGAGATCGTCGCCGGCGACAAGACCGCGCCGGCCGTCGGCGAAACCGGCTGCAACGTGCAGTGGCCAACCTGACATGAAGTCCACCGTTTTCCTGGGGCTCCGGGAGGCATCCGCCTCGCGGGCGAGACGCATGAGTTTATTTCGGTGAATTATGTGGCAACTGCTTCTGTTTAACGTCACCAACGGGCTGATCATCGGCGCGTTCTACGTGCTGATGGCGCTCGGTCTCTCGCTCATCCTCAATCTGAGCAATGTCATCAATTTCGCCCATGGCGGATTTCTCGTCATCGGCGGCTACATCGCCTATACGATCACACCCTATATCGGCTTCTGGGGCGCGCTGCTGCTGGCGCCGCCCTTGACCGCGATCATCGGGCTTGCGGTCGAACGCGCGCTGATCCGGCCGCTCTACGGACGCGATCCGCTCTACAGCCTGCTGCTCACTTTCGGGCTGGCGTTCATCATCGAGGACGGCACCCGGTTCATCTTCGGCCCGCAAGGCAAGCCGGTCACCATCCCCGCCTTCCTGGCGCAGCCGCTGAGCAATGAATTGTTCTTCATCACCGGCTACCGCCTGTTCATGGTGGCGGTGGTGATGATCGCGGTGGCGGGATTGTTTCTGCTGTTGCGCTACACCCGGCTCGGCATTCGCATCCGCGCCGGCACGCTCGACCTCGATACGGTGGCGGCGCTGGGCATCAACGTGCAGATGTTGCGCTCGCTGAATTTCGCGGTCGGCATCTTTCTCGCCGGTCTAAGCGGCGTGCTCGCCGCGGGACAACTCGGCCTTGAACCGACCATGGGCACTGGCCTGTTGATGCCGAGCTTCATCGCCATCATCGTCGGCGGCATCGGCAGCCTGCCGGGAACCCTGGCCGGCGGCCTCTTGATCGGCGTGGCCTCCGGATTGACGGCGGTATTCTTTCCGGCCGCCAGCGAGGCGGTGATCTATGTCATGATGGCGGTGATCCTGCTCATCCGTCCGCGCGGGTTGTTCGGCGAAGAAGGAATGATGAGTTGAGTGCCGAGAAAACCCGTAAAGCGATCGCGCTGGCAGCGATCTGGGCAGCCCTGCTGCTCGCCCCCTATTGGATGGTGCCGCTCGGCGGCTATACCGCGCTCGCCACCCGCGTGCTGGTGCTCGGGCTGGCGGCGATGTCGCTGAATTTCCTGCTGGGCTTTACCGGCGTGCTGTCGTTCGGCCATGCCGCCTATTTCGGCCTCGGCGCCTATGGCGCCGGACTGGCGCTGAAATTCGTCGCGCTCAGCACGCCGCTGGCGCTGATCGCAGGGATGCTGCTGGGCGGCCTTTCCGGCGCCATCCTCGGCACCCTGATCGTGCGGCGGCGCGGCGTCTATTTCGCCATGGTGACGATCGCGTTCGGCCAGGTGTTTTACTACATCGCCTTCCAGTGGAGCTCGCTGACCGGCGGCGACGACGGCTTGCGCGGCTTTTCGCGCCAGCCGCTCGATTTCGGCGCCTTCAAGGTCGACATTCTCTCCAGCGCCAACAATTTCTATTACTTCGTGCTGTTCTGTTTCGCGCTCGCCATCGGCGCCATGGCCTTCATCCTGCGCTCGCCGTTCGGCCGCACCATGATCGCGATCCGCGAGAACGAGCGCCGCGCCCGCTTCCTCGGCATTCCCGTCGAACGCCACATCTGGATCGCCTTCACCCTATCCTGCTTCTTCATGGGGTTTGCCGGCGCGCTCTATGCGCTGGTCAACAATTTCGCCGACCCGAGGGGCCTGCATTACAGCCAGTCCGGCGATTTCGTCATGATGGCGGTGATGGGCGGCATGCGCAGCTTCTGGGGACCGCTGCTCGGCGCGGCCGTGTTCGTGGTGCTGCAGGATTACCTGTCGAGCATCACCGTCAACTGGATGTCGTTCGTCGGCCTCCTGTTCGTCCTGGTCGTGCTGTTCTTCCCGCGCGGACTATTGGGCTTCCTGCAACGGAGCAAGGCATGAACGTTCTCGATATCAACAACGTCACCAAGCGGTTCGGCAATCTCGTGGCGGTGCGCGACGTCTCGCTGTCGGTGGCGAAGGGCGAATTGTGCGCGATCATCGGACCGAATGGCGCCGGCAAGACCACCTTCTTCAACCTGATCTCGGGATTTTTTCCGCCGACCTCGGGCTCCATCATTTTCGACGGCCGCGACATCACGAGACTTTCCACCCATGAGCGGGTCGCCACCGGCATGGCCCGCACCTTCCAGATCACCGAGATCTTCCCCGAGCTCACGGTGTTCGAAAACGTCCGCATCGCGGCTGAAGTGGCCGGCGGCTACCGCTTACGGCCCTGGATCAACGGCGTCGAGGCAGCCCAGGTCCATGCCCGCGTCGAGGAGATGCTGAAACTGGTTTCGCTGGAAAACAAAACGAACCGGCTGGTCGGCGAGCTCGCGCATGGCGACCAGCGCGCCGCCGAGATCGCGATGGCGCTGGCCTTGAAGCCGCATCTGTTGCTGCTCGACGAACCGACCGCCGGCATGGGCGACCAGGAAACGTTTCAGATCACCCAGCTGATTCGCCGGCTGCACCGCGACTCCAACTACACCATCGTGCTGATCGAGCACGACATGCGCGTGGTGTTTCACCTCGCCGACCGCATCTGCGTGCTCGACCAGGGCAGGATGCTGGCACAAGGTACGCCGCAGGAGATCGCCGCCAACGAGACCGTGCAGGCCGCTTATCTGGGCAATGCCGCATGACCGCAGCCCTGACAGCCGAAGGCCTCCACACCTATTACGGCAAGAGCCATATCCTTCATGGCGTCAGCCTCAGCGTCGCCGAAGGCAAGATCACCGCGCTGTTGGGACGCAACGGTGCCGGCAAGACCACGACGCTGCGCAGCCTGATGGGCCTGACGCCGGCGCGTGAAGGCAAGATCACGGTGTTCGGCAAGGAAACCACGCGCTGGCCGACCTTCCGCGTCGCGGCCGCAGGCGTCGGCTACGTGCCCGAAGGCCGGCGCATCTTCGCCAATCTCAGCGTCGAGGAAAACCTCAAAGTCCCGCTCGAACGCGGGGGGCCGTGGACTATCGAGCGGATCTACCAGCTGTTTCCGCGGCTCGAGGAGCGCAAGTCCAACCGGGGCCGCCAGCTCTCCGGCGGCGAGCAGGAGATGCTGTCGATCGGGCGCGCGCTGCTGTTGAACCCGAGGCTTTTGATTCTCGATGAACCCTCGCAGGGCCTGGCGCCGCTGATCGTGCGCGAAGTGTTCCGCATCGTCCAGCAGATGAAGGCCGAGGGCATCTCGGTTCTGCTGGTCGAGCAGAATGCCCGGATGAGCCTGGAAATCGCCGACGACGCGTATGTGCTTGACGACGGCATCGTTGTCTATTCGGGAGCGGCCAAAGAGCTTGCCGCCGACGAGGGCCGGGTCCGGGCGCTTGCGGGCGCCAGCGCCGAGGAATGGACGCTGACGTAAGGCGATCGCGCCGACTCCGACGACACGAACTGCCGCCAACTACCTCCCCTCCCCCCGCGCGGCGCAAGCCGCGTGGCGGGGAGGGGCCGGGGGTGGGGGGTGCCTCGGCAGATTCTTACCGAAATGAGAAATCGAACGCGCGGAGAGACCCCCCACCCCCGGCCCCTCCCCACCGCTTCGCGGGAGGAGGGGTGAAAGCGCGCCTTTCACCCGCGCGGCTTTGCCCTTACAATCGGAGGATGGTGAAGAGCAACCTCATGATCGGATCGACGACGCTGGCGTTGATCGCCGCGGCGTTTGCCGGCCTGCTCGGGTACCAGAAAATCCACGCGCTGCGGCAGCAAAGCCCGCTTCGCATTGTGTTCGAAGGCTCCGCCAGCGGTCTGCGCAGGGGCGGCAGCGTGAACTTCGACGGCGTCCAGATCGGCGAGATAAAATCCCTCAAGCTGGACAACCCGCGCAAGATTGTCGCCCTCGTCACGGTCGACAATAACGCCCCGATCCGCAAGGACACGGTGGTCGGCGTGGAATTCCAGGGCCTGACCGGGCTGGCGGCGATAGCGCTGACCGGCGGCGCGGCCGCCGCGGCGCCGGTGCCGCTGGATGAAGACGGCATTCCAATCCTGACCGCCGATCTCCGCGAAATCGAGTCGATCCGCGACTCCCTGCACAATGTCGACCGCATCCTCGTCGGCAACCAGTCGATGGTGAAGGATGCGCTGCTGAACTTCGAGACCTATACGGCGTCGCTGGCGAGCAAGGGTGACGCGATCGAGAGCATCATGCGCAAGGCCGACGATGCGTTTGCCGGCATCGACAGCGCCATGACCAAGGTCGACACCATCGTGCCGGGGCTGGCGAACGGCAAGCCCGATGAATTGTTCGAAACGGTGAAGACGATCCGCGAACTGGCCGACAGCTTCAACAGGAAGTCCGCCACCGTGATGGAGGAGGGCCGCCGCTCGCTGCTCGACATCAGCGAGGCGGCCGTCAAGGTCACCCGCAAATTCGATCCGCAGGCCGTCGGCGTCGGCAACCCGCCCCCGCCGGGAAAACCGAACCAGAAGCGGCAATAAATCGCCTCCCCGGTTCCGCCGCAAGAACCAGCAGGGGATGCACACCGGAATCTATGCGATTCTCACCGCAAAAGTGACGCCCTCACCCCTCCTCAATCGCCAAGAATGTTCCAACGAATAATTTTAATTCCTCGATGGAACAAAAGTTCCACAGCGGAATTGTTCCGGCTGGTTCAAAATGCGGAACCTAAGCACCTGTAATATTTAAAGTATTCTTCTTGCGTCGCGACCGCCTGGCGATCTGATGGTATAAAAATAACGACTCGCTCCCGCGCGGATGCGAGCACGCTTCCGCTTTCTCGAGGGGAACTTCATGAGTGATCTCGGCCCGGCAGCATCATCTACCCGGCGTCGCACAGCCAAAGCAAAGCCGTACAGCAACGGAAAGCCGGATCCGTCGCAGGAATTGCTGCACGCGCTGCAGGCGATGAAAAGCGGAGACTTCTCGGTACGCATGACCGGCGACCATCTCGGTATCGAGGGCAAGATCGCCGACACCTTCAATGAAATCGTCGCCGCCAACCAGCGCATGGCGCAGCAGCTCGAGCGCGTCGGCCAGGTTGTTGGCCGCGAAGGCAAGACCCGCCAGCGCGTCAAGTTCGGACTGGCCAGCGGCTCATGGGCCGACATGGAAGGCTCCGTCAACACCCTGATCGACGACCTGCTCTGGCCGACGCGCGAAGTGACGCGCGCGGTCGCCGCGGTGGCGCAGGGCGACCTCTTGCAAACCGTTCAGCTCGACGTCGACGGCCGCCCACTGGGCGGCGAATTCTTGCAGTCGGCCACCATCGTCAACACCATGATCAAGCAGCTCAGCGTGTTCACGTCCGAGGTGACTCGCGTGGCGCGCGAGGTCGGTACCGAAGGCAAGCTCGGCGGCCAGGCGCAGGTCCCCGAAGTGACCGGCGTCTGGAAGGATCTGACCGAGAGCGTCAATTCCATGGCCAACAACCTCACCGGCCAGGTCCGCAACATCGCCGAGGTCACCATTGCGGTCGCCAACGGCGACTTGTCCAAGAAGATCACGGTCGACGTCCGCGGCGAGATCCTGCAGCTCAAGGAAGCCATCAACACCATGGTGGACCAGCTGCGTTCCTTCGCTTCCGAAGTGACGCGCGTGGCGCGCGAGGTCGGCACCGACGGCAAGCTCGGCGGCCAGGCGATCGTGCCCGGCGTCGCCGGCACCTGGAAGGACCTCACCGACTCCGTCAATGCGATGTGCGGCAACCTCACCGCCCAGGTGCGCAACATCGCCAACGTCACCACCGCGGTTGCGCGCGGCGACCTGTCGCGCAAGATCACGGTGGACGTGCGCGGCGAAATCCTGGAGTTGAAGGACACCATCAACACGATGGTCGATCAGCTCAACTCGTTCGCTTCCGAAGTGACGCGCGTCGCGCGCGAAGTCGGCACCGAGGGAAAACTCGGCGGCCAGGCCCAGGTGCCCGGCGTCGCCGGCACCTGGAAGGACCTCACCGACAACGTCAATTTCATGGCTTCCAATCTGACGGCGCAGGTCCGCAACATCGCCGACGTCGCGACCGCGATCGCCGGCGGCGACTTGTCCAAGAAGATCACCGTCAACGTGTCCGGCGAAATCCTGCAGTTGAAGGAAACGCTCAACACCATGGTCGACCAGCTCAACGCCTTTGCCGGCGAAGTCACGCGCGTGGCGCGCGAGGTCGGCACCGACGGCAGGCTGGGCGGCCAGGCCAACGTGCTCGGTGTCGCCGGCACCTGGAAGGACCTGACCGAGAGTGTCAACTCGATGGCGTCCAACCTGACGGCGCAGGTCCGCAACATCGCGGAAGTGACGACCGCGGTCGCCAATGGCGACTTGTCGAAGAAGATCACGGTCGACGTGCGGGGCGAAATTCTGGAGTTGAAAGACACCATCAACACCATGGTCGACCAGCTCAACGCCTTTGCCGGCGAAGTCACGCGCGTGGCGCGCGAGGTCGGCACCGAGGGCAAGCTCGGCGGCCAGGCGCTGGTGCGCGGCGTCGCCGGCACCTGGAAGGATCTCACCGACAGCGTCAACTCGATGGCCTCCAACCTGACCGGCCAGGTCCGCAACATCGCCGAAGTCGCGACCGCGGTCGCCAAGGGCAACCTGTCGAAGAAGATCACCGTGAACGTGTCGGGCGAAATCCTGCAGCTGAAGGAAACGCTGAACACCATGGTCGACCAGCTCAACGCCTTCGCCGGCGAAGTGACGCGCGTGGCGCGCGAGGTCGGCACCGACGGCAAGCTCGGCGGTCAGGCCGAAGTGCCCGGCGTCGCCGGCACCTGGAAGGATCTGACGGACAGCGTCAACTCGATGGCCGGCAATTTGACCGCCCAGGTCCGCAACATCGCCGAGGTCGCGACCGCGATTGCCGGCGGCGACCTGTCGCGCAAGATCACGGTCGACGTGCGCGGCGAGATCCTTCAATTGAAGGAGACGCTGAACACCATGGTCGACCAGCTCAACCGCTTCGCCGGCGAGGTGACGCGCGTGGCGCGCGAGGTCGGCACCGAAGGCCGGCTTGGCGGCCAGGCCAACGTGCCCGGCGTCGCCGGCACCTGGAAGGATCTCACCGACAGCGTCAACTCGATGGCGGGCAATCTGACCGCGCAGGTCCGCAACATCGCCGAGGTCACCACCGCGGTGGCGCGCGGCGACCTGTCGCGCAAGATCACCGTGGACGTGAAGGGCGAAATCCTCGAGCTGAAGAACACCATCAATACCATGGTCGACCAGCTCAACGCCTTTGCCTCCGAAGTGACGCGCGTGGCGCGCGAGGTCGGCACCGAAGGCAAGCTCGGCGGCCAGGCCGAAGTGCCCGAGGTGGCCGGCACCTGGAAGGACCTCACCGACAACGTCAACTTCATGGCCTCGAACCTGACCGCGCAGGTCCGCAACATCGCCGAAGTCGCGACCGCGATCGCCGGCGGGGATCTATCGAAGAAGATCACGGTCGACGTGCGCGGCGAAATCCTGCTGCTCAAGGACACCCTGAACACGATGGTCGAGCAGCTTCGCTCTTTCGCCGCCGAAGTGACGCGCGTCGCGCGCGAAGTCGGCACCGAAGGCCGGCTGGGCGGTCAGGCCGTGGTGCCCGGCGTCGGCGGCACCTGGAAGGACCTGACCGACAACGTCAACCTGCTCGCCGCCAATTTGACCACGCAGGTCCGCAACATCGCCGAAGTGACAACGGCAGTCGCGCGCGGCGACCTCTCGCGCAAGATCACCGTCGACGTCAAGGGCGAGATTCTCGAACTCAAGAACACCATCAACACCATGGTGGACCAGTTGAACGCCTTCGCCGGCGAGGTAACGCGCGTCGCACGCGAAGTCGGCACCGAGGGCAAACTCGGCGGCCAGGCACAGGTGCCCGGCGTCGCCGGTACCTGGAAGGATCTCACCGACACCGTGAACTTCATGGCCGCCAACCTGACCGAGCAGGTGCGCGGCATCGTCAAGGTGGTGACCGCTGTTGCGAATGGCGACCTCAAGCAGAACCTGACCGTGAAATCGAAGGGCGAAGTGGCGGCGCTCGCCGAGACCATCAACAATATGACCGACACGCTGGCGACGTTCGCCGATCAGGTCACCAGCGTGGCGCGCGAGGTCGGCGTCGAAGGCCGCCTCGGCGGCCAGGCCAACGTGCCGGGTGCCGCCGGCACCTGGAAGGACCTGACCGGCAACGTCAACCTGCTGGCCGCCAATTTGACCTCGCAGGTGCGCGCGATCGCGGAAGTGGCGACCGCGGTGACCAAGGGCGACCTGACCCGTTCGATCCAGGTCGATGCCCGCGGCGAAGTCGCTGAGCTGAAAGACAACATCAACACCATGATCGGCAATCTGCGGCTCACCACCGACGTCAATACCGAGCAGGATTGGCTGAAAACCAACCTCGCCCGGTTCACCAACATGCTGCAGGGCCAGCGCGACCTGACCACCGTCGGCCGGCTGCTGCTAACCGAACTGACGCCGCTGGTGAACGCCCATATGGGCGTGATCTACCAGGTCGAGAACGAGGACAGTCCGCAATTGCGGCTGCTGTCGGCCTATGCCGGCGACGGCGTCACGCCACATCAGCCGATCGTGCAGTTCGGCGTGGGCCTGATCGGGCAAAGCGCGATGGACAAGCGGCAGCGGCTGGTAGCGGACATCCCGAGCGACGCCGCCCCGATCAATTCGGCGCTATTGCGGGTGGTGCCGAAGAACCTGGTGGTGCTGCCGGTGCTGTTCGAAAACCAGGTCAAGGCCGTGATCGAGCTCGCCTCCGTCAGCGCGTTCACGACCTCGCAGATGACCTTCCTCGAGCAGCTCACCGACTCGATCGGCATCGTGCTCAACTCGATCGAAGCCACGATGCAGACCGAGGGCCTCCTAAAGCAATCCCAGCAGCTCGCCGGAGAATTGCAGACGCAGCAGAAGGAGCTGCAGCAGACCAACGAGCAGCTCGAGCAAAAGGCGCAGCAGCTCGCCGAACGCAACGTCGAGGTGGAACGCAAGAATCAGGAAATCGAGCAGGCACGGCGCGCGCTCGAGGAGAAGGCGACCGAGCTTTCGCTGACCTCGAAGTACAAGTCGGAATTTTTGGCCAACATGTCGCACGAGCTGCGCACGCCGCTCAACAGCATCCTGATCCTGGGCCAGCAGCTCACCGAAAACCCCGACGGCAATCTGACCGGCAAGCAGGTCGAATTCGCGCGCACCATCCATGGCGCGGGCACCGACCTTCTGAACCTGATCAGCGACATTCTCGACCTTTCCAAGATCGAGTCGGGAACCGTGACCGTGGATGCCGAGGAAATCCTGACGTCGAACCTGCTGGAAACCGTAGGGCGTCCGTTCCGGCACGAGGCCGAAAACCGCCAGCTGTCGTTCAACGTCGAGATTGATCCCACCCTCGGACGCAGCATCGTCACCGACTCCAAGCGCCTGCAGCAGGTGCTGAAGAACCTGCTGTCGAACGCGTTCAAGTTCACCGCCGAGGGCGGCGTGCGCCTCAGTGTTTCGGCCGCGCTCGCCGGCTGGAGCGCCGAGCATCCCGTCCTCAACCATTCGCCGGCGGTGATCGCCTTCGAGGTGTCCGACACCGGCATCGGCATCCCCGCGGAGAAGCAGAAGCTGATCTTCGAGGCGTTCCAGCAGGCCGACGCCGGCACCAGCCGGAAATACGGCGGCACCGGTCTTGGCCTCGCCATCAGCCGCGAGCTTGCGAGCCTGTTGGGCGGTGAAATCCACCTGCAGAGCACGCCCGGCAAGGGCAGCATCTTCACGCTCTATCTGCCGCTGAAATATTCCGGCCCGACGGTGGCGGCGCGCGTGACCGTGTCGTCGCAATACAGCGTTGCCCCGGCGCAGCCGGCCGCGACCCCGGAGCGCGTCATCGAGCAGCTTGCGGACGACCGGCTCAACCTCGAGCCCGGCGACACCATTCTCCTGATCGTCGAGGACGATCCGCATTATGCGCGCGTGCTGATCGATCTCGCCCACGACAAGGGCTTCAAGGTTTTGGTGGCAGCACGCGGCTCGGAGGCGCTGGATCTCGCAAAGCAGTTCCAGCCTACGGCGGTCTCGCTCGACATCTTCCTGCCCGACATGCTCGGCTGGACCGTGCTCAGCCAGCTCAAGCACAATCCGCTCACCCGGCACATTCCGGTCCAGATCATCACGCTCGACGAGGACCGCCAGCATGCGCTGGCGCGTGGCGCGTTCTCCTTCGTCAACAAGCCGACCACGACCGAAGGGGTCAGCGCGGCGCTGTCACAGATCAAGGAATACGCAAAACCCCGCCGCAAGCGCCTGTTGATCGTGGAGGACAATGCGGCCGAGCAGATGAGCATCAGGGCGCTCCTGGACCATGACGACATCGAGATCGTCACCACCGACACGGGAGCGGGTGCGCTTTCCACGCTGCGCGAAAGCCCCTGCGACTGCGTCGTGCTCGACCTGCGGCTGCCTGACATGAGTGGATTCGAGGTGCTGGACTCCATCCGGGGCGATGAATCGCTCTCCAATGTTCCCGTGGTGGTATTCACCGGCCGCGAGTTGTCGGTCGAGGAAGACGCGGAACTGCACACCATGGCGCGGAGCATCGTGGTGAAAGGCGTGGAATCGCCGGAACGCCTGCTCGATGAAACATCGCTGTTTTTGCACCGTGTGATCACGGAATTGCCAATCGATAAGCAACGAATGCTGGAGAAGCTCAATAGTTCCGACGAGGACCTGGTCGGCCAGACCGCGCTCCTGGTGGACGACGATGCCCGCAACATTTTTGCGCTTTCCAGCGTGCTGGAACGGCGCGGCATGAAGGTGCTCACCGCCACGACCGGCAGCGAGGCGGTCGCGCTGGTCGAATCGAACCCCGCGATCGCCATTGTTTTGATGGACATCATGATGCCCCAGATGGACGGCTATCAGACCATCGGCGTGATCCGGGAAAACCCGGCCTTCCGCCGACTTCCGATCATCGCGCTGACCGCCAAGGCGATGAAGGGCGATCGCGAGAAGTGCCTGGAGGCCGGCGCCTCCGATTATCTGGCAAAGCCCGTCAATACCGAGCAGCTGCTGCTCGCCATCCGCATGTGGCTCCATCGCTGACCGGTGCATTCGATGATGGACCATGAAAAGGTAAACATCCTCCTGGTCGACGATCAGCCCGCCAAGCTGCTCGCCTATGAGGTGATCCTGAAGGAGCTCGGCGAGAATCTTGCGGTAGCGACCTCGGGCCGCGAGGCGCTGGAATATCTGCTCAAGAACGAGGTCGCGGTCATCCTGGTCGACGTCTGCATGCCGGAACTCGACGGCTTCGAGCTCGCTGCCATGATCCGCGAGCATCCCCGTTTCCAGAAGACCGCCATGATCTTCATCTCGGCGATCCAGGTCAGCGACATCGACCGGCTGCGCGGCTACGAGATGGGCGCGGTCGACTACGTTCCGGTGCCGGTCATCCCCGAGGTGTTGCGCGCGAAAATCAGGATCTTCGCCGAACTCTATCGCAAGACCCGGCAGCTCGAGCGGTTCAATGCCGAGCTCGAGGATCGCGTTCGCGCGCGCACCGCGGAGCTGGAGGAATCCACCGCAAGGCTCAAGGAAAGCGAACAGCGCCGCAGCCTGGCGCTCGCCGCCGGCAGCATGGGGTCCTGGGACTGGGACTGGATCAATGGCGACTGGATGTGGGACGAAGGCCAGTACCGCATCTTCGGGCTCGACCCGAAGAGCTTCGCGGTGACGACGGCGAATGTCGAGGCTCTGCTGCATCCGGACGATCTCGACGAATTGCGCAAGGCCATCGCCCAGTTCAGCAAGGGCGCACGGTCTTATGAGGCGGAGTTTCGGGTCACCCGGCCGGACGGCGAAGTCCGCTGGTGCGTCGGCACGGCGGCCGCGACCGTCGACAGGGCCGGCCGCGTGGCGCGCATCAGCGGCGTCACCGTCGATATCACCGAACGGAAACGCGCCGAGGAGCGCCAGAGCCTGCTGGCCCGGGAAGTCGATCACCGCGCCAAGAATGCGCTGGCGCTGGCCCAATCCATCGTCCGGCTGACGCGGGGCGAAACCATCAAGGCCTATGTCCAGGCCGTGGAGGGGCGGATCAGCGCGCTGGCGCGCGTGCACACCATTCTTTCGCTGTCGAGCTGGCAGGGCGCCGAAATTGGCAAGCTGGTGGACGAAGAGCTCGCCCCCTATGCGACCGGCGACCAGATCAGCTTCCGCGGCACCGACATTCAGCTGCAGCCCGCGACCGCGCAGACGCTGGCGCTGGTTTTGCACGAGCTCGTCACCAATTCGGCAAAATATGGCGCGCTGTCGACATTGTCCGGCCGGCTCTCCCTCCACTGGGGAATCGAGGGCGACGCTCTCGAACTGGTTTGGGAGGAGAAGGACGGCCCGCTGGTCGAAAAGCCGGCCTCGCGCGGCTTCGGAACCAGAAGCGTGATCGCCTCCATCGAATCCCAGCTCGGCGGACAGGCCGATTTCAACTGGCGCTCCGAAGGCCTGATCTGCCGCCTGTCGGTGCCGCTAACGCCGGATATCGCCACCCGGCAGCTCAACCCGCGACCTAGCCTCGCCGTGGGCGGCAGCCGGCTGAGCTAGCTTTATTCCCGTTGAGCCTTGCCATCCACGCGTCCGGGGCCTCATGGTTCGAGATGCGCGAAGACGCGCTCCTCACCATGAGGAACCAAGACCTCATCCTGAAGAGCATCGCCAACGGGTCGCGCGAATGCGCGCCCGATGACAGGCTCCGCGATGCGTCTCGAAGGATGGAGCCAAGGACCTGGGAAGTCCTGGCTTCGAGATTCCGGAATCAGTGGCTGATCATCCACGGACGTGCGGTCGGAAAACTCTTGCTGCCGGTCGCGGTTTTCTTGACCAGACGCGACGGCTTGGTCGAGCAGCAGCCGCAGCCTGGGCCGTGCGAGGCCTTGTACTCGCCGACGGTCTTGGGCGCGTTGGCCGAGCGCTCATTGGTGGCGTGGGCCTTGCGCTTGTCGGTGGGCATGCAGAAGAAATTCGGCGCGGTCAGGATCACCCTGGGCGCTTCGCCCGCGCATTGCGGGCAGTCCTGTGGCTCGTCGCATTCCGACATCGGCCGCATGTCGGTGAACGGGCCGCAATCGTTACAGAGATATTCATAGACCGGCATTTTGCTTCCCCTTGCGCAATTTTGGTGGCCGCGACAGCGGATGCGGGGCGGCGGATACGCGGCCGTCCCGCACCCCGTCGCGCAGGGATTACTTGTCCTGGGACAGCGGCATCTGGATGTCCCCCCTGATGTGTTTGATCGGGCCGGCCGACGACGGCATGATGTCGAAGTCGAAGATCTCCGTCGGTAGCCACAGCGTCGCGCAGGCGTTGGGCACGTCGACCACCCCGGAGATATGGCCCTGGCAGGGCGCGGTGCCGAGGATCGAATAGGCCTGCGCACCCGAATAGCCGAACTTCTTCAGATATTCGATCGCGTTCAAACAGGCCTGCCGATAGGCGATATGCACGTCGAGGTAGTGCTGCTTGCCGGCTTCGTCGACCGAGATGCCTTCGAAGATCAGGTAGTCCTTGTAGTTCGGCGTCACCGGCGACGGCTTGAATACGGGGTTCTTGATGCCGTATTTCGACACGCCGTCCTTGATGATTTCGACCTTGAGATGCAGCCAGCCGGCCATCTCGATCGCGCCGCAGAAGGTGATCTCGCCGTCGCCCTGGCTGAAGTGCAGATCGCCCATCGAGAGGCCGCCGCCGGGCACGTAGACCGGGAAGTAGATCTTCGAACCGCGCGACAGATCCTTGATGTCGCAATTGCCGCCATGCTCGCGCGGCGGCACCGTGCGGGCGCCTTCCGCCGCGGCCTTCGCCTTGGCGTCGCCCTTCAAGCGGCCCATGTGCGCGGTCGGGCCGAACGGCGGGTTGGCAAGCCCCGGCACCCGGGTCGGATTGGTCGCGATCAGAGCGGTCTCGCGCTCGTTCCAGGTCGCGAGCAGTTTCGGATCGGGCAGACAGCCGATCAGGCCGGGATGGATTAACCCCGCAAAATTAACGCCGGGAACGTGGCGCGAGGAGGTGTACATGCCCTTGAAGTCCCAGATCGACTTCTGCGCCAGCGGGAAGTGATCGGTCAGGAAGCCACCGCCGTTCTGCTTGGAGAAGAAGCCGTTAAAACCCCAGAGGCTTTCCTTCACCGGGCCGACGTCGAGCAGATCGACCACCAGCAGGTCGCCGGGCTCGGCGCCCTTGACGCCGATCGGGCCGGACAGGAAGTGCACGATCGACAGGTCGATGTCGCGCACGTCGTCGGCGGAGTCGTTGTTCTTGATGAAGCCGCCAGTCCAGTCGTAGGTCTCGACGATGAAGTCATCGCCGGGATTGACCCACGCCACCATCGGCACGTCCGGATGCCAGCGATTATGAATCATATCGTTATCGTAGGCCGATTGCGACAGATCGACCTTGATCAGTGTTTCTGGCATCAAAAGCTCCCCTTTTTACAAGCTGTTACGGTTAGACAGACAGATATTTCGAGACCTGCGCGGCATCGACGGTGTCACGCTTGTCGTCGCGCACGATCTCGCCGTTCTCGATCACGAGCACGCGGTCGGCGATATCGAGCGCGAAACTCAGCACCTGCTCGGAGACCACGATCGACAATCCGCGCTCGTCGCGAATGCGCTTCAGCGTGCGCGCCATGTCCTTGATGATCGAGGGCTGGATACCCTCGGTGGGCTCGTCCAGCAGCAGCACCTTCGGCTTGGTGACCAGCGCCCGTGCGATCGCGAGTTGCTGCTGCTGCCCGCCGGACAGGTTGCCGCCGCGGCGGTTCTTCATCTCCAGCAGCACCGGAAACAGCTCGTAGATGCTGCCCGGCACCTCGGTCTCGCCAGACACCACGAGGCCGGTCTCGATGTTCTCCTTCACCGTCATGGTGGAGAAGATCATCCGGCCCTGCGGCACGTAGGCGAGACCCTTGGCCACGCGTTCGTAGCTCTTCATGCTGGAGAGCTCGGCACCGTCCATCGACACCGAACCGCTCTTGGTCGGCACGATCCCCATCAGCGACTTCATCAGCGTGGTCTTGCCCATGCCGTTGCGGCCCATGATGGCCACGATCTCGTTTTGCGCCACCGAGACGTTGAGGCCGTGCAGCACCTCGCTCTGGCCGTAGGCAACGTGCAGATCGGAGATTGCCAGCATTGAAGCGTTCCTTATCCTTCACCGCGCATGATCTGGTCCGAAAACCGGACCCCACTTTTCGGGACCATGCTCTAATGCCCGAGATAGACTTCGATGACCTTGGGATCGTTCTTGACGTGATCCATCGTGCCCTCGGACAGGATCTGGCCCTGATGCAGGACCGTGACCTTGTGCGCGATGTCCTCGACGAATTTCATGTCGTGCTCGATCACCAGCACGGACCGATCCTTGATGATGCGGTTGAGCAGCTCGGCGGTCTTGACGCGCTCGCTGACGCTCATGCCGGCAACCGGCTCGTCCAGCATCAGCAATTCCGGATCCTGGATCAGCAGCATGCCGATCTCGAGCCATTGCTTCTGGCCGTGGCTGAGCAGTTCGGCGTTCACGTCGAGCCGGTCCTTCAGGAAGATCATTTCGGCGACCTCGTGGACCCGGTCGCGCACCACGGCATCGCGCGTGAAGGTCAGCGCGCCGAACACGGTGCGGCCGCGCGGAAACGATATCTCGAGATTCTCGAACACGGTGAGGTCGTCGTAGATCGACGGGGTCTGAAACTTTCGTCCCACGCCGGCCTGCACGATCTGGTTCTCCTTCAATTTAGTGAGCTCCTGGCCGCGGAACTGGATCGAGCCGGAGGTCGCCTTGGTCTTGCCGCAGATCAGGTCGAGCACCGTGGTCTTGCCGGCGCCGTTGGGACCAATGATGACGCGGATCTCGTTCTCCTCGACATAGAAGGAGAGATCGTTGACCGCCTTGAAGCCGTCGAAGGAAACCGTGAGCGCTTCGACCGCAAGCAGGAACTCCTTGGGCTGATGGCCTATGAGCATGATCTATCTCCTCATTCCGCCGGTGCGCCGTCGGCAACCGACTTGTCGGTCCAGCCGCCGGGTTTCGATTTGCCAGAGGTGAACAGCCGGGCGATCTGGGGCGCCACATAGTCGCTCCAGATCCCGGCCAGGCCGTTCGGGAAGGCGAGAACGACCGCGATGAACAGGCCGCCGAGCCCGAACAGCCACAGTTCCGGGAAAGATTCCGACAGGCTGGTCTTGGCGAAGTTGACGAGCAGCGTGCCGTAGACCGCGCCCAGGATCGAGAGCCGGCCGCCTACCGCGGTGTAGATCACCATTTCGATCGACGGCACGATGCCGACAAAGGACGGCGACATGAAACCGACATTGAGCGCGAACATGGCGCCGCCGACCGCGGAAAACATGGCGGCGACGCAGAAGGCGAAGATCTTGAAGTTCGCGACGCTGTAGCCGGAGAAGCGAACCCGGTCCTCCTTGTCGCGCATCGCCACCAGGATGCGGCCGAGCTTGGAGTGCCGGATGAATTGGGCGATGAAGATGCAGACGAACAGGCAGCCCACCTCGAAGAAGTAGAGCACGATCTTGGCGTGGTCCGGCCGGATGTCCCATCCCTTCAGGGTGCGCAGGTCGGTCATGCCGTTGATGCCGCCGGTGTAGCCCTGCTGGCCCACGATCAGGATGGTCAGGATGGCGGCGACCGCCTGGGTGATGATGGCGAAATAGGTGCCGCCGACACGGCGTTTGAACATCGCCGCACCGATGATCAGGGCAAACAGGCCGGGCACCAGGATGATGGCGAAGACGGTGAAGGTGAGGCTGTGGAAGGGCTGCCAGAACAGCGGCAGCGAGGTGATCTGGTTCCAGTCCATGAAATCGGGGATGCCGGGCGTCGACTGGATCTTGGTGTTCTCGACGCTGGAGGCTTCGAGCTTGAGGAACATCGCCATGCAGTAGCCGCCGAGCCCGAAGAACACGCCCTGCCCGAGGCTCAGGATGCCGCCGTAGCCCCAGCAGATCACCAGCCCCAGCGCCACGAAGGCGTAAGTGAGGTATTTCGCGACCAGATTGAGTCTGAAGACATCGAGGCAGAGCGGAAGGATCACCACCAAGAAAGCGGCGAGCAGCAAAATTCCGATCAGCTCCGATTTATTGACAAAGCGATTGTCGGTCATGGCTTCAGCCCTTTTGTTATTTGCGGACCTTGAGGGCGAACAGACCCTGCGGCCGCAGCATCAGGATTCCGACAACGGCAAGCAACGTGAGGACCTTTGCCATCGAGCCCGACATGAAGAACTCGAGCGTCGACTGCGTCTGCGAGATGCTGAATGCGGATGCGATGGTGCCGAGCAGGCTCGCGGCTCCGCCGAACACCACCACCAGGAAGGTATCGACGATGTAGAGCTGGCCCGAGGTCGGCCCGGTCGAGCCGATCATGGTGAAGGCGCTTCCGGCGACGCCGGCGATGCCGCAACCGAGCGCGAAGGTGTAGCGGTCGACCTTCTCGGTATTGATGCCGACCGCGCCGGCCATGATGCGGTTCTGCACGACGGCGCGGACCTGGCGGCCCCAGCGCGACTTGTACATGACGTAGGCGACCGCGATGGTGATCAGAACCGTCAGGCACATCACGAAGATGCCGTTGATCGGCACCTCGATGCTGTCGGATACATGCAGCGAGCCGAGCATCCACTGCGGCAGCTCGACGCCGACCTCGCGCGCACCGAAGATCGAGCGATAGGCCTGCTGCAGGATCAGGCTCAGGCCCCAGGTGGCGAGCAGCGTATCGAGCGGACGCTTGTAGAGGTGACGGATCAGCGCCCACTCCACCAGCATGCCGAGCGCCCCGGACGCTATGAAGGCCAATATCATCGCCAGGAAGAAGTAGCCGGCGAACAGGCCCGGAAGGTAGGCCTGGAAGAAATTCGACGTCATCCAGGTGACGTAGGCGCCGAGGATCATGAACTCGCCATGCGCCATGTTGATGACGCCCATCTGGCCGAAAATGATCGCAAGACCGAGCGCCATCAGCACGTAGACGGAGAACAGGATCAGGCCGGCAAAGCCCTGCATGACGAAGATGGAGCCGAGATCACCAATCGAATAGTCGCCGAACATCGATGTCCTCCGTCAGGGGATAAGTCCCGCGCCGCGAGATGATTCGCGACGCGGGGGTCTTGAGCGCGGATTGACGATCCGCGCCAGGGAGCGGCTTGGGAAAAGCGCGATTGAAGGGCGAGCGCTTACTGGTAGCCCTTCGGGAACGGATCCGGCTCGACCAGATCGGCGGTTTCGAAGACCAGTTCGAACTGGCCGTCGAGCTTGGCACGACCGACCCGGGTCTTGGACCACAGATGGTGGTTTTCATGGATCCGCACGTAGCCTTCGGGCGCACCCTTGAATTCGATTCCGGGCGAAGCCGCCGCGATCTTGTCGACATCGAAGCTTCCAGCTTTCTCGGCCGTTAACTTCCACAGCCACGGGCCGAGATAGGCGGCCTGCGTCACGTCGCCGATCACCGTCTTCTCGCCCCACATTTTCTTGAAGGCCGGAACGAACAGCTTGTTGTTCGGATTGTCGAGCGACTGGAAGTACTTCATGCAGGCATAGGCGCCCGCGATGTTCTCGCCGCCGATGCCGTCGATTTCGTCTTCGGTCACCGAGATCGTCAGCAGCGTCTGCTTCGACAGGTCGATACCGGCCGCCTTGAGCTGCTTGTAGAATGCGACGTTCGATCCGCCGACGACGTCGGTGAAGATCACATCAGGCTTGGTCAACTTGATCTTGTTGATGACCGAGTTGAACTGGGTGTTGCCGAGCGGATAATATTCTTCGCCGACGACCTTGCCCTTCAGCACGTTCTCGACGTGCTTGCGCGCGATCTTGTTCGACGTGCGCGGCCAGATGTAGTCCGAGCCGATGAAGAAGAACGATTTCGCGCCCTTTTCTTTGGCGACCCAGTTCAGGCCAGCGAGAATCTGCTGGGTGGCTTCCTGACCGGTGTAGATGACGTTCTTGGACTGCTCGAGGCCTTCATAGAAGGTCGGGTAGTAGAGCATGCCATTATATTGTTCGAGGACCGGCAGCACGGCCTTGCGGGAGGCCGAGGTCCAGCAACCCATGATCGCCGCGACCTTGTCGTTGACGAGAAGCTTCTTGGCCTTTTCCGCGAAGGTCGGCCAATCGCTGGCGCCGTCTTCCTGGATGATCTTGATCTTGCGGCCAAGGATGCCGCCAGCTTCGTTGATCTGCGAGATGGCGAGCTTTTCGGACTCGATCGACCCGGTTTCCGAGATCGCCATGGTGCCGGTGGCCGAATGCAGGATGCCGCAGGTGACTTCAGTATCGGTAACCGCGAGACCGGTGGTGTTGATCGCGGAGGTTGCCGGCACTTCCGCAAAAGATGGGCGAGGAAGCATGGTTAAGGCGGGAATCGCCGCCATTCCCATGAGCAGCTTGCGGCGGAATGCCGACTGCAGCCCCTGTTTGTTGTCGTCTGACATGTTTACCCCGTTGGTGTTCGAGTACGCGTTATTGGCGGGGTCGAGGATTACTGAAATTGTGCAGTGCACAGATACGCAAGATCGCGTATATTGCACCGCAAAATAGCGACGTAGATTTTTAGGCGGGCTTTGCAGGGTAAGGCTCTGGGGGTCAGGAGTACCGAAGTGGCAGGGCGGCAGCGGATAGACCGCGTCAGGCGCCAATATAATCAATGGGTTGCCAACCAGACGCTGGAAGATTACGCGCTGCGCTTTACAGCCAAGAGCGCGCGGCGCTGGTCCGCCGCCCGCGTCGCCAACACCGCGCTGGGCGCGATCTCGTTCCTGGCGCTGGAGGCGATCGGCGGCACCATTACCCTCAACTACGGTGTCACCAATGCCACCGCGGCGATCCTGGTCGTCAGCGTCATCATCTTCTGCTGCGGCCTACCGATCGCCTATCACGCCGCCAAATGCGGCATCGACATCGATCTGTTAACCCGCGGCGCCGGCTTCGGCTATATCGGCTCGACCATCACCTCGCTGATCTACGCCTCGTTCACCTTCATCTTCTTCGCTATCGAGGCGGTCATTCTCGCAACCGCCCTCGAGCTGTGCTTCGGCATCCCGCGCCCGATCGGCTATCTCATCAGCGCCGTCGTCATCATCCCGCTGGTCACCCACGGCATCACGCTGATCAGCCGGTTCCAGTTGTGGACACAGCCGCTCTGGATCATTCTTCACATCCTGCCCTTTGCGGCGATCGCCTGGGCCAATCCGCACTCTTTCGTGGAGTGGAGAAATTTCCCCGGCGAGCATGGCAACCTTTCGGGGCATCTCGATCTCCTGCTGTTCGGCACCGCCGCTTCGGTGGTGTTCTCGCTGGTGGCGCAGATCGGCGAGCAGGTCGACTTCCTGCGGTTTCTGCCGCGCGACCGCCGGACCTCGAAGACCTCCTGGTGGATCGCGCTGTTGAGCGCCGGCCCCGGCTGGATCATTCTCGGTTCGCTCAAACTGCTGGCCGGATCGTTCCTGGCCTATTTTGCCCTGAGCCATGGCGTCACCTACGAGCATGCCGCCGAACCGGCGCACATGTATCTGGAGGCCTTCCGCTACGTGCTGTCGGAGCCGGATCTCGCGCTGGCGCTGACCGGCACCTTCGTCATCCTGTCGCAGCTGAAGATCAACGTTACCAACGCCTACGCCGGTTCGATCGCATGGTCGAACTTCTTTTCCCGCCTCACCCACAGCCATCCCGGCCGCGTGGTCTGGCTGGTCTTCAACGTGGTGGTGGCGCTGCTGTTGATGGAGATCGGCGTCTACAAGGCGCTCGAACAGACGCTGGCGCTTTATTCCAACGTCGCGATCGCCTGGGTCGGCGCGCTGGTTTCGGACCTCGTGGTCAACAAGCCGCTCGGCTTGCGGCCGCCGCACATGGAATTCAAGCGCGCGCATCTCTACGACATCAATCCGGTCGGCGTCGGCGCCATGACGATCGCCACCGTGGTCTCGATCACCGCGTTCTATGGCCTGTTCGGCTCGACGGCGAAAGCGCTGGCGCCGTTCGTCGCGCTGATTGTCGCCTTCGTCACCGCGCCGCTGATCGCCTATTTGACCGACGGCAAGTATTATATCGCGCGCAAGCCGAGACGCAGCTGGCAGAACATCGAAGCGATCCAGTGCTGCATTTGCGAGCATTCGTTCGAGCCCGAGGACATGGCGTCCTGCCCTGCCTATGCCGGCCCAATCTGCTCGCTGTGCTGTTCGCTCGACGCCCGCTGCCAAGATCTCTGCAAGCCGCACGCGCGGATCCAGGCGCAGATCTCGGAAACCCTCGGCAAGCTGCTGCCGCAACCGATCTACGCGCGGATCAATTCGCAGCTCGGGCATTATCTCGGGGTGTTCGCGGTTTCCGCCGGCCTGGTCGGACTGACGCTCGGGCTGATCTATCTGCAGACCTCGGCGACGGTTCACGCCGACAATCTGCAGCTCTCCGAAGTGCTGTGGAAGGTGTTCTTCGCACTGACCATCATCATCGGGGTCGTGGCCTGGCTGTTCGTGCTGGCGCAGCAGAGCCGGCGCGCGGCGGAAGCCGAAACACGGCGGCAGACCACGCTTCTGATTCAGGAGATCGACGCCCACAAGCGCACCGACACCGAATTGCAGCGCGCCAAGGAGGTCGCCGAGTCGGCCAATCTGGCGAAGAGCCGCTATGTCGTGGGCTTGAGCCATGAACTACGCTCGCCGCTGAACGCAATTTCCGGCTACGCGCAATTGCTGGAGCAGGATTCCAGCCTGCCGCCAAAGCCGCGCGACCAGGTCCGCGTCGTCCGCCGCAGCGCCGACCATCTGTCAGGGCTGATCGACGGCATTCTCGACATTTCCAAGATCGAGGCCGGCCGGCTGTATCTGTCGCGCGACCAAGTCCGGCTCAGCGAATTCCTCGATCAGCTGGTCGGCATGTTCCGGCTGCAGGCCGCCGCCAGGGGCATCGATTTCATCTTCAAGCGCCCGGCGGTGCTGCCGGTCGTGGTCTATGCCGACGAGAAGCGGCTGCGCCAGATCCTGATCAATCTGTTGTCGAATGCCATCAAGTTCACGCAAACCGGCAGCGTGCAGTTCGTGGTTCATTACCGCAGCCCGGTCGCCGAGTTCGAAGTGATCGACACCGGCCCGGGCATCCAGGCAGGCGACCTTGAGCGCATCTTCGCGCCCTTCGAGCGCGGTGCGCTCGGCGTGTCGCAGCCGCAGACCGGGACCGGTCTGGGGCTGACCATCAGCCGGCTGCTGGCGGGCGTGATGGGTGGCGATATAAGGGTGACCTCCACGGTCGGGACCGGCAGCAATTTTCGCGTCAAGATCCTGCTGTCGGAGGTAACCAATCCGACGCGGATCGCGCCGGTCAACGCGCCGCTGTTCGGCTATCACGGCCCGCGCAAGACCATCCTGGTCACCGACGACGATCCGGTACAGCGCGACCTCTTGCGCGAAGTGCTGACGCCGCTCGGCTTTATCCTGTTGAGCGCGCCGGACGGACCCGGCTGCCTTGCGCTCGCCCAGCATTGCCGGCCCGATTTGTTTCTGCTGGATATCTCGATGTCCGGCATGGACGGATGGACGGTGGCGGAGACGCTGCGTGCGACCGGGCATCACCAGGCCCGCATCCTGATGGTTTCGGCGAGCGCGCTGGAGGCACACGGCACGCCGCTGGCGCAGCCTTTCCACGACGGCTACCTGATGAAGCCGATCGATATTCCGAGGCTGCTGGAGCTGATCCGCCAGCTGCTCAAGATCGAATGGCAATATGAAACCAACGAGACCGTGGTCCCGCGCTGGAAACCGGACTCGGGCTCGCGGCCGCCGGTGAAGCATGTCGAGGAACTGATCGGTCTTGGCCAGCTCGGCTATATCAGGGCGATCCAGGTCAAGCTGGACGAGATCGGAACCGATTATCCCGAACATGCCGACTTCGTTTCGCAAATGCGCTCGCTGGTCGATCGCTTCGATCTGGATCAGTACATGGCAACCCTGAAAACCCTGCATTCGTATGATCACTGAGCCGAAAAAGCGCGACATCGCGCTCGTTGTCGATGATTCCCCGGAGACGCTGCGGCTCTTGACCGACGCGCTCGACGGCGCGGGCATGACCGTCATGGTCGCGATGGACGGCGCGGCGGCGATGCGGATCGTCGACCAGATCACGCCCGACATCGTTCTGCTCGACGCCGTGATGCCGGGCATCGACGGTTTCGAAACCTGCCGGCGTCTCAAGCGCGACGCGGGCTTGAGCAACGTGCCGGTGATCTTCATGACGGGCCTTGCGGAGACCGAACACATCGTGCGCGGGCTGGAGGCCGGCGGCGTCGACTACGTGACAAAGCCGATCGTGATCGAGGAGATGCTGGCGCGGATCAGGGTTCATCTCGCCAATGCCCGGCTGACCCAGAGCGCCCGCGCGGCGCTCGATGTGTCCGGCCGTTTTCTGCTCGCCGTCAACCGGCTGGGCACGATCATGTGGGCGACGCCGCAGGCGCAGAAGCTGTTGTCGGCCAATCTCGCGGCCAGTCCCAACGACGAACTGGTGCTGCCCGAGCCCATGCTGCAATGGCTCGAACAGGCGCAGAACGGCAAGAGCGGGTCGAAGACGCCGGCGATGGCGTCATTCCCCGACAATGAGCAGCTGCAGCTGCAGTATATGGGCAAGCTCGGCCCGAACGAATTCCTGCTGCGGCTCGCCAAGGAGTCCAGCACCAACCTGCCCGCCGAATTCTCCAGCGAACTCGGCCTGACGACGCGGGAGGGCGAGGTGCTGTCGTGGCTGTCGAAAGGCAAGACCAACCGCGACATCGCGCAGATCCTGGGCTTGAGCCCGCGGACAGTCGACAAGCATCTCGAGCAGATCTACGCCAAGCTCGGCGTCGAGAACCGCACCGCCGCCGCCGCCATTGCGACCAGCGCGAGCCGGCGGAATTCGTGAACGGCGCTGGGCCGACCTCTCCCCGTGGGAGAGATGGCTGCTGCCGTCAATCGTAGACGAACGCGGAATCGTCGAGATCAATCGCCGGAATTTCGTCCTTCTCGGCCCAGTAGTCCTGGCTGTGCTGCCATTCCGGCTTGTCGCCGCGCTTCGGCAACAGGTTCATGCTGCGCATCATGTAGCCCGGATTGAAGTTTTCGGGATCGATCCAGGACAACAGCGGCATGTTGTGATCTTCCGGCCGCAAACCCGGCACGATCTTGCCGGCACCCTTCTCCTTCATGTGCGCGAGCAGACGGCAGACGAAATCCGCCACCAGATCGGTGCGCAGCGTCCAGCTCGCGCGGAAATAGCCGAACACCCAGACCATGTTCGGCACGCCCGTGAACATCATGCCGCGATAGGTGACGGTGTCGCCGAAATTCAGCGGCTTGCCGTCGATGGAAAAAGCGATATCGCCGAGCACACAGAGATCGAACCCGGTCGCGGTGACGACGATATCGGCGTCGAGCTCCTGACCCGATTTCAGCCGAATGCCTTTTTCGGTAAAGCGGTCGATCTCGTCGGTGACGACGCTCGCTCTGCCGCTCTTGATGCCCAGAAACAGATCGGCGTCGGGAACGAAGGCGATGCGCTGCCGCCACGGCCGGTATTTCGGCGTGAAGTGCTTTTCCACGTCGTAGTCGGGACCGAGCACCGCGGTGATCTGGCTGATCAACTCCTTCTTGACCAGCTCCGGCTCGGCGATGCAGCGGCGCGTGAACGCATCCTGCTCGAACAGGATCTTGCGGCGCACGATCTCGTGGATCCATTCCTCCCTGACCTGGAGCTGCCGCAGCGTCTCGGCGAGCTCGATGGCGTTGCGGCCGACCCTAAAATAGGTCGGCGAACGCTGCAGCATGGTGACATGGGCGCATTTGCCGGCGATCGCGGGAATCAGCGTCGCGGCGGTGGCGCCCGAGCCGATCACCACCACCTTCTTGTCCGCAAGCTCGATATCCTCGGGCCAGAGTTGCGGATGGACGACGCGGCCCTTGAACTTGTCCATGTCAGGCCATTGCGGCGTGTAGCCCTGGGAATGGCGATAATAGCCCTGGCACATCCAGAGGAAATTCGCGGTGAAATTCACCGGCTCGCCGCTGTCGGTCCGCACCGCTTCAATGGTCCACAGATTGGTCGCGCTCGACCAGCTCGCGCGTTCGATCCGGTGCCGGTAGCGAATGTGCTTGCCGAGATCGTTCTCGACGATCACCTCGCCCATGTAGGACTTGATTTCCTCGGAGGTCGCGATCGGCGGTCCGACCCACGGCTTGAAGCGGTAGCCGAACGTGTGCAGATCGCTGTCGGAGCGGATTCCCGGATATTTGTGGGTCAGCCAGGTGCCGCCAAAACTCTCCTGGCTCTCCAGAATGACCAAGCTTTTGTCGGGAAGCTGCTGGGTCAAATGATAGGCGCTGCCGATGCCGGAAATGCCGGCGCCGATGATCAGGACGTCGAAATGTTCAGCCGCCTTCGAGGACGATGCAGCGCGGACGGCGGTCATGACATTCATGGTTATTTCTTCCCGTTGTTTTTTTACAGACTTTTGTTGGCTGAGGCTGGACCCGATCCGCGCTCATGGCAACCCATCGGGGCGCCGGACAAAACGACATAGATCAACCCGTTCGGATTTCACAAGCCCGCGCCCCATTGCCGTGCCGTCTGCAGGATCCAGTCGCGGTACAGCGTCAGCGGCGTGACGCCGGTCAGGCCGCCGCAGCCCGCGGCGCCGTTCGCGCCCGTCGACCAGCTGACGACGCCGACGAGAGCGGCGCCGGCTAGGCGGTCCTCGAACACCGGGCCGCCGGAATCCCCGGTACAGGCGCCGAGCCCGTCGCTTGTCCCTTGCGTGAGTGGATCGACCAGGCGGATCTGCAAGGTGCCGGGCTTACCGGTGGCGATGAGGCCTGCGGCGCGAACGATGCCGCCGCTAGAGCCCTCGCCGCGAATGGTGACGCCGACACCGGCGACGGTGAAGCGGCTGCCCACGACAATCGGAATCTGCGGCGTGCCAAGCACGGCCGGCATTTTCCCTTGCGGGACCGCATCGAGCTGCAGCAGCGCCACGTCGGCGGTGGCGCGATGGGCCAGCATCGCCTGCATGTTGAAGCCGGGATGGATGGCGACGGTCCGCACATCCCGCAACACCGGCTTCTGGTCCGCGCCATATTCGACGATCTTGTAGGTCGCGCCGGGCTGCACGCAATGCGCCACCGTCAGCACCAATTTCGGTGCGATCAGGGTGCCGGTGCAGAAATTGCCGCGCGAGCCGACGATGGTGACGACGGAGCGGCCGACACCCTGGGCCGACGGCACCCCGCCGCCGACGATGGCGTGCGCGGGCACGGCGAGCAGCACACCCGCCAGCGCGATGGCCACAAATTTCATCGGACGGAAATAGCCGCCGGCGATCCGGTCACGCATAGAGTTCGCTGTATTCCCGGCCATAGGCCGCATAGGAATCCTTGATGCTGGCGAGATTCAACAGCATCGACGCGACCGGCGCATCGCCGGACGCGAACACAGAGGTCCGCACCCACAGGCTCTCGGTCCGGCGGCTGCCGCTGAGTGCGATCACCTCGCGCTCGGTCTGATAATCCTCGCCCACGAACAAAGGACCGCGCACGAGCCGGATCTCCTGATCGGCGAACAAGCCGACCGCCGGCCCCCGCAGCGGCGGGCGGTCCTCCTTCGAGCGGTATTGAAACAGTACGCTGAGCATCTCGATCGGGATGATCGGCCGGCCCCAGGGATTTTTAGAGCCATTGTCGTTGTTCCGATACCAGGGACTCGGCTCGGTGATCACCTTGAGCTTGCCGGCGAGCGAGAATGGATAGAGGTCGCCCATGTTCTGATCGAAATCCATCCGCACCGTCTGGCGGCCGGTCTTCATCCCGACCTTGACGTCGCGCAGGATCACGGGATCGGCCAGCGGCTTCAGCTCAGCCAGCCGCTGCTCCAGCGCGGTCGGCAGCTTGCCCACGCCCACCGACGCGGTGCCGCGCAACACTTCGGTGCCGTCGCGTTTCACCATCTGGATGGCGCTCTGAGTCTCGCCCGGTTCGGGCTTGGCCAAAATCGCCTGCACTTCCTCACCTTCGAAAGAGGGATTGCGGTAATGCGCCGAGAGGCATCCGGTTTCGAACCACGCTTGTCCCCACAGCCGTTCGCACAGCGGCGCGAACTGGCTGAAATGCGTCGGCCCCTCGATGGTCCCGCCCTGAAAGCCCAGTTTCTGCGCGGTGGCATCGTCATGGATCGAGGCGTGGGAATCGTAGATTTGGGCATGGAGCATCTGGTGCGGCAGGCGCCAGGGGCCTGCCAGCGAATCCGCACTTTCCGCAATCGTCGTCTCGAAGGCTTTCATGGGATTTCCCTGGGGCTGACGGGGCAACTTACAGGAAGGCGTAACCGACGCCAAATTCCGTGGCACGGGCAAGCCGCCGCGGGCGGGCTGGTCCGCGCAGGAACGTCGTGCTAGCCGTTGCTCGAGCAGTAGGTTGGCAGGATGGAAAAAATAATGGTCGAGGCCGTGATCTGGGATTTCGGCGGGGTGCTCACAACCTCGCCGTTCGAGGCGTTTGCGCGGTTCGAGCGCGAGCGCGGGCTGCCCGCCGATATCATCCGGCGCACCAATGCCCTCAACCACCACGAAAATGCCTGGGCGCAATTCGAGCGCGCCGAACTGGACATCGAAGCGTTCGATTCCCTGTTCGCCGAAGAATCGCTGGCGCTGGGCGCCGAGGTACGCGGCAAGGACGTGCTGCCGCTGCTGTCGGGCGATCTGCGGCCCGAGATGGTCGAGGCGCTCCGCCGCGTCAAGGCAAATTTCAAGACCGGGTGCATCACCAACAATCTTCCCGCCAACGCGATCGGCAGCCACTCCGGCCGCTCGCTCTATGTCGCCGAGGTGATGGCGCTGTTCGATCACATCATCGAGTCCGCCAAGATCGGCTTGAGGAAGCCCGATCCGCGCATCTACCGGATGATGACCGAGCAGCTCAACGTCGATCCCAAAGATTGCGTCTATCTCGACGATCTCGGCGTCAATTTGAAACCGGCGCGCGAGATGGGCATGACCACCATCAAGGTGGTTGACGCACCGCAGGCGATCGCCGAGCTAGAGGCCGCAACGGGACTGGCGCTGCGGTAGCGCGTTTTCGAAGCTCGTCCTGAGAGGATTCGCTTTTTCGTGATGGCCGGGCTTGTCCCGGCCATCCACGCCTTTCTTGCCGGCGTGCCGCCAGGACGTGGATGCCCGGCACAAGGCCGGGCATGACGAACTTTGCAGGCGATTTCAGTCACCCCGCCCTGATCATATCCGCGGCCTTCTCGCCGATCATGATCGAGGGCGCGTTGGTGTTGCCGCCGATCAGGGTCGGCATGATGGAGGCGTCGACCACCCGCAGGCCCTGCACGCCGTTGACCCGCAATTGCGGATCGACCACGGCCAACTCGTCCGTGCCCATGCGCACCGTGCCGACGGGATGGTACACGGTGTCGGAGCGACGGCGCAGGGCGCCGCGGATTTCGTCGTCGGTGCGGACATCAGCGGCGAACATGTCCCCGGTCCGCCATTTCGCCAGCGGCTCGGCGTCCATGATGCGGCGGGTGATCTTGAATGCCTTGACCATGACCTCGAGATCGTCGGGGGAATCGTAGAATTTCGGATCGATCGCCGGGACCGCGGCCGGATCGGCGCTGCTCAGCGTCACGCTGCCGCGGCTCCTGGGGCGCAGCAGGCAGACATGGCAGCCGAAGCCATGGCCGAGATGCCGGTTGCGGCCGTGATTGTCGGCCATCGCCACACTGAAGTGCAGCTGGATGTCGGGCACTGCGAGGTTCGGGTCGGTCTTGAGAAAGCCGCCGCATTCGGCGACGTTCGAGGTGACCATGCCGACGCCGTCGCGCTTGTAGCGTCCGATCTCCTTCCAGAGATGGCGCAGGCCTGCGAACGAAATGCCAAAGTTGTGCAGGCTTTTCGACCTGTAGCTGAAGGCATAGTCGATATGGTCCTGCAGGTTCTGGCCGACGCCCGGCGAGTGATGCACGACATTAATGCCAAAACCTTTCAGATCCGCCGCGTTGCCGATGCCCGACAGCATCAGCAATTGCGGCGACTGGAACGCGCCGCTGGAGACGATGACCTCCGCTTTCGCCCGCACCGATTCCGGCTTGCCGTCGCGGCTGTATTCGACGCCGATCGCGCGCTTGCTGTCGAACAGGATCTTGCGGGCCGGCGCGCCGGTGACGACCTTGAGGTTCGGCCGCGACAGGTTCGGCTCGAGATAGGCGCGTGCCGCGCTCCAGCGTTCACCGTTCTTCTGGGTGACCTGATAGACGCCCAGTCCCATCTGGTGCGCGCCGTTGAAATCGGAATTCATCGGAAGCTGCAGTTGGCGGCCGGCTTCCAGAAAATGCTCCTGGAACGGATTGGAGGTCCTGATGCCGGCGACGTTGAGCGGACCGCCGGTGCCGTGAAAGTCGTCCTGCACCACCTCATTGTTTTCAGCCTTTTTGAAATAGGGCAGCACGTCGTTGTAGGACCAGCCGGTGTTGCCCAACGCCGCCCAGCCGTCATAGTCGGAGCGATGGCCGCGGATATAGACCATGGCGTTGATCGCGCTCGATCCGCCCAGCGCCTTGCCGCGCGGTTGGTAGCCCTTGCGGCCGTTCAGCCCCGGCTGCGGCACGGTCTGGAACGCCCAGTTGTTGGTCTTGGAAGGCACCATGATCGCGATGCCCATCGGCGCCTTGACCACCCAGTTGTTGCCGGCGCCGCCGGCTTCCAGCAGGCACACCCGCACCTTCGGATTTTCGCTGAGACGGCTGGCCACCACGCAGCCGGCCGATCCGCCGCCGACAACGACATAGTCGAACTCTTCCACCGGCGTACCCCCCGTTTTGTCTTCTTGATTGGCCCGAGGCCTTGGCATGAGTTCCACATCAAGCGGCGCGGTTCGTCAACAACCTTGGATGCTTGACTTGCCAATTCGAGCATGACGCTGCGTTGAATCGGCGGCGAGCCTCGCTGGTCACCTCGCCCCGCTTGCGGGGAGAGGTCGGATTCTCGCGTTAGCGAGAATCCGGGTGAGGGGGAGTCTCAGCATACAGATGTTCAGAATTTACTGAGAGAGCCCCTCACCCCAGCCCTCTCAGAGCGAGCTTCGCTCGTCTCGACCCCGCGAAGAGCGGGGAGAGGGAGAAAATTCCTTCCGCGGGGCGCCGGCTTCAGCCGCTCACCGCAGCGCGGCGGCGATGTTGCCGCCGTCGACGGTGGTCACGTCGGCGGTGGTTTTCAGCGCCAGCGCCTGCGCCAGGAACGCCTGCGCCACATCCTCGGCCGCGACTTCCCGGCCCAAGAGATTGCCCCGCATATAGTCCTTTTCGCTGAGGCCGCGCGCTTTTGAACGCTGCGCGATCATGTCTTCGGTCAAGAGGCCCGAGCGGATCCGGTCGGCGTTGACGGCGTTGGCGCGAATGCCCTCGTTGCCGTAATCCACCGCGTATTGCCGCACCAGAAACAGCGTCGCCGCCTTCGGCAGGCCATAGGGCCCGAAATCGGGCCCGGGATTGACCGCCTGTTTGGAGACATTGAACAACAGGCAGCCGCCCGTGCCCTGCGCCCGCATGATTTTGACCGCCGCCTGCGCGACGCGCTGGTGACCATAGAAATTCAGCTCAAAACTTTCCCGCAGCACCGCTTCGTCGACCTCGCCGATCCGGCCCTGCCAGGCGGCACCGGCATTCGACACGGCGATGTCGACCCCGCCGAAGCCGGCCGCGACTTGCGCAAACGCGTCCTTCACCGATGCGGCGTCGGTGACATCGCAGCGAAGGCCCAGCGCCGCGCCGCCGATCGCCCTGGCCTTTGCCTGCGCCGCGGCCTCGTCGACATCCAGCAGCGCCACCTCGGCACCTGCCGCCGCGAACGCTTTCGCCGTTGCAAATCCTATGGCGCCGCCGGCGCCGGTGATGACCGCAACCTGCCCCGCCAGCGGCAATTCCCTGGCGCCGCCGAGTTTGGCCTGTTCGAGCGACCAGTATTCGACATCGAACAGATCGGCCTCCGGCAGCGGCTCGAAGCGCCCGACGGCTTCGGCATCGGTGATCGTGGCAATCGCGGCTTCCGCGAGATCGGCGGCGATCCTCGCGTCCTTGCTGCTGCGGCCGAGCCCGAACAAGCCGACGCCGGGCACCAGAATGACGCGCGGCGCCTGGTCAAGTATCGTCTTGATGCCGCCGACGCGTGCATTGTTGCGCCCAAAATAGTCCCTGTAGGTTTCGCCATAGGCAGCGACGGCGTCGCGGACCGCGCGCTTGAAGCCGGCGAGATCGCCCTGTTCGGGCGTTGCGACCACCAGTGGCTTGTTCTTGATGCGGATGTTATGGTCCGGCGTCACCACGCCGGCCTGGCCGTAGCGCACGACCTCCGCGCCGTTGACAAAGTTCATCACCGCATCGTCGCCGCGAAACTCCAGCACGAAGCGCTTCCAGGCGCCGTCGGTCCTGTTGTCCGGCAGGCTGCAGGCACCGCGGATGATCGGCGCGACGTCGGCGAGACGCGCCGGCCGGGCCGGCAGTTTTGCGCTGACGAAAGCCGGCTTGCGCTGTCTGGCCAGTCGTTCCTCGGCCAATGTCACCAGCGCGATCATGCGCTCATAGGCTTGCCGCGCATCGGCCCCGAAACTGAAAATGCCGTGCTTGACCAGGACCAGGCCCTCGACTGAGGGATCGGCGTCGAACATTTGCGCCGCGGCCTTTGCGAGACCAAAGCCCGGCATCAGATACGGCACGTAACCGACGCGCGCGCCATAAACCTCGCGGCACAGGGCCTCGCCGTCGGGCTGGTCGGTGAGCGCGAGCACCGCGGTGGAATGGGTATGGTCGATGAATTTGTGCGGGATGAAGGCATGCAGCAGCGCCTCGACCGACGGATTGGGCGATGCCGGGTCGATCAGATTGGCGCGCTGCAGCCGCACCATGTCCTCGTCGGAAAGTTTTTCACGCGCACGCAGCCTCAAGAGGGGAGCAAGGCGCACCGCCGGCAGGCCGGCGGGCTCGATCGTGCCCATGTCCCAGCCGGAGCCTTTTACGCAGAGCACCTCGACGTTCTCGCCGTTGAGATCGGCAATGGTGGTCTTCACCGACGTGTTGCCGCCACCATGCAGCACCAGCCGCGGATCCTGGCCCAACAGCCGCGTGGTGTAGACGCGCAAGCCCACATCGCGTCCGAGCTTTTCGTAGCGGGCCACGGCGGTTTCCGCGTCGCGATCGATCCAGGCGCTCTGCATCAGCTGTCTTCCTTGGTTACTCGGCCGCGGTCGCGTTTCTCTCGGGAAAGGCGGCTGCGAGCGCTGCGCGGTTCGCTTTGAGCACGCCGCGCTCGGTGATCAATCCCGTCACCAGCCGCGCCGGCGTCACGTCGAACCCGTAATTGGCGACCGGCGAACCGTCCGGCACGATCCGTACCGTCTCGATCCGCCCATCGGCGGTGCGCCCCGTCATATCGGTCACTTCGTCGGGCCCGCGCTGCTCGATCGGAATTTCCGCAATCCCGTCGGCGACGGAGAAATCGATCGTCGGCGACGGCAGCGCCACATAGAACGGCACGCCATTGTCATGCGCGGCGAGGGCCTTGAGATACGTGCCGATCTTGTTGCAGACATCGCCATTGGCGGTGACACGGTCGGTGCCGACGATGACGAGATCAACCATCCCGTGCTGCATCAGATGGCCGCCGGTGTTGTCGGGGATCACGGTGTGCGGCACGCCGTGATGGCCGAGCTCCCAGGCGGTCAGCGACGCACCCTGGTTGCGCGGACGGGTCTCGTCGACCCAGACATGGACGGCATGGCCGCTGTCGTGCGCCAGATAGATCGGCGCCGTCGCGGTGCCCCAGTCCACGGTGGCGAGCCAGCCGGCGTTGCAATGGGTCAGCACATTGACGCGCTCGCCATGCTTCTTGGTCGCGGCAATCGCCTTGATCAGCGCAATGCCGTGCTCGCCGATGCCCCGGTTGATGGCGATGTCATCCTCGGAAATCTCGGCGGCGCGCGAATAGGCCGCCGCGGTCCGGTCCGACGGCGGCAGCGGCCGCAGCAGCGAGGCCATCTCGTCCAGCGCCCATTTCAGGTTGATCGCGGTCGGCCGCGTCGCGATCAGCGTTCGATAGGCGCGATCGAGCGCGGCGTCGGAGGGATCGGCCCGCATCGCCAGCGCCATCCCGAAGGCGGCGGTCGCGCCGATCAGCGGCGCACCGCGCACCAGCATGGACTTGATCGCGTCCGCCGCGGCGTCGCAACTCGTCAGCCGCTCCACCGCAAAATGGTGCGGCAGCCGGCGCTGATCGATCGCGCTGACGGTCGCGCCGTCGGGCTCGAGCCAGATACTGCGGATATGCCTGCCGTCGACCTTCATGATGCCGCGTTGCTCCCTTCTTCTACCCCTCTCTCGCGCGGGGAATTGTATCCTGACGAATACAGGTCAGATAGATCGTTTGCTCGTCCAGCGTTCTTGCGCAACCGCGTCCGTCCATGCGGTCCCTAGCGGGAGCAGCGTAATCCAGGTCTCCGCGAGCTTTCCATCCTCGATCCGGTAGCTTTGCATGCCTGCCCGGCTGCGGCGCTCGCCGGATTGCGGATCAGGCCAAACGAACGAAAAGCGGAACCACGCGCGATCATCTGTGAACAAGTGATCGTACACGACTACGCGGGTACCCGGTCGCTCCCGATGGACAGCCGCGAGCTCGGCCGCGTAGGCCTCCAGCGTCACCGTCCGGTCGCCCTTTTCATCGTGCCGGATATAGTGCTGGCCCACGCAAGTCGGAATCAGATCGTATTGGCCCTCATGCCAGACCCGCTCCCATCGGTCGAACAGCGCGGACACCTCAGACATCGACGAACTCCTCATTGCTCCATCCTTCGAGACGCACGCTGGCGCGTGCTCCTCAGGAGGAGGTCCTCTGGACCGTCGTGGTAAGGTGCCGAACCCTCATGGTGAGGAGCGCGGCAACGCCGCGCGTCTCGAACCATAAGGCCCATCCGGCGCCTCATCGCTCCCGCAAAATCCTTCCCGCCACCGCGTCGAGCTTTTTCAAAAGCGCGGGATCGCGCGCTTCCGGCGCGGTGATGATGGCGGTGTCGAGCGCGCGGTCCGAACCGTTGGGACACGGCTCGTGCTGGCGCGGGAAATCCTTGGCAAGCCGCGCCACCAGGCCCTTGGCCTTGTCGGCGTTGGTGGTCAATACCCGGATGATGTCCTGCACCGTCACGGCATCATGGTCGGGATGCCAGCAATCGAAGTCCGTCACCATCGCCACTGTCGCGTAGGAGATCTCGGCCTCGCGGGCGAGTTTTGCCTCCGGCATGTTGGTCATGCCGATCACGGAGTAGCCCAGGTTCTTGTAGGTCATGCTTTCGGCGTAGCTGGAGAATTGCGGCCCCTCCATGCACAGATAAGTGCCGCCGCGCGCGATCGCGATGCCCTCGGCCTCGGCGGCCGCGGCAAGGTGGATGCGCAGCCGCGGCGACACCGGATGCGCCATCGAGACGTGGGCGACGCATCCTTTACCGAAGAACGAATTTTCGCGCTTGTGGGTACGGTCGACGAACTGGTCGACCAGCACGAAGGTGCCGGGCGGCAGCTCTTCCTTGAACGACCCGCAGGCCGACAGCGAGATCAGGTCGGTGACCCCGGCGCGCTTGAGCACGTCGATATTGGCGCGGTAATTGATGTCGGACGGCGACAGCCGGTGGCCCTTGTCGTGGCGCGGCAGGAACACGATCGGCAGGCCGGCGATGGTGCCGTGGCGCACGGGCGCCGACGGCTCGCCCCACGGGCTCGCGATCGCCTCCTCGCGCACGTTCTCAAGGCCCGGCAGATCGTAAATGCCGGAACCGCCGATGATACCCAGGATCGCCTTCGTCATGCCGTCTCCATTTTCCGTTCGTAGCACTACTCATCCTGGCGATGAAGCACGACCATTGTATTTCGGCTCTCCAATGGGCCGGAGACTCGAGGCGGAATCGAATGCTAAAGCTCAACCATGTCGAAGTCGCCTTTGGGCGTGCCGCACTCCGGACAAATCCAGTCGTCCGGAATCGCGGCCCATCTTGTGCCCGGCGCCAGGCCTTCATCCGGGTCGCCTTTTCCCTCGTCATAAATGTAACCGCAGGTGCGGCATTGCCAGGATTTGTAGGGCTCGTCGCTCATCGGGGTTTTTCCGTCCTGCGTTGACGTACGTTCCTGATCACCTTTGTCCGGGTTCAAGCATGGTGCGAAGCATCTTATTTGCTGGACGCCTCGCGGTAAACCGTACCCGGGGGGTGGCCGGACGCAGTGATGAAACCGACCATTTGGCGACGGCGCAAGGGCTGCTGTTTCGTTTTGTTTTCGCGCTCGACCTTCGATAGCCGGGTCAACTGATTTGCCCGTCGGGTCGCTTTCCAAACCGCCTGTCCAGCCCCTTTTGCAAAAATATTCTGGTTTTCCGAAGAGGCGAATCACTTTAATAACCCACATGTCCCGTCCCACCGAGAGGGGCGTTTCGCGATCGTCACGGACGTTGGTGCGGGATGCGATGGACGCAAGTGGCGCTAAAGACGAGAGCGCTTATCTTGCGGACGGAGAAGTCGTGTGGTCCTGACGCCTCGACGCTGGCGTCAAGTTGGCGGGAAGTATCCCGCCGGCGACGGTGACAAAAAAGCCCGATCACCGGGGAGAGTACGAAGGAAGCCGTTAAAACCATTGCGCGGGGAATGCCGGGTGATTTCGGTGTGACCTGACTAACGCGTGTGCGTAACTCCACTATCTCTGCACACGCGGCTATCGGGCGCATCGGGCGCCCGGCATTCCCTGCGCCCTCCGGGCGGAAGGCTTTAGCAAAACTCGGGCGCAGCGTGTCGCGGGAATGCAAAGTCGTATTTTGCCATTGAGACGAGCGCCACACCCTCAGTTGTCGTCGCCCGCGCAGGCGGGCGATCCAGTATTCCAGTGACGCTGACGATAGAATCGAGAGGCCGCGGCGTACTGGATACCCCGCATCCGCGGGGTATGACGGCGGAAGGTTGGGCAAAGCGAAGCATGCCCTTGCCCACCATATGCGTCGTTTTAGATACTCAAGCCGCCGCTTCGGGCTGCAGCTGGCCGGCGATCATCGCTTCCAGCGTTTTCACCGACTGAAAATTTTCCGGCGTGATCTGGTCTTGCGGAATCGTGAAATCGAATTCAGCCTCGACCGACAGCATCAGATTGACCATGTCCATCGAGGTCAGCCCGACATCCACCAGCCGCGAGTTCGGCCGCACGTCGGCCGCGATCGCGTTCTGTTCGAGGATTGCCCTGACGAGGGCAAGGATGCGATCCCCGACATTCGCGCTAAAGACGTGGGGGTTAAACGCCTGCATCTTCAATTCCCACCTGTCGCGCCGATGCGCCATCGCATCAAACTGCGCCGCCAAAACCGGCTGTTACCACGCCCATCTATAATTCCACGAGCCTTTGAAGAACAATGAATCTCGTTTGAGCGAGGCCGTCATTCGGTTCTTAACGCTAACGGCGATCGCCAGAAAACGAGACATCGAAAAAACCGCGGATTAACTTTCATCGCCGAAACGAATGTCGTTTACCCCGAATTTCGTCGACGCATTTGAATTAAATCCTTAGCCTTGACGCTTGATCGGAAGCTGTTCAAGCGATCGATGTGGCATTGCGCGAAGCCCGCGCAGGTGTTTCGCACCGACAGAACCCCTAAAAGGCATATCGGCCATGAACATGCGGGAGACCAGACTACGCAACGCCGTTGCGGACAGGATCAGCGAACAATTCATTCCCGACCGGAGTTCCTTCCCGCTGCGAACGGCTACGGTTGCGGCGGTCGCCGCCGCGGAAGCCGAAGCGGTCGACCGCGATGCGCGGTTCCCGCAGAAAGCGCTCGACGCGATGCGCGCGCAGCGGCTGCTGGGCGTCCAGATCCCGCTCGCGTTCGGCGGCGACGGCGCATCGGTCGCCGATATCACCGACATGTGCTACACGCTCGGCCGCGCCTGTGCGTCGACAGCGATGATCTTTGCGATGCATCAGACCAAGGTCGCCTGCCTGGTCCGCCACGGCGCGGGCTCGGCCTGGCACGAAACGCTGATGCGTCGCGCGGCGGCCGGGCAGATGCTGCTGGCGTCATCAACCACCGAAGGACAAAACGGCGGCAACATCCGTTTCTCCACCGCCGCCGTCGAGCACGCCGGCACCGAGATCTCGCTGGCTCGCAACGCCACCGTGATTTCATACGGCGCGCAGGCGGACGGCATCGTCACCATCGCGCGCCGCGCCAATGACGCCGCCGGCTCCGACCAGGTGCTGCTGGCGATTACCAGGGACAATTACACGCTGGAGCCCAGCCTCGCATGGGAGACGCTCGGCATGCGCGGAACCTGCAGCGCCGGCTTCGAGCTGAAGTTCAAGGGCACCGCCGAACAGATCTTCCCCGAAGCCTATGACAAGATTCACGCGCAGACGATGACACCGGTCGCGCATCTCTCCTGGTCCTCGGCCTGGGCCGGGATCGCGGCAGCGTCCGTCGAGCGCGCGCAATTGTTCATCCGGAAAGCCGCCCGCGGGGCCGGCGGCCAGATGCCGCCGGGTGCGGCGCATTTCACCGCCGCCAAAATGTCGCTCGCAAAGCTGCGCGCCATGATCACAACCAATCTCGATACCTATCTGACCCACGAGCATGACGAGCGGGCGCTGTCCTCCCTCGACTTCCAGTCCCAGATCAACCTTTTGAAGGTGGAGGCTTCGGAACTCGCGGTGGCGACCGTCATGAGCGCGATGCGCGCCTGCGGCCTGTCGGGATATCGCAACGACGGCGACTTCAGCATCGGCCGACATCTGCGCGACGTGCTGTCGGCGCCGATCATGATCAACAACGACCGCATCCTCGCCAATATCGCGACCGCAAGCCTGATGAGCGGCGTGCCCACGACCTTGCGCGATTGATCAACAAACAAGAAAACCGGGAACGCCGAACATGAACATAGCTGTCCGAAGCCCGTCGCCGGAAGCCACCCAGCCGGCCGACCCGCTCGATCACCTCGCCAATAAATTATTCCACAAGATGGGAACCGACGGCGTTTACGCCCGCACCGCGCTCTACGAAGACATGGTCGATCGGCTCGCCGCCTTGATCACGCGCAATCGCGAACCCGATACCGAGGTGATGCGCTTCCCGCCGGTGATGAACCGTGGCCAGCTGGAGAAATCCGGCTATCTGAACAGCTTTCCCAACCTCCTCGGCTGCGTCTGCGGCCTGCATGGCACCGAGCGCGAGATCAATTCCGCGGTCAGCCGCTTCGACGCCGGTGGCGACTGGACCACGTCGCTCTCGCCCGCCGACCTCGTACTGTCGCCGGCGGCCTGCTATCCCGTCTATCCGATCGCGGCCGCGCGCGGCGCGCTGCCCAAAGGTGGCCTGCGCTTCGACGTCGCGGCCGACTGCTTCCGCGCCGAGCCGTCGCGCCATCTCGACCGGCTGCAGTCGTTCCGGATGCGCGAATATGTCTGCATCGGCAGCCCCGAAGACGTATCCGATTTCCGCGAGCGCTGGATGGTGCGCGCCCAGGCCATCGCGCGCGATCTCGGCCTGACCTTCAAGGTCGATTATGCCTCTGATCCCTTCTTCGGCCGCGTCGGCCAGATGAAGGCGGTCAGCCAGAAGCAGCAGTCGCTGAAGTTCGAACTCTTGATTCCGCTGCGCTCGGAAGAGCGGCCGACCGCGTGCATGAGCTTCAACTACCACCGCGACCATTTCGGCACCACCTGGGACATCAAGGACGCCAATGGCGAGCCGGCGCATACCGGCTGCGTCGCGTTCGGGATGGATCGGCTCGCGGTCGCCATGTTCCACACCCATGGCACCGATGTCGCCAAGTGGCCGGCCGCGGTGCGGGAGGCGCTCGGCCACAAATAACGGATGCGATCGGTAGGCGGCGGTGCACACTGCGACACTTCGATGCCGTGAAATTTCCGCCGCCGATCTTGATGCGGTGGCGGATCTGTTGACACGCGGGTTCGTCGGAAGGTCGCGCGACTACTGGATGCAGGGGCTGCGCCGCCAGGCGGTGCGCGAAGTCCCAGGCGGCTATCCCCGTTTTGGCTATATGCTCGACCATGACGGCGCCGTGGCCGGCGTCCTGCTGCTGCTCTACACGGCGAGGAGCGACGGCGGCGACGCGGCGATCCGGTGCAACCTCTCGAGCTGGTATGTCGATCCCGCGTTCCGCAATTACGCACCGATGTTGACGAAAATCGCGCAGCGTCACAAGGACGTCACCTACCTCAATATCAGCCCCGCGACCTGGACCTGGCCGATCATCGAGGCGCAGGGTTTTTCCTCGTATTGCAGCGGCTTGTTCTTCTCGATCCCGGTGCTGTCGCGCGCCGCGCGGGGCATGACGATTGAGACGATCGCGCCGGATACCGGGGCTGTCGAGGGCCTGCCCGGGAACGAGGTCGAATTGCTGGCGCGACACGCGCGCTATGGCTGCCTCAGCCTGGCGTGCCGCACGCCCGGCGGCGGACCGTTTCCGTTCATCCTGTCGCCGATGCGCATCCGCCGCGGATTGATCGCGCCGCCGGCGATGCAGCTGATCTATTGCCGCGACGTCGCCGAATTCGTCGCATGCGCGGGCTCGATCGGCCGGGCCCTGATCCGGCACGGCAAGATTTCCGTCATTCTCGATGCCAATGGGCCGGTCGCCGGTCTCACCGGCATCTTCTCGCGGGCGCGCGGCCGCAAATATTTCAAGGGCCCGCGCCGGCCCCGCCTGGCCGACCTGACCGACACCGAATTAGTACTGTACGGGCCTTAGGCCGTTTGCCGTCTCGTCAATCAGGCGGCCGCAACAACCTCGAGGGATATCGGATGCACAAGCATACTCCCAGCCGAACCGCCGCCGCGCTGGTCGAACAGCTCGTGATCAACGGCGTCAGGCGTAAGCGATGACGCGTGCCGATCAGCCGCGCGCAAATTCCCAGTACAGCTTGCGGGCGCGGCTGTAGAACGGCCCCGGCTGCAGCGAGCGATCGTCGATCCGGATGATCGGCGCGACCTTGGCGAAGTTGCCGCTGGAGAAGATTTCGTCGGCGGTTTGGAAATCGCGGTATCGCAGGGTCTTCTCGACCACGCTGACGCCATCGCCGCGCAACAGGTCGATCACCCGCTGCCGGGTGATCCCGTTGAGGAAGGTGCCGTTCGGCGCCGGCGTGTAGACCACGCCCTCCTTCGCCATGAATACGTTCGCATTGCCGAATTCGGCGACATTGCCGAGCATGTCGAGCATCAAGGCGTTGTCGAAGCCGCGCGACTGCGCTTCCATCAGCGCGCGCGAGTTGTTGGGATAGAGGCAGGCCGCCTTGCAATCGACCGGCGCGGTTTCCATGGTCGGCCGGCGGAATGGCGACAGCGTGATGGCGCTGCCGGTCGGCGGCGGCATCGGCGCGACATAGATGCACAGGCACCAGTTGGTCGTCTCGGGATCGAACAGCACGCCGCCGCCGCTGCCGGTCTGCGGCCAATACATCGGCCGGATGTAGAGCTCGGCATTGGCATCGAAGCGGGCGATGCCCTCGCGCGCCAGCCCCAGCCAGGTTTCGGTATCGACCACCGGCTTCAGCATGAAGTTGATGGCCGACTGATTCACCCTGGCGCAGTGCCGGTCGAGATCGGGCGCCGCGCCTTCGAAGGCGCGCGCGCCGTCGAACACGGTCGAGCCGAGCCATGCCGCATGGGTCCGGGGACCGATGATCGGCACGTTGCCGTCATGCCAGGCGCCTTCAAAGAAGGTCCAGGTCTGCGAAAAACTGACGGGAGCTATCGTCTGGACCATGATCACCATCCAAAGCGCGGCGATGCCGCGCACATCGGCGCTACTATTGTCGAAATCCTCTTAAGGATTTCCTTGCCGGATTTTGGGCAATAGCGGTCAATTCACGATTGATAGACCACAATTGGACACTACATTCCCGCAACCGGAGCCCGCTATGCCCCTCGATCCCCTGGCCAAGCGTTTGCTCGTCATGATGGCGGCGGCCTCGCCGAGCAATCGGTCGCGACCGACCGTGGATGAACGCCGCCAGGCGCTGACAAAACTCATGCAGTTCGTCCGCGCCGACGTCGCGGCGGCAAGCTGGATCGACGGCGTATTGCCGGGACCGGCGGGCGATCTCCCTTACCGGCTTTACACGCCGGCGGATGATGCGAGCGAGACCTTGCCAGGCTTTGTGTTCTTCCATGGTGGCGGCATGGTCGCCGGCAGCATCGACACCCATGACCGCATCGCCGCGACGCTGGCGCAGAGCACCGGCTGCCGGCTCGTCTCCATCGATTACCGCCTCGCGCCCGAGCACAAGTTTCCGGCGGCCATCGAGGATGCGATCGCAGCGACCCGTTGGGTATCCGAACAGGCCGCCTCGCTTGGCATCGATGCGACAAGGCTCGTGGTCGGCGGCGATTCCGCGGGCGCGACGCTCGCAGCCGTGGTCTGCCAGGAGAGCATGCGCAACGCCGGGCCTGCGATAGCCGCGCAATGCCTGATCTGTCCGGTACTCGATTTCGAGGACACCTCGCCGTCGCGCGAGGCATTCGCCGAAAATCATCTGCTCGACCGGGTGACGCTGGAAGCCGACCTCGCCGACTATCTGCACGGCGACGCCGACCTTGCCGATCCCCGGATTTCGCCGCTCCGCGCCATCAGATTCGCCGGGCTTCCCGCAGCCATTATCCATACCGCCGAATTCGATCCGATGCGCGACGAAGGCAACGCCTATGCGGGAAAGCTCGTCGCGGCGGGTGTCCAGGTCGAACATTTCTGCCACGACGGCATGATCCATAATTTCCACGCCATCGGCGCGATCCTGCCGCAGGGCCGGCTGGTGCTGCATCAGATCGGCGAGCAGGTCCGCCGCACGCTCGGCAATTGACTGAAGCTTTAATCAATTGGTGAAAATGCGTTAGGGTTATTTTATCAATGTCGGCACGAATTATTGCAGGCTTGAGCATCCGCCCCTTACAAATATGTTGCGAACAAAACGCATAATGAAATGCGACGCGTACGTAGAGGTGGACAATGCGCAGCGAGACTATCGCCATTCACGCCGGCTACGAACCCGATCCGACGACCAAGTCTGTTGCGGTCCCGATTTACCAGACAGCGGCCTACGCCTTCGACAGCGCCGATCACGGCGCCGCCCTGTTCAATCTCGAGGCCGAAGGCTTTCGCTATAGCCGGATTTCGAACCCGACCACCGCGGTTCTGGAAAAGCGCGTCACCGAGCTGGAGGGCGGCGTCGGCGCGCTCGCGGTCGCCAGCGGTCAGGCGGCGCTGCATTTCGCGCTCGTTAACCTTGCCGATACCGGCGGCAACATCGTCTCCGTGCCGCAGCTCTACGGGACCACGCACACCCTGCTCGGCCATATCCTGCCGCGCCAGGGTATCACCGCCCGTTTCGCCGAAAGCGACAAGGCCGACGCCATCGAAAGGCTGATCGACGAAAATACCAAGGCGGTGTTCTCCGAGACGATCGGCAACCCCGCCGGCAATGTCTGCGACATCGAGGCGCTGGCGAAAGTCGCGCATCGTCATGGCGTGCCGCTGCTGGTCGACAATACCGTCGCTACCCCGATCCTCCTGAAGCCCTTCGATTACGGCGCCGATATCGCCATTCATTCGCTGACGAAATTTCTCGGCGGCCACGGCACCACGCTGGGCGGCGCGATCGTCGACAGCGGGCGTTTCCCCTGGACCGAGAACGCGCGCCGCTTCCCCACCTTCAACGAGCCCGACGAATCCTACCACGGCCTCGTCTACACCAGGCAATTCGGCACCAGCGCCTATATCCAGCGCGCGCGCAGCGTCTATCAGCGCACCATGGGCTCGGTGCTTTCGCCGTTCAATGCCTTCCTGCTGTTGCAGGGAATCGAGACCGTCGCCCTGCGCGTCGAACGGCATGTCGAGAACGCGCGCAAGGTTGCCGAGTTTCTGCGCAATGATCCGCGCGTCGATTGGGTCAACTACGCGGGTTTTCCTGAGAGCCCTTATTACGCACTGGTCCAGAAATATCTGGACGGCAACGCGTCGTCGCTCTTCACCTTTGGCATCAAGGGCGGCATGGAGGCCGGCAAGCGATTCTACGATGCCCTGAAACTGATCACGCGGCTGGTCAATATCGGCGACGCGAAATCGCTCGCCTGCCACCCCGCTTCGACCACCCACCGCCAGATGTCTCCGGAACAGCAGCGCCTGGCCGGCGTGCTGCCGGAAACCATCCGGTTGTCGATCGGCATCGAACATTCTTCGGACATCATTGAAGATATCGACCAGGCGCTGGCGCAGGCATGCAGCCGGCACCAGCGGCTCGAGGCCGCGGAATAGATCTTTTGAGGGCCCAGCATGACCGTCCTGTTGGAAAAACGGCGGCTGATCGTCAGTCCCGGCCTCGCGCCGACGCAGTTGCGGCGCGAGGATAAATTCGGCCGTCCGCAACATGCCGATGTGGATCTCACGATCGGGCTCGTCAACAACATGCCGGATGCGGCGCTGCAGGCGACCGAACGTCAGTTCATGCGTCTGCTGAGACAAGCCGCCGGCGATATTCGCATCGACTTCCACTGCTTCTCGCTGCCTTCGGTCACGAGATCGCAGACCTCGCAGTGGCGGGTCGAAAAGCAATATACCGACATCGCCGACCTGGACCGCCTGCAGCTCGACGGATTGATCGTTACTGGCGCCGAACCGATCGCCGCGACGCTTCCGGAAGAACCGTTCTGGCGAGAGCTCACAGATATTGTCGATTGGGCGCAGGCCAACACCCGCTCGACGATCTGGTCGTGCCTCGCCGCCCATGCCGCGGTGTTGCATCTCGACGGCATCGAGCGGCGGCGACTCGATGCCAAATGTTCCGGGATCTATGACTGCGCCAAAGTGACCGATCACTGGCTGACAGGGGATGCGCCGTCGCCGCTGAAGATCTCGCATTCGCGCCTCAACGAGTTGCGCGCCGACGACCTGGCCGCGCGCGGCTATCAACTGCTGACTACTTCGCCGGAAGCCGGCGTCGATATCTTCGCCAAACAGCTTGGCAGCCAATTCGTATTTTTCCAGGGACATCCCGAATATGACGCGCTCTCGCTAGAGCGGGAATATTTGCGCGACATCTCGCGCTTTCTCGCCGGCCAGTGCGACACCTATCCGGCCTTGCCTGTCGGCTATTTCGACGCCGAAACCGAACAGAGTCTTCTTCGCTTCGAGCAACGGGCGCGGGTCGAACGCAGGCCCGGATTGAGCGTCGAACTGCCCGACCGCACCCTTCGGCAGGACAACGCGGCCGGAGCCGCGGCCACCGCGATCTTCAAGAACTGGCTCCACTATCTATCGCAAGGTGCGCGAAGGTCGTTACGACGCTGATTTTCTCGCTTCACCACGTGTCCGGATTCGATGGAAGCGAAGCAGGTTCCTCATTATGCATAATAGCGGACGGAGCTTGCCTGAGATGGCCGGTGAATGGTTGATTGCGTCAAATAGCGTTCGCCCCGGAGGAGGAATCCCGTGTGGCGCGCACCTCTGACCTAGCGAAAGTATCATCATGCATCCGGCCTGGTCTGCATTAAGAGCACGCGTCAGCAACCGCCTGGCCCGGCATTTTCGCCCTGCGCCGTTTCAGCTGAAGGGCACTGGCCCGATGGTCAGCTTTACCTTCGACGACGTTCCGAAAAGCGCAGCCACGGCCGGGGCTCCGATCCTGGAAGAATACGGCGCGCGGGGAACGTTCTATATCGCCGGCGGACTGGTCGATCGGTGGCAAGGCCATTGGACCGGCGTCAGCGCCGATGAAATCGTTGACCTTCACCGCAAGGGCCACGAAGTCGCCTGCCACACCTTTTCGCACGCAAGGGCGACCGACCTCGACGCCGCGGCGATGACGCTGGAGATGGAGAAGAACCGCCGTTATTTCCTGGCGCTCGAGCCTTCGATCAGAATTGAGAATTTCGCCTATCCCTACGGCTTCGCATCGGTGTCGCACAAGCGGCAGCTCGGCAAGGCGTTCCGTTCCGCCCGCGGCATTCTTCCCGGTGTCAACAGCGGTGCCATCGACCTGCAGTTCCTGCGCTCCACACCCCTGATCGAAACCAATATCGACCGCGAGGGTATAGATCGCGCATTCGACGAGGCCGTCGCCAAAGACGGCTGGCTGATCTTCTATAGCCACGACGTCCGGGCCGCGCCCAGCCCTTACGGATGCTCGCCGATCATGCTGCGCCATGCGCTGGAAGCGGCGTCACGCCGCAAGATCCCGGTCGTGAGCGTCGCGGAAGCGCTGCGGCGGGCGGGCGCGTAGCCGATCGATCCAGCGAAGTTAGTGATCGACCACCACCAGCGCGGCCTTTCTGAAATCCGCCAGCCTTTCGTCCCTGGCGACGGTCTAACGAATTGTTCTTGATTTGTTTCGGAGATTCCAGCAAGAGTGCGCGCGACGCGATTTCTTCGGATGTGGGGTCGGCGAGGAAGCCGTTGTGCGCGCGACGGGAATCACGGAGTTTGATCTCCACTGGCTGATCGTGCCGTATCGGCGGCGGCCATTCCCGCGGTGGTGCGCCACTCCAGCAAAACGCCTCATCGGACGACCCATTCCACATGTCTTTTTCCGCCATTGCTGTAACCCCTGAAGCAGGAAATGACGCCGCTGAGGCGCTTTCCGTGCTGAATTCGGTGTTCGGCCTGCCGGCATTTCGCGGCGCGCAGGAAAAGATCGTCCGTCACGTCACCGATGGCGGCAATTGCCTGGTGCTGATGCCGACCGGCGGCGGCAAGTCGCTGTGCTATCAATTGCCGGCGCTGTTGCGCGAGGGCTGCGGCATCGTGGTCTCGCCGCTGATCGCGCTGATGCGCGACCAGGTCGCGGGCCTGCATGAGGCCGGCGTCAGGGCGGCGGTCCTGAATTCCACGCTCTCCTTCGAGGAGGCCTCCGCGGTCGAGACGCGGCTGCTCGCGGGCGATCTCGATCTGCTCTACGTCGCGCCCGAACGGCTGGTGACGCCGCGCTGCCTGAGCCTGCTCGGCCGCGCCGGGATCGCGTTGTTCGCGATCGACGAGGCTCATTGCGTGTCGCAATGGGGGCACGATTTTCGCCCGGAATATATCGGCCTGTCGGTGATCGCGGAGCGTTTTCCCGACGTGCCGCGCATTGCGCTGACCGCGACCGCCGATGAACTCACCCGGCAGGAGATCGTCGACCGGCTCGGCCTTGCCGGCGCGCCGCAATTCGTCGCGAGCTTCGATCGCCCCAACATCCGCTATGAAATCGTCGACAAGCAGAACGCCCCGGCACAACTCAAGACCTTCATCACCGAGCGCCATGCCGGCGACGCCGGCATCGTCTACTGCCTGTCGCGCGCCAAGGTCGAGGACATCGCCTCTGCGCTGACCAAGGCCGGCGTCGAGGCACTGCCCTATCACGCCGGCCTCGACGCCAGCGTTCGCGCCCGCAACCAGGACCGCTTCATCAACGAAGACGGCGTCGTGATCGTCGCCACGATCGCGTTCGGCATGGGCATCGACAAGCCGGACGTGCGCTTCGTGGCCCATCTCGATCTGCCCAAGAGCATCGAGGCCTATTATCAGGAGACCGGCCGCGCCGGCCGCGACGGCAAGCCCTCCAGCGCCTGGATGGCTTATGGCCTGTCGGATATCGTGCAGCATCGGCGCATGATCGAGGAGTCCACCGGCTCCGAGGCGTTCAAGCGCGTCTCGCTCGGCAAGCTGGAGGCGCTGGTCGGCCTCGCCGAAACCACGGCCTGCCGGCGCACCCGCCTGCTCGGCTATTTCGGCGAGACGCTTAAGGCTGTCAAATGCGGCAATTGCGACAATTGCCTGTCGCCGCCGGCGGTGCGCGACGGCAGGGTGATCGCGCAGAAGCTGCTGTCCTGCGCCTATCGCACCGGGCAGCGTTTTGGGGCGATGCACCTGATCGATGTACTGGTCGGACGCATGACCGAGCGGGTTCAGCAATTCGGGCATGACAAATTGTCGGTGTTCGGCATCGGCCGCGAACTCAATGAGAAACAGTGGCGCGCCGCCATGCGGCAGTTGGTCGCCCTGGGCCACCTGAAGCCCGATTCCGAGGCCTTCGGCGCGTTGAAACTGACGGAGAGCGCGCGCGGCGTCCTGAAGGGCGAGACCGAGGTGATGCTGCGCGAGGAAACTCCCGGCTCCCGCATTCGCAGCAACCGTGCCAAATCGCGGCGCGGCGATCTTGCGCCAGCTTCCGGCGGCGCGGGCAAAGCCGGCGATCCGGGCTTGCTCGGCGCGCTTCGGGCGTGGCGGTCGCAAATGGCGCGGAGCCGCGGCGTACCGGCCTATGTCGTGCTGCACGATTCAACGATCGACGGCATCGCCGCCGCGCGCCCGACTTCGCTCAACGAGCTCCGCGGCATCCCCGGCATCGGCGACAAGAAGCTCGAACATTACGGCGACGAGCTGATCGCGCTGGTGAGGGCCAGTCGCACCGGGCTGTAAGCATACTTCGGGCGGGTCACGCCGCGCGCCTGTCACAAAACAGCAAACAAAGTCGACAATAGTGCTTTGGCGAACGCTATGAGTTCGGACCTCGATACTGTAGCGCCCTGAAGAACGAATCTGAGCTGCCGCCTCATGACAGATATTGGTGTCGGCCTCGCGCGAACCATGAGCTCCGCGATCGGCATGCTCGTGCTGGTTCTGACGTTGGGCTCTCATCGCGCCGAGGCGGCCGCGCCCGATGACGTCGTCGAGCGCTATCGACCGTATCTGACCGAGGGAATCGATCAGGCCCTGGCCGGCGCGCGCGATCTGCAGAGCAAGATCGCTGCGCACGATCTCGCCGGAGCGAGGCGGGCGTGGCTTGCCGCCCGCGCCGGGTGGGAGCGTTCGGAAGTCTTCACCGCAGGCTTCGTGCCCGAACTCGACTCAGAGATCGATGCGTGGCCGAACGCCACGACCGGCTTTCACGCGATCGAAGCAAACCTGTTCGGCGCCGGAACAACTGATGACGCGCGCGAAGCCGATGCGCTGGTCAAGCATCTCAGCGATCTCCATAACCGGTTGCGCAGCATACCCCTGACATCGCAGGGTTTGATGGACGGCGCCGTGCGGCTGGCCTACGAGGTCGGCGAAAGCAAATCCGACGGCGGCGAATCCCGCATCAGCGGCACCTCGCTGGAGGACATGCGCAACAACATCGCCGGCATTGAATTCGTGCATCGGACGCTTTTCGCCGCCAGTTTGAATGCGATCGATCGCGAGTTTGCCGGTGCCATCGACGGCAAGATCGACGAGCTCAAGCTGCTGGTCTCCGTAGGAGACCTGCGACGGGTCGACACGCCGAAACTGCGGCGCGCGTCCGAGGAACTCGTCGTGGCGTTGCAGGACGCGGCTAGCAGGCTCGGCCTGCGGAAATCGACACTCGAACAAGTGCAGAAATAATGAGGGTCAGCAGTCTCGGGATTGTCGTGGTCACGTTCCTGATCGCCGCAGTGGTCGGAAGGGTCGCCGCATTTCCTGTCAATGGCGACCAGACCGTGCTGCCAGCCGGCACGGAACTGAACGAGGACGCGCTGAACACTCCACGCGAGGTCTTCCACTCCGAGACGCTCCACGGACGAAAATCCTATTTGATCAATCTCGGCGATCTTCTTTTCAGCTCCCCCTCGATTCTCGGCGGCGTGGCACGGCAGGCGGGCCTCCGCTGCAGCACCTGCCACGTCAACGGAGCCGGCAACCCCAAACTCTACATTCCCAAAATGTCGACGCGGCCGGGCAACTTCGACACCACCGGCCCGCTGTTCAATCCGAAGGCCGACAACCAGGTGCTCGATCCGGTGCGAATCCCCTCACTTCGCGGGGCTCGCCTCCTCGCGCCCTACGGAATCGATGGCCGCACGGCTTCGCTGCGCGACTTCGTTCGCAACGTCATCGTCAATGAGTTCGCCGGTCCGGAGCCGTCCTCGGCGACCGTCGAAGCCATCGTTGCCTATATCAACGACATCGATTTTCTGCCAAATCCCAATCTTGGTCCGGCCGGACGGCTGACGCCCGTGGCGATGGAGAGCGAACGTCGGGGCGAAGCGCTGTTCGTGAAGCCGTTTCCGAACGATCCGAACATGAGCTGCGCGACCTGTCACGTGCCTTCCGGCGCCTTCGTTGATCACCGCCAGCATGACGTCGGCTCGGGCGGCCTGTTCAAGACCCCGACGTTGATGAATGCCGACTACAACGCGCCGTATTTCCACGACGGACGCTACGACACCTACGAGCAGGTAGTCGCGCATTTCGATCGCGTTTTCGGCCTTGGCTATTCCGACCAGAACCGGCAGGACCTCGTCGACTATCTCAACGCGATCGGCAACGGCATGCAGCCCTACCAGTATGAAGACACGCCATCGACCCTGAAGGAGGTCAACGACTTCGCGCTGGTGCTCGGCGCGGCGATTACTGCAAACGACAAGGATGTGGTCGCGCTCGCGGTCGATACCATCGGCAACGAATTGCGTGAACTTACCGAATTCTATCCGGATCGCAAGGACACCAGCGTCTCCGGCGGCGAAAATGTACGCGCACTGGCGCGCCAGGCGCTCAAGGAGCAGGTGCTGACGTTGCGGCGGATCGACATCGCCGTCGGGGCCGGGCGCCTGGCCGATGCCGCAACGGACTACGAAGCTTATCGCGAGCGGATGGTTGTTGCGGTACCAACGCTCATGAACAACGCGGAGCAGTGGTCGCTGTTCACGAGGACGGTGCACGACGCGCACTACGCCGCGCTGCGTCAGACGATGCTCGCGCGGCGCGCGGGCCAATAGCCAGATCTCGCAAAAGCGCCATGCCGGCGCAACGGTGCGGCGTATCCGTGGGATCAGCCCGACGCGCTTGGCCGGCCTCGTTCCGGCGCACGCGCCCGACGCAGCGACCGACGCCGGCGAGCCGAACTTGCTGGGCGCGCTCCGGGCCGCGGCGGTCGCAAGTTACGGCAGCCACAGCCTACCAGCCTGTGTCGTGCTGCATGGTTCCAGAAATCGATGGCATCGCCGCTTCGCACCGAGCGCATTGACGCAGCGGCGGGAATCCTCGGCATCGGCGACAAGAAGGCCGAACATTGGCGGCGCGCTGACCGCGCTGGCTGACCGAACCGGGTAATGACCGGTCTTCCGGCGAGGTGAAATCCGCCTCGCCGGAAGGTAACACGCCTACTGCCTTGCGCTCATTCTTACGCTTTAGTGCCGATCATGATCATGATCATGATGATCGTCGTCGCCGCCGGTGACCGAAACCACGGCGCCGGTGGTCTCGTCGAGCACCACCTTGCGCGGGTTGCGTTCGTGATGATCGTCGAAGTCGAACATGTTGTTGAGCGGGCCGGCGATCGTGTCGAACGAGCCGCCGTGCTGGATCCGCTCGCCGTGCAGCCAGTTGTCCTCGATGAAGCGAAGCACCGAGCTCTGGTCGGTCAGTGTGTGATCGACGTGGTTATGTTTCGCGAACGGCGACACCACCAACAGCGGCATCCGCGTTCCGTAACCGCAGCGTCCCCACGCCGGCGTGCCGGCGTTGCCGTTGAGCGGCGTGGTCGAGAGCGGCTCGTCCTGCTGGAAACCATTGCTGGTGCTGCAGACGCCGGCCCCATTGAGCGTGTCCACCGCCGGGTTGAACGAGGGGTTCACGATCGGCGGCATTTGATGATCGTACCAGCCGTCGGAGTCGTCATAGAGAATGACGACGGCGGTTTCCGACCATTCCGGGCTATTCTGCAGGGCGTTGATGACGCGAACCAGGAAGTGCTGCTCGTCGAGCGGGTCCGAATATCCGGCATGCCCGTCCTCGAACGCCGCGGCCTTCAGGAAGCTCACGGCCGGCAGGTTGCCCGCCTTGAGCGTCGTGAAGAAGTCATTGATGTCATACTGGTGATTGGCCGGATCCGGCGTGTTGGTATGCGGGATCAGGCTGTGACCGATGGCCTGAACCGAACTCGGCCGGGCGTGGGTCGTATTACGGGTCGATGCGTAGTACTGGAACCACGCGTGGTGCGGAATATAGTCGACCGAGGTTGACGCGGGCGTGCCCGGCGCGGTCGGGTTGGTGTGCCGCAGGCAGCCTTTGGTGCCGTCGGGATTGACGACGGTCAGGTCGAAGCCGCCCATGAACGATCCCCAGGTGATGTTCTTTTCATTGAGGAGATCGCCGATGTTCTTGCCGGCCATCGTGACCTGGTCGATGGTCGGGTTGGAGCACACGTCCAACAGCGGGTCGCCGTCGCCGATTTCGGTGATGTTGGTGGGCGACTGGGTCGCATCCCCGAACGCCTCATGGGTGCCGTGCAGCAGCGTGCTGCCGTTCAGCACATTCAGCGACGCGGCGAGGCCGTTGGTCTGGCCCGAGATCAGGTTGATCGCGCCGGGCGTCGAGGGACCAAACTGCGTGGTGTAGTTGTTGTCGTTCAAGGCGAAATGCTGGGCGTAATTCCAGAGCGCGGTGACGGTGTTGCCGTCGTAATATCCCATCACCAGCGCCTTGGTACCGATGCCGGCCGGCGGCGGGCCAGCGGTTCCGACGAAGGCCGGAAAGCCATCCATCTTGCCATTATCGTAGGCGCTTTCCTCGGGGCTCTCGTTGTGGCCCTGGTCCGCCGTCAGCGCTTGTAACGGTGATAGCCGGAATGGGTTTGATGCGCCGGCGCCGTTCTTATTGGCGATGCCACCGCTCAACGGGGGGACTGGAGAGGCCGGATTGGCGGGATTGGCGTTCGGATTGTTATGGAGAAGATCAACGCCCGCGAGCGGCCCGAAATGATGATTCACATCGAGCGGGTTCGCGAGGTTGTTGACCTTCGGCGTGCGTGGCGACGCCGTGAACCTGGTCTCGCCGGACAGGTTGAGGGCGCTCGGATAGGTGCCGAAATAGTGGTCGAACGAGACGTTTTCCTGGAAGATGACGACGACATGCTTGATCGGCGTCGCGGTGGACGCGTGATCGTCGCGATCGTCGGCATGAGCGCCTCCGCACGCGGCCGCGAGGGCCAGCGCGGAAACCAAACCTAGAGCTTTTGGCAAACGCATCGGGGTTGCCTCCTGATAAAGAGCTGAATTGAACATGAAGGTTGCGAATGGCTACCAAGCGGTACCGCGCGGAACTTTTCAGAGCTGCGTCACAGCCGAACGAAAATTTTGTGACAACTGGTTGAATAGATCGCGATCCACAGGATTCGACCGGCATCGGCGGCAAGGAGCGCAAGCAACAGGGCGTCGAAACTGGAGAAAGATGGGCGTTAGTGAGCCAGGGTTTGCCCTGCCGGAAACATTGTGCACAGGGCGGGAATCACGGAATGTGATCCTCCACCCCCCAGGGACGACCATTCCGTGCCGTCGGCAGCTGCCTACCTCGAAAGCCTCAATCCGGAGCAGCGGCGGGCCGTCGAGCACGGCGCCGTCGGCCAAGGCCCGTTCGCGCCGCTATTGGTGATTGCCGGTGCGGGGTCCGGCAAGACCAACACGCTGGCTCATCGCGTCGCCCATCTGGTGGTCAACGGCGCCGACCCGCGGCGCATCCTGTTGATGACATTTTCCCGCCGCGCCGCCTCCGAGATGACAAAGCGCGTCGAACGGATCGCCCGCAAGGTGATCGGCGACAAAGCCGGAATCATGACCGACACGCTGGCCTGGGCCGGCACCTTCCACGGCATCGGCGCCCGCCTCTTGCGCGAATATGCCGGGCAGATCGGTCTGGATCCCGCCTTCACCATCCACGACCGCGAAGATTCCGCCGACCTCTTGAACCTGATCCGGCATGAAAAGGGATTTTCAAGGACCGAAAGCCGTTTCCCGACCAAGGGCACCTGCCTCGCGATCTACTCGCGCTGCGTCAACGCCGAGGCTCCGATCGAGCAGGTGCTGGGCGCGTGGTTTCCCTGGTGCTCCGGCTGGGCGGCGGAACTGAAGGAACTGTTCGCGGCCTATGTCGAAGCCAAGCAGCGCCAGAACGTGCTCGATTACGACGATCTCCTGCTGTACTGGGCGCAGACCATGAGCGATGCGGCGCTCGCCACCGACATCGGCGGCCGCTTCGACCATGTCCTGGTCGACGAATATCAGGACACCAACCGTCTGCAGTCCTCGATCCTGCTGGCGCTCAAGCCCGATGGCAACGGGCTTACGGTGGTCGGCGACGATGCGCAATCGATCTATTCGTTCCGCGCCGCGACCGTCCGCAACATCCTCGACTTCCCGAGAAAATTCTCGCCTGCGGCCGATATCATCACGCTCGATCGCAACTACCGTTCGACGCAGACCATTCTCGCCGCCGCCAACGGCGTCATCGATCTCGCCAAGGAGCGTTTCACCAAGAACCTGTGGACCGATCGCAGCTCGGGTACGAAACCCCGGCTTGTCAGCGTCCGCGACGAGGCGGACCAGGCCCGCTGCATCGTCGAGCGCATCCTGGAGAACCGCGAAGCAGGTACACTGCTGAAGCAGCAGGCGGTGCTGTTCCGCACCTCCAGCCACAGCGGGCCGTTGGAAGTCGAACTGACCCGGCGCAACATCCCCTTCGTCAAGTTCGGCGGCCTGAAATTCCTCGATGCCGCGCATGTCAAGGACATGCTGGCGCTATTGAGGTTTGCACAAAATCCGCGCGACCGTGTTGCGGGCTTCCGGCTGATGCACCTGATCCCCGGGGTGGGCCCGGCCTCCGCGCAGCGGGCGCTCGAACACATGGCCGGCGCCGCCGATCCGGTCGCAGCCCTTGCGCATGCGCCAGCGCCGCCGCGCGCCGGCGACGACTGGCGCGCATTCGTCGATGCGGTGACCGACATCAGCCATTCAACCTGGCCGGCCGACCTCGAACTGGCGCGTCTCTGGTACGAGCCGCATCTCGACCGGATCCATGAGGATGCCGATAGCCGCCGCGCCGATCTGATCCAGCTCGAACAGATCGCGAGCGGATACCCTTCGCGCGAACGTTTCCTCACCGAACTCACGCTCGATCCACCCGACGCCACCAGCGACCAGGCCGGCATTGCCTTGCTCGACGAGGACTATCTGATCCTGTCCACGATCCATTCCGCCAAGGGCCAGGAATGGAAATCGGTATATGTGCTCAATGTCGTCGACGGCTGCATGCCATCGGATCTCGGCGCCGGCACGTCGGCCGAAATCGAGGAAGAACGCCGCCTGCTCTATGTTGCGATGACGCGCGCCAAGGACGACCTCCATCTCGTGGTACCACAGCGCTTCTTCACCCATGGCCAGCATGCCAAGGGCGACCGGCATGTCTACGCCGCCCGGACACGGTTCATTCCGTCTGCTCTGCTCCGGCTGTTCGAACAGGCCACCTGGCCAGCGGCGGCGGCCAATACGGCCGCGCCGCGGCCTGCGAGCCAGGGGCCGCGCATTGACGTCGGCGCCAGCATGCGCAGGATGTGGCGCTGAGACGGAGAATGAACAATCATGTCGAATTCCGGATTGCGTGAGCTCCTGGCGCCGATGCGCCTGATGTTCGCGATGCTGGCCCTGCTCTTGCCGGCGAGTCCGGGCTGTGCTGCGAATGCAACCGTCAAGGACGGCGCCACCCTGCAGCTTGCCGGGGTCACCTACCGGCTGGATGGCGTCGACGCGCCGGAATTCGACCAGATATGCCTCGACGATCATGCCGATCCCTGGACCTGCGGCGTCGAGGCGCGCGACCAATTGACAAAACTGATCGGCGCGCGCGGCCTCCATTGCGAGGATGTCGGAGCCGACAAGACCTTGCCCAAGCGGCGGGCGGGCCTTTGTACCGTCGACGGCGAAACCAGCAGTCTCAACCAGCTCCTGGTGCGTCAGGGTTTTGCGCTGAATTTCGAGCCCTCCGCCAAGGGGTCCTTCAAGGACGACGAAGCCGCCGCCAGGAACGACCGGCGGGGTCTGTGGCGGGGATGCTTTGTCGCACCGCAGGAATTCCGGCATGGCAAAAAGGACGGAACGCTGCTGGGCGCGGCCTGCCGGAGCGACAAGGACCGCGAAATTCGCCAGGTCCTGTTTCCGGAAGAACCTGCGGCGCCGCCCGGCTGCAACATCAAGGCGAAATTCGCGGTCCGCGCGCGCGTGACCGGCAATCTCGGCATCTATCATTTGCAGGGGTGCCGAAGCTATGCGCCGCTGACGAAACCGGATCGCTGGTTCTGCTCCGAAGACGACGCGCAAGCCGCGGGCTTTCGCCGGGCGTATAATTGCCGGGCGGGCACGCGTCGAAAATGACACGCGCCAGCTTGATCCCAGCCGGTCGTGACGCGCTTCAGCTGCGGTTTAGACTGACGGGCGCGAGGATGCTCCGGGCCACCTCGCCGACCGGCAGATGGTCGCTCGGCCGGCCGCCGATCAGCGCCATGTGCATGGTGTAGGCCCCGAGTTCGCACATCACCTGCGAGGCGATGTCGCCCAGCGGGATGAAGTCCCTGGCGAGATACTCGAACTGCGCGCGCGCCTGACGCAGCGTCGTGATCGGAACGACGGCGCTGGTTTCCCCGCCAGCGGCCTGCTGACCGTTCGGCAGGACCGGAAGCGCAAAGGCTTCCGCGCCAGCTCCTGCTCTTGCGGCGACGGCGGCTTCGGCGCCGGCTTGAGGCATGATCGCTTGATTCCTCAAAGCGTTGATCCGGTCGAATGCCGAGCGAAGCCCGTTGAGCGCTTCCTCGTGCGCCGCCGATTCGGCCGTGCGTTCATCGCGCTCCCGGTTCAAGGCCTCGCGTAGCACGGCGAGTTCCGCCTCTCTCGCCTGCAGTGTTCCCCCGAGCGTGTCACGTTCGGCCAGCAGCGAAGAGGCGATTTCCAGATGTCCCTCGATGTCATTCTTGAGCGCCTCGCATTGGGCCTGCAGTGCCTCGGTATGCTGGGTCAGAGTCTCGTACTTGTATCGCCAGAGCCCCTCTTCGTCCGAGGCCGAGACCACCCGCACGGTCAGGGTTTCCAGGAGATCGGCGGCCCGCCGCAAATAGACCCCGTTGTGCCCATTGGCCATCAGCTCGGCGAACCGGCGCAGAAAGCTGACGGTTTCCGCGACATCGGGGGTGTCGGGCGCCACGGCAGGTTCGGTCATGAGGCTTGTTTTCCTAGACGCCATCCCAAGCGCGCCGTGATCAACACGCCACAATGCCACTCGGCGCGATTCAGGCCAAAAGGCTTGATTGGTCGGTTCGGCTTGCAGGCGGTTTTCCGAATCGGGGGCGGCAAAAATAGGGCGTCGCAAGACCCCTCAGCAAGCCCATGTCTTCGGGCGGGGCAGGCTTACGGCATTAAGGTCCCGTAGAATCAATAGATTAGTCTAAAATTGGACTTCAGGCCTTCGCGGGGCGGCTGGCTTTCTGTCGCCGAACGCCATTCCCGCGATCGACATCGCTCGAGGCCGCGAAGCCACTTCGCCGCGTCAGAACTGGGGTCGTCGCTTCTAATGTTTCGTCACCGCCGTAAAAACCAGCGACTGGTCGTCGATTTCCTGGACCGGAAGTTTATTCACCCCGGCCATCACATGGAGTTCCTGCAACGGCGGCATTGCGGCGGCGGACAACCCGATCAAAGGCGATCGGGGCTGCAACGTGGAGATTCCAATCGCGATCAGGGCGGCAACCGCAACGGCAGAAATGATCGGACGCATCATGGGACGTCTCCGTTTCCCAGCCATGAATATTTCGGCGAAGCCCAGGCAAGGTTCAATTCGCGTCGAGGAGCGCTAGATTCGCGCGCTGGGTTCCGCAAACGCCACCGAGGCAGGCTCCTGCACAAAATTGTCAAGAATAGCGGCGGCTCCGAAGGCGATTACACCGGCGACAAAGCAAGCTGCGATGAATTCACGCATGGTTGTTGTCCTTCCTCTCGCAACATCCAGCCCATCCTTGAAGACGGCGGGCCGGCCCAAGAAAACGCCTCCGGAATCATGTGTGGGCAAAGGCCTCGCTTTCAATGTCCACAAAGGTCCGGCCAAATGCCCCCACACATGCGTAAAAATCAGCCGATCGAGCCCGTTCGAGATCGACAAAGAAGCGCCTGATCCACGGCGAAAGATGCGCCACAAAGAAGTCGCGATCAGCCCCCGCGGGTGCAGCAATGTCGCCGCCGGCAAGCCCTGCCATGATTTCACAGAGAATTGCGGCATGATCCTCCGGTTCCGAACGTTCCGGCGACCTTTCGATCCCGAGGCGCTGGAGCGATAGGCGCAATTGCGCCAGCGGGCGTCCGTAGAGCCCGCCCGCCAGATAGTGGGACGAATACGGCAGCAGAGCTTCTGCTCCCAGACCGGCAAAGAGATCGAAATACTCGCGCGCAACGCTCTCCTCGCTGGCGCGCGCTGCCGCCTCGGCCAGCGACATGTGTGCCCTTCCGATCGGACTGGCATCTTCCTGCAGGCGGGACAGGGCGGAAATCAGCCGGGAATCCGGGCTGCGCGAGAGCAGGCTTGCCAACAGCGCATATTCCTGCGCGCGGGCGCGGTCGATCTCATCGACAAGTCGTTTGGAAGTCTCCTGTGAGGCCAAATCAACCATCTTTTCTCGATGCGGCTTGTTACCGTGGCAAGGCGCTGCCGTGACGACGATGTCGGGGAGCATCGGATTGCTCCACGATGGGTGCACGCCCCGTCTTCTTGTCCGCTTCGCCAGTCTCGCTCGATGGAGAAGTATTTCCAGAATCCGCGGAGCTTGGTTCGCCAGACGTCAACTGTGCGCCATGCCGGGCCGTCAGCCGCCCGGAATCGATTGCGCTCGGTTGGTTGTATTCGACCGGCACCGGCACTTCCGCAAGCGCCTCGCGGACATCCTCGGACCAGCCCGAGACTTGCGCGAGGAGAGCAGACGCGTTGTCGGACGGGTGCAGCGGGCCGAATCCGGGGATTGCATCCGGATCGTTGAAATCCCACTGGTTCTCCGCGATGCCGATGAAGTCGCGAATGGCGGGATCGCTTTCCCACGCCCGGCGCAACGCCGCGCGGGTCAACTCGGCCGGGACACCGGATTGCAGAAAGGCGCCGATATTCGTATCGGCAACAATCGACTCAATCGATGGCAGGCTCGCCAGATCGAACGGCGCGGCGGCGGCCTCACCCGGCGCCCGCGCGGTCGTCGCGTCAACGCTCGCGGCACCCCCTTCCATCTCTCGTGCCATATCCTGCTCGCGCTTCAATCGCGCCCAACGCAGAATGAAATTGTCTCGGTCAGTCACGGCCCGTTCTCGCTGCTGCGTTGCCGTTGAGAGACGTCCCCTGGGCGCGCTGGCGCTTGACGAAGGGACGATCGACATGATGCTGGAGGATGAACCGGCTGATGATTTCGGCGATGTCGGATGGCATGGGTACGGCTTCAACCAGATTGTTGCCGGCATCGGTGAAGGCTTCGCCCTCGGCGGGATCCGCCGTGACGGCAAGCAATTCATAGGGCGGCTGAGACGCGTTGGGGTGCATCACGACCCACAGCGCGGGCGCCCCCGATGCGAGATTGCCGCGGTAATTTGTCGTCTCGGTGCGGTGCAATTCGATCACGGCCTGACCGGCATAGAACAAGCTTGTTTCCGCCTCCGCACCGAGCCGCGTCCACGGTGAAGCCGACGGATCTCCGGCAAACACCGAAACTGGCCGCCACAAGCAGTCGACCCACATGCTCCTGGCCTTGCGCCGCTCGATCACGACGCCGACTGCAATGCGCACAAGAGCCGTCGATCTCAATGGACTGCCTCCGCAAGCCGCACCGGCAGGCCGGTTACCAGGTTTTGCGGCTTCAACCGCAACTTCTCGTCAGGCGTCATCGCCACCAGCAAATAGACCGGCTCGCCTCTAACTTTTTCGATCATCTCCGCCGGGTCGCGGAACGTCAGCCGGTAGAGGCCGATCAAGCGCGCCTGCGTCGCATCATCGAGAGCGTCGCCGCCCCAGAGCGCATCGCCGATTCGCGTGGCGTCCGCACTCAATCCGACGTACCAGCTCCATGGCGCGGCCTGCAGTTTCGCCATAGGTTCGATTGCGACGTCGATCGCAAGCAAATGCGCCAGCCAGCGCGTGATAACCTCGCCAAGGGCGGCCCAGCCACGGCCGCTTGCGGTGAGATCAATCGCCATGTCGAAGCGATCACTGCGTTCCCAGTAGCTGGCTGCCGATTCGTCGGTGACCGCGTCGACATGGGTGGTCGCCGGCAATCCCAGCAAGGCGAACAGCGGCGACGGGGGGTGGTGATGGCCGGCCGACGGGTCCGCCTCTTCGTCGAGCGCGGTTATCGAACCTTCCTGCATCACCAGCTTCTGCGGACGGAAAAAAATCTCGGCGGCCCGCAGCATGAAAGCGTCCTCGCAGCCTTCCAGTATATTGCGGAGGATCGGCTGCACCAGGTGACCCACCAAGACATGGGGGAACCTGATATCGCGCCTGATGATTTCGAGATAGGCGGCTTCGAGAGTGCGGTGTTTCACAAGATGATCGCGCCACGCGATCATGATTTCCCAATTTTCGCGCGCATCGGCATCGGCGATCGCGGCAACCTGCGAGGCTGCGACCGACCGCCGTGGATCGCTCAACAATGCGCCGTGCAGGCCTTGCTCCGCGGCACAGGCATCCGGCGGCGGCATCAGCTCAGGACGCGCCAGATAGACTTTCAGGAATTCGTCGGTAACGAGCAACTTTCCGGCAGCGTCGCGATCGAGCAAATGATGACCGCAGGAGGCCCAGAAGTCACGCGATGTACTCAACGACGCGCCTCCTTCTCCAGTCTGTCCAGATCGAGGTGCTCCGCCGGCACATCGTCGTCCGGCACATCGTCGTCGCCGACCACCTCCAGAAAATCGAAGGCGCGGGCGTGCGGCGCTCCACCGCGCGGACGCAGCGTCCGGAACTCCTCGCGGATGACTCCGCCCTCATGGCGCCGGGTCACGGCAACGAGCACGCCCGGTGGGTGATCGCAGAGCGACGTCACGAAACCGATCTCCTCCTCAGCGGCCAGGCGAGCGACGTCAAACTTCGGTGCACCGAAGCGCCTTACCAATTGCCGCGCAAGCAGTTCGACAACGGCCTGACGATCTTTTTCGTGCGTTTCGACAATTTGCGCCAATGTCGACCGGCCAAACGACTCTAGTCCTAAAAAGCCGGCGCGGAAAGCGGCACGTGCCTTGCCCGGTAAATCTGCCTGATCGCAATGGGCAAATGCAAACGCACCCGACACAGCCCATTCGCCGGGCTCCGCCGCTTTTTCAAAAATGAACGAATCCGAAGCATCAAGCCGGATCATCCGCAGCAGCCTCCTGCCTACCTCCGGCATCGCTATCCAACACCATCAATGTATACTTTCCGCGGAGTTCCGGCCAGTTGTCCGCAACCGGAAGCCGGAGCCGGGTCTGCAAGAATTTGTGAGAGCGATGACTGATTCCAACAGGCATCTCCTGATCTGCTCGTGCGACGGCACGATCCCCCTCGATGCCGACGCGGTCCGCCGCGGTTGCCGCGGCGATCCCACGACCGCGACCCAGCTCTGCCACGCCGAGCGCGACAGGTTCTTGGCGATCGCGGCAAAGGACACGCCGCTGACGGTCGGATGTACGCAGGAAGCAGCCGTTCTTTCCCAAGCGGCAGCGGAAACTGGCCGCACGGCTCCGATCCAGTTTGCCAATATTCGAGAGACAGCCGGATGGTCCAGCGAGGCTGCCAAGGCCGGGCCAAAAATGGCGGCGCTGCTGGCGGCGGCGGCCGAGCCCGCACCGCCCGTGCCGTTCATCGAACTCGAGAGCGGCGGCATCATCCTGATCTGCGGCCGTGACGAAGCCGCCGTCGAAGCCGGCAACCTGCTCAAGGACCATCTCGACGTCACCGTCCTGATCGAACCGCCTGCTTCCATCCTGCCGCCACGTGTCAACGATTTTCCGGTGGCGAAGGGCAGGGTCAGAAATGCCCGGGGTCATCTCGGCACATTCGAGCTTGTGGTCGACGATTTCGCCCAACCCGCGCCATCCTCGCGCGGCGCGCTGGTGTTCGGGCCATCGCGCAACGAGTCCCGTTCGAGCTGCGATATCATTCTGGATCTGACTGGCGGCACGCCGCTTTTCCCGGCGGCCGATTTGCGCGATGGCTATCTGCGCGCCGATCCCGGCGATCCCGCAGCGGTGCTGCGGGCGGTTCTCAGGGCACGCGACCTCGTCGGCACGTTCGAGAAGCCGCGCTATGTTGCCTTCGAGGCCGGACTGTGCGCGCATTCACGTTCGCAGATCACGGGATGCACGCGCTGCCTCGGTCTCTGCCCGACCGGCGCAATCACGCCCGCCGGCGACCATGTGGCGATTGACGCCAACATATGCGCGGGTTGCGGGCAATGCGCGGCGGCCTGTCCGACCGGCGCGGCATCCTATGCCCTGCCGCCGGAAGACGCGCTGATGCGCAAGCTGCGCAGGATGCTGATGGCCTATCGCGAAGCTGGCGGGGAACGCGCGATCGTGCTGGTGCACGATGATCCCCACGGTGCGCCACTGATCGACGCTCTGGCACGGTTCGGCGATGGGCTGCCGGCAAATGTATTGCCGTTTGCGGTCAACGAGATCACGCAACTGGGACTAGAAAGCATCGCCGCCGCCTTTGCCTATGGCGCGGCCGGCTTGCGGCTTCTGCTTCGGGCGCGGCCGCGCCACGATGTAACCGGCTTGATGCGGACGATCGCGCTGGCCGATCCGATCCTTATCGGCCTCGGCTTTGGCGCCGGCCGAATCGCGACCATCGAAACCGACGATCCGGACCAGCTGTCATCGGCGTTGCAAGCCATTCCGCCACTGCCGTCGGCGCCGCGTCCGGCAAGCTTCCAGTCGATCGGAAGAAAGCGGGACGTTCTGCGCTTTGCGTTGAGCGAACTTCACCGCGCCGCTCCTGCCCCCGTCGACGTCGTCGCACTGCCGGAAGGAGCGCCATTCGGCGCGGTGGAGATCGACGTTGACGGCTGTACGCTGTGCCTGTCCTGCGTTTCGGCCTGTCCGACCGGTGCACTGCGCGACGACCCGGAACGGCCAATGCTGCGTTTTGTCGAAGATGCCTGCGTGCAGTGCGGCTTGTGCCAGGCCACTTGTCCAGAGAAGGTTATCACGCTCAAACCCCAGATCGATTTTCGCGCCGCGCGGGCGTCCGCCCGCATCCTCAAGGAGGAGGAACCGTTCTGCTGCATCCGCTGCAGCAAGCCGTTCGGCGTCAAGAGCACGATCGAGCTCGTGGTGGCGAAGCTGGAAGGCAAGCACTGGATGTACACCGGTTCGTCCGGGCGCCTGGACGCTATCAAGATGTGCGAGGACTGCCGCGTCGCCTTCGTCGCGGAGCAAAATTTCGATCCCTACGGTGCGCAGGGCCAGTCCGTTCGCACCACGGACGTCTATCTGCGCTAGCGCGAGGCACTGAAGCACAACGATCCAGACATCTGACCTGCCTGCGCCTCTCAGACCGGCACGACCGGAGACTTCTCCTTATGGAAGGCCTCCAGGGTTTGTCGATCCAGCTTCAGATGCGCCTGCACCAGTTCGGGGGGCGTTAGTGCCAGCCACTGGTTCAGCGAGACGTCGGCGTAATAGCTGTTCTTGAAAATTTCCAGGAAGCGCACGGCTGTGGTTCCGATGTTTTCGATATAGTGCCCCATCGCAAACGGCACGTAACCAACGTCGCCCGCCTGAAAATCGAAGGTGCGCGCCTGTCCCGACGCCGCGAAGACACCCATGCGCGCTTGTCCTTCAATATAGTACTGCCATTCATTGGTGTTGGGATGCCAGTGCATCTCGCGCATGCCGCCCGGCTGAACCTCGACCAGCGCGGCGGAGATCGTCTTCGACGCCGGGAACACACTGGTGTCAGTGATCCGAACCGTGCCGCTTTTGGTTTTGATCGGCTGCTGCGCCAGCATCTTGTGGCTGAAGCCGGGCGCTCCCGGGACCGCCCCTACGACCCTGTCGGAGCCGAGCGGCTCCGGCACCGGCGCAGGGAAAATATATAGTTCGCTCGGATCCGGCATGTGGGCGAAAGACGAGCCGGGAACACCGAAATTCTTGGACAGCACCTCGTCCGGGGTATGCTTGAACCAGTCGCTCAGCAGAAAAGTGTTGTCTTCGTCGAAATCGCCGTCATCGAACACCAGCAGGAATTCGCAACCGTCCGGATTCAGGCCCTGGATCGAATGCGGAATGCCCGATGGAAAATACCAGAGATCGCCGACGCCAACGTCATCAACGAAATTGCGCCCCTGAGGGTCGATTGCCGTGATGCGGGCCGTGCCGTAAAGCATGTAGGCCCATTCGGCGGCCTTGTGCCAATGCAGCTCGCGAACCCCTCCGGCGTTCAGGCGCATGTTCACGCCGGCTATGTCCTTGGAAATGCCGAGTTCCCGTACCGTGACCTGGCGGGTCCAGCCGCCGGTTTCCTGCCGAACATGAGCGTCCGAGAAGGAGAAGCGCAAATTGGGCAGCGTGCCGTGATCGGTGGACGGCGGCACCAGCAGATCGGGATTCTGCCTGTCACGGACAACGTTGCGCGGACCGGGATCGGTGCCGCCATGTCCGGGCCGCTGCGGTTGCGGCACGGGCTCGTTGGTCTGCGCACCGGCGGTCGCCGCTGCAAGAAAGCCGCCGGCGGCAGTGGTCGTCAGTAATGTACGTCGCGTGACATCATGCATGACGTTCACTCCTCCAAGTCACACTCCTCCAAGTCACACTCCTTCAAGTCACACTCCTTCAAGTCACACTCCTTCAAGTCACACTCCTTCAAGTCACACTCCTTCAAGTCTCGGTATTCGCGGATTCGCCCCATATCCGCGAGGACAAGATATCGTTGTGATGCGTCGGACATTCACTCCGCTGGAGTCGCCAAGGGGCGTCCCGCACTGTGCTCCTTCTCCAGTTGTTGGGCGAGCCAGATATCGTGATGCTCCTTGGCCCAGTTGAGATCCACTTCGCCCGTTCCCATGGCCTCAAAGGCCCCCTCCATGCCGAGCGTGCCGATATAGATGTGCGCCAGGATCAGGGCGACGAACAGCACGGCGACGACGGCATGAACGACCTGCGCGAGCTGCATCTGCGCGATATCAGTTCCGTAAAACGGAAACAGCAGCAGGACCCCCGACACGGAGACCGCGAGCCCGGCGGCAGTGGCGAGCCAATAGACGAGCTTCTCGCCGAGATTAAAACGTCCGGCGGGCGCATGCTTGTTCCGGATGAAACCTCCACCCTGCCTGATCCAGACGAGATCGATCATTTCAAACAGATTGTCCTTGAAGAAGATCACGATGATCAAGACCAGGCCGGCTACGAACGCAAAGCTGGTAAAGTTGTGCACGTATTTTGAGGCCTGCGAAATATCCGAAAACGCGTCCGCGCCGACGATCGGCAAAAGCAGACGTTTTCCGAAGGTGATATTCAACCCGGTCAATCCGAGAATGACGAAGGAGGTCGCCGTCAGCCAATGCACAAATCTCTCAAAGGCCTTAAAGCGCCGAATTTTCTGTCCCGAACGTCCTGCCGCAATCCGGATCCGTCCCACGATCAAATAGGCCAATGCGAGTATCCCGATAGTGCCGAGGATCACGATCGCGCCGCCCCATTGCAGCACCACCTCCCGGAAATATTCCCAAGTCCGCCCGGCAGGCTGGATCAGCACGCTGGCTTTACTATCGGGGATGGTGATGCGCCCTTCGATGCGAGGAGCTTGTTTGAACAGCTCTCGTTCGCTGGTGACGCTCGCGGTTGGATTGGGGGCACCATCCGAATTGAGCTTCTGCGCGATCGCCGGGCCGAACGCCGCGATCCCGAGTAAGAGCATGATGACGAGGAGCGCGAGGCGAATGCGTGCAAAAAAAGCCATGACGACCATCCTCGTTTTGGGTTCCGGCCATCAGGCCTGCCCGCTCAGACCTCGATGCCCTCGTGATAGGCCGTCATCCAGCCCCACGCGCCGGAGCCGTAGCCGCGCTTGAGCACACGCTCCTTGTAGATCTGCGCGATGATGTCGCCGTCACCCGCCATCAACGATTTCGTGGAGCACATCTCGGCACATAGCGGCAGCTTGCCTTCGCCGAACCGGTTCGAGCCGTATTTCGCGAATTCTTCGGCGCTGCCGGGAGCTTCTGGTCCACCGCCGCCGGCGCAATAGGTGCATTTGTCCATCTTGCCGCGCGAGCCGAAATTTCCGACCTGCGGGTACTGCGGCGCGCCGAAAGGACAGGCATAGAAGCAATAGCCGCAGCCGATGCACAGATCCTTGTTATGCAGCACGATGCCGTCGTCGGTCGGATAGATGCAGGTCACCGGGCACACGGCGGCGCAGGGCGCGTCGGTGCAATGCATGCACGCCATCGACACCGAGCGCTCGCCGGGATTACCGTCATTGATGGTGACGACGCGGCGGCGATTGATGCCCCATGGCACCTCGTTCTCGTTCTTGCATGCGGTGACGCAGGCGTTGCAGTCGATGCAGCGGTCCGCGTCGCAAAGGAATTTCATGCGCGCCATGTCTACGCCCTCTCACGCCGCCCTGATCTGGCAAAGAGTCGCCTTGGGCTCCTGCATGCCCGTCGCTGGATCGTAGCCGTAGGTCGTAAGCGTGTTCACGCTCTCGCCGAGCACGATAGGATCGGCACCCTTCGGATATCTGTCGCGCAGCTCGGCGCCCTCATACCATCCAGCGAAATGGTAAGGCATCCAGGCAAGGCCCTTGCCTACCCGCTCGGTCACCAGTGCCTTCATGCGAGTCCTTGAACTACTCTCCGCACCGCTCACCCAGACCCATCCTCCGTCCTGAATGCCGCGCGCGGCCGCATCCGCCGGGTTGATTTCGACAAACATGTTCTGCATCAACTCGGCGAGCCATTTGTTGGAGCGCGTCTCCTCGCCGCCGCCTTCATATTCGACCAGTCGGCCGGAACTCAGGATCAGCGGAAACTGTTTGGCGATGCCCCGGTCGACGGCGGTCTTTTGCACGGAAAAGCCGATATTCGGCACGCGGAATTGCCGTGCGTCCGGCAAGGTCGGATAGTCGGCGACGAGGTCGGGGCGCGGCGTATAGATCGGCTCGCGGTAGACGGGAACAGGATCGGGAAGATTCCAGGCGATCATGCGCGCCTTGCCATTGCCGTAGGGCGAACAGCCGTGCTCGACCGCCACGCGCTGGATTCCGCCGGAAAGGTCGAGCGACCATGACACGGCGTCGGGATTGGCGGAATTCACGCGCTGGATGACTTCCATTTCCTGCGGCGTGAGATCCTTGTCCCAGCCGAGCTTCTTGAGCACGCCCAAGGTGAACTCCGGATAGCCGTCCCTGATTTCAGAGCCGACCGAATAGGAACCCTCCGCAAGCAGATTGTGGTGTTCCTCCCTTTCGACTTCCTGTCCGTTTTCCATCACCTTGCGCTTGACCACGCGTTCGACGCCGAACCGGGCGCGGAACGTGCCCCCGCCGTCCTTCACCGGCAGATTGGTGTTGTAGAGAATCGGCGTGCCCGGATGCCTGAACTCCGGCGTTCCCCAGCATGGCCACGGCAGGCCGTAATAATCGCCACCGACTTCCGGGTCGTCTTTCGGCGCGCGCAGCGTGACCAGATCGAACTTGGCCTGGTTTTTCATATGGGCCTTGAGCCGCTCGGGCGACTGCCCGCAATAGCCGGTCGACCAGCCGCCGCGATTGATCTCGCGCAGGATGTCTTCCGCCGACACCGCGTTATTCTCGACCTTGATGTTCTTGAACATCGGGTCGGCGAAGCCGAACTTGCGGGCGAACAGATACATCGTGTCGTAGTCATTCTTCGACTCGAACACCGGCTCCACGATCTTCTCGCCCCACTGCAGCGAACGATTCGAGGCGGTGCGCGAGCCATCCATCTCGAAACTGGTGCAGGCCGGCAAAAGATAGATGCCATCCTTGCGATCCGACAGCACCGACCATGCCGTCGGATAAGGATCGCAGACGACCAGCAACTCGAGCTTCTCGATGCCGCGCTTGGCTTCCGGCATCCTTGTAATGGTGTTGACGCCGTGGCCCATGATGAACATCGCCTGGACGTTTTCCGGCTGGCTGACCTGGTCCTTCGGCAGCAAAGTCGCATCGAACCAGCGCGTGCTCGGAATCCCCGGCGCTTCCATCAGCGTCTTGCTGGGAAAGCGGGATTTCATCCAGTCATAATCGACTTCCCATACCCGGCACCAATGCCGCCACGCCTCCTCGGCAAGGCCGTAATAGAGCGGCAGCGTCGTGACATCGAGGCCGAGATCGGTGGCGCCCTGCACATTGGTGTGGCCGCGAAAGATGTTGGCGCCACCTCCGGCATGTCCGACATTGCCGGTGGCGAGAAGCAGGATGCAGCTGGCGCGGACGTTCGCGGTGCCGGTGGCGAACTGGGTCTGTCCCATCGCCCAGATCAGCGTCGCCGGCTTTTGCTTGGCGAAAATCTCGGCGACGCGCCTGACCTGCGCTTCGGGCAGCCCGGTGACGCGTTCGACCTCATGGGGCGGCCACTTCGCCACCTGCTTGCGGATTTCGTCGAGGCCGTAGACGCGCTGGCGCAGGAATTCCTTGTCCTCCCAACCATTTTCGAAAATGTGCCACAACATTCCATAGATCGTGGCGATATGGGTGCCGGGTCGCACGCGGACAAATTCGGTCGCGTGCGCGGCGGTACGCGTCATCCGCGGATCGACCACGATCATGTTAGCGCGGTTCAATTCCTTGCCTTCAAGAATGTGCTGGAGCGAAACCGGGTGCGCCTCGGCCGGATTGCCGCCCATCAGCAGAATGGTCTTGGCGTTGCGAATGTCGTTGTAGCTGTTGGTCATCGCGCCGTAGCCCCAGGTATTGGCGACCCCGGTGACCGTGGTGGAGTGGCAGATGCGCGCCTGATGATCGGAGTTGTTGGTGCCCCAGAAGGCGGCGAACTTGCGGTTGAGGTAGGCAGCCTCGTTGGTGAACTTCGCCGAGCCCAGCCAATAAACCGAATCCGGTCCGGACTTCTCGCGAATCGCCAAAAGCTTGTCGCCGATCTCGTCGACGGCCTGATCCCAGGACAGGCGGACCCATTCGCCGTTCACGCGCTTCACCGGGTAACGTAGGCGGCGCTGGTTCAGCACGTCGTCGCGGACCGCAGCCCCCTTGCAGCAATGCGATCCGCGATTGATCGGGCTGTCGTAGTCAGGCTCCTGACCGATCCACACGCCGTTCGCGACCTTGGCGAGCACCGAGCAGCCGACCGAGCAATGGGTGCAGATATTCTTGCGCGTCGTCACCGTCGCCCCCGCGGGCGGCGGCGGACCGGCTTGCGCCTGACGTACACCGCCAAGCGGAAGGTTTCCGAGAGCAGCCAACGCGCCCACGGCGAGGCCGGAGCGCTTCAGGAACGCACGGCGATCCGGATGATCGCTCGTTTCATCAGCTGGCACGGCATCCAGGTTTTGCCGATCCCGATGACGTTCCGACTTCTTGATCAGCACGGACGTCTCCCTTATTCCCTTATTGGGTCGGGTATTTGTTGACGCGATAGAAGTTCTTGACCTCCGGAGAGTCGGCTTGATAGCGCGCCTTGCGCTTGTCCTTGAGGTTAACGGGCGCCGCTGCCGCCGGTGTCGGCACCATCGTGTTCGCAGCCGCCGTTGCAGCGCCCGCAACCGCAAAACCAAGCAGATCTCGCCGGCGAACAGCAGTTCCGGGCCGCTTCATAGAGGCAGCGCTCCTAATGAATCCGGCGGGTTTATCGCAAATAGCGCGACTTGAATCGTTCCAATTCGCACGATTAACTTTATCATCGGGCCTGCGTTTTGCAATCGCTGCCGACGCGAGCAATTCCGGATTTTCGCGCGAGATTATTGCAGTCCGTCACTTCTGCGGTTCCACGTGGACACATTGACAAGTTCATTGTTCGCCATCCGCGTGTTGAAGCTGTCGCGCGTGACGATTTATATCGGCGAACGCGACCCTTGGATTGTTCAGGGCGTGGACGAAGCGCTTGAAACTGACCGCCTCGAAAAAATGCGTCGTTAGAAAGGCCATCCCGCGCGAAGCAGACGTCCGCTGACTTTGGCCCATCTTTAGTCCATCAAAATCGATCGCCGGGATTGACGCAATGGTAACGGTATTGCTGTCAAATCGGTGAAGATGATCGGCGCGCCGCTTCTCATTACACTTGCGATACTTACAAGCCGGACCTTTGATGACGCCTCCGTCACATTCAGCCGAACCGCAGCGACTTGCCTATCTGGAATCGATCAGGGGCCTCGCCGCTGTTCAGGTCGTGTTGTTGCATTTCTTCAGTGCCTTTCGGCCCGATCTGGTGTTCGAATCTGCACGTGGCAGTCCGGCATGGTACGTTCATCTGTCACCCCTCTCGTTTCTCTATGACGGCCATTCGGCGGTCTATATTTTCTTCGTTCTCAGCGGCTATGTTCTGAGCCGCTCGTTCGAACGCCATCTGCAACGCCCGCTTGCTCTGATATCGGCGCGGGCACTCCGCCTCGGACTGCCGGCCGTAGCGGCCGTGCTGGTAAGCGCGGCGGTCATCGAGATCCTTGGCAGGCCGAACGTAGATGCGAGCGCCATCTCGGGTTCGGAATGGTTTGCCAGCCCGCACTTCACCGAACTATCGATGCTCTCGGTGGTCCGGGATGGAGTCGGCAACGCCCTCTTCCTCGGCTACCGCGGCTTACCCGGTGTCGCTTTTCTGGCGCCATGGCAGCAGCCGATCGACCAGTCCTTCGTTCCGCCGCTGTGGACGCTCAGCATCGAATTCTATGGCTCGCTCTCAGTTCTCCTGCTGTCATGGTTCGCGCGGCGATCGCGCCCCTTGTGGTGGGCGGCAGTCGTTCTGGCGACGTTCTTTACGATTCGCAGCGCGTATCTGTGCTTCGTCGTCGGCCATCTGCTAGCGAACTGGCACCGTGCCGAAAAGCCCGCTCCGGCAAATCAATTGCTGCCGGCAATGGCAGTCGCGCTTGGTGTGTTTCTTTGTGTGCGTGCGGACATCTGGCAATTTGAAGGGTTGCGCAGACTGTGCAGCGAATCCACGTTTTGGTTGTTTCCGGGCCAGACCGCGGCACCGCAGCAGAAGGCACTCGGAGCGATCCTCGTATTGACCGGTTTGATCCATCTGCAGTGGGCGCGGTCAGCGCTTTCGTGGCCGTGGCTGGTCAGGTACTCGCGGCTGTCGTTTCCAGTCTACCTGGTACATTGGCCGATCCTGTTTGGCCCGGTAGCCCTGATCTTCCTGTGGCTGAGTGGAGTAGTCGGACTCGGGTTGGCACGCGTCGGCGCAATCGTCGCTGGCATCGGCCTTGTCTTCCTCGCCGGTCTGTTGTTTTCCCAAGTCGACCGGGCCGCACTGTCGTTATCCCGTCGATGGCGCGAGAGATTGTCTGGCCTGACCATTGAAATGGCGACCCTGCGGCGGACGACGGTCGGTCGCCACGCGGTTCCAGCCGAACGAACTGGACCCGTTTCGGTATTGCCGGATTTGGATCGGTCTGCCGCGGCCTGACCAGATGCCAGACGAACCAATCGCCCGGCAATTCAAGGCCGTCCATCCATGCCGGCAGAAGCTCGCCACGAACGCAGGTTACAATATTTCTGAGGATTCCGAAATCAGTTTGAATTCCGACCCAGCGCGCATCAATGATCCGCATTGGGCTGACGGATGTGGATTACCGCGGCGTCATCCGCATAAAGCCGCTGCCAGCCCTTTATGTGATCCAACACCTGTACGGCAGGCGACTTCGGAACCAGCAAGGTCGCATCGATGCGGTAGTCATCCAGCAGGCGCAGCAGCTGATCGACCTTGCCGTGTTCAACGGCATCGAAGAAATCCATAACGAATTTCTCTCCGTAGAGTTCGGCGCGACCGTCGACGAACGCCGGCACGCCGCTGGCGATCAGATAGCCGCCAAATTCATATGAATTGAAGATACGCTTGGCCTGGCGTTGTTTGAGAAGCTCGACCGCCGCACTCGGCGTCTGCGAATTCACGAAGACAAAGCTGTGATGTGACATATAGGACATCGTCGATGCCCAGGCGGCGCCGACGATGGCGATTGCCGCAAAGGCCGTGACGTAGGGTGGCGACCAAAACCCGGCGGTGCAAGAAGCGGTATCCGGTCTGATCTGTTTCGCGATCGGCTTCGCCAGGACGAGCGGCAACAGAAACGCGAATGCCTCTATGCTTCGGACATGCGCCAGCGCCATGTAAATCAAGCCCAACACCAGAATAATTCGCGGTGGAGACAGAACAAGACCGCGATAAAATCCCAGGCCGATCAAACCGAGGAGAGAGGCCTCAAAAAAGCCGAACGAGCTGAAATCCGCAGGCCGCCATTCCGATATGATCGACAACAGTTCGCCAAGGTCAAGGATCTTGGCCGCGCCCAACAATGTGTTCACCCCGTACGGCGTGCAGCAGCTTGCCAACAGCGCACCGGCTGCAAAGAAGCTCCACCTCAATGCGAGAAATAGACGGCGTTCGGGAGCACTATCCCAGAGTGCTATCAGCGCAACTGGCGCGATCAGCGCCAATCCCAGGACGAAGCCGCCGTGTAGATTGGCCCAAAGCGCCATCAACGGCAACAGAAGCAGGGACGGCGGAGCGCGCCGGTCGGCAGCCGCGATCATTCCGCCAACCCAGGCCACCATGACCGGCATCGCCAGGACGTGAGGACGCGCCAGAAGGTGATGAAGCGACAGCAGAAGCGCGAGCATCGCCAGCAGAATGCAGTGAGCCGCCTCGAAATGTGCCGAAAGAAGATAGACAAAGATCGCGACGGTCGCGGCGATTGCGAGCGAGGCCAGGATCACCGGCCCGGCCCATTCCCATTGCGCGTGGACAGCCGCGTAAAGTATCTGGGATAGTGGCGATGTCGAGATCCACGGCGCCCCCAATTTTGTAAACGAGTAGAAGTCGGTGTGGGGCACGGCGCGGTGGTCGATGATCCACTGCCCGACCTTGATTTGCCAGAAAGTGTCAGAATCCTGCAGCAGGCCGTCGCCAGTAAACAGGAAGAAGAGATACGCTCCCACCCCGGCGCAAAGCGGCAGGAATCCCCGTGTGACCCTTTGCGAGCCGATGGTATCCGCGATGGAGATCGACATGGACTTTTTCGCTTGAGGGCGCGGCGGGCGCAGTTGTCTCATTGGAGCTGCATCATTGGACCACGGCAGGTGATAACTTCGAGTAAATCCGAGCGGCTGCGGAGCGCACCCTGTAACCTGCGGCATCGATGCAATAACGCCCGGCAATCGTAGATAAGACACGCTCGGACTTTTTAACGAAGAATAATCAAAGGCTGCCGACAGCCGACGGCTTGCTTCAATCGCTTCGCTCGGTGGCATGCTGCGAGAGCGCGCGATCAGTGAAGGATGCCATCGTCAAGGCCGTGAAGGCTCGGTGCTGATGACCGGCTCCTCCGGCGTCCGCCTCACGGCCTGCCGATCCGCTTTTTGGCTTCCAACGGTCAGGCCTGGGAGGTGAGGCCGTTGACCGCGCGTCCCCAATAGACGGACCTCCCGGATTTTAACATCTATTTTAGGGCCGCATTTACCTCGCCGGAAAAACCGCGAAAACCCCCGGGTTTACGGGATCGGGTTAACTAGGCTTCAATTTGCGAAACCTAGGATGCACGCATGGTCACGGCGCTGAGGGGCCGGTGAGACCAGCTTTAGTCAGCAGCTCGTGAACACTCGGGAGTTACACTATGAAGAATGTTATCGCACGTTTCGTGAAGGATGAGTCCGGCGCCACCGCGATCGAATACGGTCTGATTGCCGCCGGCATCTCGCTCGCGATCATCGCGGTTGTGAACGGCCTCGGCTCCACGCTGAACACCAAGTTCGCGTCGATCTCGACCAGCCTCAAGTAAGCTTCTCTCTATCATCGCCCAATCGGAAAGGCCCTGGCATGCCAGGGCCTTTCTATTTTGCAGATATTCAAAAGCTGATGCGAGCACAGGTCCGGGGTACTTGCCTCGCAAGCCTAGCATCACTCCGCCCGGTTCAGGCGTGCGATACTAGCTCTGACCAAGTGCAAGTTGAGGGATAGTCTTGGCTGACGAACTTGCCTCGGCACCCGCCGCGCTTCTGGAAGCATGAATTCGAAAAAGATGCTTCGTAAGCAGGATGGATCCTGCTGCAACGGCAACACCCGCGATGACGTCGATGATGTAATGCGCGCCGATGACGGGTGTCGCTGCGATCATCAGCACATTGATGCCGATTGCCGCGGATCTAAAGCCCCAGACCGGCCACAACGCCCACATGTAAAGCACGGCCGAAGCCGCGTGAAAGCTTGGAAATGACACGATGCCTGCCAGCTTGAACAGCTCGAGCTGGCGCAACGATCCATCCCGCAGCGACAAGATATCGCGCAGCTGCGCGGCATAAATCGAGGAATTTATAAACGGAAATCTTTCGGGTGGCGACAAGTTCAGGCCGTAGTACGTTCCAATGGCCGGGACAAATATTGAAATCACGATTGTTACGGCGAGAGCGATATTCAGCGCCAATATGAATTGCTGTAACCTGATCAACCGCAACGTCATCGCCAGAATGATCGGGACGCCGAGCAATGGCCATTTGATAAATCCATAGCCGGTCTCGAAGCATTTCGCGAGCCATCGATGATCGTTTACGAAAGCCGCAATCGGCTCTGGATTCAGACCCATGGCGCGATCGATCAACAACAATGTCTGGTCCTGCAAGGGCCAGTCGAGCGCGTTGGCGATATAACTGAGAGGCCCGACAATCGCGGTGACGAGGATCACCTGGGCGGTGGTCCCAAGCCAGAAAATAAGCTTCGGGTCCGCAGCCTGTGCTCTCGCGAACGCGTGCGTATAGGCGATCAGGGTCAAAGCAAGCGCGACCGCGGCGGCGAGGCCAAAGGCAACGGGTTCCAACGAAAAGTCAGTCCGCGCAATCGCAAGCAGCAGCGCGGCACCCAACGCCGCGATGGGAAACCAATTCAGGTTAAATGTCCGCCAGGCCAGCCGTGCGTCCCAACCATTCATATCGCACCGTTACGACCGTATTGGCGGTTCGCTACACCCCGGATGCGGGATCATTACCGGTATCTCCTAAGGCCAAGGAAAAAATCGTGGTTACTGTTCGGTTCACCGGGTCGACCGAACTTGTGCGAGTTGCCACCTCATTCAGCTACGTCGCGGCCTCTGTCGGCGCGAACGATCACCATGACACCGGATCGTCCTGCTGCTGACGGTGTTAAACCGACATCGCTCTGCTGACAGCGTGGGCGGGACGCGGTGAACGGTAAAGAAGAATTAAGGCTGCCGCCTTAACCTGCGCTCCTCATGAGCGAGCAGGTCATCCGCAGCGCGGCTAAACCATTCCCGGTGCGTGCGGCGCTCCCCTCGCTGGTGGGCGCAGGCGTCTATGTCCTGCTGCTGACGCTCGGGCAGCGACTGCTCAACGATCCGGACAGCTATTCTCATATCGCGGTCGGGCGCTGGATCACGGCACACGGCGCCATGCCTGCGAGCGACCCATTTTCATTTTCCATGCACGGCGCGCCCTGGATCACCTTCGAATGGCTGTCGGAGGTCATCTACGCGGCCGTGTATGCGCTTTCCGGCTGGGCTGGCGTGGTGGCGCTTGCGGCGGCGGCAATCGCGCTCGCCGTCGGCCTGCTGACGCGCTTCCTGCTGCGAGAGCTTTCGCCAACACCGGCGCTGCTCATGGCCATAGCGGCGGTAACGCTGTTGGCGCCGCATATGCTGGCGCGGCCGCACGTGCTGACCCTGCCGATCATGGTGGCCTGGGCAGCCGCGCTGGTGGGCTGCATGGACCGGCGGACGCCCCCGCCCTATTGGGCGCTGCCGCTGCTGGTGCTGTGGGCCAATCTGCATGGCAGCGTGGTGCTCGCGCTTGGACTGATCGGGCCGGCCGTGCTCGAGGCCCTGCTCGACGAGAAGCGCAGCGAATGGCCGCGCGTGCTGCTGCGCTGGTTGCCGTTCACGGCGCTGGCGGTCGCAGCGTGCAGCCTGACGCCCTACGGGTCGGCCCCGCTGCTGATGCCGCTCAAGACGCTCGGCCTCGGCCTTGCGCTCGGCTGGATCTCGGAATGGCGGCCGCAGGACTTCGGCCATGTCGACACCTTCGAGCTGCTGCTGCTGGCTGGCATCTTCGCGCTGTCGCGCGGGGTGACGCTGCCGGTGGTGCGGGCGCTGGTGGTACTCGGCCTGATACATTTTGCACTGGCGCAGGTGCGCAATGCAGACCTGCTGGCCATGCTGGCGCCGCTCTATCTGGCGGCGCCGCTGGCGCGGCAGTTTGGCGCGCGGACCGAGGATGATGCGGCCGGCTCGGCGCGCGGCGCCAACCTGACGGCCTTGGTGACAGCCTTGGGCGTGATGATTCTGGCGACTGGGCTGGCGCTGGCGCGCGACGTGCGCCCGGCCCTGATCAACACGCCGGAGGCAGCCGTGGCCAACGCCGGTCTCGCCAAGGCGGGACCCGTGCTCAACGATTATTCGTTCGGCGGCTATTTGATCTTCGCCGGCATTCCCACTTTCATTGACGGTCGGGGCGAATTGTACGGCGGCCAATTCATCGCGCGCTACAATCGCGATGTGTCGCTGGCCGACCTGCGCGATTTTCTCGAGCTGCTTGACCAGTATCAATTCGGCGCGACTCTGCTCGCGCCGAACACGCCGGCGGTAGCGCTGCTTGACCGCCTGCCGGACTGGCAACGCGTCTACAGCGATGACGTGGCGGTAGTGCACAAGCGGCGGGATGCGCCGAAGAAATAGCTCAGACGGTGCCGAAGGCGGCGTATTGTGCGCCAAGCGGCAAATTGCCTAAAGCGCCTTCGACCCGGCGCGCAAGCTTCGCTTCCCAGGGCAACAGCAGGAAATAGCGTGCACCGATCTCGCGCAAGCCGCCGGCCACCATCAAATTCCGCGTCTTGCCGGCGCCGAGCAAGACGGCGTCGCGGTCGAATTCGCAACGCGCGACGGCAAGGCGGGTTAGCGGATTGAACGGATTGTGCTCGATGACGCAGATGAGCCCCCCGGGCCGCACGACGCGCCGCATCTCGCTCATGAAATGCGCCCACTCGGCCGGCGCTACGTGGTGCAGCACGCAGATCGCGGTCACCAGATCGAAGCCTTCGTCGTCAAAGGGAAAGCTCCTGCCGTCGAAGGCGCGGTAGTCGATGTCGCCATTGTCGGCGCGCGCCTGCGCGATGCTCGCCGAGGAAACGTCGATGCCGCTCAGGCGGCCCACCATGCCGCGCAGCAGGGGATGAAAGCTGCCGACACCGCAGCCAACATCGAGCATGGCGGGCTTTTCCGACCCCAGCCGGCGCGCGATCAATTCGCGCAGCAGGTCGGCCTTGGCGCGCATGAAAAAACTGTGCGGCAGGCCGGAGAAGTCGATCGAGGACTGCACCACGTCCCGGTAGGTGCCACGGTAGCTGTCGAAGAGTTCGGTCATGTGCACGCGCCTATTCGTTCACGGCGTGGATCGCGGGGTGTGCCGGCGCGGCCTGGGCGCGCCCGAAGCCAAGCCGCTTCTGCACCACGTAGAGTGGCCGGCGCTTCACCTCGGCATGGATGCGGCCGACATAAAGTCCGACGATGCCGGTCATCAACATGTTCATACCGCACAGCAGCGACACGACAACGATTGTCGAGGACCAGCCGGCCACCAGATGACTGTCGTTGCTCATCCACAACGCCAGCACCCAGCCGCCGTAGAGCAGTGCCAGGCCCGACACCGCGAGGCCACACCAGATCGCCAGCCGCAACGGCGCGTCGGAAAAGCCGAGCGCCGCATTCATGGCGAGCCGCGCCATCTTGAACAGCGGATATTTGGTTTCACCGGCGGCGCGCTCGAGGCGATGGAAAGTCACTTCGGTCTGCCGGAAGCCGAGCCAGGCGATCATGCCGCGCACGAAGCGGTCCTGCTCTGGCATCTGGCGCAACGCGTCGAGCACCTTGCGGTCGATCAGACGGAAGTCGCCGACATCGGCCGGGATGCCGACCGAGGACATGCTGCCAAGCATTCGATAGAACAAGTGGGCGGTGGCGCGCTTGAACCGGCTTTCGCCGGCGCGCGACAGACGGCGCGCATAGACGACGTCGTAGCCTTCCTTCCATTTGGCAATCAGTTGCTCGACGATTTCGGGCGGGTCCTGCAGGTCGGCGTCCATGACGACGATCGCTTTGCCCTGCGCCGCGTCCATCCCGGCGGTGATGGCAATCTGGTGGCCGAAATTGCGCGACAGGCCGAGATAGCGGAAGCGCGGGTCGCGCTTCGCAAGCGCCTGCAGCACGACGGGGCTGGAATCGCTGCTGCCGTCGTCGACGAAGATCGCCTCCGACGGCTCGTCAAGCCGGGCGAGCAGCAGGTCGACCCGGCGCAGCAGCACCGGCAGCACGGCTTCTTCGTTGAACACCGGAATCACGATGCTGTAGCTGATCGCTTCGGAATCGGCCGCCATTTGAGAGGTTTCACTCCGTTGAATGGGCGGAAGTCTAGAACACCGTTGGTTAAGGTGGCCTTGCTGCAACCGTTAAGGACAGCTTGCTTCGAGGCGTTTTCGGCGGTTTTCGTGGGCGTGGCCGGATGGCCCGGTTCCGAGCGTGCAGCCGAATACGCTACGCTCGAAACGCGGAGCGTCATCGGGAGCTGGCAACGCCTTGAGCTAGGGCGCGCGGTGGACTTTATAGAGAACAAAGCGCGCAGACCCGTCCAACTCCTCCAGCAGGTCTGGCAGCGGATTCACCACGCGCGGTCCGAGCACATAGAGATAGTCGTAATCCCGGTACCAGGTGCGGATGAAAGGCGGAATGTCGGTCGGCGCCTGGCCCGCCGCAATCGCGGTAAGCACGCGTATCGGCATCGGCCCGCCATAGGGGATGGCGAGACGGCGGATGGCGGCGCGTGCCTGCACCGGCTGCTTGCCCACCTCGGTGAAGACGTTCGGCACAAAGGCGTCGGCGTAATGCACCGCCAGTGTCGGAGCATAAAACATCGGATACTGCGTGAGATCGTTGAACGGCGGATCCTCGCCCTCGCCGCTGGTCCCGACGAGCACCAGCGAACCGCGGTCGATCTTGTGGAACGACTCGATGATAGAAGCATAATCCGCGCGGTAGGACAGCCAGACCCCAAATACCACGGCCAGATTGGCGAGCGTGATGCCGGTGACAGCAGTGAGCGCAGCAATTGTCCATCGTCGGTCGGGCAGCGACAGCGAGCAGAAGGCCGGAATGATCAAGGCCGCCGCGGGGATGATGCGAAGGTCGGCAAACGAGGTGCCAAACAGCTTCGACGGGATCGCAAGATAAAGCAGTGCAAAGCCGGTCGCGAGCCAAATTCCGGCCGGTTCGAGTTTTAGGACGCCGCGCCTGGCGGCGAAATAGACCAAGGCCATCAACCCAAGCGCAGTCGCCGCCGACACCGTCAAATTGTAGCCGTTCATGATGCGAAACAGCCAGATCGGCTTGAATTCAAAATGCCAGATCGTGCCCTCGCTTCCGATCGAGCCAGCGGTCGACCGCATGACGGCGAACAGCACCACCACCGGTATTGCGAGTATTGCCAGCCGCAACGCGGCATCGCCGTACGAAATTTTCCGGTCGTGGGCGCGCCACAGCTCATAGAACCCAAGCGTCGCGCCGTAGATGCCCAGCGCGAAGAAATGCGCCGCAAACAGGGCCGTGACGAATACCGCGTTGACGACGAAACGCATCGGCCATGCGTGCTCCACCACCATCAAATAGGCGGCGATGGCCCAGAGCGCGACGCCCAGACCGAATTCGAAATTCACGAAGCCCCAGGTAAACGGCAGGCAATAGAGAAACATCAGCGCCGCGAAGCCGGCGATATGGACACGCCCCTTCACGACCCGCTCGAGCACAAGCGCGCCACCGACGACCAACAATTGGCTCAAGAGCAGAAACAGCCGCGTGGCATTTTCGACGCTGAGCAGCCGCGCCATCTGCGGCACCAGCAAATCCATCGCCAGGTTGGGATAGAGCGCCCAGGCCACCTCGTAATACGGGTTGGCATCGGGCGTGCCGTTCTGGCTCAGAATATACATGCGGGCGAGGTGATTGGGATAATCGACCATCGCCGGGATGGGCGTCAGCAATACGGGGAGAAGCGAGGCGGCGGCCAGCAGCGAAAAAACAGCAATCGCCACGAACCGATCCGAGCCAGGACGCGCCCGGGCCGTCACGACCTGCCAATCGGAGGAAACCATGTCACCGGACCGCTGGATCTGAGTTTACGCCGCTGGGGCGAACGGCCAAGCTGGCGGAGGGAGAGGAACTGGGTTCGAACCTTCTCCACATAGACCAACGCGACAGGTAGTAACCCGGCGGTATGGCGCCGGCAATCCCCCTCCCAAGAGCTAGCCCAATGGCGGCCGCAGGTCTGCTAGGGAGACCGCCCCAGCCGCCGATACAGTTTGGCCGGTCGAGCAACTGGGACGCCACGATGGAGAGTGCCGGTCCGGGCGGGCAATCGCTGCATTAATGTTCTTTTTAGCGAGCAGCGCTGTGTTCTCCGGTGACATGAGCGGGCAAGGTCGGTGGACAGCGACGCAGGTCGCGCGCGTGCTCCAGCGGCTCTGATCTCGGCTCGTCGCCCCAGCTCGAAACGCGAAACGGCTGAACCCAAGAGCGACTTTCCGCGGCCCGGTGTCGGACCTCACGGATTCTATCCGCTACCAAAAGCTGGCCGCTCTGCGTTCAGCCAGCTGCCGCCCATGTGCCGGCTGCGGCCATCACAATGACCAGCGCGATGAAGAAGTAGGTCGAGACCGGTGAAAGCATCCAGGGACTCCGCATGCGATGTCCTCCAAATACAACCTATCGATGTAGAATGACCCCGAATAGTTAACGAAAACCTAATTGTCCCCGCTAATCACCGCCCCATCCCGGCGCCGACTGCCGGTCTGACCGAACTCGCTATCACCGTGCTATCGAGATGGTTGTCCCGGTCAGCCCCCCAAAATCACATCCGACAACCGCAATCTGTGCTCATGCACGGTAGGATCACCAGTGCAACGAACACAAATCAAACCCGTAACCATTGAGCTACAGGCCCGTTGCGAGCGGTGGTGCGAGACGGCCGGCACCGGTTCCGGCCGCGTTTTATCGATCGCCGCGTGGGTTTCGACCGATTCATGGCCCCCGAAAGATCCACTGCCCTAATGTAATCAAGGTTTCTCCTAACTGGCGTCGGAGGCTTTCGATAGCAGAGTGCTGGCCAACAGGAACCTGATGCCGTTAGCTTGGAGACATCACCATGGGGACCGATCTTGTTCCGCTCCTTCCCTCGGATTATGCCGAAGAACCCGATGTGTCGGGTATTTTAAGAGCTTGGGACAGAGCGGAAATTGCATCGCGAATCCTCAAGACGAGTATCTTGTTCGTAACGGCGGGAGCGATCGTGTTCGCGGTTCTGTCGGCGGGAAATCCACTCGTGCTTTTTGCGAAAGCCAGGGCTTCCCTGATTGGCACATCGGCACCCCAGGATGGCACCGGTCAGCTGGCGCCAATAATTCAATCAACCGCTGACCGTCAGGTTTTGCCGCCAACTGCGCCAACTGCAGGGGACGTGCCGAAGGGCGACGAAATGGCTTCCCCGCGTGAAGCTGCCGATCAGAGCCAGACCGAAATCCGTCAGCAGCCAGCCGAAGACTTGCTGAAGCAACTCCAGGCCTGGGCGGCCGAGGAAGATGCACGGGCAAAGGTCGAGCCTGTACAGTCCGTCGAGCCCGTACAGTCTGTAGAGACCGTAAAGCCTGCAGAACCTGTACAGCCTGCAGAAGATTCCCGAACACCGGTTGCGCAAGAGGCCGCACCGCAGATCCGGCACGTGCAAAGGCACCGGCTAATCCATCCTTTACAAAATGCGCGCGCAGAGATCCGGCCCGAGCAAAATGCCCGTGCAAAGGCCCGGCCCGCAAAAAACGCCGGAGCAGATATGCGGCGCACAGCCCCGATCAGGGCAATCCAGCCCCGGCATGATCCTTGAATTGCTCGCGTCGCGAACGTGGCCCCTAAGGGTATCGACTGACTTGTGTCGGGATACGCCCATCTGAAAATCGATGCACCTTTGCCAGTTGCAGAGGTCAAGAAACCGGCCTGGAGCGGATGACCGGCGACGAATGCCGGGTCGTTCGTGACGACGCCCGATGATCGCGTCATCGATAGCTTCCTGATCGACAACGTTTCGGCCTTCGTTCCAAATGCCTCTGGTGAGCATTTCAATCCGCATGTCAGCACCGGCCTCGCGCCAAGCCTGTACCGAGCACCCTGGTTGACCAGATCGGTGAGGCCGGCCTGGAGCTAGGTATCGGGATTATAAGCATGGGGCTCCCCCATGATGGCCGCCAACTCGAACACCTTTTCAGCCCAGCAAGCGAAGGCACGACCTGGTCAAATCACGACTTACGGCAAGGATATTTCACTCTCGGAGATGAGTTGCTCGACGTAATCCCGGTGCAGCGAAATTGGCGATTTGGAGCCGTCGAACAGGACCCGAATGCTGCTATTGAGGCGGCTGGCACCGACAATAGTGCCTTCCTTTTTGGCGAGGCGCGGACTACGGGCCGCGCCGAGCACGCTCATCCTGAACCGCGCCCCTATCGTAATGGGCTTAGCCGATGAGCGATCTTTACTTCGGTTCGAATACCCGGATTCACCGTGACGTTGTTCATTCTTCGACGTGGAGAAACCTCTTGCGACCTGCTCACTCATTTTTGGGCCCTCGCAATCGAATGCTCAGAAATGATGGGAAACGCACGAGAAAAAGCACAATCGCTAAAAACAAAAGTCGACGCATGTCAAGCATGAATGATGAAGTCGCTGGCATGGATGCTCGTCGCTAGGACATTGTGCAGCGTGATCGTTTCGGTGCTCCCCAAAGAAATCACGGTGTCCGCCGGATTTGTGGTGCTTGGCGCCACATTGCTGGCGAGCCAGGCGTTAAGCGTAGCTGCCGTCACGATCGACGACAGCGCGGTCAAATCAATATGGTCATTAATCGTTGAGAAATCCGTAATCGTGTGCGCGCCGGTCGTCTTGTTGAAAACAAACTGATCCGCGCCGCCGCCGCCGGTGAGCGCGTCATTGTTGCCGGTGGCCAAAATCACGTCCTTGCCAGACGTGCCCACCAGCGTCACAGGCGTTGTTGGGCCGGAGGCAAGGTTAAACACAAAATTCACCGTATCGGTTGCGCCGAAGCCGTCGCTGACGGTGAGGGCGACCTTGTCGGTCGAAGGCGGGGTTATGCCGGGATTGTAGGTAATGCCGGTCCCGAGCTCGCTGTTGATCGCGCTCAGAAGGCCGGAGCCAGTCGAAGGCGAAACACCGGTTCCGGAACCGGCGGCGCCGGTTGTCGCCGTCATCGTGAAGGTCTCGGTAGATGCCGCGGCGTCGGAGTCCGAGACCTGCAGGCCCGTTATTGTCATCGTACCATTGCCATTTTGGATAATGGTGAGGCCGCTTGTTGAGATAACCGGCGCTTGATGATTCCAGGTGACGTCGGTTCCACCATGACCGTCGGCTCCGACTGTGAAATCGGCAGGGTTGTAGTTGCCGCCCAGCGCGATGGATCCGGTGCCATAACCGATCTGCAACGGACCGGAATTGCCGACGCTGACACTCGCGGGACTGATGCCGACAAGGTCGATAGTGTCGCCGAAGGCGAAACCGGTCACGGAGCCAGCGAAATGCGCGACGTCGTCGAGCTTGAGCGTGGCCGCGGTGCCCTGAAAGGTGATGATCGACCCGGCAGAGAGCGACGCTGCAAACTCCAGTAACCCTCCGGTGTCTATCGTAAACGAGCCGAGACCTGTGACCCCTGCGGCAACGCCGAGGCTTCCGGATTGAACCTCCACGACCCCTGTATTGGCGAGGCTCAATACGCCCGACGTGGCGATGCCGGATATGCCTGTCGTATCGATGGCCCCGTCGTTGATGAGCTCACTGGTCCCGGTGAAAGTGCTGCTGCCCGCAAGGTTCCAGATAGCTCCGACCTCGTTATGGAATGTTGCATTGCCCGAGCTGACGACGTCTCCCGCGATCATTCCATAATTGTCGATGAAGACCGTGCCGGCAGATGTCGCCAGCGCATCGATGGCCGCCGTCGCACCTGTCACGTACGCATGGTTGGTGACGCTCACGTCGCCGCCATCGTAGCCGAACGCGCCGATACCATAGCGCCCGGCTGTAATGGTTGCTCCAGCCTCGGCAATGATCGTTACGGTGCCTGTGCCATAATTGTCAGCCCGTATGCCGTCAGTTCCGGCAGCTGCCAGGATGGAAGCATAATCGTCGATCGAGACGTTGCCGTGGACGTTGTTGTTCGAAGTATCGGAATTGTTGGGATTATACCCCGCGAGGATGCCCGCCGCCGGATCGCTGTTGGCCGCCGCGGTCGGGATCGTCCCCGAGTTGATTGTGCCGTATGCCAGCACCGAAATTTCGCTGCTGGAGGGGACGGAGATTAAGCTGGTAGACGGGGCCGGAGCCATATTCACAGCCGCGATGCCTGAGCCGCCAGAATGGATGACGGTACCGGCGACCGTGGAGACGTGGATGTCCCCCGTGCCCTCATTATTTGCGTTTATCCCAATGCCATAGCCGTTCCGAACACCGTTGCCGTCCGTGGGGGTCCCCACATCGAGCGCCGTAATCGTTCCAGCAAAATCATTTACGGTGACATTGCCGATACCGTAGGTAAAGGCGCGGATGCCGTCGCCGGCAGCGGCGGTGATATTTGCGAAGTTGTTGACAACGACATCTCCATTTATGGCAGTTAGAGGAAAAGTCGTGGGTAATGTGCCGCCGCCAAGATAACTGGCGGCAATTCCAGCCGGAAGCCTTCCGGTGCCAGTTACAACACTGCCGGAGTTTATCGTCCCGAAGGCGGTGACAACGATTAAACTGCTTGCCGACGCCGGAATCGCTGCAGCTTCGTTGACCGCGTTGATTCCGACACCTCCGGAGTTGATGGTGTCGCCGGACGAGGTAATAACCGAGATGTTCCCGATATCGGTGCTGAACGCCAAAATTCCGATGTTCGACGTCGTGTTGATGGTCGCCCCGGAATAGACGTTGACTGCGACATTGCCCGTCCCGCCGCTCTCGGCATATGCGGCAATGCCGTACTGGGCGCCGGTGATCGTTGTTCCCGCGGAATCGTTGACCGTTACATCTCCGTTCCCATAGTTATAGGCATCGATGCCCCAGCCGGCGGCCGCGGTGATATTGGCAGCGTTGTTGACGATGACGGTGCCGTTTACGCTCGTATTCGCTGCACCGCCGGTTGTCCCGCCCGAATAGCCGGCCTGTATGCCGCCCGGTTGCGAGCCGCTGGAATTAAGGATGGTACCCGAACTGATCGTGCCAGCGGCTGAAACGGTGATCACGGAACCGGCGGCAGGGGCTATTGAGGCAGCCTGGTTGGAGATGTCGATCCCCGTACCTCCGGCCTGAATTACGTTTCCGGAGGTGGTTATGACGGTGACGTCGCCGGGGCCGTAGTTCGACGCTGCAATACCGTATGGCGTCTTACGCCCCGTCGATGTCGACGCCACCAGAGCACTGATGCTGGCCCCAAAACCGAGATCAACCTCAACATTTCCGATACCATAATTGTAGGCGTTGATGCCGTCGCCAGCGGCAGCAACGATGGCCCCGCTATCCTCGACAAGGACATTTCCGGCCACGCTCGCGTTGAACACCGAGGCATTGCCCGGATTGAACCCCGCCAGGATTCCCCCAGGAGTGCTGCCCGAATTGTTGAGGTTCGCGCCGGAATTGATCGCGCCGAGTGCGACGACCGTGACGGTGCTGGCCGCAGCCGCAGAAATAGCTGTCGCCTGATTTGCGGCATTTATTCCCGAACTGCCGGAATTGATCGTCGAGCCAGATGCTGTGGTAACGCTGGTATTCCCCGCCTCATAATTGAACGCGAAAATCCCATACTGTGCGAAGCCCAAAGCGGTGGCGCCGGCTGCAACGGCCGTGATTGTTGCGCCCGAACTGACGGACACCGAGAGATTACCGACTCCGTAATTGAAAGCATCGATGCCCATTCCGGCGGCGGCGTTGATGTTGGCGCTGTCGCTGACGTTGACGTTGCCGGCAACCGCGGATGTTGGCGTCGAGGTTGTTCCTCCGAGAAAGCCGACTACAATTCCTGCCGGTTCGCTGCCGGAAGTATTGGGTGTGCTGCCCGAATTGATGGTGCCTGCGGTCGACACTGAAATCGAACTATTATTAGCCTGCGGAACCGAGGATCCCTGATTTTCAGCGAGAATACCGCTGCTCGCGGAGTTGATGGTAATTCCAGGCAACGTGCTCACGTCCAGGACGCCCAGGGTCGAAATTGCCAGAATCCCGTATGAAGTTGTGCCGGTGATGATTGCGGTCCCGCCGACCACGATATTGAGCGGGCCAACCCCGCTCGTATGGGCGTCAATACCGAATTGGCCACCGGTGACGTTGCCGTAGTCGATGATGTCGGTCGAGCCGGTCGTTGAATTCGTATTGATGCCCTTGCCGCTGGCACCGGTGCCGGACGAAATCGTGCCGGCGTTGATCAGCGCGATGTTGGCTCCGGTCGTCGTAAGATTGACGCCGTTGGAAGAGCCCGAGAGCCCAGAAATGGAGGAGGCCTGGTTGATTTGAACGGTGAGATAATCCGTCGAGGTGCTGTCGGCTGACGTGACGTTGAAGCCGGCGGCGCTTCCTCCAGAAATCGTCTTGTTCGACAGGATGTAGAGTTGTTGCGTTGACGGCGTGAAGGAGAGTGGTCCGGAGGAGCCCGTCAAGGGGACTACCGACGCCGGGACCAGGATGATTTCGTTGCCGGACAGCACGCTGAATGTGTTGCCCGCAAGCGCACCCGCGATCTGATAGGTCAGGGTCTGGCTGTTTGTTTCAGTAACCGTCAGGACCGACCCGTTGATCGCGGCACTGGCCACCGAAACTCCGTTGAGCTCGATGGCGTCTCCGATCGCAAGTCCTGCGATGGTGCCATGGAAATTCGACGGGTTGTCCAGCGTCAGCAAGCCGCTACCGTCGAAAAATGAAACTGTCTGTCCCGCAGCGACCGAGCTTGCGAATTCGAGTTCAGCACGATCACCGATCGTGAACGTTCCGCTGCCGGTGACCGCGCCGCCGATGAAGGCGGCGGCATTCGCCTCGACATTCACGACACTGGATGCAAGGGAGTTGTTGAATGCGAGGGTTCCGGCTGCGGTAAAGAAGCTCGTGCCGAAAATATTGATGGTTCCGGCATTGTTGATCGCGTTGGCGCCGTTGCCGAACCAATTCGATCCGCCGACATTCCAGATACCGCCGCTATTGTTGTTGAAAGTGGCCGTCGCCAGTCCGACGCTGCCCGATATGGTGCCCGTATTGTTGACAGTGAGGCCGCCATTATAGGCTGCTATCGCCAAATTCGAGCCGCCTGTCGCAAGCAAATTCGCCGTGACTGTTCCGGAATTTGTAAAGACCGCGCTTTGGGTGCTGCCGTTATTGATCTGGACGACGGGGCTGTTTACCGAACCGAGCGCCGCAATCGCCCCGGTATTGCTGATCGAGACGATGCCGCTGACGCTGTTGGCGGTACCGGTCCCCGTCCCCACGGATATTCCGACGCCGTTCGCGACCGTTATTGCCCCATGATTGGTGATCGAAACGTTCCCGCCGCCCTGCGCATAGGCAGTTACGCCCGTTAGCCGGGCGGTTATCGCAGAGGAACTCTCGAGGGTGGCCGTCAGATTGCCGGCGCCCCAGTTGTAGAGTCCGATTCCCACCCCGGATGCCGCATTGATGACGGCGCTGTTATCGACAACGACGTTGCCATGCACGTTGCTATTGACCGTATTTACGCCGCCCGGGGTATAACCGGCCCAAATGCCGCCGGGCTGCCCGCCGCCGGTCGACATGTCGAAACCCGAGTTGATGATTCCGAAAGTAGTAACGGATATCTGGCTCGCGGCCGAGGCGCTGGTTGTCTGATTGCCGGCTGAGATTCCGGTACCTCCGGAATTGATCACATCGCCCGTCGACGTCGTGATCGAAATGTTGCCGGCATTGTTCGAACTGGCCACGATTCCGGTCAAACCATAGAGTTTACCCGCGGATATCGTCGCGCCAGTACCAACGTTGACGTTCACGCTTCCTGAGCCGGGACTTAGCGAGTATGCACCGATACCATACTGGGCGCCCGACACCGTGGTGTTGGCCTCATCGGTCACCGTTACGCTTCCATTGCCGTAATTGTAGGCGTCGACGCCCCACCCCGCCGCCGCTGTCACATTGGCAAAGTTGTCGATGACCACCGACCCGTTGACGTTGGTATTGGGAGCTCCGGCATTACCCGGGAAGTACCCAGCGGAAATCCCCTGAGGCTGAGAGCCGCCCGGCGTAAGATGGGTGCCCGAACTGATCGTACCGTTGGCCGTCAGGCTGACGCTCGAAGCCGCTCCGGCGGCAATAGCCGTTGCCAGATTGATCGCCTGAACGCCGGAGGAGCCGGAGTTGACGATGTCGCCGGCGGCGATCGTGACTGCGACGTTGCCGATGCTGTAGCTCGAGGCTGTCACGCCGAATTCATCTTCGGACACGATCGTCGTACCGGCGAGATCGTGGACGGTCACATTGCCGCTGCCGTAGTTGTAAGCTCGGATTCCATCGCCGCCCGCGGCATTGATGTTTGCGGAATTGTTGACGAGAACATTTCCAAAAACCGCAGCGTTGGGTGTAGTCGTCGCCGCCCCTTTGTAACCTGCGAGAATGCCCGCCGGTCGGCTGCTGCTTCCGGTCAGATCTGACCCTGAGTTGATGGTGCCGACTGCTGTGACTGTAATCGAGCTCGTCGTAATTCCACCAACTTGCGGGATCGAAGTTGCCTGGTTGTAAGCGTTGATACCGGCGCTGCCTGACGTGACGATGTCATTCGTCGTCGTCGTTACGGAAATACTTCCCGTACCGTTCGAGGTCGCCTCAATTCCGTAAAACCGGCCGCCGCTGATGAGCGCATTCGGACCGGTGATCACGGTCACATTTCCGTTGCCGTCCGTGAGCGCGTGAATGCCGTCGTAACCACCGCTGATATTTCCGGTTTGCTCGACCGTCACGTCACTGGCGTTCGCGGCGTTCAGGATCTCGGCGACGATGCCGCTATAGGCAGCGCCAGTGCCGGTCACAGCTCCGGAGCCGCCGACCAGAACACTGCCGACGCCGGTCGCGCTTTCCTCGGCGAAAATTCCGCGGCCGGCCTGGCCAATCACGGGCCCGGATGTAGCAACAGCAATGTTGCCAAACGCGTTTTGAATGACGGCAATTCCGTTCGCGGCACCGGTAATGGCTCCGGTTGGCACAACACTTAAATTCGAGGGATTAGCTTGAGTACCCCCCAACGCCGTCAAATCGATGGCGTCGGCAGAAATGGTCGTCACATTCCCGCCGCCACCAATAGCCACCGTGCCGTCCGCAGTCGAAATCGCGTTCACCGTCCCGGTGAAACCTGGCGAAGACCCAAGTACCAGATTGCCGCCCGTTCCGGTGAAATCAACCGTGAAGGCTGCGGCGCCTCCAAGCGAGAGCGTTCCGCCATTCGACACCTGGAGAAAGCCGGCGCTCATGACGAGGGAGAACAAGACAGAAAGCGTGCCTTCGTCCAGAATCGTTGCGTTGGGATCGCTCACCGTGAGCGACTTCACGACGGCCGTTGCGCCGGGAAGAAGCGTAATGGTGTAGGGCGCAGAGCCATAGGGCGTGATCAGCGCATCTGTAGCACTTGACGGAACTGTCCCCGAACTCCAGTTGGCGGCATCGGTCCAGCTTCCGCCGTTCGAATCCGACCATGAGTTCGGGAAAGTGTTAACTGAGAAGTCCGGGCTGCTCCCTGCAGCGCCAGGATTTCCGGCGGTGTCCTGATAGCTGGCCGCGGTGACCTTGACCGACGCATTCGTAATTTGAGTATTGCTACTGCCGGTGAATAACGCGGTCCAATGGGTCGCATCGATCTGCTGGAGGTTGCTGAGCGTTCCACCGGTTGCCGTGGTATCTGCCAGACTGAACCCGATGGGTGCTTCGCTGAATGTGAACGTCACCGCCGCCGTATTATGGCTGGCGGTCACGTTGCTGTTGTCGATACCGATCGCAACGCTTGGCGCGATGGTGTCGACCGTCAGGTTGGTAGTTGTGGTCGCGGTGTTCCCGGCCGCATCCGTTGCAATTGCCGTCACCGCCAGCGTACCCTGACCCGCCGGCGTGACTGACGTGGTCCAGTGCCCGGTGCCGTCCACCGTCACCGCAGCACCGTTCACCGTCAGCGTCGACCCGATCTCCGCGGTGCCGCCGATCTGAATGCCGCCGGCCGCTTCCGCCGCGTTGATGAGATTGTCGCCACCCTCGATGGTGGTGATCGCTACCGCCGGCGCGATGGTATCCACCGTCAGCGTCGTCGAGGTGCTCGACGAGTTGCCGGCTGCATCGGTGGCGATCGCCGTCACCGCCAGCGCCCCCTGGCCCACCGCCGTCACCGATGTGGTCCAATGCCCGGTGCCGTCCACCGTCACCGCAGAGCCGTTCACCGTCAGCGAAGACCCGATCTCGGCAGTGCCGCCGATCTGGATCCCACCGGCCGCTTCCGCCGCGTTGATGATATTGTCGCCACCCTCGATGGTGGTGATCGCAACCGCAGGGGCAATGGTGTCCACCGTCAGATTGGTGGTGGTGGTCGACGAATTGCCCGCTGCATCGGTGGCAATGGCCGTCACCGCCAGTGCGCCCTGGCCCGCCGGCGTCACCGATGTGGTCCAGTGCCCGGTTCCGTCCACCGTCACCGCCGCGCCGTTCACCGTCAGCGAAGATCCGATCTCCGCGGTCCCGCCGATCTGGATGCCACCGGCCGCTTCCGCCGCGTTGATGAGATTGTCGCCACCCTCGATGGTGGTGATTGCAACCGCCGGGGCAATGGTGTCCACCGTCAGCGTCGTCGAGGTGGTCGACGAATTGCCGGCCGCATCCGTTGCAATCGCCGTCACCGCCAGCGCGCCCTGGCCCGCCGGCGTCACCGACGTGGTCCAGTGCCCGGTGCCGTCCACCGTCACCGCCGCGCCGTTCACCGTCAGCGTCGAGCCGATCTCGGCGGTACCGCTGATCTGGATCCCGCCCGCCGCTTCCGCCGCATTGATGAGGTTGTCGCCGCCTTCGATGGTCGTGATCGCAACCGCCGGTGCGATGGTGTCCACCGTCAGGTTGGTGGTGGTGCTCGACGAATTGCCGGCCGCATCGGTCGCCACCGCCGTCACCGCCAGCGCCCCCTGGCCCACCGGCGTGACTGACGTGGTCCAGTGCCCGGTGCCGTCCACCGTCACCGTCGCGCCGTTCACCGTCAGCGTCGAGCCGATCTCGGCGGTGCCGCCGATCTGGATGCCGCCCGCCGCTTCCGCCGCGTTGATGATATTGTCGCCGCCTTCGATGGTCGTGATCGCAACCGCCGGCGCGATGGTGTCGAGCGTAAAGCTGAGTGAGGCCGTACCGGTATTGCCGAAGCCATCGGTCTGGCTCGCCACGATGGTGTGCGGCCCGTCGGCCAGCCCGGTCGGCGTGAACGACCAGTTCCCCTGGGCGTTAGCCGTCACGGTGGTGGCAATCGGGCTGCCGTCGACCGTGAAGTGCACCACGGTGTTGGCGAGCCCCGTCCCCGTCAGCGCATCGTTCGAAGTGATCCTGTCGCTCGACGACGACCCGGTATCGATCGAAAGACTCTCGGTTACGGTCGGACCGATGGTGCTCAGCGTATAGGTCACCGCGCTGCTGGTGCCGGCGTTGCCGGCGGCATCGGTATCGCTCGCGGTCAGCGAGTTGCTGCCATTGGCCAGCGTCACGCTGGCTGACCACAGCCCATTCTGGCCGACCGTCACCGTGGGCAGTTGCAGCAGGCTGCCGTTGTCGAACAGATTTATCGTGGTGCCGGCTTCACCGGTGCCGGAGATCGTCTGCGCGGCCTGGTTGACCGGACCGCCCCCGCTCGTGATTGCAACCGCCGGCGCAATGGTGTCCACCGTCAGATTGGTAGTGGTGGTCGACGAATTGCCGGCCGCATCGGTGGCAATGGCCGTCACCGCCAGCGCGCCCTGGCCCGCCGGCGTCACCGACGTGGTCCAGTGCCCGGTGCCGTCCACCGTCACTGCCGCGCCGTTCACCGTCAGCGTCGAGCCGATCTCGGCGGTGCCGCCGATCTGGATGCCGCCGGCCGCTTCCGCCGCGTTGATGAGGTTGTCGCCGCCTTCGATGGTGGTGATTGCAACCGCGGGCACCGTCGTATCGAGTGTAAAGCTGAGCGAGGCCGTGCCGGTGTTGCCAAAGCCATCGGTCTGGCTGGCCACGATGGTGTGCGGCCCGTCGGCCAGCCCGGTCGGCGTGAACGACCAGTTCCCCTGGGCGTTAGCCGTCACGGTGGTGGCAATCGGGCTGCCGTCGACCGTGAAGTGCACCACGGTGTTGGCGAGCCCCGTCCCGGTCAGCGCATCGTTCGAGGTGATCCTGTCGCTCGACGACGTTCCGCTATCGATCGAAAGACTCTCGGTTACGGTCGGACCAACGGTGCTCAGCGTATAGGTCACCGCGCTGCTGGTGCCGGCGTTGCCGGCGGCATCGGTATCGCTCGCGGTCAGCGAGTTGCTGCCATTGGCCAGCGTCACGCTGGCTGACCACAGGCCGTTCTGGCCGACCGTCACCGTGGGCAGTTGCAGCAGGCTGCCGTTGTCGAACAGATTTATCGTGGTGCCGGCTTCACCGGTGCCGGAGATCGTCTGCGCAGCCTGGTTGACCGGACCGCCCCCGCTCGTGATCGCAACCGCGGGTGCGATGGTGTCCACCGTCAGATTGGTGGTGGTGCTCGACGAATTGCCGGCCGCATCCGTTGCAATCGCCGTCACCGCCAGCGCGCCCTGGCCCGCCGGCGTCACCGACGTGGTCCAGTGCCCGGTGCCGTCCACCGTCACCGCGGCACCATTCACCGTCAGCGTCGACCCGATCTCCGCGGTACCGCCGATCTGGATGCCGCCCGCCGCTTCCGCCGCGTTGATGAGGTTGTCGCCGCCTTCGATGGTCGTGATCGCAACCGCCGGCGCGATGGTGTCGACCGTCAGATTGGTGGTGGTAGTCGAGGAGTTGCCGGCCGCATCGATTGCAATCGCCGTCACCGCCAGCGCCCCCTGGCCCGCCGGCGTGACTGACGTGGTCCAGTGCCCGGTGCCGTCCACCGTCACTGCCGCGCCGTTCACCGTCAGCGTCGAGCCGATCTCGGCGGTGCCGCCGATCTGGATCCCGCCGGCCGCTTCCGCCGCGTTGATGAGGTTGTCGCCGCCTTCGATGGTGGTGATTGCAACCGCGGGCACCGTCGTATCGAGTGTAAAGCTGAGCGAGGCCGTGCCGGTGTTGCCAAAGCCATCGGTCTGGCTGGCCACGATGGTGTGCGGCCCGTCGGCCAGCCCGGTCGGCGTGAACGACCAGTTCCCCTGGGCGTTAGCAGTCACGGTGGTGGCAATCGGGCTGCCGTCGACCGTGAAGTGCACCACGGTGTTGGCGAGCCCCGTCCCGGTCAGCGCATCGTTCGAGGTGATCCTGTCGCTCGACGACGTTCCGCTATCGATCGAAAGACTCTCGGTTACGGTCGGACCAACGGTGCTCAGCGTATAGGTCACCGCGCTGCTGGAGCCGGCGTTGCCGGCGGCATCGGTATCGCTCGCGGTCAGCGAGTTGCTGCCATTGGCCAGCGTCACGCTGGCTGACCACAGGCCGTTCTGGCCGACCGTCACCGTGGGCAGTTGCAGCAGGCTGCCGTTGTCGAACAGATTTATCGTGGTGCCGGCTTCGCCGGTTCCGGAGATCGTCTGCGCAGCCTGGTTGACCGGACCGCCCCCGCTCGTGATCGCAACCGCCGGCGCGATGGTATCCACCGTCAGCGTCGTCGAGGTAGTCGACGAATTGCCGGCCGCATCCGTTGCAATCGCCGTCACCGCCAGCGCACCCTGGCCCGCCGGCGTGACTGACGTCGTCCAGTGCCCGGTGCCGTCCACCGTCACTGCCGCGCCGTTCACCGTCAGCGTCGAGCCGATCTCGGCGGTGCCGCCGATCTGGATCCCGCCGGCCGCTTCCGCCGCGTTGATGAGGTTGTCGCCGCCTTCGATGGTGGTGATTGCAACCGCGGGCACCGTCGTATCGAGTGTAAAGCTGAGCGAGGCCGTGCCGGTGTTGCCAAAGCCATCGGTCTGGCTGGCCACGATGGTGTGCGGCCCGTCGGCCAGCCCGGTCGGCGTGAACGACCAGTTCCCCTGGGCGTTAGCAGTCACGGTGGTGGCAATCGGGCTGCCGTCGACCGTGAAGTGCACCACGGTGTTGGCGAGCCCCGTCCCGGTCAGCGCATCGTTCGAGGTGATCCTGTCGCTCGACGACGTTCCGCTATCGATCGAAAGACTCTCGGTTACGGTCGGACCAACGGTGCTCAGCGTATAGGTCACCGCGCTGCTGGTGCCGGCGTTGCCGGCGGCATCGGTATCGCTCGCGGTCAGCGAGTTGCTGCCATTGGCCAGCGTCACGCTGGCTGACCACAGGCCGTTCTGGCCGACCGTCACCGTGGGCAGTTGCAGCAGGCTGCCGTTGTCGAACAGATTTATCGTGGTGCCGGCTTCACCGGTGCCGGAGATCGTCTGCGCAGCCTGGTTGACCGGACCGCCCCCGCTCGTGATCGCAACCGCGGGTGCGATGGTGTCCACCGTCAGATTGGTGGTGGTGCTCGACGAATTGCCGGCCGCATCCGTTGCAATCGCCGTCACCGCCAGCGCGCCCTGGCCCGCCGGCGTCACCGACGTGGTCCAGTGCCCGGTGCCGTCCACCGTCACCGCGGCACCATTCACCGTCAGCGTCGACCCGATCTCCGCGGTACCGCCGATCTGGATGCCGCCCGCCGCTTCCGCCGCGTTGATGAGGTTGTCGCCGCCTTCGATGGTGGTGATTGCAACCGCGGGCACCGTCGTATCGAGTGTAAAGCTGAGCGAGGCCGTGCCGGTGTTGCCAAAGCCATCGGTCTGGCTGGCCACGATGGTGTGCGGCCCGTCGGCCAGCCCGGTCGGCGTGAACGACCAGTTCCCCTGGGCGTTAGCAGTCACGGTGGTGGCAATCGGGCTGCCGTCGACCGTGAAGTGCACCACGGTGTTGGCGAGCCCCGTCCCGGTCAGCGCATCGTTCGAGGTGATCCTGTCGCTCGACGACGTTCCGCTATCGATCGAAAGACTCTCGGTTACGGTCGGACCAACGGTGCTCAGCGTATAGGTCACCGCGCTGCTGGAGCCGGCGTTGCCGGCGGCATCGGTATCGCTCGCGGTCAGCGAGTTGCTGCCATTGGCCAGCGTCACGCTGGCTGACCACAGGCCGTTCTGGCCGACCGTCACCGTGGGCAGTTGCAGCAGGCTGCCGTTGTCGAACAGATTTATCGTGGTGCCGGCTTCACCGGTGCCGGAGATCGTCTGCGCGGCCTGGTTGACCGGACCGCCCCCGCTCGTGATTGCAACCGCCGGCGCAATGGTGTCGAGCGTGACGCCGAGCGCCGCGGTGGTCGAGCTGTTGCCAAAGCTGTCACTGAACTGCGCCGCAATCTGCTTGCTGCCGTCGGCCCCGAGGTCGCCCGCCGTCACCGTCAGGCTGACGCTGCCGGCGGTGATGTCCGCCGCCGTGACGGTATGCGTCACCGGATGCGCCAGCGGCGAGCCGCCGAGCAGCAGCTGGACCGTATCGCCGGCCACGACCGTCGAACCGAGCGCCACCGTGAACGTCGGCGCCGTCACATTGGTGACGTCGTCGGCATGCGACGTCCCGGAGTCCGACGCCGCCGTCAGGACCGGCGTGCCGCCGGTCGGCGCCGTCGTGCTCAGCGTATAGGTCACCGCGCTGCTGGTGTTGGTATTGCCGGCCGCGTCGGTGACATGGGCGGTCAGCACGTTGCTGCCGCTGCTCAGCGTGACGCTGGCGCTCCAGGTGCCGCCGCTGATGGTGCCGACGCCGACCTGGGTCGTGCCATCGAAGATGGCGATCGTGGTGCCGGCATCGGCGCCGGCGATCGTTCCGGTAAGGCTCAGGCTCGGCTGGTTGGTCGGACCACCGGTGTTGCCGATCGCCACCACGGGGGCGGTGGTGTCGAGCGTGATCACGTCGGCCGACGTGGTCGAGCTGTTGCCCGCCAGATCGGTGAACTGGGCCGTGATCGACTTCGAGCCGTCGGCCCCGAGGTCGCCTGCCGTCACCTTCAGGCTGACGCTGCCGGCGGTGATGTCCGCCGCCGTGACGGTATGCGTCACCGGATGCGCCAGCGGCGAACCGCCGAGCAATAGCTTGACCGTATCGCCCGCCGCAACCGTCGGATTGAGCGCCACCGCGAAGGTCGGCGCGGTCACGTCGGTGATGCCGTCGGTATGCGACGTCCCGGAGTCCGACGCCGCCGTCAGGACCGGCGGGCCGCCGCTCGGCGCCGTGGTGTCGAGCGTGATCGTCAGCGCCGCGGTGGTCGAGCTATTGCCGGCGGTATCGGATACGTTCGCCTTGATGGAGTAGCTGCCGTCGGCCAGCGCCAGCGCCTGTGCCGCCGTCACGTTCACCGACCAGACCCCGCCCGTCACCGTCGCAGCATATGCGTCCTTGACGGCGTTGGTGCTGTCGACGATCGCGATCGTCGCGGCCTGGCCGTTTACAGCCGCGCCGCCGCTGCCAGCCGTGGCCGTGCCGCTGATGGTGACGCCTGCCGCCGCCTCGACCTTGTTGATAATGTTGTCCCCGGCGACCGGGGTCGTGATCGCGATCGTCGGGGCGGCAGTATTCAGCGCAAACACGACAGGCGTGCTGGCCCCGGTGTTGCCGGCCACATCGGTATCCTTGGCCACGATGCTGTGGGTGCCGTTGCCTGACAGCGTCACACTGGTGGACCACGCTCCGCCGCTGCCGACGGCCGCGGTGCCGACCTGCGTGGTGACACCGTTAACGGTGTCGTACAACGTTACTGTTCCTCCGGCCGCAGCCTCGGTCGTGGTTACGTGGCCGGAGATCTTCTGCGTCGGCTGATTGGTTGTCGTGTCGGTGGTGCTGATGGTCACGGTCGGTGGAACCGTGTCCACCGTGATCGTCTGCGTTACCGTGGTCGTCGTACTGCCGGTGGTATCTAATACAGTCGCCTGGATGCTGTAGTTACCGTCGGCCAGCGCCAGCGCCTGCGCTGCCGGCACCTTCACCGACCATGCCCCGTTCGTCACCGTCGTCGTGTAGGTGTATTTGACGACATTCGAGCTGTCGACGATTGCGACCGTCGCCGTCTGGCCGTTCACAGGCACATTGCCAGCGGTCGCCGTGCCGCTGATAATGAAGCCCGCCGATATCGCGCTCTGGTTAATGATGTTGCCCGCGGCAACTGGGCTCGTGATGGCCACAATCGTAGGAAGTGGTTGGATAATCGGAGCTTGGATAAACGGAGCTTGAAGTAAACTGGGGGATTGAGTCGGATTAACACTGGGCGACGATAATGGCGTGACTACAACATTGGGCTCTGTGTCGGCATCCAGATGTTGAGCGGTGCTGACCGGAGTCGTAATAATCTGGGTGCTGTTCGTGTCGCCTGGCGGCGTGCTGCTACCGGCGCTCGCAGATTTGGTCGTTGACTGCGGATTGGCATCCCCTCGCTTACCGTCGGAAGGTGGCGGCGTATTTGGGACCAGCTGCTTGCCAGCATCGTAGGTGCTCAAAACCTGCTGGAAAGCATTAAATTCCTGCCCAACCTGGGCGGCGGTCTTGCTGTTCTCTTGTGCCACAACCTGAAAGTTGGCCGCAGGTGTTAGTGTCAGCGACGGTCCATTGCTCGTCACTGTTCCGATCAAATCCCCCGCCGTGCAGGCCGCCCCGGGCACGCCCGTCGAAACGCATTTGAACACCTGAACCGCGTGAACTTGCCCGTCTTGCTGATCGACGACCGAAATGCCTACCGTTCCGTCGGTGGAGGAAATATCGAGAATGACCGCCGTGCCGCGGATACCGATCGTGGCAACGGGCGTCCCAACTTTCATGTCTCCAGTCTTGGCGACCTGCCCGGCGACGAAACTGGCGGCCCCCTGAACCAGGGTGAACAGAGCTGTGTTCGATGTGCTGGTAGGATCGTAGGTTAGATCATTCAGCATCAACCGCGCATTGGCGGTCAGATTGAATGTCGTGCCGTCGACCAGCACGAGACCGAGCGTCGAGTTGCTGCCGGTCTGCACCACGTCGGTCTGATAGACGGCATCGCCGTTATTGAGTACGATGGTTACGCCGTTGCGTACGATGCTGGCGCTGCCGGTCATCTTGACGACATGACCAACCACTTTGCCGGCCGCTCCTGCTGCCTGGGCGTAGTGTGTGTAGCCTGTTAACGCGTCAATGACATTGGCATCGAGCGGAGCCCCGTCAGGCGAGACGAGCAAAGGTCGCTTGTCGCCGTGAAAATAATCCGGCAACACCACGCGATGCAGGTGATCCGAGATAATCAGATCACTGCCTGACCTAAGATAATCCCCAGAGAAGAGAAGGTGCGCGTCCGGAACTTTGAACGTTCCCGAGTGGCCGTGATCCGGCAACGAGCCGAAATCAAAACGGACGGATTCCACGTCCGACGCGCCGGGTGAAAATCGCCCCGTGTAATTCAATTGGGCCCCCAAAATTAGTTAATAAATTATTTAATAAACATCCTATTACCGGGCGCGGCAGGTCTCCTAATTGCCGCTTTGTAAACAATAACTTAATGGCGCAGCCGGGCCATTGTCAGGATTGTAATTAAAATGTAACAACTTGGGTGGCTTTGCCCCGGTTACTCGTGCACAGGACCGGGCGGAATATCGGATGGGAAAGTTCGGAAAGCTCGTACTAGTTGTAGCGCAGGGGACGGCGCTTCGAGCCAAGATCGCGCGATTGCTGCAGCCGGCCGGCTATGCCCTTGAGCTCGCTGCGGACGAAAGGCGTGCACTCGATCTGGCTGTCCACGAAGATATAGATGCCGCCATCCTTGTAATTAGCTCTGGCCTTGCGGATTTGGCATTCGCGCGGCGACTGAGCGACAGAGTTCCGAGATTGATCGTGTTGGCAGAGCGATCGGCGGATCTTGCCAGGCTGGGTCGTTCTCTTCCGGGCGCGGATGCCTATTTATTGCAACCGTTGGATGAACAGAAGCTTCTTGGTCGCCTCGCCGAGATGGTCGCTTCCCCTGGGGAAGACCATGCCGCACTGGCACCGGCCGCTCTGCGCATCGAGGGCTGCAGGTTCAACCTGCCTGGTCGGACTTTCTTGCATGCGGACGGACGCGAGGTAGCGCTGACCCGAGCGGAGGCTGCGCTACTCGTTGCATTTGTACGGAATCCAGGCCGCGTGTTGTCGCGCGATCAATTAAGCCAGGCAATAGCAGGGCATGGCGAGGAGCTGTATGGCCGCAGCATCGATATGCACGTCGGCCGGCTGCGGCGAAAGATCGAGCCGTACCCAAAGGCGCCGCGGTTCATCATCACGGTGTCAGGTGCCGGCTACAAATTTGCCGCCGGTCCACCAACTGTCGATGAAAATCGCGAGTCGCCGGCCGCCGTCGAATCTGGAGAGCAAATGGAGGCTGCGCCGGAGCGAGCGCGCGGCTCCCGCATCAACCTGCCGCATTCCGGGTCCGAGAGACGCCAGCTGACGGTGCTGTCCTGTGAGCTCGTGGGTTCGATGGCACCCGCCATTGACGTCGACCCCGAGGACCTCGCTGGCGTGGTCCACCGTTTCCAAGACGCTTGCGCAAGCGCGATCACGAATATGGGGGGGAGCGTTGCTGCTTTCACGGGGCACGAGGTTCTGGCGTTATTCGGTTATCCCAGGGCTTACGAGGATGATGCGGAACGCGCCGCGCATGCGGCGCTTGATCTTGCAGCGAAGATCGACGAGCTCGTATGGACCTCCGGCAAACCGTTGCAGGTACGAATCGGAATCGCTACAGGCCTGGTCGTGGTTGCAGACCAAGGCGCGGTCGGGGAACCTTCAACTGTTGCTCCCCGTTTGCGAAACATAGCTCCCGCAGGTTCGATCCTCGTCGCCGCAAGCACGCGCAAGCTGCTTGGTCGCGCATTCATTTGCGATGATTCCAACTCGTACCAGCTTGCGGGAATTTCCGAAAAGGTAAACGCTTGCCTGGTCGCGGGAAGGCGGTCCATCGAGAACCGGTTCAGCTCTACGCAGGGGCCACGACTCACGCAGTTTGTCGGCCGGCAGCATGAATTGCAGCAGCTATTGACCTTATGGGATCGAGCCAAAGCCAATCAAGGTCAAGTCGCGCTTCTGTGCGGTGAAGCCGGCATCGGAAAGTCGCGCATTTGCGAAGTCTTTCTGGAGCGGATTAACGCAAAGCCGCATAGCACAATCCGGTATCAATGCGCGCTGCACCATGCGAACAGCCCGTTTTTTCCGATTATCGACCAGATCGAGCATGCGGCTCAAATCAAGCGAGGGGACGCGCCTGACGTCAAGCTCGAGAAGCTGGAAGCTGCGCTGCCCGAATCCAGTGCAGCGACCCCTGTCGATATGCGCTCCCTTGCTGCCCTGCTGTCGATCCCAGGTGAACTCCCGGCGCCAGGCCTGACACCTCAGCGGCAGAAGGACCTCACGATTGCGGCGCTGATCCGACACATATTGGGTTTCGCACGCGACCGGCCGCTGGTTATCGAGCTCGCCGACGCACACTGGGCGGATTCCAGCACCCTCGATATCTTCAGCCGTATCGTCGCTTCGATCAAAACGGCGCAGGTATTCGTCCTGATCAGCTTCAGGCCGGAGTTCTTCCCGCAATGGCTCAATGAGCCTCACGTAACCATGCTGCGGCTTGACCGGCTCGGGCGCGAGCAGATCGAGGCCATGATATTCGACGTGGCCGGACAAAGGACCCTGCCTTCGGAAATGTACGCGCAGATCATCAGCAAGACGGATGGGGTTCCGTTGTTCGTCGAGGAACTCACGAAGTCGGTGCTGGAATCGGGCCTGCTTGAAGGTGCAGGTGATCAACTTACCGCCGTCGGCCCACTTCCGCCGCTTGCGATTCCCACAACGCTGCTTGGCTCGCTGACGGCCCGCCTAGATCGGCTCGGACCGGTTAGGGAGATCGCTCAGGTCGGCGCGGCCATCGGTCGCGAATTCTCCTACCGGCTGCTCGCCGCTGTCGCACCTATAACAGGACCACCGTTGCATGCGGCTCTTGCCCAACTCGCGGCTCCCGAGTTGATATTTGCCCGAGGCGAACCGCCGGATTCAACCTATGTATTCAAGCACGCCCTGGTTCAAGATGCGGCTTACGGCACCTTGGTGCGCAGCAAACGGCAGCAGCTTCACGGGCGGATCGCCGATGCCCTCGAGGAGGGATTCCCCGAGACCGTCGAAACTCAACCCGAGCTCTTGGCTCATCATCTCATCCAGGCTGGCCTCACTGAGCGGGCCATCAGCTATCTTCGAAAGGCTGGCCAACGGACGATCGAGCGTTCGGCCAACGCGGAGGCGATCCGCCACCTGACCCAGGCGCTCGAATTGCTGCGTTCGCGTCCTGAAGGTCCGGCACGCAGACGTGCGGCGCTCGGGTTGGAGGTAATGTTCAGCCAGGCAATGATTGCCGTCTACGGCTACGCAGCACGCGAGACCGCGGAAGTCTTGCTTCGTGCGAAGGACCTCATCGACGATGAAACCGATCCGGCACAAAAGCTGGCCATCCTTTATGGGATTTGGGCGGGCCACTATGTCGGCGGTGAGGTCGCCAAGCAGACGGACGCAGCCGGCGAGTTCCTTAAAGAGGCAGAACGCCACACTGACGCGGCGGCTTTGTCTGTTGCTCATCGCATCATGGGCACCACGTATGTGACGAAAGGCGAATTCACCGCTGCTCTGCCTCATCTTGAGCAAGCCAGAGCGCTCTACGACCCCCAACGCCGAGCTCCGTTGCAATACCAGTATGGCCAGGATGTTGGCGCAGCTGCCTTGTGCTACTTGAGCTGGGCCTTGTGGCATCTGGGGTCCGTCGACCAGGCATCGCAGATTGCAGCCGATGCAGTGACACGCGCGGAGGAGCTGTCCCATCCACACACCCAGGCCTTCACCCTTTGCCATGCCCGCGGCATGATCGACATTTTCCGGCGCAGCTCGGAGGATATGAGATCCTACGCGCGCTCAGTCGTCTCACTCTGCCAGGAACACGGTCTGTCACACTGGATGGCCTGCGGGCGCATTCTCGAGGGATGGGCAACCGTGAATGAGGGCGAGATAGATCGCGGGATCGAGCTGCTTCGCGCGGGTGTGGCTGCTTGGCGAGAGGCAGGAGCGCGGCTGTGGCTGCCCCTGTTTTTGGTGCTTGAAGCCCAGGCTTGCAACAAAGCAGGTCGCAACGAGGCCGCGCTGGGTGCGATTGAGCAGGCAATTGCTATCTCCGAGCAGACGGGCGAGTACTGGTGCCTGGCAGAGATCCTGCGCATCAAAGCGGGCTTGCTCTCCGCAACCGAACGCGCGAGTGATCAAGTCGAGATTTTGTTCGCTAAGAGCCTTGAGATTGCGAGGGGTCAACAGGCCCGTTGCTGGGAGCTGCGCACGGCCTGCGATCTTGCCTCGTTCTGGCAAAGCAAAGGCCGGGCAATCGAAGCGCGGCATCTGCTGCAACCCATCTACGCCCAGTTTACCGAAGGCTTTGACTCGGCGGATTTGCGGCACGCCAAACAGATTCTAGATAGTCTGGACCCGACCGCGAGCCAGAAATAAGCGAATACGAGAACCACACCGTTCTGGATAAATGCTTGCATCCCTCGATGTAGCAGGGGGCGGCTTCTCGTCACTGAGAGGAACGGTCCGCAGACCTAATTGTCTTGGCAACCGCTTCGCGTCACTTGCTTCCAATCGCACATCAGACGTTATGGAATAAGCTTTTGCGCTGCACTCACCGGCTGCGGGCCAACCAGCCAATGCTCCGATCTTACACCAAGATTGTTCGATGTGAACCAGTTCACACCGATCAGTCACACCACCACGCTAGTCTGCCGGATGCGCCTCTGGGAGGACTTGGGCGATGGCGAAGAGAAGAATCGTGGTGCTCTCCGACGGGACCGGAAACTCGTCAGCCGCGGTGTGGCGTACCAACGTCTGGCGCACCTTTGAAGCCCTCGATCTCTCGAACTCTGATCAGGTTGCTCTTTATGATGACGGAGTTGGCACCTCGACCTTCAAGCCATTGGCACTCCTCGGTGGCGCGTTTGGCTTCGGCCTGAAGCGTAACGTCATCGACATCTATAAATTTGTCTGCAGAAACTACCGCGACGACGACAATGAAATATTTGGCTTCGGTTTTAGCCGTGGCGCATTCACGATCCGCGTTGTCGTAGGTCTGATACTTGACCAGGGCCTCGTGCAGGCCACGAACGAAACTGACCTCGACCATCTGGCGAAAGCCGCTTACCGCGATTATCGGAGGCGCAAGTACCACACCGTCTGGTGGGAACTCTTCCACAAGGATCGCAAGATTCCACCATCCACCACGGCGGCAGGCAATCGACACGTCAACAACATACGCTTCCTCGGACTCTGGGACACCGTGGCGGCCTACGGGTTGCCGGTCGATGAAATGACCCGCGGCGTCAACAAGTGGATCTGGCCGCTTGAGCTGCCCAACCGTGTGCTTAACCCTCGAGTCCAGCGAGCCTGCCACGCCCTTGCGTTGGACGACGAACGCACCACGTTTCACCCGGTCCTTTGGGATGAAAGTGCCGAGCTAACCACCGATTCGGACCAGACCCGGCTCGTATCCGACGAACGCATCAGTCAGGTCTGGTTCTCGGGAATGCACTCCAATGTCGGCGGTGGCTATCCCGATGATTCACTGGCGCGAATTCCACAGTATTGGATCATGACCGAGGCGCAGAAGTGTGGATTGCAATTCAAGTCAGCGCCGAATGCCGACCCAGATAGCTTGATCAATACCAGCGCCGCCAGGGACAAGGACGGCCGACTCTATGATTCGCGCAGCGGATTGGGCGGTTACTATCGCTACGGCCCGCGCCATCTCGCCGAACTGTGCCACGACAAGTTTTCAGAGAATCCCGGCGACCAGGTCAATATCCGCCTGCCCAAGATCCACGAAAGCGTCTTCAAGCGCGTCCAGAATAATGCGCATCCCTGTGCGCCTCTCGGGATTCCCGCAGGCTATGAAGTCGTGACTGACACGGGACAAATTCTTCCAGCGTCTACAAATCCCTATGAAACGCTCTTACAGAGCGAGGCGCGTGCAAAAGCCCAGGAGAGCGTGTGGAATACGGTCTGGAAGCGCCGCATCGTCTATTTCTTAACGGTCCTTGCAACGGCTGCTCTAGTTATTTTCCCGCTCCTGAAGAGCCTTCCTGCGTCAGATGAATACTCTAGCCCGGTGCGCTGGATTTCTGATCTGATCCGCCTCCTCAGTTCGTTTCTGCCTTCAGTCGCCGATCCCTGGGTGAACGGATATGCGCGCAGCCCCATCACCTTCGTAATTCTTGCTGCTGTTGCCGGAGCACTAACCTCATTGGGCGTACGGCTGGCGTCTCAGATCAAGAGCGACATGGGCTCGATCTGGCAGAGCACAGTAGTCGACGGCCATGCCGTCTCACGTTCCTACGACAACTGGATCTACCGGCTACGAAACAGCCCGGCCTATGTGGCCGCAAAGAGATCATGGAAATTTAGCATTGGTCCTGGACTCTCTACCATCTTCTTTCTGTATGCGGGTGTCATGCTTTTGAATCACCTCGCCTACATTGCTCTTGACGATGCAGGCTTTGTTTGCAGCGAGAACGCCGCTTCCACTCGAATGGCCAAAGGAGAAACGAGAGTATTTGCTTTCAACACCTCTTCTGTCTGTTCGGCGACCGGAATTCTGCTGGAAAATGGTGGCCGCTACGCAATCACAATCAAATCTAAGGAAGCGTCCTGGTATGATCGTGATATCCCCACGAGCCTGGCAGGATTTTACAGCCTTGATGCACCAAGATTCTGGCAAAAAGGGCTCATGGTCCTCGCCGTTCCGATGCGTCGCGAATTGATCAGACCATGGTTTCGCATTGTGGCGCGAACCGGCGGAACTGGTGGGGAAGAGAGCTTCTTGGATCCAGATCCAAAGGACCACACGATCGATGAAGTGCTCCACGCAACCCGTGACGGCGAACTTTTCCTTTTCGTCAACGACGCCGTCATTGGGGTGCCGGGCCTCGCTGGCGCCTTCTACGCCAACAATATCGGTACCGCCGACGTGGCTATCACTCGGCGTTGATTATCGTGCGAGATTCGCAGGGGCGGCCATCGCACTGGTGACGGTGGACCGAGCACGACAGGAAAAAAATCTTCACTCTGCTCAAGTCTTCGTCTTCGGCGCGTCGGGCGGACGGATTTCGTCGCCACTTACAGTGCTACGTTCGGGTCGACGACCTACCGCCTTGTCCAGAGAAGGGATATCGTACCTACTGTTCCACCGGTCGAACTCGGCTTCCATCACGTCGGCCGATTTTCGGTTGCGAGAGCGGCGCGAAATTCAATTTGACGCAGCTCAGCTCCGAACTCAGTTCGGACGAGCCGTCCAGCGGAGACGACTTGTTCAAGGACGTAGGAGGCCAATTGCGAAATCTCTTCGGAGGCCCGTCACCAACGTCGCGGGTCGATGCGCTAGGCAGACTTACGCTGTTGCTTGCTCCGTCCATCGGCGACCATTTGCCTGATCGCTACTTTACCGCCCTCGCGCCATGCGATCGTATTAGCGTGGAGCGATATTCGGGCCGCAGGGTAAGCCCGCGGTTGGCGCCGTGGGGCAACCGCAGGCAAGCAGATGAGCAGAGAATCGCCATGTTCGAAAGTTCCGGCTCAGGTGCAGAGAGTTCAGCGTTGGTCACCCGGGTCGCCGTTATCCCGGCCGTTTCCCGGCGCGGCATCAAGACTGCGATTTGATGCGGAGAGGCGGGCCTTCCGAATAACGTAAGCGTTGGGACGGGCGACCGCGGCTCAACATGGGTCGATCCCACCACCGAAAACTGGTGCGGGGAGATCGGGAACCCCATCAGTTCATAAGTCGGTAGTCCTGCGGCCCTCGCACCGACTCCGCTCGAGGTGAATGGAGTCATGGCTGCCGCGATCACAAGCATCTTCTTCTTGATAACCTACTTTGGGATAAAAAAATGCGCGCCCAAGGTCGGGCCAGATGATGCTGCTTCGCTCAGCGGCCATGTCGCCCATCACCTCCCCAACGATCGAACCGAGCGCAGCTCCCGCCGGACCGCCCAACATATATCCGACGATTGCTCCCGCGAAGCGCAGAGCTCCGCCAAGGAAGGATGTTTCGCGTTTCAGCTCCTTGGGCTGGTCCTCTTCGGCCTGCACCTGCTCGGACACTTGCCGTGGATACCGCCCCTCGCCGTCTAGCCGCCCTTGCACGTCCGGCAAGTCGATGCTCTCGGTTTTGTCGGCGAGAAAATTGAGGAATTCAATCTTCTCGGGTACCACGATCAGTGCCGCGCTTTCCGCTGCAGTGACCGCGATCTGTTGGTCGTTTCCCCTGGGAGCTGGATTCAGCATGATCCTTCCTCCTCTTCGGCGCCCGCGCCGGTCTTGCTGGCGGGACCGCCGATGTGAACGACGCTAGTGCTCGCGCGGTCCTTGGGTCTTTAAGACGCCCTTACATTTCGCTTAGCTTTCTCTTAAGATCGGGAGACATCCGGACTGTGAGGGTCGCAGCCGTGAGAACAGGCGAGTTTGCCTTTGGTCAGTTTCGGCTTGATCGGGTCAACGCCCTGCTTTGGCGAGGACAAGACCGTGTCGTGCTGGCGCCGAAGCCTTTCGAGCTGTTGTGCTGCCTGGTCGAACGCCCCGGAGAATTGGTAACCAAGGACGAACTGCTCAACGCCATCTGGTCCGACCTCCACGTAAGCGAGTCGAGCCTGACCGTGGCCATGAACTCACTTCGCTCCGCGTTGGGCGACGACAGGCTGGCGCCGAATTACATTGAGACCGTAACGCGGCGCGGATATCGGTTCATTGCCTCCGTCCACGCGATTCGCCATCCCGATGTCCAGCATCCGCTCGAGGAGGAAGCTCCCGTTCCGGACGATACGGCCTATCAACGCGGACGCTGGCGGGTCGGACGGGCCGGTCCCCTGCGGATTCTGGAAAGCGTGCTGCAGCAAGCCTTGGGCGGACACCGTCAGGTCGTTTTCATTACCGGTGAAGCCGGGATAGGCAAGACGACACTTATCCGGATGGCGACGAAGCGGATGAAGCGGCACGGGATGGGCGTGCTGCACTGTGGTTGCAACGAACTGTTCGGAACCCATGAGGCTTTCCTACCGCTGATCGAGGCGCTGCACGAACAATGCCGCGGAGCCGATGGAGCGTCCCTGCTCAAATCTCTTCGCGAACACGCGCCCACATGGTTGGCGCAGATGCCAGATTTTTTGCGCGAAGAGGATCGTGCTGCATTCCACCATGAAGTCTTCGGAGCCACACGGGAACGCATGCTTCGCGAATTCGGTGATCTCATGGAGAGCCTGGCTGCCGAACGACCTTGGGTGATTATTCTCGAAGACCTGCATTGGAGTGATGTCGCAACGGTGGACGCACTCTCTCGCATTGCGCGGCGAGATCGAAAGGTGGCCATACTTGTCCTTGCCACCTATCGGCCAATCGACGTCGCTGTCGGGGAGCATCCAGTTCGAGCCGTTCACCAGGATCTGCAGATCCATGGTCGATGTACGGACCTTGCTCTCGATCGGCTCGCACGCACTGAAGTCGAGCAATACCTTGGCTTAAGGTTTGGCTCTGCCGAGCTTGCCAAAAGCTTGGAGGAGCGGATCTTTGCACGAACCGGTGGACAACCGCTGTTCGTCGTCTCCCTTGTCGATCATCTCATCGCGCAACGGGCGATCGTCGAGTTCGATGGAACGTGGCGACTAGGATCTGAGGAAGCGATCTCTCAGGACACGATGCCGCGCGATCTGCGGGAGATGATTACGCGGCAGATCGATGATTTGAGCGTCGACGAGCGAGGCTTGCTCGAAGTCGCGAGCGCGGCGGGCGCGGAGTTCTCGGCTGTCTTGGTGGCAGGGGCGCTGGATCGCGACGTTCTGGAAGTCGAGCAGATTTGCGAGGAACTGGCGCGGACGGGCCGCGTGGTAGCCTCGGCCGGCGTGACCGAATGGCCAAACGGGGCGGTCTCTGGCTGCTACGCGTTCCAACACGCGCTTTACCAGGAGGTCCTGTATCAGCGACTTGCGCCCGCGCGCCGGGTCAATACGCATTTGCGTGTGGGAGGAAGCCTCGAACACGGGTACGGGGACCGGGCGCCCGAGGTGGCCTCCGCGCTCGCGCTTCATTTCGAGCTTGGGCACGATTTCCCGAAGGCCGTGCGCTACTTGGGCCTCGCCGCCGAGAGTGCGGCGCGGCGGTTCTGCACGGGGGAAGCGGCAAGCTACCTGACCCGGGCGCTCGAACTTCTGATTCACCTCCCGGGGGAGGTACAACCGGCGACGCGCCTGAAGCTCCTTCTTCAGAGGGCTTGGACGTGGCGCGCCGGTGGAAATTTCCCTCGCTCGCTCGAAGATCTTACCGCAATGGTTACCCATGCCGTGGAGACCGGACATCTTCGAGAAGAGGTCAATGGGCTTGTCGATCTCAGCCGATTCTGCCTTTACGTCGATCGACGTCAGTGCCTGCCGTTCGCGGAGCAGGCATTCGCAAAGAGCCGCGCGATCGATGATCCCGCATTCAGGGCGCTGGTGCAGGGGAACGTCGCCAATCTCTCTCTCATGCTGCGGGGCTGGCGGAAGGAAGATGCAGACTTCTGCCGTCAGGCGGCGACGCTGATTGCGGAATCACAGGACCTCAGCATGCGGATGAGGCGCTGCTCGATGGAGATGGTGCTCGAATTCCTGAGTTCGAACTACCCAGCGTGCTGCGACGCGACCAGAAGGGGCCGGGAGTTGGCCCGCATGGTCGGCGATGTATATCTCTTCGCTCTCTACAACACGGTCGAAGCTTTTGCGCTGCTCTATCTCGGAAAATGGGGCGAAGTACGGGAGATCGTGGCCTCCGCCCTGGCAATCGCAGAGCGAAACGCGAATCCCCAAGCCAGCGCATTGTGCCACCTGACGATCGGATGGCTGCACGCCGAAGCGAAGGATTTTGAGCGCGCCGCAAGCCGTTCGGAAGAAACGCTCAATCCGATGGTTGAAGCGAATCCGTTCAATTTCTTTGTCGGAAGAACCCTGTTGGCGAGAGCATATATCGGGCTGGGCAATCTGCCCTCGGCCCGCAAGCACCTTGACGCAATCGAGCAGCGGATCGAAATCGCCGGTGTGCCGATGGAGTCGCTGATAGTCCCGCAATATCTCTTGAGCTGTTGCGACTACTGGCTTGAGGCCGGAGACCTGGATCAAGCGCAAAAAGCGGCTGCGCGACTCCATGAGGTTACGGCAGCCGCACCCGACCGTGCCTTCCTCGCGCTTTCGCACAACGTCATGGCACGAGCAGCGATGGCAGCGGGAAACTCCCAATCGGCCAGATCGGATTTGTCCCGGGCCATCGCAATTGCCCGCACTGCCAGGCTGCCTCTTGCGGCCTGGAGGGTGTATGCCACAACCGCGCGTTTTTATGAGAACAGCGGAGAGCCTGAGAAAGCTGCCAAATACCGGTGCCGTTCGGACCAGATCGTCAGATCCCTGACGAATTCGCTAGAGCCGAACGATCCTTTGCGATCAGTCGCGTTTCTCGCCGGTGCCGGCCGGCAGACAAAGCTTTGAAAACCGGATCAAAAGCTTGACCGCAGTCAGTCCGGAAACTCCGAGATGTGCTGCGGTTCTGTAGGTTCCGTAGTCGGCGGCTTGCGACGAAAATCGCTGGATTTCCGGTACGCCTCCTTGCGCAGCCGCATGATGGAGCCAAGTGGTTGATGATCGGCAAGGCACCGCCACGGATCAAACGACAGACGGTCGTCTGCATAGGCCCGGCGTGCCGGTCCGTCGGCTGCCTGAGGTGGAAGCGTGATTCTTGCCAGGGGTTGATATGGTGTAATTTCTTCGGGCCAATCGATCGAGGCGTCCTCGACCGGGGTGCGTTGTAGATCTGTGCAGAGCTGAGCACGAAGTTCGTATTCCGCCGAGTTCTTCTTGAAAAACTCGACGACGGCATTCAGCACGGAACTGTCGTCTCTGAAGCTGGGCTGGCCTCTGAACTTGAGAACCGACTCCGAATTGGGGGCGGCACAGAGCTTGGCGACATAGTCGCCAAAACGTATCGCTCCCTCCGAATAAAAACTCTCGCCAAGAATGTTGTTACCGGAGTCGCCGATCGCGTTAAGAATCATCGGAATGGGAATGCCGGTGCAATTGGAGAGCTTGACGAGGCCGCGTGCCAGGAGACCGCTGAGTCTGAGCAGGAAATCTGGCACGCGGGGCTCCAGTTCGAAAACGATGCGCTGCGCGCTCAGATAAGCGGCGGCGTCCGAAAAATAGCTCTTGTGATTGACGAGGAGGATGTCCTGGTTGGTTGAATTGTCGGCGGGCAGCGCCTTGGGGCCGCTCACGCCTATTACTTTGATGGCCATGCCTCGCGGAAGCCGGATGCGATCACTGCGGATATCGCCAAGCGCGGTGGAGAGGCGGACTATGATCGGATAGGTACGAGGCGTCGCAAACATGCCTTGGCGCAGGTGATTGGGCAAATCATCATAAACAGTCAATTCGCCCCTCAGGAATCCCTGGCCTTTGGCATGTTGCTGACGGATAGCGCGGTGGTGCTTAGCCAAACTAGACACGTTCGTGCGTTCGATTGAAGCCACGATTGCCTCGATGGTTTTCGCCTCATCCGGCCGCGGTTGTTCGATGGATGGCTCATAGCGAAGATACCCATTGCGTGGCATGGCATTTCTCCCTCTGACCGCGTCGGCGCTTTCTCCAGTGATCGCTCGTATGCAAACTCGTTATAGGTTAGCCGGACGCAAGCAGCGTGAGCGACTCGAAAGAGCGTGAGCGCCTCGAAAGCATGTCGCGATCGGCGTAAGTGACGTTCATTGCCGATGAAGCGCCTGATGTACAACCTCGCATACAGGCGATGAGTGCAATAAACCGGCTTTCGGATCGAGCCTGATTCCACATACAGATGCCATGGATGTCTTCGCGAGAAATTCCGAACTTAGTTCAATCGTCTTCGGACGCGACAACCCCAACGCGTCCGCTTTCGCGGACCGGCTCGAAGCCAAGCCCATGCTGCAGCAAGATCCCGCGTCAGCCTGATCGGATATGCGTTCTAGCTCCTGCTCGCGATGGCGAAACTCAATTTCGGCAGCGGCGGTGCCTATAATTCTGAGTTATGTGTTGTGCGACCTACCGAGCCGCTGAATAGACAGCCTCAATACTATTTATACGCGAATAAAAGGCAACCCCCTCAACTAACTCGATTAGGCCGTCGCTGTCCGAAATTACCCTGTCTATCCGACGGACGCTGACTGCTAAGGGTAGTCGTAGTGCCTTCTGATCATTCCTTAACGTCGAACCATTTGCGGGCAATCCTGAAGCGATGTCGGGCTTGTTTTGGCGATCGGCAGACAATCGCTGCCGCCGATCCGATTGACGGCCTGGTCTCCCGTGTACGCTGCAACAGACGCGCTGCGCCGGTTACTTCGTACGAAGTTTCTCGGCTTCGTCCCAGGACGGGCACGACCGCGATTCCAGCGCAACGTCATATGGCTGATAATTGTCCTTGGTGATGACGGTCGGCTTCAGCACGATTTCCGTAACCACCGGCTCGCCGCGCAGCGACCGGATCGCGATCATGGTGCCGACACAGCCCTGAACGAAACCGTTATAGTCGCCGCTCGCCAGTAGCTTGCCTGACTTGATCGCATCGACGGCCTCCTTGGTGCCGTTAATGCCGATCACCTGCGCCTTGCGGTTCGCGCCGTCGAGCGCCTCGATGGCGCCGACTGCCATGGCATCGTTGGCCGCGAGCACGCCGTCGATCTGCGAATTGGACTGCATCAGATTCTCCATGACCTGGAGCGCCTGCAGCCGCTGGTAATTGCCGGGCTGGGAAGCGAGCAGCTTCGCGCCCGGATTTTCCTTCAGCGCGTCGTTGAAGCCCCTGACACGGTCGACATTGGTCAGCGAGCCCTTGACGCCTTCGATGATGACGATGTTGCCTTTGCCGCCCAGCGTCTTGAGCAGATAGCGGGCCGTCTCGAGGCCGAGGCTGTAGTCGTCGGCGCCGACGAACGCGACGAACTTGCCGCCAGCCGAGCGGTCGGTGATGTTCACGACCGGGATTCCGGCCTCGTTGACCTTCTCGATGCCCGGCACCATCGCCTTGTAGTCGACCGGAATAAAGACGATGGCGCTCGGCTTCTTCACCACGACGTCTTCGATCTGGCTGAGCTGTTCGGGAATGCTGTCGGGCTTGGTCGGAATATAGTGCAGCGTTCTCGCGCCGAGCCCTTTCGCCGCGGCATCGGCGCCGACCCGCACGGTCTGGAAAAAAGGGTTGGTCTGGTTCTTCGTGAAAACAGCGATCGTCTCGCCGTCGGCCCGTGCGCCGGCCGCGAATCCGCCCGACAGCACCAGAACAGCGCAGGTCAATTTCCGGTATTGCTTCATGTTTCCATCCCTTTTTTGGTTTGTTGAAGTTTGCAGAATATCATGGCGTACGATGGCGCGTTTTCATGTCGACCCAGACAGCCAGGATGACGATGACACCGGTGACGAGGGGCTGCCAGCTGGCGTTGACCGACAGCAGGTTCATGCCGTTCAGCACCAGCGTCAGGATCAGCGCGCCGACGAAGGTGCCGAACACGGTGCCGACGCCGCCGAACAGCGACGTGCCGCCGATCAGCACCGCCGCGATCGCGGGAAGCGTCAGGCTTTCACCGATGTCGGCTTCCGCTGAATTCAAGCGCGCGAGAAACACGATCGACGCCAGACCCGCCATCGTTCCGGAAACCCCATAGACCAGAAGCAGCCGTCGCGCGACCGGAATGCCCGACAGCCGTGCCGCGATCGGATTAGCGCCGGTCGCGTAGATCTCCTGGCCCCAGGTCGTCCGTTGCGCGAAGATGGTTCCGACCGCGAGGAAAATCAGAAGAAGGTAGACTGGGATCGGCAAGCCGAATAGATAGCCGCTGCCGATCTGGCGAAACCCCGGCGGAAAGCCATGGATGGTCTCGCCGGCCATATACCAGTAGGTGAGGCCGTTAAGCACCCACAACATGCCGTAGGTTGCGATGAATGAGGGGATGCGCAGCGCCGTCACCATCACGCCATTGAGAAGGCCGATGATGCCGCCGGTGGCAAGCCCGGTAAGCACGCCCAGGGTAGGCGATCCCGTCTGCTGGATAACCGTTCCGACAAGGCAGGCTGAAAGCGCGACATTGGCGCCGACCGACAGATCGAGTCCTGCCGTCAGAACCACCAGCGTCAGGCCGGACGCGATGAAGAACATCAGACTGGCCTGGCGCAGCACGTTGACAATGTTGCCGAGACTAAGAAAGGAATCGCTCGAGAACGACAGAACCACACAGATCAGGAGCGCAGCGAGCAACCGGTAGAAGATCTGAAGTGCGTCCCCTGAGACCAGGGCACGTGGCGGCGCGAAGGCCTGTTTGGTCAGGTCAGTCATGACCGGCTCCGCAACCCGTCGAAGAACAGCGCTACGATGACGAGGAGTCCGACACTGGCGACCTGGATCGACGACGGAAGCGCCATCAGGTTGAGCCCGTTGCGCAGCACGCCGACCGCGATCACGCCCAGCGCCGTGCCGAACAGCCAGCCATTGCCGCGTTCGAACGACGTGCCCCCCACGGCCACGGCTGCGATCGCGTCGAATTCGAGACCGAGGCCCGCGGTCGGATGGCCGGAATTCATTCGCGCGGTCATCAGCAGCCCTGCAACACCGGCCATCATGCCGCCGATCGCATAGACGGCGATGAGCAATCTGCTCGGCGCCAGACCGGCATATTTCAAAGCCTCTCGATTGCCGCCGAGTGCGAAGATGTATGTGCCGAAGCGGGTATGATAGAGAAGTACGTGAAAGGCGGCATAGCTGACCAGCGCTATCGCGACGGGTACCGGCACGCCCGCGATGGTCGCCGAATAGACGTCGCGCACGCTGTGCGGGATGCCCACAACGCTCTGGCCGTCACTGATGATCAGCGACAAGCCCTGGGCCATGCCCAACGTGCCGAGCGTGGCCACGAACGGGGGAATGCCGAGAGTCGCCACCAGCCAGCCATTGACGGTACCGAACGCGGCGCCGGCCAGAATCGCGGCACCGAGGCCGAGCAGCATCGATCCGGTCGCCAGCGAAACGATGGCCACGACGAGAGATGTGAAGGTCAGGACGGCGCCCATCGACAGGTCGAGCCCCTCCGTCATGATGATCAGCGTCATCGGCAGCGCCAGCATTGTCAGAACGGTCGACTGCACCAGAACGTTCGTGATATTTGCCGGCGACAGGAATCCCGGCGCAACGCTCGCGAACACGGCGACAAGCAGCACCAGCGTGACGGCGACGCCGGGGATCCGTTGAAGCGGGTTGCCGGGCAGAGAGGTGATAGCCTCACGCATGATGCATCCCTAGTCTCACGATGTTTTCCTCCGTCAGTTCGGCGCGCGACAATTGCCCCGCGATCCGGCCTTCCCGCATCACATAGGCGCGGTCGCAGACGTGGCAGATTTCCGCCTGCTCCGATGAAATCATCAAAGCGGCCGCGCCGTCAGCGACCAGCCGATCGATCAGCGCGAAGATTTCCGATTTGGCACCGACATCGATGCCGCGCGTCGGTTCATCGAAGATGAACAGTTTTGCCCCGGTCGCGAGCCATTTTCCGATCACGACTTTCTGCTGGTTGCCTCCGGACAGCAGGCCCACCGTCTGCCTGGACGTTGGTGTTCCGATACGCAGTTGCTTGACCAGCCCGTCTGCAACGCGCTGGGCTCGGCGCGGCTCGAACAGATGAGAGGGAAACAACTTACGTAGTGCGGATACGACGAGATTGTCGGCGACCGAGCGCAAGAGCGCGAGCCCCTCGCTCTTTCGGTTTTCGGGGATCAGCGCGATCCCGCGCCGGGCGGCCCGGTCGGGGCCCCCCGACGTCCGCTGCCCGTCGAAGATGATCTCGCCTGCGGTCACCTTGTCCGCGCCGAAAATCGCGCGCACCACTTCGGTCCGTCCGGACCCGACGAGACCGCAAAGCCCGACAATCTCGCCTGCGCGGACCTCGAGATCGATATCTGATATCCCGCTTGCCGCTGCCAAACCCTTGACCTCGAGCAGCACTTTCCCGGGCGTTTCCGCAAAATGGCGCGGATAGCTCGTGTCGACGGTGCGGCCGACCATCATGCGCACTAGCTGATCCGGCGATGCGTCGCCGGGGCGGATCTCGTCGATGCGGCGCCCATCGCGCAGCACGGTGATGCGATCGCCCAATGCGAAGACTTCGGCCATACGGTGCGAGATATAGACGATGGCGACACCATCGGTCTTCAAGCGCGCAATCAGCGCGAACAACAGTTCAGTCTCGTGATCCGACAACGCCGCGGTCGGCTCGTCCATCACCAGTATACGGGCGTTCTGGCTAATGGCCTTGGCAATTTCCACCATCTGCTGCTGGGCGACGCCGAGCCTTTCCACGAGGACCGACGGATCGATGTTGAAACCGATCGTGTCCAGAATGCGCCGGGCATCGCGCAAGATCCGTCGGCGGTCGATTGTCCCGGGGATGCGGCCGGACGGCTCGCGGCCGAGAAAGATGTTCTGCGCGATATCGAGATAGGGGACGAGCGAGAACTCCTGGAAGATCACGGCGATGCCGAGTTTTCTTGCGTCGGCGGCGGAGGAGATCGAGACCTTGTCGCCCTTATAGTAAAATTCGCCTCCGTTGGCGCTATCGGCGCCGCACAACACCTTCATCAGGCTGGATTTGCCGGCGCCGTTTTCGCCGAGCAGCATGTGGACCTCTCCCGGCCACACCGCAAAGGACACGTCGTCCAGCGCCTTGACGCCGGGAAATTCCTTGCTGATGCCGCGCAATTCAAATAGCGGCGTCGTCATTGGTGCGTCGCCTGCGGATTGAACGGCGGCGCTCATGCGCGCGGCTCCAGCGAAGACCGAAAGATCTTGCCCGGATTCATCAATCCCAGGGGATCGAGCGCGGCCTTGATGCTGCGCATGACATCGACGGCCTCGCCGAGTTCGTCCTTCAAGAAGTCGATCTTGCCAAGCCCGATGCCGTGTTCGCCGGTGCAGGTGCCCTCCATTGCGATGGCACGCGCGACCATGCGCGCGTGCAGGGCCTTAGCGCGGGCGATCTCCTCGGCATTGGCGGGATCGATCAGGATCAACATGTGAAAATTGCCGTCGCCGACATGGCCGACGACTGGGGCGATCATCCCGAGGGCGTCGACTTCGCGCCGCGTTTCAACCAGGCATTCCGCAAGCCGCGAGATCGGCACGCAGACATCGGTTATCATAGCGCGCGCGCCAGGTCTCAGGCTCAACCCCGCATAGAGCGTGTTATCGCGGGCGCGCCATAGTCGCGTGCGCTCTTCGGGCAGTTGCGCCCACTCGAAACCGAGCCCGCCGTGCTCTGCGGCGGTCGCCTCGGCGAATTCCGCCTGTTCGGCAACGCCAGCCTCGGTGCCGTGAAATTCGAAGAACAGTGTCGGCGCCTCACGATAGGCGAGTCCGAAATGGCCATTGATGCCGCGCATCATCACTTCGTCGAGCAGTTCAATCCGCGCCACCGGAATGCCGGACTGGATGATCTCGATTGCGGTTTCGACTGCGTCGTGCAAGGCGCCGAAGCTGGACACGGCGGACGAGATCGCCTGCGGCCAAGGATGCAGCTTCAACGTTACTTCAGTGATGATCCCCAGCGTTCCCTCAGAGCCGACGAATAATCGCGTCAGGTCATAACCGGCGGATGACTTTCGCGCGCGCCGGCCGGTGCGAATCACGCGTCCGTCCGCCAGCACCACCTCCAGCGCCATCACGTTGTCCTTCATCGTCCCGTAGCGCACCGCCATCGTGCCGGAGGCGCGCGTCGCCGCCATGCCGCCAATCGACGCATCAGCGCCGGGATCGATCGGAAAAAACAGGCCGGTGTCCCGCAGTTGCGCATTGAGCTGCTTGCGCGTAATGCCCGGCTGCACGACGACATCCATATCCTTGTCGTTCAGCCTTAGAATCCTGTTCATTCGCGAAAAATCGAAGCAGAGTCCTCCGGCGACCGCCGCAGTGTTGCCTTCCAGCGAAGTTCCGGCGCCAAACGCTACGATCGGCATGCCGGCAGTCGCGCATAGCGCGACGATCTGCGCCACCTCCTGCGTGGCCTCCGGAAATATCACGACGTCGGGCGGCTGGTTCGCATGATAGGCCTCGCTGCGGCCGTGCTCGTCCAGGACGCCGCGGGCGGTGGTCACACGCGCGCCGACCATCCCCGCGAGGCGGTCGATGACGGCCGCCGCGCCGACCGGAATTCCCATAGCGTCCTCCCGAAATTCTGCCGTGCCGGACTCTTGGTGGTCCTTGCCGAGACAACAGCCAATCAAGCCGCGCGAGCCTTACTCACAGCTTGCTTGAGGCTGAAGTCGTGATTTCAGATGATATTAATGAAAGTGCGATGGAGCTACCGGAAAATGGTAGAAATCAAGTTGCGACGTGACTACCACTAAAATATGCGGATTGGAGTTAAATCCGGCGAGCGCGGCAACTATCGACTTCCAGGATTTGAGCCTAGGAATGGGTCTGCCGCGCGTTGGCGCTGGCAAGTTCGGCAAGACCTCCATCTGAGAAAATACCTCCGAGGCGAACACGATCGCTTATCCGTGAGAAACGGCCGAACCACTTTCCGCTGAGGCTCATAAGTAACTCGAAACGATCGAATTTCGAGAACCGTACCGAATGGGTGGAGTCCAGAGGTTCGGAGAGAAACCGGCCCTTCGGAGAATAAAGGGCGGCTCTGCCGTTTGGGGGTCCGGCGCTCAAATTAGAAATGGCCACGGCTACTGGGCCTAACTGCCAATGAGTTCGCCCGGAGAATACACGTCTTGGGCATGCTGGCAGAGAGAGTGTCAGTCAATCCCCATTGATGTACAAGCTGTTTTTCATTCCAGCACGTAGGAACCTACGGTCCTGGCTACCAGCCATCAGCCCATCCCGTGCGCCCGCTGCGCCCCAAGCCTCTGCGCCATCTTCCGTCGACCTAGACGCGGCCGCCGATCAGGGCATGCCCGCCGGCGGCGGCGACGCTCGCAAGACGGTGGAAGGGACTGATCGCGGCCAACGACTTCTTGGGGCTCAGGTTCGAAGAGCTGAGGGCGGCGGTATCGAAAGGCTATTCTCGCGGTCAGCTTCCGCAGGTCCGCGAGCTCATGGATGCCTTGTGAGGAAGGACCTGCTGTTCTTACTTTTTGTCTTCGAAATTAGCCCATAGCTGACAGCGGCGTACTAAGGAACGTCCGCTTTGCGCGGCCATTCGGCTGACGCGAGCTAAGCAACTAGCGGTTCATGGATCGAGTACATCGTTGGTTCTCGCATCTTGCCCTTCAACTTCGGTTTCTTACGACGTGCATCGGCTCGAATTCGTGGACCTTTTCAGGTCGGAGCTTGCGATAAACTGGCGCCACGCTGCGATCCTCGTCCACCAGCGTCAGACGGTCGATCTCGATCAGGTCGTCGGGCGTGAATTTGATTTCCAGCGCCTTGATATTCTGGGCAATGTGCTCAGTCCTGTCGGCTCCGGCGATAATGGTCGACATCGCCGGGCGCGATAGCAGCCACGCCAGGGACATCTGCGGAAGCGTCCATCCCCTTTGCTCCGCAAATGCCTTGAGATTCTCCTGAACATCCCAATTTCGTTTGCTGTTCCACGCCGCATAGTTCGGGCTCGCGGCTGCACGGGTCCCCGGGGTTGCCGCCGCATCGCGCTTATACATGCCGGTCAGCAGTCCCCCCGCCAGCGGAAAATACGAATTCATGCCGATACCGTATTTGACGCAGAATGGCTCCATGCGTTTTTCGATGTCACGATACAGCAAGCTGTAGTGATCCTGCGCTGAGATGAATTTCTGCAGATTGTATTTCTCCACGGTCCACTGCGCCTCGCAGATTTCCCACTCGAAGAAATTGGCGACGCCGTGACGCCGCGTCTAGACGACGCCCGCCCAGGTCTGGCGGCGCCAATCCGCGCAGCAAAACGGTTGCCCCTGCTCGATACCCGCGCAAACGATCGCGCCGAAGCGCGGATCGCCATCCTCGATCGGGATGACGTCATGTCCATAGTCTGCAAGGCCGTTGAGATGAGGATGCGCACTCTCCACCAGCAGGCGTGAGTTTTCGTTTCGCCAGCGCGGTTGCGCGATAGCGCTGGCGATATCGGCGCCTTCCACGAATATTGCGCTCAACAATTGCAGCAAGGTCTGAATTTGTCCATCCGCGCCGGGCGTCGCCAAGGCGACGCAGCCGTGCTCGGTTTCGATCAGCACCGGCGCGAGCGTATGCACAGGCCGCTTGCCGCCTGCGCACTCGTTGGGGGGCGAGGTAAAGCCCGCCGCACGGTTGTTGAGAGTGAAGCCGCCTGCAGGAACGTAGATTGCTGAACCGAAATTGTCGAACACGCTGATGAGCGACGACACGGTCATGCCGAAGGCGTCCGATGCCGCCACGCCGGCAGTATGCAAATAGGCGCGCGGCCCACCCCGGCGGCTCGCCCTGTCGAGATCGACAGGCAATGGCACGGCAAGCAGGGCTGCGCCCTCGCTGACACGATCACGATAGGCAAAGCTACTTTGCGTCAGCTCGACGCAGGCATGGTCGCGCTGTCGAGCCTCCAAGGGGCCAAGACGCTCCTCGCCGGCGAGCGCCATGGAAAGCAGGACGCCCTGCGAGACGGGTGGCTGGACATGCACCTTGCGGCCCCGCCATGTCGTCGTGACCGGCGCGGCGACTACCGTCCCGTGCAGCGCAAGGTCGGCGGCATCGAGCACGCCGCCGCCCAGGTGAACGGCTTCGACGATACCTTCGGCGATAGGCCCTTCATAGAAGGCGGCCCGTCCCAGCCGGCCGATATCGGCAAGCAGCGCGGCAAGCTCGGGCTGCCTGACGATCGAGCCGACCGGCGCGGTCAACATCGGCCACGCCGCGGCGCCGCCGCGAACCAGCCGGCCCGAATAGCGCTGAAATGTTTCGGCGAGACGCGGGCCGCGGCGTGCGCCGTCATGCGCGATTTTCACGGCCGGCGCGAGCACCGTGGCGAGCGGCAGGCGTCCCCACTGGCGGCTCATGGTTTGCCAGGCATCGACAATACCGGGCACTGTAACGCTGTTGCCGCCGTCATCGTCCGCGCGCACCATGTGTAAGGGTGAGGCACCGGTGCCATTCACGGCAGTCACGTTGCCGTCTGGCAACCGGATCACGCACAAGGCATCTCCGCCGAGGCCGCAATCATCCGGGGTGAGCACGCACATGACGGCCTGGCCGGCGATAACCGCATCCGCCGCCGAGCCGCCGGCAGCCAGCATCACCTGACCCGCAGCGACAGCCAGCGGGTGCGCGGCCGAAACCGCGCCATTGCCGAACAGAACCGGACGCCGGGTGGACGAGAAGGAATCGGCAATCAGCATTCGTATTGGCTTTCCGGATTAGTAGCCGTCAAACGGCGGTGTAGCCGTTCACGAAGCAGCTTCAGGATCGTTCCGATGGCCGATCCTTCTCGTCGGTCGTGCCCGCGCTGCGCAGGCGGTCAGTTGCTGCGCGGTCGATGCCGCGGCCCCCAGGCGTGAGCACGACGCCGTAGACATCCCGGGCGGCGCCCACGGATACTCTGCCGTCGAGCACATCGTCGAGGACGCGCTCGGGTTCGCGCTCATGCGCATTCCCGTAGCCGCCGCCGCCCGCCATCATATGGCGGAAGACGGCTCCCTGGCCGAGCATGATTCGTTCGGTCGGCAGGGTCGGAACGACGGTCAGTTCGTTGTCTTTCTCCACGGTATTGGTCGATGGCGCGCCCTCGCCACCGCCGAACAGGCCATGCGGAGGAAAGCGGCGTTTGTCCGAGCGCACGCCGAGAAAGCAATCGTCTGTCAGGATACGGTAGTCGCGCTTCAAGGCGAGCCCGCCGCGCCGCCGGCCGGCGCCACCCGTATCCGTGACGAGACCGTAGCTTTCGATCCGCAGTGGAAAATCCGCCTCGATCATCTCGATTGGCACGTTTGACTGGTTGGACGCCATGTGAGGCACGCCATCCTGGCCGTCATGGTCGCGGCTGGCGCCCCAGGTGCCCATGATGCATTCGGAAAACACGAAGGGCGCACCGTCGATTTGCCCGGCAAATGTCGGGAGGGTCGATCCGCCGGCGCCATCCGCCGTTAGCTTGTCTGGCAGCGCCGGAGCAAGCGCGCCGAACATGCAATCGACAATGCGATAGCCGGTAATGCCGCGCGCGCCGCAAGGAGCGGGCGACACGCAATTGACCAGCGTGCCTTCTGGCGCAAGCACCGTAATCGGACGCGTATAGCCGTGGCAGTTCGGCATATCCGGCGGCATGATCGAGCGTAGCGCGGCATAGACATTCGACTTGGTGAAGGACAGCGGCGCGTTGATGCCGCCGCGCACCTGCTTCGCGGTTCCGGTCCAATCGGCTGTGATCACGTCGCCCGTCACGGTGATCTCCACCTGGAGCACGATGGGCTCCGGTTCCTGGCCGAGCCCGTCGATATGATCGGTGAAACGGTAGACGCCGTCCGGGATCGCCGAGATATAGATTCGCGCAATACGCTCGGCGAGATCGTGAAGATCGACGAATGCCTGACGCATCGGCTCGGCCCCATAGCGGCCGAAGAGCTCGTCGAAGCCGCGCAGCCCAGCCTCGGCGGCGGACACCTGGGCACGAAGGTCGCCCAGCACCAGACCGGGAACCCGGACATTCGCTTCGATGATGCTCCAGATCGCCGCGTTATCAACGCCGCGTTCGCGCAGCTTCAGGAACGGCAACCGCAGTCCCTCCTGGAATATTTCCGTGGCGCCGATCGAATTGCTGCCGGGCACCAGCCCGCCGACATCGACATGGTGAGCGATCGTCGTGGCCCAGCCCTGCAGACTGCCGTCATGGAAGAAAGGACGGATGATGTAGATGTCCGGCAGGTGCTGGCCGCTAGCCAGATAGGGATCGTTGCCGATGAACAGATCGCCTTCGTATATGTCGCCCTGATACTGGGTGATGAGATGGCGCATTGCATCGTAGAAACTGCCGAGATGCATCGGCGTCGTCAGGCCCTGTCCGACGATCTGGCCTTCGGCGTCGCAGACGGCGGTCGAATAGTCCATCGAATCCCGGATAATCGCCGAATAGGCCGTCCGCATCAGAATCAGGGCCATTTCATCGGCGACCGTATCAAGACCATTGCGGATGATCTCGAGAAGCAGCGGATCGGTTCTGGCCACGGCGTCGTCCTTCATGTTGATCACTCCGCCTGATGTTCGATGACGATGTTGCGCCGCGCGTCGAGGCTTGCCAGCCAGCCAGGCGGCACGATGGTCGTACTGTCGGCCTCCTCGACAATGAGCGGTCCAAGCACGGGTCGTGCCAGCCGGCCGCGGCCGACAACAGGCGTCTCCAGCCAGCCATGTTCACCGAAATAGGCTCGCCTCGTTGCTGTATTGTTTGCAGCCGTGCCACCGCCGTCGGCAACGGCCTTTGCCTCCGGCCGCTCGGCAATGACCGTGCCGACGACGCGCAAGGCAACAATTTCGCGACCATGGCTACGCGGCAGACTGTGGCCATAAGTGCGGTAATGTTCCGCGTCGAACGCGTCCGAGAGCCGGTCGAGTGCATCGGCGTCAAGTAAGCCCTCGGGCAGGTCGACAGTCAATTCGAACGCCTGTCCCGCATAGCGCAAATCGACCCTACGACGAAGGCGAATGCTATCGGGCGGACGGGCAAGCCGATGCAGGACCTCCTGCTCGATGGTCTCGAATGCCGCCGCAACGCGCGCAGGTTGGGCCGCATCCAAGGGGATCAGCATGCCCTGCGACTGGGTGAATTCGATATCGGAGAACAACAGGCCGAAGGCGCTGAACACACCCGCAGCCGGAGGCACCACGACGCAACCGATGCCGAGCGAAGCGGCGAGATCGACGGCATGCAGCCCGCCGCCACCGCCAAAGGCGAACAGGATGAATTTGCGGGGGTCGCGCCCGCGCGACGTCGTGACCGAGCGGACCGCGCGCGCCATCAGCGCATTGGCGATGCCGACAACGCCGTAGGCGATGTCCTCCACCGGCCGACACAAAGGATCGGCCAGTTGCCTCTGCAGCGCATCGCGAGCGGCGGCGGCATGGATCGGGACCACCCCGTCTGCGATCGCCTCCGGGTTGAGATAGCCCAGCACGACGTTGGCGTCGGTCACGGTCGGCAGGTTGCCGCCGCGTCCATAGCAAACCGGACCCGGCGTCGCGCCGGCGCTCTGCGGGCCGATGGATATGTTGCCAGCCGCGTTGAGGCGGATGATGCTGCCACCGCCGGTCCCGACCTCGCACACATCGATGACGGGAAGCCGCAGCGCATAGCCGCCACCTTTCACCAGACGGCTGCTGAGTGAGATACCGCCCCCGACTTCGTATTCGTCTGTGGTCAGATGCCGGCCGTTCTCGATCACCGAGGCCTTGGCCGTGGTGCCGCCGACATCGAGCGCGATGATGTTGGCGTAGCCGGCCAGCCGGCCGACATAACCGGCACCGATCACGCCTGCGGCAGGGCCGCTTTCGACGACTTGCGCCGGCCGCTGGAGTACCGATTCCAGATCGAGAATACCGCCGCTCGATTGCATCATGAACAGCGGTGCCGAAATGCCGACGCCATCCAGGCGCTTGCGCAGGGAGCGCAGATAGGAGCCGACCGGAGGCGCCACATAGGCGTTGATGACGGTGGTGCTGGTGCGCTCATATTCCCGGATTTCCGGTAGAACGTCGACCGACAATGTGACGAAGCGGCCCGGCAGCTTTTGGCGCAATATCTGGCCCGCTCGCCGCTCATGCGCCGGATTGGCGTAGGAATGGAGAAAGCAAATGGCAACGGCCTCGATACCGGCTTCGGCGATCGCCTCGGCAATGCGCTCCAGTCCGGCTTCGTCCAACGCCACCAGAACCTCGCCCCGCGGGCCTATCCTCTCGCGGACCTCATAGCGGAAACGGCGCGCAACAAGAGGGGCTGGCTTGCGATAGAGCGGCTCGTAAAGCCTGGGGACGCGGATGCGCCGCATTTCCAGCACATCGCGGAACCCCTCGGTCGTGACTAGCGCGGTTCGTGCGCCCTTGCCTTCGAGGATGGCGTTGGTCGCCACGGTGGAGGCATGCAGCACCTCGGCGAGGCTGCCTGGGGAAATGCCGTCCCGGGACAGGATTTCACGGCAACCGTCGAGTACGCCGCGCGCATAGTCATCCGGGGTTGACGGCACCTTGGCGGTCGAGAGCGTGCCATTAGGGGCGAGCAATGCGACGTCGGTGAACGTCCCGCCGATATCGGCGGCAATCCGGAACGCTGGCACCTCGGACTTTGCCGACAATTCGCTCATAGCGCGTACTTCCGCACCTTGTCCTCGTCGATCTCGATGCCCAAACCGGGGCCCTCCAAAGGCAGAAGGGCGCCATCGGCGAAACCGAAGGGGCGGGTGACGATATCGTCCTCGAAATAATGCCCGCCGATCCTGCAAGGGTGGCAACCGGCGGGGGCCGAGACCGGGATGACGGCCGGAATCGAAACCGGGCGCGATGACAGGGCGAAAGCGAGATTGGCGGCATTGCCAATGGCGGACTCGATTGAGCCGTTGATGTCGCAGGGCAGGCCCGCTGCCTCGGCAATGGCGGCGACATGGCCGGCCTTCTGAAAGCCGCCGGCCTTCGCCAAATAGATCGATATGGCATCGGCGCCCTGCATCCCGACAAGGTCAAGCGCATCGCGCGGCGACCAGCAGCTCTCGTCGGCGATGATCGGCATCTTTGCCGCGCCGGTCACCTGCCGCATATCGGCAAGGCCAGCGACCGGCTGCTCGATATAGTCGATACGGCAGTCTTCCAGCTCGCGCGCGACGCGCAATGCGGTCTTGACGTGTCGGTAGCCCTGATTGGCGTCGAGCCGCAGCCTCACATGCGCCGGCAGTCGCCGACGCAGATCCCGCACCAGTTCGATATCGCGATCGGCATCCTGGCCGCCCTTGATCTGGAGCGCGCGGATGCCATCGGCGCAGGCTGCCTCGGCTTCCGCCACGGCCTCGCCGACGTCCATCAGTCCGACCATATGCGCGACAACGACGCCCGGCCGTACCGCGCCGCCCAGCAATTTATAGACAGGCGTTCCGAGCGACTTGCCCCATAGATCGTGCAACGCCATCTCGACCGCGCACTTGGCATAGGTGTGACCGATCACAAGGCTGTCCATCTGCTCCACGATCGCGGAAATCGCCGTTGGATCCTGTCCCCTGAGATGGCGGCTCAAGATCTTCTCGGCGATGGAAACCACAGTGTCCAGCGTTTCGCCGCCGTGTCGGCCGTGCTCATCGCCCCAGGTCGCCAGCGGGGTCGCCTCTCCATATCCGACGAACCCCTCGTCAGTGCCGATGCGAATCAGGACGAATTCACCGAGTTCCTGGTCGAGGCCGTTCCACCGGAAACGACGCCTGATCGGCAGAGCAAACGGCACCGCATCCACACCCGTGATTTTCACCAATCATCTCCTTGTCGAAACCGGACCCCGATTTTCTCTCCAATGAGAAATACTTTCTGTGACGAGAATCAAGTTGATTTTTCCTGAAAGTGAAATTATCTTCGCTTGAGGCAAATAGAGCCGGGCATTCGGAGCATCCATGGCAAAACTCCAGACGCAGCGGACGACGCCGTCTTCGGCGCATGCAATCAGCGAGCGGCTGCGGTTTGTTCGTCAGGAAATCGGTCTCACGCTGGCCGAAGTCGGCGAGCGTACCGGGGTTTCCATCTCGAACCTGTCCAAGATCGAACGAGGAGAGGTCTCACCCTCCTTCGACGTGGTCATACGAATCTGTGAAGGTCTGGGAATTGCTCTCGAACAGTTTGTCACGCCGGGTCCGAAAATCGGCGTCAGCGGACGGAAAACCAAGACATCACAGGGCGAGGCCGTACCGTTCTCGACCGAGCAGTACGACTATCTCGCGCACGCAAGTGAAATCTCGCGCAAGAGCATGATTCCGCTGGAAATGTGGGTGAAGGCCCGCTCGCACAATGAGTTCGAGCACTGGAGCCAGCATGAAGGCGAAGAACTCGTCTACGTGATCAGCGGAGAGATCGAGATCCACACCGATCAATACGAACCGTTCCGCGTAAGATCCGGAGAGAGCGCCTATTTCGACAGCAATATGAGACACATTTATGTCTCGGTAGGCGATAGCTGCGCTCACCTCTTGTCAGTCTCCTGCAATTCTCGTGGCGCCGTTTCCGCGCCCATCGAGCAATTCATGCACCCGGCAGTTCGCCCGGGCCGGATCGTCGCAAGACCGCCGGACGGCGAGGATCTTCAACGAAGGCCGAACAGCCGCCAACACGAGACAGCAACGCCGAAGAAGCGACGTCCTCGGCGACCCGGGAAGCCAAAATAATGCCGCAAGGGAATGAAGCGCCCGAACAAGCCTTCCGCGTATCGGATCATGTGAAAGATGGAGATATCAAATTGCGCTTAGCATTCGCCTGCCTCACGCTTATTTCTGCCGGTCTTTATCTCACCCTCCCGGCTTCCGCGCAGACCCCGGCCTGCGAGCCGGCGAAAATTGCTGAAAAATACCCGGCCCTCGCGGGCAAGACGCTGCAGATGGGTGCCGACGGACAGACCCCGCCCTATGCAAGCCTCGACCCTGCAACCCAAACCCTGACCGGATCGGATATCGAACTCGCCAAGGCCGTCTTCGACTGCATCGGCGTGAAGTACGAGATCAAGCCAGCGGCCTGGTCCGGACTTTTTCCCGCGGTCATCGCAGGACAGATCGATCTGATGTTCTATCTCTACTACAACGCGAAGCGTGTGCAGCAGGGCGACTTCATCGTCTATATGAAGGCCGGTACCGGTGCGATCACGCAAAAGGGCAATCCGAGCGGAATCAAGTCCAGCGACGATTTGTGCGGCAAGACGGTCGCGACCGGCCTTGGCACGGTCGAGGAGGCCCAGATGAAAAAACTCGGCGAAGAGTGTGTTGCGGCCGGCAAGCCGACCGTGGAGGTCATGACCTATCCGGACCATGCGGCCGGCTTCCGGCTCGTTGCCAACAAGCGCGCCGACATCATGCTCACTGACCTCGCGCTGGTCGACCGTACCGTCGCTGATAATCCGACCGTTTATGAGCGCGCCTATGGCGTGATCAGCGGCTTTCAAATTGGCATTGCCATCAAGAAGGGCAATGACGTGCTGTCTTCCGCTCTGCTGGACGGCCTGAAAGCGGTGCAGGCGTCCGGCGGTCAGAAGGCGATCTTCGCCAAATATGGCGTCGATCCCGCGCTCGAACTGGCCGCCGAACTGAAGACGAAATAGGGCCCGGCGGAACGCGGCGCGCGATACGCCCCGGCAGTCGCGCGCCCGTTCAATTCATCCGCCAGGATGGCGCCGCTCCACGGCAATCATGTTTTTCATCTTCCAGACCGGAGCGTATCGATGAGCTGGCCTGCCGAAGTCGCGGAATACTTCACGTCCGGCTTTCTGTGGGCCGGAGCCGTGCTGGCAATCCAGATCACGGCGCTCTCGATGGCCATCGGCTTGACGCTGGGACTCCTGCTCGCGCTCATGCGCATGTCCGAATTCAGGGTCATCAGCTCGTTTGCCTGGTTCTACACATGGCTCATGCGCGGCACGCCGCTGCTGCTCCAGCTTGTCTTCATTTTCGACGCGCTGCCGCTGATCGGGCTCAAATTCGGCAGCTTCAGCACTGCCGTCATTGGATTCTCGCTGAACCAGGCAGCCTTCGCGGCAGAGATCATTCGCGGAGGCATATTGTCGGTCAACCCGCAGCAGGCGATCGCGGCATCCTCGCTTGGGATGGGCCCGCTACTCACATTGCGCCGCATCGTGCTGCCGCAGGCCATGCGCGCCATCCTTCCCGCGCTTGCCAACGATACGATCGGCATGCTCAAGATGACGTCGGTCGCTTCGGTCATCTTCGTCAACGAGCTTACTTTCCGCTCCCAGCAAATTGTCGGGCAGAATTTCAAGTTCTTCACCGTATTCGCGGGCGCAGCGATGATCTATCTGCTGCTGACGAGCCTGATATCCGGGGTTCAGATGCTGCTGGAGCGCAGGCTGGACCCCGAAATTCGGGTAAAGAAAGGCGGGCGCGGGCTGGTGTTCGGGTCATCGACCCCGCCCGAACCCGTCTCCTGTACCGTCCCGATCGCTATCTCTCTTCCCGCTTCCCGTGTTGAGGCGGTGCGCGAACTCATTCCGGCCGTGCGCGAAATTCAGGCCGAGCAGAGCAGCGCCTTTCTGTCCTGTGTCAATGTGTGGAAAGCCTATGGCGATCGGGACGTGTTGCAGGGCGTGAGCCTGGCCGTGCAGCCCGGCGAGGTGGTAGCAGTCATCGGGCCGAGCGGCTCGGGCAAGAGCACGCTGCTGCGTCTCATCAACCATCTCGAATCCGTCGATCAGGGTGAGATCAAGGTCGGCGGCCGTTATGTCGGTTATGTGAGGGAAAACGGGCGGATGAAACCGACATCGGGGCGCGCCAAGGCGCGTGCGGAGGTCGGCGTGAGCATGGTGTTCCAGCAGTTCAACCTGTTCAGCAATCTGACTGCGCTCGAGAACATCATGGAGGCACCGATCCGGGTCCACAATGTACCGCCTGCGGAGGCTGAAGCGCGGGCGCGCCGGCTGCTCGCAATTGTCGGACTCTCCACCCACGCCGACCATCTGCCGCAGCATTTGTCCGGTGGCCAGCAGCAGCGCGTGGCAATCGCCCGTGCTCTCGCCGTCAGGCCACGCCTGATGCTGTTTGATGAACCCACGTCCGCGCTGGATCCGGAACTCGTCGGCGAAGTGCTGAACGTCATCCGAAGTCTCGCGGAAGCTGGCATGACCATGATCATTGTCACCCATGAGATCCGTTTCGCCAGAGATGTGGCAGATCGCATCGTTTTCTTCAACGAAGGTTCGATTGTCGAGGAAGGCCCACCTGCCGAAGTGCTCGACAATCCGCGCAAGGACCGCACGCGCCGTTTTCTGAACCTCATTCGGCAGAGCGAAGAACCGGCGGCGTCGCTGGCCTGACCAATCGACGAAGCAAATCATTTATGACCGGCAATCGCGATGCCGACCTGACAGCGCGGAGGCCCCGATTGTTGGAGCAGCACCGATCGACCGCGGTCGCCGCGCGGCAACTGGTCGAGTCCACACCATAATTGCAATAGCTGACCAAGAGCATCGCATGTGCTCCAGGTAGTCGGCAGTGCGCGCCCAGATAACCAGACAACGCCTCGGTCGCTATCGAGATCATTCTGTTTGCGCCGAGTGCTTCTTTTCGCCAACCTGGACTACCGGCGTCGCTGCGCGCTTGGCGGCCTCCCGAAGCGTGCCTTGAATGCGCGCGAAAAGTGGCTGCCGTTCTGAAATCCGCAGGCGACACTGACAGCCGTTATCGTCATACCCGTGTTGCGCAGCAGTTCAGCGGCCTCTTCGAGGCGGATGCGGAGATAACATTCGCCTATCGTCTCGCCCAAAGCTGCGGAAAAAAGCCTTTCGAGCTGACGCAGCGACAGCCCGGCGAGCTTCGCCAGCTGTCTCCGGTCCGCAGGCTCTTCCAGCCTGGCTTCCATTTCCGCCAGAACCTTCAGAACGCGGTCATCGCTGATACCGACACGCTCCCGCAGGCTCAGCCGTTGGGATTTATGGGCGGCACGCGGCTCGGTACGGATGAACCATTCGCTCACGTCGGCAGCAAGCTTGTGACCATGTTCCCGCTCGATAAGCTCGATCGCAAGGTCAAGGCCGGCGGTTCCGCCCGCGCAGGTAAGCCGCCGCCTGTCGATCACATACAGGCTCGGCTCGATCGCAAGGGTCGGAAACGCATCGAGGAAGGCTGGCCGGTGAATCCAGTGGATAGTTGCCCGGTAGCCGTCGAGCAACCCTGCGCGCGCGAGAAGAAATGGGCCGCCGGAAACTCCTGCGAGCCGCACGTTCGAGCGAGCGAGACGCCTGAGCCAGGCAAACGTCTTGACATCGGAAAATGCAGCCGGGTCGCCGCCTGCGAAAACGAACAGCGTATCGCACGCAAGCGGCCTTCCGACCGCGCGATCCGCAAGTACGCTTGCACCGTTGGAGGCACATACGGGACGGCCATCGACCGAGATATGCGTCCAACGGTAGAGCTGGCGCCCCGCCAAATTGTTCGCGGCCCGAAACGGTTCGATGACCGTCGCATACGACATCAACGCGAACCCGTCGATCAGAAATAGCCCGAGCGTCCGGCCAGCAAACTTATCCGTATTGTCGCTTCTGGGCATGAGATCGTCGCTCGGCGGCAAGCATAAGGGGCTTTTACACCGTAAGTTTCTCCATGATCAACAATTTTTCTAAAGACCAGGCATCGTGCCCTGTACCCCGCTCGGCGGGATGATATTGCTCAAATCGGTTCGCGCCGACCTGTCCGGCTTGAATGCCGTCATCGTCGGACGCTCGAACATCGTCGGAAAGCCGATGTGCCAGCTTCTGCTTAAAGAGAACTGCACGGTCACTATCGCCCACTCGAAAAGCCGCGACCTGCCGGCCCTCGTGCGCATGGCAGACATCCTGGTCGCCGCCGTCGGACGGCCCGCGATGATCCGCGGAGACTGGATCAAGCCCGGCGCGATCGTCATCGACGTCGGCATCAACCGCGTTGCGGATGGCGCGGGGAAGACGCGGCTCGTTGGTGACGTCGCATTCGCCGAGGCCCTCGATATCGCCGAGGCGATCACGCCTGTTCCCGGCGGCGTAGGGCCGATGACCATCGCTTGCCTGCTCGGAAATTCCGTCGATGCGGCGGTGGCCCGTCGCGGCTGAACGAGGCGTGCAACCGCCGGGCAGCGCGAGCTTCGAAGTAGGCTCCGCCGCACGGGCGCCTTGATGCGTCGGCTGCGGCGGTCGTGCGGTCCGATCGGCCGGCCGAGGGCTCGGCAAGCTTCCTGACGGCCGGCGCCCAATTATCGCGCAGCGACTGCGGCTGCGGGGCTGTCCGCATGGGGCTGATCGGCCAAATCTGCCGATGGCCATTGCAACGTGTGGGGACGACGTCACAATTCATATTTCTTTACAGGAAACAATAAGATAGCACTTTGGGGAACATCGAACGATGCGGCCGCATCCGGGACATTCGATTTTAGGGGATCAAGATGGTGAAGAAAGCCGTCGTTCAACGTCGGAAAGCCGTTGCTTCGCCGACAAAAAGAGAAAGCGTTCTTCTGACGGGCTCGTCCGCGCCGAAAGACGCCACGCCAACCCTCGAATCCGAGATCGGCGCCGAGGTCAGGCGGCTTCGAAAAAGCTTCGACCTGACCGTTTCGGAATTGGGCGTGGCTTCCGGTATCTCGACCGGCATGCTTTCGAAGATCGAGAACGGCTCGATCTCTCCTTCTCTTTCCACGCTGTCGGCTCTGGCGAAGGCGTTGAACGTTCCGATCGCCGGACTGTTTCGCGAGACCGGCGAGCAACGCGACTGCTCCTTCGTCAAGGCGGGAACCGGCGTGAGGATCGAACGGCGCGGCACCAAGGCCGGCCATATGTACGATCTGCTTGGACATTCGCTCGGTGGCGAGGTCACGGTGGAGCCCTATCTCATCACGCTCAAAGCCGATGCCGAACCCTATATCGACTTCCGGCACGCCGGGGTCGAGTTCATCTACATGCTGACAGGCAAGGTGCGATATCGCCATGCCGATCGCAGCTACGTCCTGGAACCCGGCGACTCCCTGTTCTTCGACGCAGCCGGGCGCCACGGCCCCGAAGAATTGATCAAGGCGCCGATGACGTACTTGTCGATTATCATCTATCCACGGCGTAGCTGACCGAATCGGATGATGAGCCGCGCGAGGGGGCCCTGCCGTGCGCTGCCGCCTTGATCGAAGGCGGTTTCAGATGTCCAGCGTTACGTCCCTTTCCCACTGCGTGAAATGCGCGGCATAGCTGTTCCATTCCTGGTGCTTCAGCCGGAGATACGCTTCCGAGAACTCGTTGCCGAGGGCCGCCTTCAATTCCTTATCCTGGTCGAAGGCGCGTAACGCGTCCAGCAGGTTGAGCGGCAATTTCGGCGCATTCTGCACCGTGTGGCCCAGCGCGTACATGTCGATATCGAGGCGCTTTCCGGGATCCGCCTTCGAACTGATCCCCTCGAGTCCGACCGCAATGATGGCAGCCTGCAGCAGATATGGATTCGCGGCGCCGTCCGGCAGGCGCAGCTCGAAACGTCCCTTGCCCGGCACCCGCACCATGTGGGTGCGGTTGTTGCCGGTCCACGTCACGCTGTTGGGCGACCATGTCGCGCCCGATACGGTGCGCGGCGCATTGATACGCTTGTAGCTGTTGACGGTGGGGTTGGTAATCGCGGCGATGCCCTCGGCATGCTTCATGATGCCGCCAAGGAAATTGTATCCCTGCGGCGACAGTCCCATTTCATCGTCGTCGCTGTGAAACTTGTTGGACGAGCCTGCCTCATCCCAAACCGAAACGTGAACGTGGCACCCCGAACCGGTGAGACCGGGAAACGGCTTCGGCATGAACGTGGCGCGCAGGCCATGCTTTTCCGCGACCGAGCGCACCATGAACTTGAAGAACGAATGGCGGTCCGCGGTGACGAGCGCATCATCGAACGTCCAGTTCATCTCGAACTGGCCGTTGGCGTCTTCATGATCGTTCTGGTACGGGTGCCAACCGAGCTCCTGCATGTAGTCGCAGATTTCCGCGATGACATCGTATCGCCGCATCAGCGCCTGCTGGTCGTAACAGGGCTTGCTGGCATTGTCCTTCAAGTCGGAAATGCCGGCGCCGTCGGCCTCGATGAGAAAGAATTCGGCTTCAACGCCAGTTTTGACCCGCAGGCCTTGCTGTGCGGCCTTGGCGACGACGGTCTTCAGGATGGTGCGCGGTCCCTGCGCGACCGCCTTCTCCTCCATCACCAGATCGGCGGGCACCCAGGCCACTTCCTTGCGCCATGGCAGTTGCACCACCGCGGCGGCGTCCGGCATCGCGAACATGTCGGGATGCGCCGGCGTCATGTCGAGCCAGGTCGCGAAACCGGCAAAGCCGGCACCGTCCTTCTGCATTTCCGATATCGCCGACGCTGGCACCAGCTTCGCACGCTGCGCCCCGAACAGGTCGGTGAAGGAAATCATGAAGTAGCGGATACCGCGTTCTTTCGCGATCAGAGCCAGATCTTTGGACACGACGCCATCTCTTTCGTTTGATGTTAGCGAGATCGTTAGAAGCCTCCGCGCCCCGGGATCCAATCGGTCCCGGCGAGTGGCACGCGTGCCATCGCGGCGGCTTCAACGGTTAGCGCGCACAGATCCTCCGGCTCCAGATTGTGCACGTGGCTCTTGCCGCAGGCGCGCGCGATGGTCTGCGCTTCCAGCGTCATGACTTTCAGGTAGTTGGCAAGGCGGCGACCGGCGAGAACCGGATCGAGCCGCGCCATCAGTTCGGGATCCTGCGTGGTGATTCCAGCCGGGTCCTTGCCCTCGTGCCAGTCATCATAGGCCCCCGCGGAGGTGCCGAGCTTCTGGTACTCGGCTTCGTACATGGGGTCATTGTCGCCGAGCGCGACCAGTGCCGCCGTGCCGATCGACACCGCGTCCGCGCCGAGCGCCAGCGCCTTTGCCACGTCGGCGCCATTGCGAATGCCGCCCGAGATGATGAGCTGAACCTTGCGGTGCATGCCGAGATCCTGCAGCGCCTGAACTGCGGGCCGAATGCAGGCCAGCGTCGGCAGTCCGACATTCTCGATGAACACTTCCTGTGTCGCGGCGGTACCGCCCTGCATGCCGTCCAGCACCACGACATCGGCGCCCGCCTTCACCGCCAGCGCGACGTCGTAATACGGCCGCGAGCCGCCGACCTTGATGAAGATCGGCTTTTCCCAGTCGGTGATCTCGCGCAACTCGAGGATCTTGATCTCGAGATCGTCCGGCCCGGTCCAGTCGGGATGACGCGATGCGGAGCGCTGATCGATGCCCTTCGGCAGCGTCCGCATCGCTGCGACGCGATCGGTGATCTTCTGTCCCAGCAGCATACCGCCGCCGCCGGGCTTGGCCCCCTGCCCGATCACGATCTCGATGGCGTCGGCCTTGAGCAGGTCTTCCGGGTTCATGCCATAGCGCGACGGCAGGTATTGGTAGACCAGCGTCTGCGATTGTCCGCGCTCCTCGGTCGACATGCCGCCATCGCCGGTCGTTGTCGAGGTGCCCGCCGCGGTCGCGGCGCGCCCCAGCGCTTCCTTCGCATTCGCCGACAGCGAACCGAAACTCATGCCGGCAATGGTGATCGGAATCCTCAGATGCAGTGGCTTCTTGGCGAAGCGGGAGCCGAGCACGACGTCGGTATCGCATCGCTCGCGATATCCCTCGAGCGGATAGCGCGACATCGACGCCCCCAGAAACAGCAGGTCGTCGAAATGCGGCAGCTTTCGCTTCGCACCCCCGCCGCGAATGTCGTAAATCCCGGTCGTTGCCGCGCGGCGGATTTCGGACAGTGTGTAATCATCGAAAGTTGCCGATTTCCGAGGAACGGTCGGAGGATTGACGTAGGACATTCGTGGAGCGCCTGTTGACCTAGAATAGGGTTGCAAAATTCGGGCCGTTCAGCCGTAGGCGTCCGCGTTATCGACGCTGAAATTGTAGAGCTTGCGGGCCGAGCCATAGCGTTTGAAATCCCGGGCCTTCACATCGGTGATGCTCGCCCGCGCAAGAAGCTGGGTCAGCAACTCGACGTGCTCGGGCCGCATCTCCTTTTCGATGCAGTCCGCGCCGAGGCTTTTCACCGAACCGCGAACGAACAGCTGCGCTTCGTAGATTGAGTCTCCGAGCGCCTCGCCAGCATTTCCGCAGACCACCAGATTCCCGGTCTGGGCCATGAAGGCCGACATATGGCCGATATTGCCCTTGACGACGATATCGATGCCTTTCATCGAGATACCGCATCGTGACGAGGCGTTGCCCTCGATCACCAGCAGGCCTCCCTTGCCGGTGGCGCCGGCATACTGGCTGGCGTCGCCCTTCACGATAACCTCGCCCGACATCATGTTTTCGGCGACGCCCGGTCCGGCCGAACCCTGCACCGTGATCCTGGCCTGCCGGTTCATGCCGGCACAATAATAGCCGACGCTCCCCTGGACGGCGATTTCCGCCGGCGCGTTCACTCCGACCGCGACCGCGTGGGCTCCCCGGGGGTTGAGGATTTCCCAGTGCGTTTCATTGGTGCCCTCGCACAGTCCGTGGAGCGCCTGATTGAGTTCGCGCAGGCCAGTGGTCGCCAGATCAACTGTCGGCATGATCAGCGTTCCCAGAAATACACAGTCGCGGGTTCAGGCTCCCAGACCCTGGCGCTTTCGATGCCGGGCAACCCGGCCAGCGCGCGGTATTCGGAACCGAAGGCAACGTAGCGATCGGTCTCGGCCAGCACAGCCGGTTTGCAGGCGATGCGGTCGCGCAGCACGCCGAAACCGTCGCGCGTGCCGACGACGAAAGTGTAGAAGCCGTCGAGATCGTCGAGACTCTTTTCCAGGGCATCACCGAGGCTCAGGCCCTTGTCCATCTGCGCGGTGAGATAGGCAGCGGCGACTTCGGTATCGTTCTCGGTTTCGAAGATCTTACCCTCGCGCTTGAGGTCGCGGCGCAGATTGTTGTGGTTCGACAACGACCCGTTGTGCACGAGGCACTCGTCGACCCCCGTTGAAAAAGGATGCGCGCCCATCGTGGTCACCGCCGATTCGGTCGCCATGCGCGTATGGCCGATGCCGTGCGAACCTGTCATGTCCGGAAGGCCAAAGCGGTCCGACACCTCGGTGGGGTAGCCGACCTCCTTGTAGATCTCGATGCGCTCGCCCACCCCCATCACGCGGAGCTCAGGGAATTTCTCGCGCAGCACTTCGCGCGCCTTGTCCGTCAGTCCGCCGTCGAGCCGGAGCACGGCGTGGGTATCCTTTGTCGTCATGGTCACCTTGACTCCGAGCACGCCGGCAAGCGCGGAGTCCAGCCCGTTGAATATCGCAGGATTCGGCGACTGCACCGTGATTTTAGCAAGTCCCGCCTCGCCGCTTCCGTAGATGGCAAAGCCCGCACTGTCCGGACCGCGATCGCACATCGTCGCCAGCATCACCGAGAGCAGCTGACCAAGCTGCGGTTCCAGCGCTTTGTCCTTGATGAACAATCCGACAATTCCACACATCGCAATCTGTCCTTGTCCCGTCGCGCGCGTTACGATGAACGATCTTTACCAAGGGCCGGCCCCGATTTCAATACCAATAAATAATATTTCCTCTTGAGAAAGTATGCGGGGTGAGGCAATTTCAACCCCGTCCTGGCCGGGACGCCGCAAAAAGGCTCCCCGGCGAAGCCCCTCGCGGAGCCCGTCCCTTGCCACTCGCCCTTTTAAAATACGGCCTCAATCCCGGTCGCCGGGATGCACCGCAGCTTCGCTGGCAGCCGGAATTCAAGAAGAATTATGACGTCATCATCATCGGCGCCGGCGGACACGGGCTTGCCACCGCGTATTATCTCGTAAGCCGTCACGGCATAAGAAATATAGCCGTGCTCGACAAGGCGTGGCTGGGCGGCGGCAACACCGCGCGCAACACGACGATCATCCGTGCCAACTATCTCACGCCGGAAGGCGTCGCCTTTTACAAGGAATCTGTCGAACTGTTCCGCGGGCTCTCCGAAGAGGTCGACATCAATATCATGTATTCGGAGCGCGGGCATTTTACGCTCGCGCACACCGACGCCGCGATGCGCACCGCGCGCTGGCGCGCCGAAGTGAACAAGCATCTCGGCGTCGACTCCGAGGTGATCGACGCCGACGAGGTCGGCCGCCTGTGCCCGACCCTGAACATGTCTGAAGAGGTTCGTTACCCCATCCTCGGCGCGCTCTATCACCCGCCCGGTGCGCTGGCGCGGCACGACGCAGTGGCCTGGGGTTACGCCAAGGGGGCGATGGCGCACGGCGTCGAAGTACACCCGAGCACCGAGGTGACCGGAATCCTGAAGCAGGGCAATCGGGCCATCGGCGTCGAAACCGACCGGGGCACCATCCATGCCGGTAAGGTCATCCAGGCCGTCGCCGGTTCATCGAGCCGCGTCTCGGCGCTTGCGGGTTTTCGCCTGCCGATCAAGACGATTCCGCTGCAAGCCTGCGTCTCCGAGCCGGTCAAGCCGATCCTGGACCAGATCGTCGTCTCCGGCTCGCTGCACGTCTACATCTCGCAAAGCGCGCGCGGCGAAATGGTCATGGGCGGGTCGACCGACCCCTATGGTCTGTACGGATCGCGTTCAACCCTCGACTTCAAGGAGGGCCTCATGGCCCACATGCTCGAGCTGTTTCCCTTCATGGCCGAACTGCGCGTGCTGCGGCAATGGGGCGGGATCGCCGACATGACCCCGGATTTCTCGCCGGTGATGGGACTGACGCCGGTCGAGAACTACTACATCGACTCCGGCTGGGGTACCTGGGGTTTCAAGGCGACGCCGGTGTGCGGCTTCCGCATGGCCGAATGCGTCGCGACGGGCCGCCAGCCCGACCTCCTCAAGCCGTTCGCGCTCGATCGCTTCCACAGTTTCGACCTGGTCGGCGAAAAGGGCGCCGCCTCGGTCGGACATTGAAGTTACATCCATGAAAATCATGCACTGCCCCCTCAACGGCCCGCGCAACATCGACGAATTCGTCTGGATGGGCGACGTCAAGAGCGCGCCCGATCCGGCCTGTTCGGACCACGAATGGACCAGCTATCTCTTCATCGAGGACAACCTCGCCGGCGAAGTCGACGAGTGGTGGATCCATGCACCCAGCAACAATTGGTTCATCGCCCGGCGCAACCGGATCACCGATGAGATTCTGTGGACCAGGAGTCCTGCGGATTATTTTTCGGAACGCAAATCATGACCGTTGACAGTGCGAGATTGCCGGCGGACGGCTGGGGACTGCTGCTCGATCGCGCGCAACCTGTGACGTTCAGTTTCGATGGCGCGTCGCATCAGGGATTTGCCGGTGACGTCGTCGCCAGCGCACTGATGGCATCAGGACGCCATGTGCTGTCGCGATCGTTCAAATACCATCGGCCGCGTGGTGTCCTGACCATGGCCGGCCATGATTCCAATACGATGGTGCAGGTCGGCACCGAGCCGAATGTTCGCGGCGACCGGCGCCAAATCGCACCGGGTCTCGCAGTGACCTCGATCAATCGTATGGGCCGACTGGATTTCGACTGGCTCGCGGTGCTCGGCCTGTTCTCCCGCTTCCTGCCGGTCGGATTCTACTACAAGACCTTCTTCCGCCCGCATGGCGCATGGCGGCTGTTCGAGCGGCCGATCCGCGCGCTGGCGGGACTGGGGACGCTCGACCCGAAAGCGCGTCACGGCCATTACGACAAGCAGCATTTGTTCTGTGACGTGCTGGTGGTCGGTGGCGGTCCTGCGGGCCTCAACGCCGGAATCGCGGCGGCCGAGTCCGGCGCAGAGGTCCTGCTGATCGACGAGTGGCCGGCACCGGGCGGATCGTTGCTGTTCGGACGGATGCAGGGCGGCCGTGCCGAAGCCGAGATGAAGCGGCTCAGCTTGCTGTCAGGCGCGTCGCGCATCCCCAATCTGCGGATCATGTCGGACACGACGGTCAGCGGCCTCTTTGTCGACAATTGGGCGTCGGCGCTGAAGGACAATCGCCTCCACAAGATCCGAGCGAAACAAACCGTGCTTGCGACCGGCGGCTATGATCAGCCGCTCGTGTTTGCCAGGAACGACCTTCCCGGCATCATGTTCGCCGATGCCGCGCAGCGACTGATGCGGCTGTATGGCGTCAGGCCCGGCAGCCGGGCCGTGATCGCGACGGCCAACCGCTTCGGCTATGACGCAGCCCTCGACCTGCTTGACGCCGGGATCGAGGTCGCCGCCATCGTCGATCTCAGGAAAAGCACCGACGACAGTGACCGCGCGGCGGCCAAGGCGCGCGGCATTCGCATCGTACCGAACACCACCCTCGTCGCCGCGAAGGGCCGCCGTCACGTCGAGGCCGTCGCGATTGCGTCGATCCTGGACCAGGACAGGCGCGGCCCCTCCGAATGGATCAAATGCGATCTGGTGCTAATGAGCGCGGGGTACGCGCCAGCGATCAACCTCGCTTGCCACACCGGCGCGAAAGTCGCCTACGATCCCACCATCGCGATGCATCGCGCCACAGATCTGCCCGCAGGCGTACACGTGGCTGGATCGGTCGCAGGGATCTGGTCGGAAGCCCTTGCCGGCGATCATGGCGAGCAGGTCGGACGTGCTGCCGCGATGGCGGCCCTTGGCCGGGGTACCGCTCCGCCCGCGGCGGCGGAAGACGCAAAGGCAAGGGATATTACCTATCCCTGGCCAATCACCGAATCCCCCGGCGGCAAGGATTTCATCGATTTCGACGAAGATTTGCGCACGCGCGACATCACCGATTCCGTGCACGACGGCTATGACGACATCCAGCTCGTCAAGCGCTACTCCACCGCCGGGCTTGGCCCCAGTCAGGGCCGCCATGCCAATCTCAACACCATACGCATGGTGGCGCGGGCCACCGGTCGCGACATCCAGAAGGTCGGCACCACGACGTTCCGGCCACCGCTGGTGCCGGAGAAGTTCGGCCATCTAGCGGGACGCGGCTATGAGCCGACCCGGCTCACGGCAATGCACGACCGGCATCTGGCGCTGGGCGCCCGCATGATGGCGGCGGGGCTGTGGATGCGGCCGGCCTATTACGGCCCGAAGGAGGAGAGCGCGGTGGCGATCGTCGCCGAGGTCAGGGCCGTGCGCGAGAATGTCGGCATCATCGACGTGTCGACGCTGGGCGGCCTCGACATTCGCGGCCCCGACGCGGCGGCCTTCGTCGATCGCATCTATACCTTCAATTTTCTGAAGCAGCCCGTGGGGCGCACGCGCTACGCGCTCTTGACCGATGAGAGCGGTGTCGTCATCGACGACGGCGTCGCATGCCGCCTGCATGATCAGCACTTCTACGTCACGGCGACGACCAGCGCCGTCGAGCAGGTCTACCGGTTGATGGGATTCTGGAATCAGCAGTGGCAGCTCGACGTCGATATCGCCAACGTCACTGCGGCCTATGCCGGCATCAATATCGCAGGTCCGAAGGCACGGTCCGTGATCGAGAGACTGGAGAGCGATATCGATTTTTCCTCCACGGCGTTCCCGTATCTTGCTGTGCGCTGCGGCCGTCTCGCCGACATTCCCGTTCGCGTGCTGCGCGTCGGCTTCGTGGGCGAGGCCGGGTTTGAGATTCACTGCCCCTCGGGGTTTGGCGGCAAGTTGTGGGACCTCCTCGTCGAAGCCGGAAGATCATTCGGCATCAAGCCGTTCGGCCTCGAGGCCCAGCGCGTGCTTCGGCTCGAGAAAGGACACGTCATCGTCGGCCAGGATACCGACGGCCTGACGAATCCTGCGGAAGCCGGAATGACATGGGCGCTGTCGAAGACGAAACCTGCCTATCTCGGCAAGCGCTCGGTGGACATGCAGATCGCCAAAGGCGTCGGCCGCGTGCTCGCCGGCTTTATGCTGTCCGACCGGAACGCGCCCTGCCCGAAGGAAAATCATCTGGTGATCGAGGGCGGAGACATTGTTGGCCGGGTCACCTCGGCTGTGCTGTCGCCCACCTTGAACAAGGTGATCGGCCTTGCCTATTTGCCCGTCTCGCGCAGTGCCGTGGGGTCGCGGTTCCAGGTCCGGATCGACGGCGGACGCATGGTCGACGCCGAGGTCGTACCGACGCCGTTCTACGATCCCGACAACAAGCGACAGGAGATGTGAGCTTGGCTACTTCCCGGCTTGCCATCATCGACCTGTCGGAACGGCCCCGGCTCGGCTTCAAGGGCCGCGGCACGCTTTCGGCGATGCAAAAGCGCGGCATGGTCGTCGAAAACCAGCCGAACCGCGCGTTTCGGCAGGCCAATGGCTCGCTGTGTCTGGTGCTGGCGGCAAGCGAGGTCTTTCTTCTCGGCGCAGGCGATGGCGACGATTCAGCGCTCGCCAAGCTCGAGGCCGATTGGCGAATCGAGGACGGCGAGCGAACCTACCCGATGCCACGTCGCCACAGCCACGCCTGGTTCGCCGTTCAGGGCGAGGCCGCTCCCGATATGTTTTCCAAGCTATGCGCAATCGACTTTCGGCCACACCGGTTCGACGACCTCTCCATTGCCCAAACCTCGGTCGCACGGCTCAACGCGATCGTTCTGCGCGCCGATGTCGAGGATCGCCTGACTTACCACGCGCTGGCGGACAGCGCCTCCGCGGTCTACCTGCTGGCGTGCCTGGAGGATGCTGCCGAAGAGTTCGGCGGCAGCATGACGGACGCCAGCGTACTGGCGCCGTTGCCAATCACACGCAGAAGCTCCAGTTGAACGTTCACTTCCGACGGCGCGCCAATGCTGTCCCCGCGGCAGCACTTCCGGCGAGGTGAAACGCAGCTTCCAGACCACGCATCAGTTCGCCACCGCCGTGTGCGAGCATCCGCATCACCAGACCTGCATCGTTGGGCGCCGCGGACGCGCCGGCGAGACAGCCAGTATCGCTTACCCCCTGCTCGAGCGCGCGCGGGTCAGGCAGCCGGAACGACGGTCCGATGATGGTTACGGTGGCGGCTGCGGCATAGCCGCCGAGCGGACCACCGGCTTCTCCCACGCTGGTCCCAGGCAACTCGCCCACGTCCGACAACAGGAGCCGGCCGTCCGGCCGAACCACCTGCAGTGAACTTGCATAGCTCGCGAACAGCCCGCCTCGTTGCGTCGGATCGTGGCAGGTTAGCCCGTCAATGAAAATCAAGACACCGTCCTCGGCCACCGAGGCAATGGTCCTGACCGCGAGTTGCGCGCCCGGAAACAGCACATAGGGATCGCAAACAAGCGCGCAGAGGGCACCCGCGCCGACATCGATGATCTGTCGCTGCAGCGAGCCGATGCCCCTGCCGTTGTGCACGACCGTGGAGGCCTGTGTGGTCACGCACAACGCGGCACCCTCCGACACCGAGATATCGAACTGGAGACGATCGCCGGCATAAAGCCCGCCCGACGCCGACTGCAGGTAAAGGGTCAACAGATCGGGCCGGCCGCTGTCGAGATAAAACCCGCGCGTCACATGCAAGGGATAGCCTACGTGCTGGCGCCGGATCACGGTACGCCCGCCGGCTACATCAACTCCGATCCAGGCTCTCGCCTCACGCCCGGGGCTTTGCACCGAAAAGGACTGCGGCGATAATTGCATCGGCGACGGCCTCTACTCCCACACCTGAACGGGCATTGGTGGCGATAACGGTCCGCTGACCGCGCACGGCGCGGGCCTCCGCCAGCATCGCTTCGAGATTGACTCCGACGTAAGGGGCCAGATCCACCTTGTTGACGACCAGCAGGTCGCTTCGGAGCAGGCCCGGGCCCCGCTTGCGCGGGATATCATCCCCGCCCGCGACGTCGATCACGAACATCCACCAATCGACGAGGTCGAGCGAGAACGTCGACGCCAGATTGTCGCCACCGGACTCGAACAGGATAAGTTCGAGCCCCGGAAACGCCGCCTCGAGATCGTCACCGGCGGCGATGTTGAGGGTCGGATCCTCGCGGATCACCGTGTGCGGGCATGCCCCCGCCTCGACCGCGGAAACCCGCGCGGGATCGATCAGACCGGATCGCCTCAGTCTCTCGGCGTCTTCCTTGGTGACGAGATCATTGGTGACGACGGCAAAGTCGATGCCGCGCCGCTGCAATTCCGGGATCAGCGCCTCGATTAGCGCGGTCTTGCCGGAGCCTACGGGGCCGCCGATGCCGACGCGCGCCGCGGAGGCGACCGGTATCTCGTTCGGCACGGTGGTCAGCGAACCCATGGTTACCTCAACATATAGCGCTGGGCGAGCGGCAATTCCCGCGCCGGTTCACATGTCGCGAGTACATCGTTGACGAACACTTCGAAGGTCTCTGGATCCACCGAGATTCTCGGGCAATTGTCATTCCACAGCATGTCGCGCTTGCTGAGCTTGCGCGTACCCCGTACCGGCAGCAAGGACTTCGACAGGCCGAGCGTATTGCCCAGGCGCGCCTCGATCGCGAGCGGATGCACGAAGCAGGCGGAGAGCGCAGACGGCGCCCGACCGTACGATCCCCACTGCGGCCGCATCAGAATCGGCTCGCAGGTCATCAGCGATGCGGCGCTGTCGCCCATCGCGCCCCACGCGATGAAGCCTCCCTTGATGACAAGCTCGGGCTTGATTCCGAAGAAGGCGGGACGCCAGATCACGATGTCGGCAATCTTGCCATCCTCGAGCGAGCCCACGTGGTCGGCAATGCCAAAGGTCCTCGCCGCATTGACGGTGTATTTGGCGATATAACGCTGGATGCGCGCGTTGTCGCCGAGGCCCGGCCTGTCCTCAGGCAGCGGGCCCCGCTGATCCTTCATCTTGGACGCCAGCTGCCAGGTCCGGCAGATCACCTCGTGAATGCGGCCCATTCCCTGGCTGTCCGAGCCGAGCATGGAAATGGCGCCAATGTCGTGCAGGACGTCCTCGGCTGCGATGGTCTGGGCGCGGATGCGGCTCTCCGCGAAGGCAACATCCTCGGGAATTGCCGGATTTAAGTGATGGCACACCATCGTCATGTCGAGGTGCTCGTCGAACGTATTGATGGTGTAGGGGTTGGTCGGGTTGGTCGACGACGGAAGGCAATTTGCTTCGCCCGCCACGCGGATGATGTCCGGTGCATGGCCGCCACCGGCGCCCTCCGTGTGGTACATGTGAATGGTACGCTCGCCGATCGCTTCCAGCGTGTTCTCGACAAATCCGGACTCGTTCAGAGTATCGGTGTGGATTTGAACCTGAAAGTCGTATTCGTCCGCGACCCGCAGGCAGGTGTCGATCGCGGCCGGCATCGAGCCCCAATCCTCGTGCAGCTTCAGTCCCATCACGCCGGTCTCGAGCTGCTCGATCATCGGCGCCTCGCGATGCGCGTTGCCTCGCCCGAGGAACCCGAAATTCATCGGCCACGCCTCGGCCGCCTGCAGCATCTTGCCGGTGTTGAAGGGGCCGCCTGAATCGATACCGACCGTGATCGGGCCGAGGGATCCGCCGATCATCGTCGTGATCCCGCTCGCGAGCGCGTGCTCGACCAGGCCGGCACTGTCGAAATGGACGTGGACGTCGATCGCTCCGGGAGTTGCGATCAAGCCCTCGCAATCGCGAACTGTCGTTCCCGTTGAAACGATCAGGCGCGGATCAACATTGTCCATGATCGCCGGGTTCCCGGCCTTGCCGAATCCGACAATACGGCCGTGGCGAATGCCGAGGTCGCCCTTCACGATGCCGAGCACCGGATCGATCAGCAGCACGTTGCACAACAGAAAATCCAGCGCGCCCTGGGCGCTGGTGATCCCGGCCATGCCAATTCCATCACGCAGCGTCTTGCCGCCGCCGTGAAGGCACTCGTCGCCGTAGACCGCATGGTCTTTCTCGACCACCGCGACAAGCGACGTATCGCCAAGCCGCACGGAGTCCCCCGTTGTCGGGCCATAGAGCGCCGCGTAGTCCTTCCGATTGATCGTCACCATCTCACGCGCCCCTGTATCCACGCGCCTTTGCGGCAGCGATTGCGGCTGCCCGGACCGCAGGATCGCTCGCGGCACCATTTGTCAGGTTGTTGAGGCCGGACAGGTGTTGTTCTCCGCCGAACGATACCAGCGTCACCTCCTTCGAAATGCCGGGCTCGAAACGCACCGCCGTCCCGGCCGGAATATCCAGCCGCTTGTTGAAGGCCGCCGCCCGATCGAATTCCATCGATTTGTTGACCTCGAAGAAGTGGTAATGCGATCCAATCTGCACCGGCCGGTCACCGGTGTTGGTGGCGGTCAGGGTGATTCGCTCGCGGCCCGCGTTCAGTTCGATCTGTCCCGGCGTTGCAATGACTTCGCCGGGATGCTCCGAATCCGCCTCCGCGCCTTTCGGCGGACGAATTGGCTCATGGACGGTGACGAGTTTCGTGCCGTCCGGAAACACCCCCTCCACCTGAATAATATGCATCATCGCCGCGACCCCCGACATCACGTCGGCCGTCGACAGGATCGTCGAACCGTAGCCAATCAGGTCGGCGACGGAGCGGCCCTCGCGCGCACCTTCAAGGATCTCGTCGGTGATGATGGCGACCGCTTCCGGGTAATTCAACTTCAGTCCCTTGGCCCAGCGCCGCCGCGCCAGTTCCGCCGCGGTGAAGATCGTCAGACGCTCCATCTCCGTTGGAGTCAAAAGCATTGTCGATCTCCTTCAGTTGGCGAACAGCCGCAGGCTGGCCTGCGCCTGCCGCGCCGACGCAATGTCCAGGAAAGGCAAGCCACTCGACAGCCGGGCGTCCTCGGGCACCTCGCGGGCGACCAGGGTCTCGATTAGCGGCAGAGCCTCGCTGACGACGCCCTGCGCCTGCAATGCGCCGACCACGCCCAGCCGCACCGCGGCAGAGGCAATTCCGCTTGCGGTCATGTACCCGGACGCGAACTGGACCAGCCGCTCATCCATGCCCAGCGTCGGCCATACGGCACCCTGCATGACCGCGATATGGCCGAGGCACTCCTTACGTCGAACGCAAAGCCTCAGCGCCGTGGCCGCATCATTGCCGAGGGCGCTATGCGATGCCAGAAACGATCCGCCGTTCCTTCGCGAGCCCGTACGCATCGAATCCCCGAAAGTGCTGGCCTCCACATCGTGGTCGATCCGCGCGACCTTCGATAAGTCCATGGACGCGCGATAGGCCTGCAGCAGCGCCACACGATCGAAGGTCGCCCAGCGGAACTGCAATATCGTTGCCACGAGCGACAGCAGCGACGTCTTGTCGCTGACGCGCCCCAGAGCTGCAGCGCCTTCCACCCCGTAGGAAAACGCGAACGATCCGCTCGGAAACGTTCCGTCAGCCTGCCAGATGGTGTGGAGCAGCGCCAGCAAGCTCAGGCGTCTCCGCTATCGTGATGATGGCGACCGGCATGTTCATGGGTATGGCGGCTTCCAGGACCGCTCGCTCCGGCGTCCGCCAGGAAAGTACTCATCTTGACGCGCCCGCTCGAAATCAGGTCCTCGAGCCGCGCGGCATAGTCTTCCGGCCGGCCCTCCAGCGGGACCAGCAGAACGTCCCCGTCGAACCGCACTCGCCAGTGCAGGTTGCCGGCCTGGTAGCCGAGCTCGATTGCATCGGCGGTCGAGCGTGGCTCCAGCCGCAGCCAGCGCTCGGCTTCCGAGCGAACGATGATGGCCCGCTCCTCCTCGAGGAGAAGTATTGCTCCGTCGAAAAGACGTTCCTCGCGTGGCAATGCGATAGCCAGTTCGACACCCCTGCGGGACTTCGCCAAGAAGCGGCGTCGGGCGAGATCCACCTGATGCACGACCACGACATCGACGGCGTCGCGATGTTCGAGCGCGTGAATCCTGTCATGAAATGCCGGGTCCAGCCAGCTTCCCAAGACATGACTCACCCGCAACGTTGCCTCGGTCACCGTCGGCATTGTCATTTCAGCTCCTGCATGCGCGTCCGACGGCGGACTTATCGTTCATAAGTCCAATAGGAGCACGCCGCCAGCGTTTGCGCGCTGCGACACAGTATCATAAGGCCGCGACAAGGGGAATCTTTCCCGCCAGCGGCGGCAGGCGCTCCGCCGCTGCGGCTTTCTCCGCCTCGCTCATATCCTGCAATAGATTCTTCAGATCGTTTGTCGCCACGTTGACGCCGTGCCGGCTCGCCGACGAAAGCCAGACGAAAGCTTCGATCCGGTCCACGGGAGTGCCGATGCCCCTGGCGTAGCAGTGCCCCAACCGCGCCTGCGACAGGTAATGACCAGCCTCCGCGGCGCGACGAAACCATGTCAATGCTTCCGCAAGATCGATGGCGACGCCCAACCCCTTGCTCAGGGCCGTGGCATAGTTGAACTGCGCGAAGACGTCGCCTTCGCTTGCCGTCCGCTTGAACCAGGAACAGGCCTGCTCCGGGTCTGCCGGCACGCCCTGACCGCGCCAGTACATTACCGCGACATTGTTTGCGGCCAGGAGATTGCCGGCCTCGGCAGCGCCGAGATAGTACCCGAAGGCCGTGGCGGCGTCCGGCTCGACGCCGAGGCCGTTCGCATACAATGCGCCGAGCCAGGCGCTCGCCGAAGCGTCGCCGGTCCGGAGCAGTCTGGTCCAGATATCCTTCGCACGGGTGTAGTCGCGTTGCAGGAACGCCGCTTCCGCTTCAGCCAGGGTACTCATGCTACTGCCGTGTATGTTGGTTGATCTTGTAGAGATAGACGCAATCGAAATCCTCGGAATCCGAGGCCGGGACCTGCCCCTTGGTCTTCAGATGTTCGATGAAATAGGCTTGAACCGTTCGCGCCGCGCGAAACGTCAGCAATTGCTTGTAGAGCCAGGGATCGCCTTCGTCGCGGACAGCGTGCGTCTCGAACAGCTCGCGCTTGGGGTTATCCGAGATGCCGACATACCAATTGCCGAAGCTCGGATCGAACTCCTTGATGTAGGCAAGAAATTCGTATTTTACCTGCTGCACGCTCAGAATCATTATCGGGCCGTCAAAGCTGCATCGACGAGCGGGACATTCCAGTAAGCCGAGTGACGGCGGGTGATGTGCTCGACGATTTCCTGATTGAAGTTCCAGCCGGCCCGCGTCGTCTCATCCAGGCTGTCGGTCGATGCCAGCTGGATTTCATTCTGGCTCGCCTCCGCCCGCGCCGCGGCGCGATCGATCAGCTTGAGCAGCCTGCCGCGCGCAGCCTCGCATTTTCCGGACCCCGGGGACGCAAATAGCGAGACTCGCCATAGCGTCTCGTCCGTGGCTATGGGCTGCAAAATCACCGACGCCATCGCGTTTTGCGAACTGATCCGTACCAGGTTCGGAAAATGCCACTCCGCCTCGACCAGATTGAGCGCGCCGCCGTTGACGTCGGTACGCGCGACATCGACAAGGCTTGCACCGGCAAGCTTCCAATTCGACCGATGCACGCGCCAGAATCCCTCCCTGCGTCCGGAAATGCCGTTGGCTGATACGGCGGGAGGTTCGGCCGTGCTGTCGGGGCTGGGATCGATGTTTGCGAAAATATAGCCGGCTTCAACCCGAAGCCGTACCGGCAAAAGCCGCTCCGGCACTCCGCCGAGATATTGGCCCATGAGAGCCGCCGTCTCACCGAGCACACTGCCGGGGATGACCTCGCGGTCGCGGCTATACCCGCAGGACGTATATGAGCATTTCGTTTTTCTGCCGGCGCGGCACTGGGCCGGAACGGAGCGGCAGCCGCCGTGCTGCGCCTTGTTGAAGCGGCCGATCAGGCTGCCGTCCTGCTGACGCTGAACGTGTATCGCGTGCTGTCCGACCGTATACGGCAGCAGGTCGCCGACGTTGGCTATCTCATGAACCGAGCCGACGCAGACCCAGGTCCGGCTCCAGACTTTCTCGTTCTCGAGATCCTGAAAGACCTCGGAGGTGTAGGCGCGGCGCGGCAAGGTGGTCGCGAGTCCGAACGACAGCCGGCAGGCTGCGTAAAGCTCTGCCGCCTGGAGGTCGACCCCTCCGTCCGTGAAGCTGAAATCGGGATGAGCCAGCATGTGCTTTTTCCAGGAGAATACTGCGTCCGGGCCACCGCCCGGACGCCTGATCCTTACTTGCGCGCCTTGTTCATCGGCTGATCGTAGTCCGCTCGCCCGCGGTGCATGATCGCTTCGACCGGCGGCGCCGGCAGCGGACCATCGGCCATGAAACGGTTCAGAACGTTGCCGACAAGCTTCGAGATATTATTGTCGCCATTGTTCCAGGGAAGCGCACCGCAGAACGCGATCGACGAGAACGCGAAGGAGGCACCGCCGTTCGGGGTTTCGTGATACGCGATATCCGATCGAACGCGCGGATGTTGCGTGCCGTCGAGCCCCTGCTGATTGAAGCCGTAATCCTCCATCACGAGCAGATAACCTTCGGTATGGCGGCCCGCCGACGTCGCCACAACCAGCGTGTGGGGCGGACTACCCAGCATGGTGTCGACGATATCGAGTTCGGTGCCCGCCGCGCCTCCACCCACGAGGCCGAAGTTGCCGAGCTTCTCGTCGTAGGTGATGCCTTCGAACGCCCACGCCACACGGGCGTCATTGCTCTCTGGTGTGCGGGAGTAATAGGTCGAGATATCGAAGCCTTCCGACGACATGCCGGTTCCGGCAATGGTGTGCAGATAGCGGCCGCGGAAGCGCCACATACCGCCGAGTTCGCCCGTGCCCTGGTGATAGTATTCGCCGGGATCGGCGCGCCAGGTGCGGATGCCGGATTCGCAACGCCGCATCTCGGTGACGATACCGCGACCTTTGCCGTCATACGCCGGATGATACGAGTGAACCCAGTACCAGCCGTCGGCGCCCATGTACATGAAGCGTCCGCCGCGTTGCATGTAGTTGTGAATGGCATCGAGCTGCGGTCCGGAATTGTGCTCCGGATGCGAGCCGGTGATGATCACGTTGTAGTTTTCCAGCCGCGCCAGCCCGTCATACGTGACGTCCTCGTCGGTGATTACGTCGTAGTTGTACCCCATCTTCTCGAGCCAATAGATCATATGCAAATCGGCCGGATACTGCCACGGCGCCTGTGCCAGGAAGTGATCGTATTTCGGCCGAATGCTCAGGATCGGCCGCAGCCTGGATGAGAGGCAGAGACCGCTGCCATCGGTATGGGTGTCGTAGATCGAACCGCCGTATTCACGATGCTCCGACAGGAACATGTTCTGCTGCTGCATGATCGGAACCCGGTAAACAAGGAGTTCCGCGCCGCCGGCGTTGTTGGCCAGATGCTCGTTGGCGTAGGCCATGTAGCTGATGGTCGGCACCATGAAGGCGATCTTCGCGGTTTCCTCGCCGACGTGTGGCACCACCCAGAACGGGATATAGTCTTCATCCCCGTCCTTCGTGGTCAGCTTCACGGCGTAGAATTTGCTGCTGGTGCCCTGGGGAACGGTCCATTCGAAGCTGGTCGACCAGCGTGCATCGTCGATATCGTCATCGTGGAAGTGGATCGCGCCGTACTGCTGCGGTGCATTTTTCCAGTCGAAGATCTGTCCTTCCCAATTATAGCCGGTCATGGCACGGGTCGGGCAATTCACGATCGTCGCATTGAACAGATAAGGACCCGTGTCTTTGCCGATCAGCGTGTTGATGCCGTCGCCGAAATCCCACGACGCCACGATCGCCTCCGAGAGTTTACCGGACGGGCCGGAGTTGCGGCGCTCGGACAAGCCGGGCTGCGCGCCCATCTTCATGGTCTCGATTTCGAGCCGGCTGAGCGCACGATTGCAGATGCGCGGCGAGTCGATCTTGCCGTTGTAATGACCCTTGATCAGAACACCCGGCGGCACGGAAGCCTTGGCTTCGGGAGCACCGCTGATGCTGCCGCAATAGCCGGCGATTACAGTCGGCGCACCCGGAACGTAGGACGGCTTGCCGGACAGCTTCTTGGTGACCGGCGGGATCTCGGGATCGAGCGCATAGACAATCTGCGGCTCATGATAAAGCGTCGCCTCACCGGTCGCCGCATTGAAGGACGCCGCGACAAAATGCCATGCGTGGTCGCGAACCGGCGCCGCGGTGGTTATCACCTGATCGTTGACGCGAAATTCGATACACCCGTCTTCGTTCAGAAAAAGGCCGTAGCCCTTGCCGTCGCACCACTTGGTGACCAGGCCTTGCGCACCGTGTTTCCAGTATTTCGGATGGGTCTTCGGAGTCGTCGGCCAGATCCAGCACTGCAGAGTCACGCTCTCGAGCTGAAATTGGGGCTTATCGGCCACAAAGCCGTAGGAACCGCTGTAGATCTCCTGCTTGACGCCCTTATAGGTTGCGTTGCAAGCCGCCGCTATCGGCTCCTCCATGAAGCCTGGTCCGCGCGGATTGGTGTCGCCATGGATCATCTTGACGATTTCGGCCTGGTATTCGCTCGGACCGTCGCAATTGACAAAGAACTTGATGGTGTCGCCGGGATGCACGCCGAATTTGTCGGCGTAACCGGTAATCTTCATCCAAGACATAGTATCGATCTCCTCCAGTGATGCTGTACGAGCGCGGCGGTCAGGTTACGGTCCACTTGTCATCCCGGCGCTTCCAGCCTTCCCGGAAATGCTCGGGGAAGCCGTCGTTCTCGGGCATTTCCTCCAGCCGCATCAAGAAGATGTCGTGCTGCGGATCCTGCTCATTGTCATAGACCTTGTCGGTGACGAACTCGGGCGGGACACCGCGGATTCCCGACAGGCGGGCAATGCGCCATTCCTTCTCGACCTTGGTGCAGATCACCACCAGCTTTCCCTTGGCCGGCATCGCACGCATCCGCAGCAGCACGCGGTTGAGCTGGAGATCCTCGTGGATGCCGCCCGTCACCGTCGTGGTATTGCCTGGTGTTGCACATTTCAGAACGCTGTTGCCAGCCACGCCCTTCATGGAGTCCATACACTCCTTGTGCTCTTCGATCATCCGCTTGGCCTCAGGGGTCGTCTTTCGGGGAATCGGGATCATCGTTGCGTCTCCTAGCTTTATGTTTGGTGGTTAAATCGTCAGGTGCTTGTGAATGATGTCGTCGTCGAGGGCATCGATCGGACCAGCGGCGGCGACCCGTCCGTTGTCGACCATCAAGAAGTCGTCGCCGAGCCGCTTTGCGACCTTGATGTGCTGTTCGGTGAGCAACAGCGTGATGCCCAGCTCCTTGTTCAGCATCCGCAAGGTCTCGCCGATCTCATGCACAATGTTAGGCTGAATGCCTTCGGTCGGCTCATCCAGCAGCAGAACCTTGGGACCTACCGCGAGTGCACGCGCCACGGCGAGCTGCTGTTTCTGGCCGCCCGACAGCAGCCCTGCCCGGCGATCCAGATTGGACTTGAGATAGGGAAACAATCGCAGGCAGACCTCGGGAATTTCGCTGTCGTCGGTACGGCGGGCGAAGGTGCCGAGCATTATATTTTCGCGCACGGTGAACTCGGACAGGATGCCACGCCCCTGCGGTACGTACCCGATGCCGAGCTTGGCCCGTTCGTGGGTTGGCGCTTCGCCTATCTCCTGGCCGTCGATCTCGATGTTGCCGCTGGAGCGATCTGTCAGCCCCATGATGGTGCGCATCAGTGTCGTTTTTCCAACGCCGTTGCGCCCCAGCACGCAGAGGCACTTGCCCTGCTCAAGCCGGAGGCTGAAGTCCTTCAGGATCGGCGTCTTGCCGTAATAGGATGTCACCCGGTCCATCGCCAGAAGCGTGCTCATGCCTCGACCCCGCCGAGGTAGACTTCACGCACACGCTCATTCTGTTCGATCTCGCTGATGGTTCCCTGCGCCAGCAGGCTTCCCATATGCATTACGGTGACGACGTCGGCGATCATCCGCACAAAACCCATGTCGTGCTCAACCACAACAAGTGTGTTTGTTTTCTTCAGGTCGCTGAAGATCGCCGCGGTTTTTTCGATCTCAGCCTCGGTCATTCCTGCAATCGGCTCGTCAAGAAGAAGCAGGCGCGGGTCCTGCATCAACACCATTCCGATTTCGAGCCATTGCGTCTCGCCATGCGAAAGGATGCCGGCTTCCGTGTTGCGCCGCTCGGTCAAGCCGCTCAGCGACAGCACCTCATCAAATTTTGCGGCGAAGCCCGGCTCCCTGAAACGGAATATGTTCTTTAGTGGATTGGTGCTGCGGCTGTAGGCAACCTCCAGGTTCTGCCGTACCGAAAGTTCCTTGAACACGGCTGGCACCTGAAACTTGCGTCCAATCCCGCGGCGGGCAATCTCATGCTCGTCCAGGCCCGTGATGTCCTCATCGCAGAACAGAATGCGCCCGGAGGTCGGCTTTTGCCGCCCTGTGATGAGGTCCATCGTCGTGGTCTTTCCGGCCCCGTTCGGGCCGACCAGACAGCACAGCGTTGCTTCGACGATCTCGACGGAAAAATCGTTGATCACGCCAACGGTGTCGAAGCTCTTGCTGAGATTCCTGATTTCAAGAAAACCCATGTTGCCGCCTCACTCGCCCGCCTGCGGAGACATCGCGCCTGCCGGCAACTCACGATCTCCATTGCTTTTCTTCGATCCGACGGGAAATCGCGCGAGCAGGTTTTCGACCAGCCCAATCAGACCTTTGGGCAGGAAACGAACTACCAGGATGAAGAAGGCGCCGAGCACCAAAAGCCACGTCGCGAGCAGCGCGTCGCCGAGGTAGCTCTGGGCCCCCATGACGATAAAGGCACCGACAATCGATCCGATCAGCGACAACCTTCCGCCGACCCCCGCCCAGATCACCATCGACAGGCTCAGCGTGGTGTCGAACTGCGCCGGCGACACGTATTGGGTCAACGCCACCCAGCAGCAGCCCGCGATCGCGGCAATCAGGCCCGATATGGTGTAGATCGCGGTTTCATAGCCGGCAACGTTGTAACCCAGGAAACGCACGCGTTCAGCGTCGCCTCGCACGGCCTGTACGACGAGGCCGAACCGACTGAGCGTCATCAACTTGGCGGCGAGCGTCGCCAGCAGCAGCAGCCCGAATACGGTCCAGTATGCCAGCGGGCTATAGGGATCGAGCGTGAACTCGCCGATCTTGAACGGCGCCGGCGGCGTGATGCCGTTGACGCCGTTCGTGTATGGCTGCAGATCCAGGATCAGCGTGTACCAGGCGCTCAGCATCGCGAGCGTCATGATCGCGAAGAATGGTCCGGAGACGCGAGCACGGAACATCAACCCGCCAAAGATGGCGCAGAACAGCGTTGGGACAATCAGGGCCAGTCCAATACCGACGGCCGAGTTCATGAACGGCACCCACAGCGTCGGCAGATGGTCGAGGCTGTTATTCAGCATGAAGGGCGGAATCGGATTCGATGCATCCTGGGACTGCATCTGCATAGTCATCGCCATGCCGTAGGCACCGAGACCGAACGGGATGCCCAGCCCAAGGTTGAGAATGCCGCCAAACCCCCAGCACAGGCTGATCGCCAACGCCAGCATTCCGAACACGCCGTAGGTCGACATCTGGTTCAGCAGAAAGCTGTCGGTGACGAAAGTCGGCACCAGGCCAAGCACGAGAAAAAAGACCAGGTAAGCCAGCCACTGGGCCTTGACGTTATGGAATATGTTCATTGCTTCAGATCCTCACCCACAAACAATCATCGGCGCGTGGAAGAGGGCGCAAACAGGCCTTGCGGGCGAATGCGCAGGAAGACGACGATCAGGACGAAGAGGACGAAGCGGGCGAAGGTATCGTTGGTGAAGTAAGCAAATATTGACTGCAGTTCGCCGGTTGCTCCGCCAGCGACAACGCTGCCGGCAAGCGTACCGCCCCCGACAACGACGACCAGAAACGCCTGGACCACATAAGTCGCGCCCATGGTGGGCAAAACGATATTCAGAACGCCGAACAGCGAGCCGGCCAATCCGGCGAGCCCCGCGCCAAGCGCGAAGGTGAGCATGTAGACCCGGTCGGCGTTGATGCCGAAGGACGCGGCCATTTCCTTGTTCTGCATCACCGCGCGGACCTGCACGCCAAATCGCGTCCGGTAAAACAACGCCCAAAGCGCCGCCGCTGCCCCTATCGTGACGGCGAGAACCACCACCCTAAAGACGGAGATGTTGAGGAACCCCAGTTGCACGTTGCTTTGGAAGATCTGGGGCACCGCGAGATATTTGGGGTCGCTGCCGAAGATCAGCCGGACTCCCTGCATCAACACAAGAGAGACTCCGAAGGTCGCAAGGAGGGTATCGAGAGGTCGCTTGTACAGGTACCGGATCAGTCCGCGCTCGAGTATCAGGCCCACGGCAGCCACAATCACGAAAGAGGCTGGAACGCAAAGGAAAAACGGCAAACCGAGATGACTCTGCAGCGTGTACGAGCTGTACGCGCCGAGCATGATGAACTCGCCATGCGCCATATTGATCACGCCGGCTGTGCCATAGATGATCGTAAGCCCGAGAGCCGCCAGCAGCCAGATACTGGCAATACTGATGCCCAGGATGAGCGCATTGATAAATGCGCTGAGCTCGAATGAGCCAAAGAATGAGCCAAGGGCCATGAGAGCTCCATCACACCGCTGCGGGACCGTTGGCAACGGCCCACGATCCCGCCATTTGGCGTCGCCACGCCCATTGCGGGCGCGGCCCTGTTGACGAACTTCAGATCACGTTCTTGCGAATCTTGCCGTCTGGAGCCACCAGGCCGTCAGCCGTGCACTTGCCGCTGTCCGGATAGATGGAAAAGGGATCGGGAGCGACGTGCTGATCGGAAGTCTTGACGATCTTGAAGCTTCCGTCCGCCTGGCACTGGCCGATCTTGGGTTTCAGCCAGGTATTGAAGTTCTTGTCGTCGATCCATATCAGACCTTCGGGGGAAACGTTGTCTTCAACCTTGATACCGCCGGAGTGATCGCGGATTGCGCGCGGCGTAAGAGCGTCGTAACCCACCGCGGCGAGCGCCTTTTCGAGGCCATACTTGAATACGTAGGCCGACGTGTAGGTCTCTTCCATGTTGTAGTGCGTCGTTCCGTTCTTGCCGTATTTGCTCTTGAGGAAGCCCTCGACGAACTTGTGGTTGGTCGGGTTATCCATCGTCTGGAAGTAGGGCGCCGAGAGAAAATGCCCCGCTCCAAATTCGTTGCCCATTGCCCGGGTCTCGATCTCGCCCGTGGTGAGCGACGCTATCGGCATGGAGTCGACCTTGAATCCTTCCTGTTTGAACTGCTTGTGGAAGGCGATATCGGAGGCGCCGACCACGGTGGAGAAGATGAAGCTGGGCTTAGCTTCGCGGATCTTGTTCAGCACGGGACCGAACTCGGAGGAGCCGAGCGGAATGTACTCTTCACCCACCAGTTCGCCGCCGGCCTGCTGCAGCCAGATCTTCGCGTTCTTGTTGGATTCCTTCGGCCAGACGTAGTTCGAGCCGACAAAAAAGACCTTCTTGCCGAACTTCTCGACCATGAAGGGAATCAGATCCTTCGAGTGCTGGTTGGCGAGAGGACCGGTGCATATCGTGTTCTGAGTGCATTCAGCTCCTTCGTAGCAGGTCGGATAATAGAGCAAGTGGTTCTGCGCCATGACCGTCGGCAGAATCGCCTTGCGGCTGGCCGAGGTGTAGCAGCCGAACAGCGCTACCACCTTGTTGCGAAGGATCAATTCCTTCGTCTTCTCCGAATAGACGGTGAAGTCCGACTTGGCGTCGACGATGACCGGTTCGATCGGCGAGCCATCGATGCCGCCCGCCTTGTTGATCTCGTCGATCGCGTACTGCATGACCAACGTCGAGTCTTCTTCCGGCACCGCGAGTGCGCCTGAAAGAGAGAACAGAAGTCCGATCTTGATCGGCTGCCCCTTCTTGACCCAGGACTCGGCGCCCCAGGCCTGATCGATATTGCGAACAAAGCCATATGGCGCAGCCGCCAGCGCTCCACCCGCCAAGGCGGTCTTCTTCAAAAAGTCGCGACGATTGGTCCCCATGTAGCGCTCCTGCTATTTCCTAAGAAGAAATCTATTTGCCAACGTATCGCCCTACGGCGGTTTCTCAAGAGTAAAATTTATGCACTGCGGATAAATTATCGAGCAGTGGCGGTGCGCACGGCCACGCGCACGCGGCAACAAGGTTGCTAAATGCCCAGAGACTGTTGAGCAATTGCCTGAGACAGCAGCTAAGGAGGCCATCTCAACGCCGTTTTCAACGCTGCGGCGTTGACTGTGCCTCGCAAACGGAATTCCACTGCCTAAAGTTTCGAGGCGGCTTTTCCTTGCACCATGCTAGTTCTCAAGGACCATTAGTGGGGTCGCTGCCATGCCGAGAAAAACGCTACTTAGGAGTGTGTATTCAGAGAAAACAAATTTTACTACCGGCTCCAATGCGCCGGTCGAGCCGCGAACGCTGGAGCGCGCACTCGGCGCACGCATCCGTTCCATTCGCCGCGAGCGGGACCTGTCGGTAAACGACCTGGCAGGCGCGTCGAATATTTCGGCCGGGATGTTGTCGAAAATTGAGAACGGGCAGATATCGCCGTCGCTTTCAACCCTTCAGTCGATCGCTACTGCGCTGACTGTTTCGCTGAGCATGGTTTTTGCCGCCACCGAGGAGCGACGCGACTGCTCTTTCGTCAGGGCGAAGCAGGGCGTGATCATCGAGCGTCGCGGCACGAAAGTGGGCCACGTCTACCAGTTGCTGGGACACGTAATTGGCGGCGATGTCGTCGTGGAGCCGTACTTAATCACGCTGAAGGAAGAAGCGGAAGCCTTCACTGGCTTTCAGCATGCAGGCATCGAGTTCATTTACATGTTGACGGGCGAGGTACTCTATCGTCATGGCGACAAAAGCTATCGGCTTCGGCCCGGCGACTCGATCCTGTTCGACTCCGGAGCACTTCATGGCCCGGAAACCTTGGTCAAACCACCGATGACGTACCTGTCGATTATCGTGTATCCGCGAAAGCCCTGAATCCGGCATCGACCAAATTTCGAGCGTCGTATTTAGCTCATGACGCTTGTGCTCTTCGCACTTTCGATCCATCCGGTCGGCGTGGTATCCACCTTGTCCTCCATGACCCAGATCTTGATCCAGCCGTTGCTTTGGGTTGGTTCATGGAGCGCGGCCTGCTCCTTGGGCTCGGATTGGCAATGTTGTTGCAACGATTGGCGTCTCGGCGATTTCCAGCGGCTATTGAGCAACGGTCAGACCGCTCGCGACTGTTGCCGTCGGCCCGACGCGGATGACTCGCATGCTCCTGAGCGTTTCGCTGAATTAGCGCGCGCGAGTGGCGTCTCTGGACGCTTCGTCGAGCGCAAATGCCAGCCTATCATTCTCGCGGGACCAGGTCACACCTGCCCGCAGCCGGACCTGCTCCGTCGCCCGGCCGCAGCGTTCCTCAGAAAAGGCAAAGCCGTCCCAGCGGTTAGACCGGGACGGTGAGTGAGTTATAACGAAAATGGTTGCGGGGAGGCGCAACCACCGATACCGACATTCGCTGATGGTGGACATTTGAAAAGTCCCCGCAGCGCCGACGCTGTATTCAGTTCGGAAGTCGCCTAATTCCGCAATGTTATCAGGAGCCGTCGTGACATTTTCCAGCCTTCTAGGCGGATTGAAATCGTTGCGGAATTCCTCTTTGTCAGCCCCGCATCTGTTCTATCTCGAATCAAATTTTCAACCTGCCGGGCGCGAAAATTTCGGTAAATTTTTGGCGGTTCGTGCCTCGACGCTCACCCTCCTGCGCGCCGTATTTTCGCGACTGCAACGACATCGTCGACAAAACCTGTGCCGCACGGACCTTATCCGCCGACAGTCAACACCACATCGATTCCATCACGTCTCGCGATTCGGCAGGGATTCCATTCTGAAGGCCGTATAATATCGGAAAAAAGGTGTAGGCTTGGTCGGTGTCTCGATAGATTAGGTACAGGGTGCGAACCGTGAATCGCTAGGGAGGCATCCGTTGGCGGACGAGGCAGACAGTGATGCGAGGGTAGAGCGGCCGACCTCCCTGCCCAGCCTGTCGTTCGTCCAGCAGCCTGCGTTGCAGCTTATCTACGATACTGCGCCAATCGGGCTCGCGTTCTTGTCTCCCGACTGCCGCTATCTGCAGATTAACCAGCATCTCACCGAAATTTGCGGCATTTCCGTTGAAGGGCATCTGGGACGAACGGTGCGAGAGTGCGTACCGGCATTGGCCGAATCGGTCGAAGCGATCGTTCGGTCCATCATGGCAAGCGGCGAGCCGGTGACCGGGATCGAGGTAGCAGGGCAGCGCCGTGATCAGAACGAACATCGCGCGTGGATTACGTACTGGCATCCGGTACGGGGTCCAGATGGCGAGATTGTGGGAGTCAACGTCGCAGCCGAAGAGATTACCGAACGCAAACGCATCGAAGCGGCACTTCGGGCAAGCGAGCGGCAATTTCACACACTGGCCGACTCCATCCCGCAGTTGGTTTGGATGGCTGAGGCCGACGGCAGAATCTTCTGGTTCAACAGCTGTTGGTCCGACTACTCTGGCGTGTCGGCCGTTAATGCCGGCGCTCATGACTGGCAGACCCTTCTCGCCCCTGCTTCACTGCCGGACGTCAGCCGCCGCTGGGCGCAGTCCCTTCAGGCCGGAACAGCACTGGAGATGGAGTTACCACTGCTCGGAAAGGATGGGCAGTACCGCCCATTCCTGACCCGGTTGATTCCACTGCGCGACGCAACGTCGACCGTCTATCGGTGGATTGGAACTCACGTCGATATCAGCGAGCAGAGACGCCGTGAAGAGCACATCCGCTTGATCATCGACGAGCTTTCACATCGCACCAAGAATCTCCTTGCGGTCGTCATGGCGGTCGCCAACCAGACCGCGCAATATGCGGGCGACGTGAGGCAGTATCAAATGCGTTTTTCGGAGCGGCTGCAGGCGCTCGCGCATTGTCATGATCTGCTGGTTAAGGATAGCTGGCAAGGCGCCTCGTTCCACGATCTCGTATCGGCGCAGATGCGGCCCTTCGGCGAAACCAACGCAGGCAGGATCGACGCCGCCGGGCCTCCGGTCGTCCTGAAACCCGATGCCGTACAACATCTAGGCTTGGCTTTGCACGAACTGGCGACCAATGCTTCAAAGCATGGAGCGTTGTCCGGGCTGCACGGCGAGGTGTTGATCCGCTGGCAGGTCGGCGAGGCGAACGACAGGGTTCGAATCCATTGGTGTGAAAAGGGCGGACCACCCGTTATGCCGCCGCAACGGCGAGGCTTCGGCCATGTTATGATCGAACAAATCATACCTCGCGCCCTCAACGGCAGCGGGGTACTTGATTTTTCTCCTGCGGGCGTGAACTGGACGTTTGAATTTCTCCAACGTGTGGATAGATAACCGATGCGCAGGCGTTGGCATCGGCAACATCTTCCAGCACTTCAGCTTGAATGCTCCGGCCTAGCGCCTCAGTCGACACGACGAAATATCGCTTCCTGCGTCAGGATTCGGCTCGCTTTGCGCGGCAATCCATTCTGAACTCAAACGCGTGAACTCTGTCGAGAAGCGATTTATATTAGAGGTGAACGCCTTCGCTAGTCTAGCGGCCGACAAAATCTGCTTTTCGCTTGCTCAGGAACGCACGGCAGCCAATCTGGTAGTCTTCGCTGTCCGCAAATGCGTAAACGCCCATCCGCTCCTCTGGTTTCACCGGGCTAGTGTCTATCGTCAGGCGCCTGATCTGCTGCTTGTGATCGGAAGCGCAGGCGACCGCGCGGCGTATTTGAGGCCGACCGGTGGATGGATCAGTCCTATCTCCATTACGATCGTCATCACGACGCCGAACCACAGCAACACCGCCGCTAAATATCTCGAGCAGATTGCTCGCGAAGTGGGTTGACCGTCAGCCTTGATCTGCGGCGATCTGAAGAGACTGCTGAGAACCGTCCGCGCGCGGCGCATCATAGCGTGACGATCGACCAGGGCGCGGGGCTTCAGTCCCGCGTACCGGCTTTATTTGACGATGTGATAGATCGCGTTCAGCCCGAGAAGGCCGACGAAGATCAGATAGACAGCGACAGCGAAGCTCACGACCCGAGGCGCGAGCAGCAGGAACAATCCCGCGAGCAAGGAAGTGATGGGCAATAGGTGCGGCGCACTGGTCAGGTGCATCTAATACTTATAGCCGATTCGGATGCTTCACCCGCTGACCAGTGCAGCCGAGCCGTGTGCTGGCGCCGATCGGCCGGTACCATGAAGCCGCGAGCCGGACCCGCATCGGTGAGTCCCGCGGGCTCGGCGAGCGGCATTCTGGTAGTGATCAGTTCGATTGTGGCAGAGTTCCGAGCTGGAAAACCGACCGTCCGAAGCGCATATTCCGGGGATGGCGACAATTGTGCAGTGCAATTGCGGCGCCGAGTACAGACGCACTGAAGAGAAGTTCTTGGTACCGCATACGGGTGACGCGGTCTGCACGGTCTGCGGAGCTGCTCTCGAATCGTGGCGGGAAACTACCCACGTTCCCACTTACGAACTTATTGAACGTCCAGCGAGAAAGCCGGAATGACACTAGCCTAGTGCGCCTAACTTGATTCCGGCAGAAAGTTAATATTGAAAGTTCTGGCGCTTCTCACGATCAGGGCGCACACTTTGTCATCACCGCCTGGTCTCATGGCAGCTATCGGTGATGAGAACGCCGATCGCGCTCCCGCCAATCCTCAAATGGATGGAGCTGCGTATGCCAGAGCATCGCCGTTTCACACAAACTACCTCCCTTGAAGAAAGCCTTGCCAAGGAAGCAACGCAGTTACGCAAGCAGGCTCAAGGTACCCCGCCGGGCGTTGAGCGCGACCTCCTGCTTCGCAAAGCCCGCCGAGCCGAGACAGCTTCTCATATGACGAAGTGGCCGGCCTCGGGCTACAGGCACCAAGATAAGTTCAATTAGAAATGGCTATCTATCGGCTATTAAAGAACTCTGCCTTTGAGCCGGAAGAGATTAGGCGCATCACAGAGGCATACGAGCAAGCGTTGCATGCCCTCTGCGTCAAGGATCGCGACGACCCCCTAACGGAAATGATCGCGAAGCGAATCATCAAGATCGCGCAAGCTGGTGTCCATGACGCGGCGCAGCTTTCGGCTCTGGCAGTCGCAGAACTACGCATCCGGTAAGGCCGCCTCTGTTGGCGGCCTCCCCTAGGGTGCACGCCCGAGGAGCAACAACATGACCCCACTCATCCCCGAGGAATCATCGACCAGATTGATTGACTGGAGTCCCTTCGTGATCATGGGCAACACGATACCGCCCCGAGATCCTGATGAAGAGGACGAGGACGAAGAGGAAGAGGATTCCGTCGACGAACCGCCGGTTGTGCGCGAGCCGGACGAAGATTAGTCCTAGTTGCTGGGTCCCCCCGCACGATTATCTGATCGCCGCCTACAGCCTAGACAATTTGTCTTCAGTGATCCAAAAAGAGTTTCGCAACACCCCGCTAGGAACGGACATTGCGTGGGCTTTGGGGGTTTTCGTCTCGCCAAGCCGCGCATTCGCTGTTTAGACCCAGCGAGCCGTACCCGATGAAACTTGGGCCCGGAAACTGCCATGGTGATAAGAAGTTATACCGCCGCGCCCACGGTAGCTCTTGCTCTCGGACTCTTCACACCGCCGGTTTCCATTGCCACCGATACAATCGTCTTCACGGCCGCCGTGCTCGTCTCGCCTGCAATGGGTCAGCCGGACACGCTCACGAAAAAGCAATCGGATGCACTCAATGTGTATAGCAATGCAGTAAACCGTTTCAAGTCGATCCTGGGTCAGCGGCGCGTCCAGATCAATTCGAATCAACGACTGCCGAACTTGCCGGGACAAGCGCTCTATCTTGCACGCAACGACATGATGAGCGCGTACAAAGACCTCACCGATGCTCTTCCGTCCAAAATCGGAAGACCCAATAAATTCGGAATTCCTCCGGCGTACTTTGATGCCGACAGCGAGCCGCTGCTCGATGAGTACAGGAAGCTTTTCGACCTCATGGACGCGCCACCCGCCAAAGCGCAAAACTCAGATACTCCATTCAAGGATGTCGTCGATTTGGGAATTGCGATTGCGCGAGCCAAGGGCCTTGACGCGGCGAATGCTGAAGCGGCAGGCCGCATCAGCCTAGGGCTCTTCTTCGCCGAGACAAATGGCAATCAAAACGCGGGGAACGCGCGCTCGAACAGATACAAGGGAAGTTTGCAAACGGGCCCATCCGAAGATCAAATCGGTCAAAAGAAGTGGTCCGCGATAAAAAAATCGGTAGCAGCTTTCAATCCTGCACTGAGCCGTCGCGACAAGATGGAAGAGGCACGGGTTGGCAATCTGGATCATCGGCTTAACCACTGGACCGCCGTGCGCGATGCCCTTATGAGCACCCACGCAGATATTTTCCCGCAAGTGGCCGCAATCGCAAAAACACTGCCAGATCCAATCGATCAAATGAAACTCTTCGAACTCATGCAAATTATTCCAACTCCGACTAGGGCCGCGCTTAAGTCAGGCAACCTGGTCAACTGCAGAATTTCCGACCCGACGATCATGGGATATCTGCGAAACAACAGCATCTTCGCCTTTGGACATGCTGACAGGGCAAGAACATCTGCAACCTTCCGGGAAATTCTTGATGCGATGTGGCTCTTTAATGCCAAATTTGAACAGGCGCGTTCCCAATTTGACGAGATCAAGACGGGGTAGGCGAGCGATAAGCTGCTGCTCTCAAAGAGTTTTGATCCCGGTCGTCCGATCGAATTGGTAATATATTTTCAGTAACTCCTGGTTCAAAATCCCTGTTAATGTCGTCTTGTGCTGCCATGAAGCGCGAACGGAAAATTATTCTGGGGAAAGCAGGGATTGCCGTCGTCAGGTAGAAAATTCGCACCCTCAGGCCTTGTTCCGCGCCGCCGCACCATCATCGCCGTGATGGCCGCATTGGTGCTTCTGCCGATCGAGGTCAGCGAGGCCGGCTGGCTGTCGGACATCTTCAAAGGCTCGTCAAAGCACAGCAAAGGCTCGTCAAAGCACACCAAATCGCCTGCACACGTCGCCTCGCCAAAGCACGCCACCTCGACTAAGCGCGCCGCCTCGCCAAAACCCCACAATGTAAAACTCGCCGGCCTGGGGCTGGCCAATTTGAACCTCCCGAAACCGGTCGCAGCGCTGTGCGAGCCCTCGAAATTCCGAATCGTTCTGGATGTGGGACATACCGCCGAGTCAGAAGGCGCGACCAGCGCCCGGAACGTCGCCGAGTTCGTTTTCAATCTGCGCCTTGCGCGACGGATCGAGGAGAAATTGAAGGCCGAAGGTTTTGCCGAGACCAGGTTGCTTTTGACCGAGGGCAAGGCCAGGCCCAGCCTCGCCAAGCGAGTCGACGCGGCGAACGATCTGCACGCAAACCTCTTCCTTTCGATCCACCACGACTCCGTACCCAACTCATTGCTCGAGGACTGGGAATTCGAGGGCAAGAAAAGTCATTTCAGTGACCGCTTCAGTGGCTATTCCGTCTTCGTCTCCCGCAACAACCCGGATTTCAAGACGAGCCTCTCATTCGCCGAACTGGTTGCCAAGGAAATGAAGGCCCAGGGCTTGCAATATGCCCAGCAATATACCCTGGCCATCATGGGTCGGTACCAGCACCCGCTGCTGAACAAGGAAACCGGCGTCTATAGCTACGATCAGCTCGTCGTACTGAAATCGACCCGGATGCCTGCCGTCCTGCTGGAGGCAGGCTCTATCATCAACCGGGACGAAGAGCTCAAGATGGGCTCGCCTGAACGCCGGGACATCATCAGCAGCGCCGTCGCGGCGGCAGCGAAGGAATTCTGTGGTCCGCAAGAGGCCTTCCTCGGTCCGCCCTGATGGCGCGGTGACGGCACCACCTCGCATCCCCTTCAGGATTTCAGTATCGATGCCGGCGACCTTCGGTCAGAGGAGGCCCTTTGCGCGAAGGCGACCCACGGACACATTCAGTGTGCTCATTCATGCTGGTCTTGCCTTGATAATTATGATGTTGCCTGCTCCGGCTTTGGCAGGCTCCGCCTTGCCCAAGGGTTCGTTTATTTGCGTGATATAGATCCAACAATTGTTCAAGACATTCGCTACGCAGGATCTCATAACTTCGTTGGCCGACCGATAAGGGGCTACCTCGCCGCCGAATGTATCCTCAGCCAGCCCGCGGCAAATGCCCTTGAAGACGTGCGCAGGAAGCTGGCCGAGAAAGAACTCTCGCTCATCGTCTGAGATTTGCTATCGGCCGAAGCGTGCTGTCGATGACTTTCTTCAGTGGAGCAAGGATCCATCGTTGTCGTCTGCATGGCTCGCTCCTCCGAATTGCGGGAGCCTCAACAGCGCCCACATCCATGGCACCGATGTGCCGCTAGAGGAGCCGTCCACAGCATCAACAGCGGAAGTTAAAAAACCTCGTTCGATAACCTCGTCGGCTTCAACAAGCAGTGATGTAGGGAGTGCTAAGCCAATCGCTTTGGCGGTCTTGAGATTGAGCACTAGCTTGAAGCGTGTCGCTTGTTCGACGGGAAGGTCTTTCGGGCTTACACCCTTGAGGATTTTGTCGGCATACCCAGCCGATTTGCGAAAATAGTCTGGAAATGCTGTCCGTAGGACATCAGGATGCCGTCGTTTTGCGCCATTTCGCCAACGGCGGCCTCTGCCGGAATTTGGTTCGCCAATGCTGCGGCAGCGGCCCGCACCCGTTCGTTATACAACATTGATCCGGTGGTTATCACGGCCTGAAAACCGTCCCGCGCAGCCGACGTGAACGCCTCACCAATTGCTTCCGGCGCCGGCACGGGCACCGCGCGCAGTTCAATACCGGCTGCCTTCGCCGCGTTCACGAAAGCCGGTGCACTCGCTGAAAAATGTGAATCGTAAACAAGCGCTAGGCGGGAAAGGTTCGGAACCGCTTCCTGCAAAAGGGCAATCCTCTTACCCGACAGATCCGTATTCATCAACGACAGCCCGATCACGCTGCCGCCCGGATGCGCTAGGCTTTCGACAAGCCCGTCATGAACCGGGTCAGGTGCAAGCACTAGGACAATGGGAACGGTGCCAGAGGCACGCTTGACCTCGACCGCGCCCTGTCCGGTGACGGCGATGATCACGTCCGGCTTCTCGTCGACAAGCTCCCGCGCAAACATACGAAATCGCTCGGCCTGCTCGGCTGGAAACCGATGCTGGAAGATGGCATTCCTGCCGTCGACATAGCCAAGATCGCCAAACGCCTTCATCAGCACGTCGAAATACACGCCCTCTTCTGCACGACTGCCGGCATGCCACAGCAGACCGATCTTCGACATCCTCCCACCCGTCGCGTTCTGCTGCGCCCGACCTACGAAGGGCCACGCCGCGGCGGTCCTGCAGAGCATCGTAATGAATTTGCGACGTTTCAAGGACGCCCCCAAGGTAGGCAGCAAATCGACCATATCGCTAATCAAAGCGGCCGTCTTCTCCATTGCGCAAGAAACAACGAAGTCGCCTTCGGGTCATCTGCGTCACTTTGACCGCGGGCCAGCCACTTCCGGTCCGCCCGATTAACGGACATTCCCAGCGCCCGTCGGCATGTCTCAAAGGTGCCAGGCGCCGACATCAGCAGCCAAGAGCCAGGCTCGTTGCACTTTTGCGGCATAACAGCCAGCTGCCGCAAAGTGGATATGCATGTAGTCTACATTTAAAGGCGCGAGCATTTTTTAAAGGCGCGAGCTTTTTTTCCAAGAGCGGTTCGAGCTCGTTCCTACCAACTAATCGGTTGTCGACCATCATAGCGCTCACATCGAAAGGCCTCACTGCAAGGATGCGGTTGCGCAGCTGTTGGGGAACCTCATTCACCTTGTCGTAGGTCTGATCGCCTTCGCGCACAAAGATCGCAAACCGTATCCGATAAGGCGACTCGACTGGATGATGTTCGTAATTGATCGGCAAGCTCAGGGGATACTGTGACCGATATCTCGCAGCATGCTTCTCGTTCCGTCGGTAAGGGCGCCGTGGTTGTAATTGACGTCCCAAATGCAAATGACCCCAAGAGCGATTAGGATGGTCAGGAGCGTTCGCATATTATTGCCTCAAGGTCGTTTCAACTTCGTGCCGCCGCGCGGGCACTTGTGGCCGCAGCGGGGGCATCGACACGATATTTCGCGGCAGGTCCTCCAGTTTATCGGCGACATTCGCCGCCATTGTCGGGTATTTCTTCTGCCAGCCGCCGGATCTTCAAAACCTCGGCCCGTACCCGCGTCAATGCTTTAATTTCTTCGGTCATGCCATCACGGCTCTCGCAAAAGCGGGAGACTAAAACCGCATGCTTACACTGACCTTACGTAGGTACGTCGACCGCTTGGCCAAAGGATCCCATTACTTTGCGACTTGAACTCGATCCGCCGGCTGCTCGGCGGAGGTTTCGCCCATCGGGCATTCCCGCCAGACCGGTGTTGTGCAGGCCGCCGGCCAACCCCCGCCGAGCGCCATGAACAGCGCGGCGGTGTCGGAAAGACGATTGGCCTCCGTTTGCACGCGAATCACCGCCGCGGTCAGGTAGGTCTGCTGCGCATTGAGGACCGCGAGTTGATTGACCTGACCGGCATTCAACTGCTTCTCAACGATATCGAGGCTCGCCTTCGCGGTATCCTCCGCGCGTCGGGCTGCCTTCACGGCGCGGGCGTCCGATTGCAGGGCACGCAAGGCGTCGGCGACGTTCTGGAATCCGGTGATGACGACGGCGCGATACTGGGCTTCGGTCTGGTCGAGAGCGGCCTCGGCCGCCTTCTGCTTGTTGTAGAGTGTAAAGCCGTCGAAGATCGGCGCGGTCGCACTCGCCGCCAGCGTATAAAACCCGGTTCCTGGCGCAAAGCTCTGGGCGAGGTTATAGCCGCTCGATCCCCCATTGGCCGAGAGCACGAAATTCGGCAGCCGGGCAGCGATCGCAACGCCAACCAGTGCGCCTGCCGCGTGCATGTTGGCTTCCGCTGCCCTCACATCAGGGCGCTGCTCGACAAGCTTGCTGGGCAGGCTGACGGGCAGGTTCGCCGGCAAGTTGAAATGGGCGAGGTCGAACTTCTGCAGGATCTCGTCGGCGGATAATTGGCCGGCCAGCGCCGTCAGCAGATTGCGCTGCTGTGCGAGCTGTTTCTCGAGCGGCGGAAGCAGTTGCTCAGCCGCCGCAAGAGCGGCGTCCTGCGCCAGCACGTCGGCTTGCGCGGCCTGGCCGAACTTGAACTGGCGTTTTAATATATCGAGAAGGTTGCGTTCGATGCCGATGATGCGCTGGGTGGCCGCGATCTGGCCGCGGAGCGATGCCTCCTGGATGGCGGCCGTCGCGACATTGCTCGTCAGTGCCAGGTAGGCGGCCTCCAGCTGGAACAGTTGCTGTTCCGCTACCGCATCGAGACTCTCCACCGCGCGAAAATTGCCGCCCCAGATATCCGGTACGAATGACACAGTCAGCTGATTGGTCACCAGCGAATACCGGGTCTGCGGGACCGAACCGAAATCGGCGCCGAACACGCTGCCGGCATTGGAAAGCAGCAGATTCGAGGATGTCGAATTACCCGTGACCTGCGGATAGAACAATCCGCGCTGGGCCTGGGCGTTGTCATGATGACGGCGGAGTCGACAATGATGCCGAAATCGACGGCGCCGAGTGACAGCAGGTTGGCGTCTTCGCCCCGCAGCACCAGGATGATGATGGCAAAGAAAAGTGCGAACGGAATGTTGGCGCCGACGATGATGGCGCTTCTGAGATCGCCGAGGAAAATCCACTGGATCAGGAAAACCAGCAGGCAACCGAAGACCAGATTGTGCAGCACGGTATGCGTGGTCACGCCAACCAGCGAGCTGCGATCGTAGTACGGAACGACCTTGACGCCGGGGGGGAGGCTGCCGTCCGTATTCAGCCTTGCGACCTCGGCCTGGACCAGCGGGATGATGTCGTTGGTGTGCTGGGTCCGTCCCATCACCACAACGGCGGTGGCAGGGATGCCCTGCGAGGAAAGACCTGCTGTTCTTGCTTTCTTGTTCTTCCAAGTTAGCCCATAGGTGACAGCGGCGTACTAAGGAACGGCCGCTTTGCGCGCCAGAAGCGGCCGTTCGGTCAGCGGCGCTTTTGACCCACAGCCGGCCCTCGACGATTGAAGTGCCGGTTCATCTCAGATCGCCGGGTGTGATGGTCCCTGTGCAATGCGTCGGCAGAACCGCAGCCAGTGCCGCGGCGGCCTTATCGGGCCGCGCCTTCTCGTAGATCGCGAACTCAAGGTCAGGAAGCCGCGGCAGTCCCTCTTCCACGCCGAGAATGCGCAAGCCCGCGATCAGCGCGCTGGCAGGAAGCGGGGTGATGGCGAGGCCCGCGAGCGCCGCCGCGCGCACGCCTGTCAAACTGGGGCTGGTATAGACGATCTCCCAGGTCACTTCGTTGTCATTGAGCGCGGCGAGTGCAGCCTCGCGAGAAACGGATCGCTCGCGATACAGGGCCAGCGGCAGCGCCGCACCCGGAACAAGATCGAACGTGTCGGCCGCGGCCCAGACCAACGGCTCACGCCACACCAGACGCCCTTTCGAGGTTCCGAGCGGGCGCTTTGCGAACACGACGTCAAGCCTCCCCGCATTGAGTTGCTCGATCAATTCCGCGCTGACGCCGATCTGCACCTCGAGCCTCACGCCCGGATGGAGCTTGGCGAAGCGGCCGAGTGCCGAAGGCAGCGAGCCGCCGGCGACCTCCTCGACCACGCCGAGACGCACGGTGCCAGACAGCCGCGGCGCCGCCAGGCGATGACGGGCCGCTTCCTCAAATTGCAACAGTCGACGCGCGTCTTCGAGCAGCATCTCGCCATCGTCGGTCAGCACGACGCTGCGCGTTGTCCGGCGGAACAAGGGCCGTTCGGTCTCGAGCTCAAGCCGCTTAATCTGCTGGCTCACCGTCGACTGCGTCAGGTTGAGGCGCTCCGCGGCGCGGTGGAAACCGCCGCAATCGGCTACGGTAACAAAGGCACGCAGCAACTCGAAATCGAGCATGCGATTGATCCTATTTTTCGATCAATCATATTATGAAATACCGTTTCTATAATCAATGATGGCTTCCTAGCTTTCGTTATGAGGACAGCGAAGGAGATTCATCATGTCAGACACGTCACCGGGCCGTGATGTGGCGACGCAAGGCCGACGACTGGTGTACGAGTCGGGTGAGTGGGAGATCGATCTCGCTCGCCGTGAACTGCGGGCCCGTGGAACTCCCGTCCCGATCGGCAATCGCGCGTTCGACATCATCGAAGTTCTGGTTCGCTCGGCCGGCGGGCTCGTCACCAAGCACGATCTCACGAGTCGCGTATGGCCGGGCGCGATTGTCGAGGACAATGCACTTCAATTTCACATATCGGCAATTCGCAAGGCGCTCGGCCCGGATCGTGAACTCCTGAGGACGGCGTCCGGGCGTGGCTATCGCCTGCTCGGTGATTGGACATTCCGGCAGGAGAGCACGTCACCAGCTGGTTCGATCGACCTCGAACCGGTGCAGATCGCCGCCGAGCCGTTTCAGACCAATTTGCCTGCGGCAGCATCCGACCTGGTCGGCCGAACCACGGCGGTGCGGCATCTGCGCGATCTTCTGTCTGCCTACCGGCTAGTCACGCCGACCGGACCCGGGGGCATCGGAAAGACCAAGCTTGCATTAGAGGTGGCCCGCGGCTTGTTTCCGAGCTTCCAGGGTGACGTCCGGCTGGTCGAGCTGGCCTCGCTGTCGGATCCTGGTCTCGTGCCCTCCGCTGTGGCGGGGGGCCTCGGCCTGAAGCTCGGTGGCGACCAGATATCCGCCGAGCCCGTCGCTCGGGCGATCGGAGCACAGAAGCTTCTGCTGGTTCTCGACAATTGCGAGCACGTGATCGACGCAGCAGCCAGGCTGGCGGAAACTGTCATACGCATGTGCCCACGAACGACCATTCTGGCCACGAGCCGGGAGATCCTGAACATCGAGGGCGAGCACGTTTACCGCGTTCCGCCGTTGGATGTGCCGCCTCAGCATGAGGAAGCCGCAAACATATCCGCTCACAGCGCGGTGCAGCTTTTCATCGCCACGACCAGGGCGGCGCAGTCGGATTTCTCGCCGCATGGCGACGACCTTGCGACGATCGCGGCGATCTGTCGGCGCCTCGACGGCATCCCGCTGGCCATCGATTTTGCGGCGACTCGCGTCGCCACGCTCGGGCTCCAGCAGGTCGCCGCAGGCCTGGATGATCGCTTGGGAATGCTGACCGGCGGGCGCCGAACGGCTCTGCCGCGGCACCGGACACTGCGCGCAACGCTGGACTGGAGCTATGAGTTGCTGCCCGAGCCCGAGCGCTTGGTCATGCGACGCCTTGCCATCTTCGCCGGCGACTTTAAGGCAGAGGCGGCGAGTTTGATAGCGGCGGGTGGCGAGATAGCCGCATCGGAAGTGGTCCGCTCCCTGGCGAGCCTTGTCACGAAGTCTCTTGTGGCCTTGGACGCCGTAAGCGTGATTACGCACTATCGGCTGCACGAGACCACGCGCGCCTACGCGCTCGAGAAGCTCAGTGAAAGCGGTGAGCTCGGCGATGTGGCACGACGCCACGCCGACTACTACCGGGATCTTCTGGAGCGAGCCGAAGCCGAGGCGGAGACATTGCCCGCGCACGCGTGGCTTGCGGTCTATGGCCATCAGATCGGCCAGGTGCGCGCGGCTTTGGATTGGGCGTTCTCGCCGACCGGCTTGGCCGAACTCGGCGTAGCGCTGACCGTGGCGGCGGTGCCGCTCTGGGTGCACTTGTCGCTGATGGAGGAATGTCGCAGTCGCGTCGAGCGGGCGCTTTCCGGCCCCGCCGAGAGCCGAGACGCACGACGCAATATGCAATTGAATACCGCGCTTGGCGCGGCTCTCTTTCTGACGAAGGGCTCCGGCCCCGAGTCGTTAGCGGCCTGGACGAGCGCCTTTGAGATCGCGGAAAGCCTCGACGATGCGGATTACCGCCTGCGAGCGCTTTGGGGCTTGTTCATCGACCGCATTACAAGCAGCAGCTATCGGGCGGCGCTGGCGGTAGCCGAAAAATTTTGCACCTATGCGGCGAAAACCACCGTTCCTGCCGACGGGCCAATCGGCGACCGTCTGGTGGGCGTGGCGCTGCTTTCCCTGGGTGACCTGGAAGGCGCGCGCCGGCACATCGAGCACATGCTGGGTCGCTATGTCGCCAGGAGATCGGACGTCATCAGGTTTCAATATGATCAGCGTTCCTCGGCGTGTTCGTATTACTCACTGATACTCTGGCTGCAGGGATTTGCTGAGCAGGCCATGCGTAGCATTGAATGCAATTTAGTCGACGCTCGCGCCAGCGATCATCCGGTGTCGCTGTCCAATGCCCTGGCTCATTCAGCTTGCCCCGTCGCCCTTCTCGTCGGCGATCTGACCTTGGCGGAGTGCTACGTAAAGGCGCTCATGGATCTCTCCGCCAGGCACACGCTGCGGCGGTGGGACGCCATTGGTCGATGCTTCGAAGGTGTGTGGCTCATCAAACGGGGCGATATTGGCGGCGGGTTAGAGCTTCTGCGCACCGCATTCAGCCGCATCCCTCAGAACGCGTTTATCCTCCTTTACACTCTATTTCTCGCCGAGATTGCGGACGCCCTCGGGCGTGACGCTAAAGCTGCCGAAGGGCTCTCGATAATCGACGAGGCGCTCGCGCGATCCGAGCGCAATGAGGGGCGCTGGTGCGTCGCCGAGCTCCTGCGCATCAAAGGTGAACTCATCCTGCGGGAGGGGGCGCCGCAGGCCGCGGCGGCCGCCGAGGAGCACTTCTTGCGCTCGCTCGATTGGGCGCGCCGGCAAAGTGCCCTGTCATGGGAGCTGCGAACAGCCACAAGCCTCGCGCGCTTACAGCAGGATCAAGGCCGTGCCGCCGAGGCACGCAGCCTGCTGCAGTCGGTGTATGATCGCTTCAGCGAAGGCTTCGAAACTGCCGACCTGAAGACCGCGAAGGCGTATCTCGACTCGATGCAGTAACGCACCCGTGGTCAATCCATGCCGAACCCGAGGACGAAGCCTCGGACTTTTTGCCGGGGGCACACCGAAGGTTCTTAATGCAAGACTGACGACCCAAACTGCCCTTAGTAGGCGTCAATTACAAATTCAGTTGGGGTGCTCCTGTGGTCGCGGACGGCGGGGCACACCTTTCTGCTCGTCTCAGGATATCTCAGGTTTACTTAGAAGTTGGCCGGCGAACAATAGACCTTCGGCCAATCGGCCGCTAGGGCCGGTTCCGGTCTCTCCATTTCTCAGAACTATTCAGCTCGGATCCTCTCGAACCCTCGGGAGATCGGCTTACTTGGCTTCAGAGTGACTGAAGCCAATCGCAATGGAGAGCAGAAATGCTCAAGCTCGATCGCCGGACGCTCCTGCGTGCCGGCTCCGCTGCCGCCGCTATCGGGGCCGCCACGCTCGAACTGAAATGCTCCCCGTAGCCAACTCCAACTTTACGCAAAGGAGAACTTCCATGAATAGCCAAGGCGATCTTCGGCCAAGGTATCCAATGAATCGACGCGCATTCGTGAGCGTGGTGGCTGCGGGTGCGGCAAGCACTCTTATCCAGGGCACCGCCGCCGTTGCGCAGCGCGCGCCGAAGGCCCGAAACGTCGTCCTTGTGCACGGGCTGTTCGCCGAACGGGTCATGCTGGTCCGAGGTGATTGCACGATTGCAGGCAGCGGGGCTCAATGCCACAGCCGTGCAAAGTCGCAATTAGGGGTGGATGAGGTCACGCTTTCGGACAACCCGCGACTTGTGCTACTGTTTGCTTGTGGAGAGGGTCATCCTATGCCCCATCCTCCCAAGCCAGCGTCTACGAAGAATCCCGTCGTCGTGGCGGTCGGTCTGCCGGATGCACCGGTGCTGACCACACGCGCGGCTCGGGGAACAGGCATGGCGTTCCTCGAGCTCAATTGCGAACGTCGCAACGCCGGAATTACCCAGGCAGTGCGCGAAGACGCATTCTTAATCTCGCTCCAAATGAAGACGTGCCCCGATTTCGACCTCTACGCAGATGGTAGGTTGATACTGCCGAAGGGGTTTGACGCCGACGATATCGCAATCTTCGACTTAAGGACAAATTTAGCTTCTGACCTAAGAGACCCATTCCACGCCGTGGATTTCTACTTGCCACACAAAGCGCTTGTGGCCATGGGTGATGACGGGGACATACCGAGGCACATCCAAGAACTGCGTCATGCACCTGGTACCACCGTTCGGGATCCAGTCGCCCGCGATTTGCTGTTGTCTATGCGCCCGGCCCTCGCGGCAGGACCGGAGGAAACTCCCGAACTATTCGTTGACCACGTTGCACTAGCGCTTTCGATTCACGTTGCCCTTAGATACGGCGACGTCGCGGCATTGCCAAAGCAATGGGGAGGCGGTCTCGCACCATGGCAAGAGCGGCGAGCTAAGGAGTTCCTCGATGCCCACATTGGCGCGGGCATCACACTCAACGTCCTCGCTCGCGCCTGTGAACTTTCGAATAGGCACTTCACCCGAGCGTTTCGTCAGTCGACCGGGATGGCACCTCATCAGTGGCTGCAATACCGGCGGACGGAGAAAGCGAAGCATCTCCTAGATAAGTCCTCTGCTTCGCTGAGCTCTATTGCCTTGGACTGTGGTTTTGCAGACCAGAGCCACTTCACTAGGACGTTTTCGCGCGTTGTTGGCGTTCCGCCAGGGACATGGCGCCGCACGAAACGCGAATAGTTTTGGCTCGATCGTTCCACGTTTGGCCGTTTCGTTCATGGCCCAAAGGGTCACGCCTCCAATCTTAACCTGCAGGGGCCTACGACCGTGGCGAGCTTGAACGGGTTGGCCTTCATTCCCGCGCGTCATTGCGCAGACTCTTTACTGCTCTGCAATCGAATCTCACAAACTGAAATGCTCCCAGTAGCCAACTCCAACTTTACGCAAAGGAGAACTTCCATGAATAGCCAAGACGATCTTCAGCCAAGGTATCCAATGAATCGACGCACGTTCGTGAACATGGTGGCTGCGGGGGCGGCAAGCACTCTTTTCCAGGGCAACGCCGCCGCTGCGCAGTCCGCGCCGAAGGCCCGAAACGTCGTCCTTGTGCACGGGCTGTTCGCCGACGGGTCAAGCTGGTCCGAGGTGATTGCACGATTGCAGGCAGCGGGGCTCAATGCCACAGCCGTGCAAAACCCACTGACGACGCTGCCCGAAGCGGTCGCCTCGGCCGAGCGCGTGCTGGCGCGACAGGATGGTCCGACGGTCCTGGTTGGGCATTCCTTCTCCGGAATGATCGTGACAGAGGCCGGTATGCATCCGAACGTCTCGGCTCTTGTCTATGTGGCGGCGCGAGCGCCGGATGCGGGCGAGGATTACGCGGCGTTGGCCAAGACATTTCCGACGCCACCGGCGTCCGCCGGGATTGTTTTCGACGGCGATGAAGGACGCCTCAGCGAGGCTGCGTTCTTGCGCGATTTCGCCGGCGACCTGCCGGAAGCGAAGGCGAAGGTCCTTTATGCGGTCCAAGAGCCGTTCCACAAGGCTCTGCTCATGGGCAAGACGACGCATGCGGCCTGGCGGTCGAAGCCGAGTTTCTATGCCGTTTCGACGGAAGACCGGACGATCAATCCCGATCTCGAACGCTTCATGGCCAAGCGCATGGGCGCCAAGACCATCGAAGTGAAGGCGAGTCACCTGTCGCTGATATCCCAACCGGACGAGATAAGCCGGTTGATCCTGGAAGCCGCCGGACAGCCCGCTTAGCAGGTGTGCGTCCTCGTCACGGGCTGTTCGCTGATGAGTTGCGGCGACAGTCCGGACAACCGATCGAATCCCAGCGAAGAAGGCATATGTGCTATGGCCAGTCTATATTCCACAAAAGTCACGGCGAGCGGAGGCCGTCACGGTTCGATCCGCAGCGAAGACGGTTTGCTCGACCTCAAGCTCGCACTGCCCCGGGCGCTTGGCGGTAGGGGCGATGCGACCAATCCCGAACAACTCTTCGCCGGCGGGTATGCAGCCTGCTTTGAGAATGCACTCCTTCATGTGAGCCGAGATGCCGGCCACCGCTTTGGCGACGACGATATCACCGTCGCCGCCAGGATCGATCTCGGTCGAAATGAGACAGGAGGCTTCGTGTTGGCCGCCGCGCTTGCCGTGGCCATGGTTGGCATCGACCGACAGACCGCTGAACGGCTCGTCCAGGGTGCTCATGCGATCTGCCCGTACTCGAATGCGATCCGAAGCAATGTCGATGTGGCGATCTCCGTCTCGGTCCGGTGAGCCCGACCGATCGATTTCATAACCCAACCAGCCATGGAGAACAGACATGCTCATGCTTGACCGCCGGATGCTCCTGCGTGCCGGCTCTGCCGCCGTCGGGGCCGCTGCACTCGCCCCCACCGCCCCCGCCATCGCCCGTGCGCCCCAAGCGGGCAAGCAGGCGCAGCCTAGCTTCTACCGCTTCAAGCTCGGCACCATCGAGATCACCGTCGTCAGCGACGGCACGCTCGCATTCCCGGCCGAAACGCTGTGGGGCGATCGGGCCGAGGACGCAAGAGGCCTGCTCACGTCCACGTTCCAGCCGCCTAGCCCGGTAGGGCTGCAAATCAACACCATCCTCGTCAATACCGGCGACAAGCTGGTGTTGATCGACGCAGGCTGCGGCGTCGACAAATTCCAGAAAACGGCCGGCGGGTTGCTTGGCAATCTCGCCGCCGCGGGCTACGCGCCCGGCGATATCGACATGATCCTGTTCACTCACCTTCACTTCGACCACCTGTGGGGCATCAGTGACCACGAGAACGCGTCGCTGCTGTTTCCCTCGGCCGAATTCGTCGCCAACGAGGCCGAGGTCGCCTTCTGGAGCGCCCCCGAATGGGCCAACAAAGTGTCCCCCGCGCTGAAGCCGCTGGTTACCCAGGCGAATCTGAAATTGGCCAGCCCCCGGCTGCGCCTGATCAAGGCCGCGGCGGAGGTAGTGCCGGGCGTCACCACCTTCGACACCGCCGGTCACACGCCAGGCCACATCTCGGTGCATATCAGTTCCGGCAGCGAAGAAATGCTCCTCACCGGCGACGTCGTGGTCAACTCGGCGGTCAGCTTCCTGCATCCGGAATGGCCGTTCGGGTTCGACATGGACGTGCCACTGGCAACTAAGTCGCGCATGGCCTTCCTCGATCGCGCAGCGGCCGACAAGACGCTAGTCGGTAGCTACCATCTACCCTTTCCTGGCTTCGGGCACGTGGTGCGCGAGGGGAGCGCTTACCGCTGGCTGCCGGCAGATTGGCAGTGGACGAGCTGACGACTTCGCCGGCGGGGGCGGTGTGCCTCTCAAATTGCAGGATGGCGGCCAAGGCGTGCGCGCACTCAGCGCATCAACGCAATTGGTACATCCTAAACCGTGGAGACTGGAGATGCCGTTTGTAACCTTCACCGTCCGGCGCGGCCTCAGCGCCGCCGACAAGTCCCGCTTATCGGAGGCAATGTTAGAAGCCCAGGTGGTCGCCGGCTATCACCGAGCCGACCGCTTTCACCGCTTTCTCGAGGTCGACCGGGATGACCTTCTGGTAGATCCCCGCTTCCCCGACTACGCAACGGACAGAACCGATCGGTTCATGGTCGTTGAGGTAGTCATCTCCAGCGGGAGGTCGACAGGAACCGCCGCCACCCTTGCGGACGAAGCGGTCAGACTGTTCGGCGAGCGCCTACACCTCGCGCCTCAGGACATCCTATTCGTCTTCCACGAGGTGGAACCGAACCTCCCGCGCTTTCCTGCTGCGTCGATCAGGCAAGAGGCGACCGGATGCCTAAGCCGTCGAAGCGCGACCAGCTCGTGGAGGCAACGAAAGAGCATTGGGCGAGGCACTAACGTTACCCGATCGTACTCTACGGGCCGCTTCAGCTACCCTCGATCCTGCCACACAACGTCGCGCTGTATGCGTGGTTGCGATCCCTGCACACCTATCTCGCTTATTTGCTCTTCTTCACGTTCCTCGCCCATTTCGGTGCAGCCCTTTTCCACGGCCTGATCCGCCGCGATGGAGTGTTCGAGAGTATGGCGTCATGGCGTAGCAGGGCATCGAAATGAGGCAAATCCATCGTGGGATCCGCATACCCCAGGCCGAGGGCGTTCTTGCACGGATCAGTGGTTGGAGGCTGCACCATGGCGATACGATCGCGGCATGACCGCGGAAGAAAGCCACTAGAATAAGAGAGATCAGGAATGAAGAGCTGGAACGCACAAAAGACTACCCTGGCGGAGCGCCTCGCCGATGGACGCAGGTACGCTTCGGGCAAGACTATCGAAGTCGTGGATCTGCCGAATTTCCTTGAAGCGGTGATTCGGCCCGCCGACCGCGTCTGTCTGGAGGGCGACAACCAGAAACAAGCGGACGTCCTCGCCTCTGCGCTCGCCGACGTCGATCCCGCCAAGATCCACGATCTTCATATGGTCCAGTCAGGTGTCGTGCTGCCCGAGCATCTCGATGTATTCGAGAAGGGCATCGCGCGCAGGCTCGATTATTCCTATTCCGGCCCGCAGTCGGCGCGCATCGCCAAGATGCTGTTCGGCGGCAAAATCGAGCTGGGGGCGGTGCACACCTATCTTGAGCTGTTCGGGCGTTATTTTATCGACCTGACACCGCATGTCGCCCTGATCGCGGCGGTCAGCGCGGACCGAAATGGCAATCTCTATACCGGGCCCAACACCGAAGACACACCGACGGTCGTTGAGGCAACCGCCTTCAAAGATGGCTTGGTCATCGCACAGGTCAACGAGATCGTGGACAAAGTGCCACGCGTCGACATTCCGGGTGACCGCGTGCATTTCGTCGTGAATGCGGACAAACCCTTCTTTGTCGAGCCTCTGTTCACGCGCGATCCAGGCGCCATCACCGAGGGCCAGATCCTTACCGCCATGCTGGCAATCAAAGGCATTTACGCACGCTATGGTGTCAAGCGGCTGAACCACGGGATCGGGTTCAACACAGCGGCGATCGAACTTTTGCTGCCTACTTACGGCGAACGGCTGGGATTGAAGGGCAAGGTAGCTACACACCTTGCGCTCAATCCGCACCCCGCGCTAATCCCGGCGATCGAGTCCGGCTGGGTGGAGCAGATCCACTCCTTCGGATCGGAAGTGGGGATGGACGACTACATCCGCGCCCGTTCGGACATCTACTTCACTGGCCCCGACGGCGCGCTGCGTTCGAACCGCGCGTTCTGCCAGGTCGCCGGGCTCTACGCTTGCGACATGTTCATCGGCTCCACCCTGCAGATCGACCTGCAGGGGAATTCCTCCACCGTGACCACCTCGCGCATTGCTGGCTTCGGCGGGGCGCCAAATATGGGCTCTGATGCTCGGGGACGCCGCCATCCGAGCGCGCCCTGGCTGCAGGCGGGCAAGGAGGCCGACCCCGACGGCCCGCCACCCCTGCGGCGCGGCCGCAAGCTGGTCGTGCAGATCGGCGAGACCTTCGGCGACAAGAACGTCCCACTGTTCGTCGAGAAGCTCGACGCCCTGACGCTTGCCGAGAAACTGAATCTCGAACTCGCTCCTCTGATGATCTACGCCGACGACGTCACCCACATCGTCACTGAGGAGGGAATCGCCAATCTCCTGCTTTGCCGCGACAAAGATGAGCGCGAGCAGGCGATCCGTGGCGTGGCGGGCTACACCGATGTCGGCCGCGGCCGGGATGGGAAGATGGTTCGGCGCCTGCGAGAGCGAGGCGTCATCTGTCGGCCGGAAGACCTCGGCATCGATCCGCTCGATGCGGACAGGAGTCTGTTAGCGGCACGTTCTATCAAGGATCTCGTCCGATGGTCCGGTGGCCTCTATGCGCCGCCCTCCAAATTCCGCAACTGGTGAGAAGGAAGCTGCGATGGAAACCCTGAGCTATCGCCACAAAGCGCAAGAGCGCGCCGCTGGCTCCAAATCATTGGCCATCATCGGCGTTGTCGCCTCCGGAAATCTGGAAGTCCTGGTTGAGCGGTTGTTGCCCGATACGGAATGCCAGGTCGACATCAACACCGCGGCTGAAGGCTTCGGTGCGGTGTGGGAAGCGGTCGTTGCCGACTTCGTCGAGCGTCGCTCACCCGGCGGCTTGAAGCTCTCCGTCAACGATGGGGGTGCGCGTCCAGATACGGTCGCCCTGCGCCTGGCACAGGCCGTCCGCCTGATCGAGGAGGAAGATCGATGAACGCTCGAAAATTGGAGGCGCCGGATGTGTCGCGCGTCGCAAACAGCAAGACCGTGAGCTGGTACGAGGCATCCGCACGCCAGCGGGTCCGATTGATGCTCGACGCCGGCAGCTTCCAAGAGTTCATCGGCCCGGAGCAGCGTGAACAGAGTCCGCATTTGCGGGTGTTCGATCTTCCAACGCAGTTCGACGATGGCATCGTCGTCGGGCGCGGCAGGATTGCTGGCACGCCTATATACGTTGCTGCTCAGGAGGGGCGCTTCATGGGCGGCGCCTTCGGCGAGGTTCACGGCGCCAAGCTGACAGGCCTTCTACGCGCCGCGCGGGACACCAAGTCGGTGCCGGTGCTGATTCTGTTCGACACCGGCGGGGTGCGCCTGCAGGAAGCCAATGCCGGCGAATTAGCTATCGCCGAGATCATGCGCGCGCTCATCGAGGCGCGGATGGCGGGTGTGAAGATTGTCGGTCTGATTGGTGGCCGGGCGGGCTGCTACGGTGGTGGCGGATTGATTGCTGGCTGTTGCTCGGCGCTTGCCGTGTCCGAACAGGGCCGCATCAGTGTCTCCGGTCCCGAGGTCATCGAGACCAATCGCGGAGTGGAGGAGTTCGACTCCAAGGATCGCGCGCTGGTGTGGCGCACGATGGGTGGCAAACACCGGCGCTTGCTCGGCGGCGCCGAGGCTTTCGTCGACGACACGATACAGAGCTTCCGTAACATCACGCTGCATTTGATCGGATCCGTACCGGGCTTCGGCTTGGACGTTCTCAAAGCCGAGCAGGCTCGCCTGGAGGAACGCCTCCAACGCTTCGGTGACTGTGCCGACGCCATGGACATCTGGAGGGCCGAAGACATCTTCGACGCGGAAGCCGTTCCGATCATGTCTTCCTCGGACTTTATCGATCTTGCCAATAGGGATGGGGACCCACGCTATGACGCTCGATGACATTCTCGCCTCATTGTTTCCGCAAGGCCACGACGTCAGGAACTACGACGGTGTGTTGCTGGGTTCGGGGTCGTTGAAGACCGGTGGCCGCGCGGTGGTGATCGGCATCGCCGATCGAACCGCGGTCGGCGTGGACGAGGCGATCCGTCTGTCGCGCCACGTGCTGAATGCGATGGAGCGTGGCGGCACTGGTCCCATTCTAGTGTTGGTAGATAGTGACAGCCAGCGGATGAGCAAACGCGACGAGCTTCTAGGACTGAATGAATTTTTGGCTCATCTCGCCAAGTGCCTGATCTACGCCGACATGCAGGGCCGCCAAACCGTGGGCCTGCTTTACGGTCACAGCGCCGCCGGCGCTTTCCTCGCGACCGCATTGGCGACCCGGGTCCTTGTGGCGCTACCGGGGGCCGAGCCGGAGGTTATGGACCTGCCCTCGATGTCCAAGGTGACAAAGCTCTCTATCGACGTCCTCAAGGAGAAGGCCAAGTCCACACCAGTTTTCGCCCCGGGGTTGGACAACCTGGCTCAGACGGGCGCGGTGCTTTCCACCTGGGACGAGAAAACCTCACTGGCAGAGCAGCTTCAGACGCTGCTCGGCGGCGATCAGGATGGTGGCGATCGGCGCGACCGTCTCGGCAAGACTCGTAGGGGACGCCCGAAGGCGGCTGATATCGCGGAGCGTGTGCATGATCTCGCACTCCAATCAAAATAATCGGAGGCCACGCCGCCACGATCTCATCTTCGTGTCGCCGGCGGCGTGGCGCTCGTTGCTTAAGACGCGAGACGATCTTGCCGGGGAGCCGCTGGTCATCGAGTGGGTCGATCGGGGCTGGCCTCTCGTCGCACGGCGCACCCTGCCCGGCGAGGCTGACGGGCTGCCGTTGGGTTTACCTTTGCCACCATTCGCCGGCAAACGACGGCTTTCGGTTCTCATCCAGCCTGAAGATATCGTTTCGACAGCACCGCCGCCTGGGTTGAGCGCCGCCATCAGCGTAGCACCGAATCGGTGGCAGCATACACTCGGCGCAGTGGTGAGCCTGGCTTCCCGGTATGGCGTGGAGGCGCGAATCTTCGGCAGTCTGGCGTGGTGCACACTCACAGGATTGGACTACCTGACTGACACTTCGGACCTCGATCTTCTCCTGCCGATCCATTGTGGCAGCCATCTTGTACGGCTGACTGCAGATCTTGCTGCAATCGAAGCTACGGCGCCCATGCGCCTGGACGGCGAATTAGTGCGCGATGACGGTGCGGGCGTGAATTGGCGCGAACTCCACAGTGGCGCGCGCGAGTTGCTGGTCAAGACCACCGATGGCGTCGCCTTGCTCGACGCGAACCTCTTCCTCAGCAATGGGACCCAGTCATGACAGCCGCTCTAGCCCGACACTCAGACCAGAGCGGCCCAACCGAGGCGAGGTTTGCGAACGCTTATGAGGCAGAGGCCATCGCCGCCATTGCCGTCCGGTGCCTTCTGAGCGAGTTGGAGACTTGGCCCAAGCCCGGGCTCGTCAGCCATGTCGACTCCGGCAGCCATTCGGATATGAATTTTGGCACATTCCAGCGCAGCGTCGCCGCAATCAAGCCCTATCTACACGCCCTGACAGAAGCTGGTGCCAAGGGTCGTGGCATGGGGCATCTCAGGATTATCGGTCTTGAAGCCGAAGCTGCGATGTTCGCCGCGACCGGGGGTATCAACACACACCGGGGCGCCATCTTCGGATTGGGTTTGCTTTGCGCGGCTGCCGGCGCCAAGGTAGGCGGGCTGGCCGATCCCACGATGTCGCTCGGCGACGTGGTGGTGAGGCTGTGGGGCAGGAATATCTTGGATGGGCCTGTGCAGCTGCACAGCCATGGTGGCGAGGCACGCCGACATTATGGAGCTGGCGGTGCGCGAGCAGAGGCCGCTCAAGGTTTTCTGAGCGTCTATGAGGTCGGTTTGCCCGCCCTGCAATGGGGCGCCCTGATCGCACCAGGCGACACAGAAGCAGCCCGCGTACAGGCCTGTTTCGCGTTGATCGCCTCTCTTGAGGACACCAACCTTCTGCACCGGGGCGGCATGTCCGGCCTCCGCTATGCCCAGTACGCCGCCCGCGTTTTTCTTGATGATGGCGGCGTGGGTACACGCAACTGGCGCGAGCGGGCTAACGTCGTGCACCAGTCGTTCGTCACACGCCGGCTCAGTCCGGGCGGGTCGGCAGACCTTCTCGCGATGACACTCTTCATCCAGGCTTGCGAAGCAGAGTTCTTCTCATGCCGCAGGTGATCTTCACGGTGCTTGCGCCCATTTTCTTCGTTATGGCGCTTGGCTATGTCGCCGGGCGAATGCGCACCATCGACAACCATCATGTGGGAGAAATCAACGCCCTCGTCATGGATTTTGCCCTGCCGGCCTCTCTGTTCGCGTCGACCGGCTCTGCCCCGCGTGGAGAGATGATGGCGCAAGGGCCGCTCTTCGTAATCCTCGGAGCGGTCATGCTGATTATCTATCTGCTCTGGTATTTCTTCGAGCGTAGGGCCTTGAGAAGATCCAGAGGTGAAGCTGCGCTACAAGCTCTGACGGTGTCACTTCCGAACTATGCTGGGATCGGGCTGCCGATCGCGAGTACGGTCCTTGGCCCAACCGCGACCGTGTCCGTCGCGGTCGCTCTCGCGGCGGGTTCGATCCTGGTGAGCCCGATCACACTGATGCTGCTCGAACTGTCCGTTGGCAAGGGACAGAACGATGCCGAGACCTCTGCCGCACGGGTGCGCCGGGCTCTGCGGCACGCGTTGACTACGCCCGTCGTCCTAGCCCCCGTGCTGGGAATCCTGCTCTCGCTGTCCGGATTGAATTTGGGTACCGTCGCGGGAGCCTCTCTCGATCTTATCGGACAGACGGCGGGCGGCGTGGCGCTGTTCCTGACGGGCCTGATCTTGTCGGCCCAGTCGCTCCGCCTGGACCGGCAGGTCGTAGCAGCGACCGGGACGGCCAACATGGTCCGGCCCCTGCTGGTCGCCGCGATCGTTCATGTGCTTCCGGTCCCCTCAGAGATTGCCAAGGTAGCCATTCTACTGGCGGCTGCGCCGTCGGGTTTCTTCGGCATCTTGTTCGGGGTGAACTATCGGTTGGACTCGGCCCAAGTAGGCTCCACGGTAATCGCGAGCACCGCGTTCAGTATTGTGACGCTGGCGATCACCATCGCGGTGCTCTTTCCCTAATGAGGTGCTGTCGATGACACTTGCCGTCTTATGCACCGGACAGGGGCCACAGCGGTCCAATATGTTTGCCTTGACCGGCGACGCACCGGAAGCCGCGAACCTCTTTGCTCACGCAGCGACCCTACTCGGCGGACGCGACGCACGCAAAATGGTTCAAACCGATCCCGATGACACTCTGCACCAGAACCGCGTCGGACAAATTCTCTGTACGTTGCAGGCGCTGGCTGCGACGGCGACCCTCCGTGGTGCTTGGCCTCGCAGGCTGATCATTGCAGGTTACAGCGTGGGCGAAGTGGCGGCCTGGAGTGTCGCGGGCTTGATGGACGCCACGATGACCCTCGACCTTGTATCGCGACGTGCCAACGCCATGGACGCACCCAGCAGGCCCGGAGACGGCTTGCTATTCGTCCGCGGCTTGTCTTATGGCGCTGTCGAAGATCTGTGCAATCGCCATGATGCAGCGATCGCCATCGTCAATCCCGGCGACGCCTTCGTTCTCGGCGGCCCCGGTGTAGCGCTGGACATCATAGCTGATGTCGCAAAAAGGATGGGCGCCGCACGCGCCGTTCGGTTAGCGGTGAACGTGGCCTCTCACACCCCGCGCCTGGCTGCGGCCTCGTCGGAGTTCCGCAAAATTTTAGACCAAACTCCGACGAAACTTGCGCCGGACCCGAATGTGCGTCTCTTTAGCGGGATCGATGGTTCTCCTGTTGTCAACATCTCAGCCGGCTTGAACAAGCTGGCCAAACAGATCTCCCACACGGTCCAGTGGGCGCACTGCCTGGAAGGCTGCGTGGAAGCCGGAGCGAGCGTTTTCTTCGAACTCGGCCCTGGCCGGGCACTCAACGAAATGGCCGCCGGCGCTTATCCCGATATCTCGGCTCGTAGCCTGGAAGACTTCAGAACGCTACAAGGCGCGCGTGCGTGGCTCGCGCGCGTCGTCAACTGAACTAAGATAGGAGACGTGACCGAGTTGGTAGGTACGCATATCGATGTCACCGAGCAGCACCTCGCAAGGGAGGCGCTGCAAAAAGCCTTTGACGAAATCAAGCAGTCCGAGGATCGGCTTCGACTGGTCATCGACACAATCCCGACGCTGGTCTGGCGCGCCGGACCGGACGGAGTCCCCGATTTCCTCAATCAAACAGCCCTCGACTACACGGGCCTCTCACTTGACCAGGCCGAAACTGGCTGGCCTCGCGCTTTTCATCCTGACGACGAGAAGGGCATGTTGGTGAAGTGGGCCGCAATATGGGAATCAGGCATGCCGGGCGGGCTTGAAGCCAGGCTCCGGCGCTTCGATGGTGAATATCGCTGGTTCTTGTTCCAAGCCGTGCCGTTGCGCGATGAGTCGGGCAACATTGTCAAATGGTACGGGTCGTCCACCGACATCGAGGACCGCAGGCGGGCCGAGGAGGCCCTTGGCGAGCAGCGCTTGCGTGATTATGCCGAAACGGCCTCCGATTGGTACTGGGAGACCGGGCCGGACCACCGGGTCACCCGCATATCCAGTCCAGTTCGAGATCACGGAGCAGTCGAGGAATTCCGTTGAAGCCTGGCTACCATTGCTCCGGGTTACAGGTTCCCGATATCTCTTCCCAAGTCGACTTCATGCAAGTCCTCACATATCTACCTGTCAATACGCCCGGCTGGTGCATCGCTGGGTTGAAAGCATCGGCTTGGAGTCGGCCTTCTATGGCACACGCTCGATGCGGCGTACGAAGGCTGCCCAAATTTATCGCAAGACCGGCAATCTGCGCGCGGTGCAACTCCTCCTCGGCGGTACGTAGCTGGAGAGCACCGTCCGATATCTCGGGATCGAAGTCGATGACGCTCTAAATATGGCCGAGCAGATCGAGCTCTAATCGTCGACCACACCGGCTTCATGCCGGCGGTCACTAACGCGTCAAAAGCGGAAGTCTGCATTCCAATGATTTCGAACTGCTCGGGCGGAGGCCGTATAGCAACGAAAGCTACTTAGATGAACGCTCCTGGCATAGCTTCGTGATCGATCGCGGGTCGCGCCCGTGAACGCATCGCTTCCATTTCACCCAGGTTATCGCGAGATCGATATAACTCCTGTCGGGATTGTTACGTTTTTGCAATGAAAAATATCACGAACTCATATCGATTTACTATGTCACCTTCGGCACATGATCTGCGCAAAATCGGTCCGGTGCCCTGGCAACGGGTCCGGAACAGGAGAATGACCTTGTCGCACGGAAGACCCGTTTGCAGGACCGGGATGACAATGGCGCTGGTTATTGCGGGAGTATCTCTCGCTCTGGCTCAATCCAGCCCCCAGCCAGCACAGGACGGCATGCTCAAGAACGGGCCACCTGTCTGGGACGCCAATCATGACGGCGTCTACACCTGCGACGAGTGGAGGGGTTTTGCCGACCGGTTATTTGCGTCGGCGGATCGCAACCGCGACGGGCATCTCGACCGGTTCGAATTCGCAACGGTCCAAAAGGCCGACGCTGCCTTGGCGGACGCAGACTTCGGTTATTTTGACGAAAACCAGGATGGCAAGATCACGCGTATGGAGTTCGTCGAGAAGCCGAGCGCGTTCATCTTGCGGTTCGACAGGAACGGTGACTGCCGTGTCACTGCGGATGAAATCAAAGCGGGGGTCACCCCGAAGGGTCCACAGGGGCCGGCTGAACGGCCTCGGGACAGGTTTCATTGAAACTAGGAAAGCCCGCGCGCGGCCCAGCTAAACACGCGCAGGCCAACGCCAACACCGAGCGCAGCGTACCTTTGTCAATGAACGCACAGAGCAGCTGCGGAAGCGCGGCCAACTAATGATAAGCGTTCCCGTGCGATCGGGCTCTAGCCGACGAGGAATATTCCGTAATGCCGATGTCAGGTCTCCGCGCCTGTCGATCGGTCCGCGTCTGATGCACCGCCGCGAGTTGGTTCGTATGGGAGTATTTCGAAGGCGCGCTATTGGATGCACCGGCATCGGCGCGACCGGACACAATGAGTGCCGCGGCAATCATCGCGAATGTTCCAGTAATGGAAGCAAGGCTCTTGTACATTGCGCCCTCCATCTGGTTCGAGACAACCCAAACGGAACAGACTCGATGTTTCCTGGGCGCGACGACTCTGTTCGGCGTCTTGTTGTCCCTTCCAGCGAAGATGATCTCGCTTTTCCAGAAGCGCAATAATCAATCATCTAATGCCCGAAAGATCGGCAAGGCGATCCTTCGATCAAAAAAACGGCAAAGCGGGGTCGAAAAGCTGAGAACTCAAGATAGATCGGGATACTGCAGTGTGGCAACGGCCACTGATCCGAGCTAAATCCGCGATCATCTCTTCTTACGCAAAAAGAAACTCTGGAAGGCCGCGATCGCTTCAGGCGAACGCATCCGCTCGCCGAAGAAATGATCTTCCTGACCGATTCTGCGGACGAGATCCTCGGTCGGCAGCTTCAATAATTTCCGGGAGATCGCCACCGCGTCCGCCGGCAATGCGCAGATCTCGCGCGCCACCTTTCGGGCCTCGACGACGGCATGGCCCGGCGCGACAATCGTGTTAACGAAACCCGCCTCGCGGGCGTCCTCGGCACTCATGGGTCGGCCCATCACCAGCATGGCAAAGGCGCGCTGGTGACCTACCATCCGCGGCAGCAGCAGGCTGGACGCCCCTTCGGGGACAAGACCGTATTGAATAAAGGGCGATTGAAATTTCGCCGTCGTACTGGCAATGACGTAGTCGCAATGAAACACCATGGTGGTGCCTATCCCGATGGCGATGCCGTCCACCGCGGCAATGATCGGTTTCTGGTTGTTCACCAGCGATTGCAGAAAGATGACTGCGTTTCTCGGCCGCGCCACATCGTCCTTTGCGGTCGCTGCCTGCAGGAAATCCCCGATATCATTGCCAGCAGTAAAGACGCCCGAACGGCCGGTCAGGATGAGGCAGCGGATCGCGCGATTGGACTGCGCCGAGTCGATCGCGTCGCTCATCGCGAGGTACATGTCCTGCGTCAGCGTGTTTTTCTTTTCCGGACGCCGCATCGTGATGGTGCGTGTGGATTCTTCGTCCGAAACAATGATGTGTTCTGTCATGGTGTCCCCTGAAACTGTGAGGCCATCCGCGAATGCCCTCACCTTCACAAAATGCGATGGTTGCCGAGACGGTTCCTCATCTATTGTGGCTCATTCCTAGTAGTACCGCACAGTGATTATGATTCATTGGGCGAGGGCGTTTTAGAGCCTTCCGAGGGATAGGCACGGCCCATTTTGGCGCGGGCTTTCTCGGTTGTGAACATCCATTTGATGCGGGCGCGTGAAGCGTTGCGCTGCCGCTCCCAGGCGGCGATCTCGGATACGAGTTGTTGCCGGTTGTCGATGCGTCTGTCCAGACACTGACTGCGCAGCACGCCAATCTCGATCTCCACCATATTCAGCCAGCTGGCGTGCTTGGGGACGTAGTGGAACTCCAGCCGGCGCAAGATGCGTCGCGCCTCGGCCGGCGGGAAGGCTTGGTAAAGCGCGCCGACTGAGTGGGTCGATAGATTGTCCAACACGACCCGGATGCGCTCTGCCTTTGGGAAGTGAACATTGGCGAGTTCGCGCATGCAGGCGGCGAAGTCGACCGCAGCGCGGCTGTCAGTGACTTTGACCTTGCGCCAGGGCCGGTGCACGTCGAGGAAGATGAACAGGTTGACCGTGCCATTGCGCTTGTACTCACAATCGTAGCGCTCAAGTTGGCCCGGCGCGGCTGGGATCGGCTGGCGGACTTCGCCGATGAGCTGGGTTGGGCTCTCGTCGAAGCAGACCACCGGGCGCTTCGAATCGGGCTGTTCGGCATAAAGGTCGAGCACATCCTCCATGCGGGCGACGTACTCGCCGTCGACCTGCGGAATGCACCACATGTCCTTGCGCCAGGGCTTGAGGTCGTTTTCAGCCAGGCGCCGGCGCACAGTCTCTCGGGAGATGTCGTCGTGCTCGGTGAGCCTGACCAACTCGCCCGCCAGGAGTTCCAGGGTCCAACGCGCCCGGCCTTTGGGTGGGCTCGAACAGGCCGTCGCAACCAGCAGGGCTTCCTCCTTCCCTGAGAGCTTGCGGGCCGCTCCGGGGCGCGGCTCCTCGCTCAGCGCCGCCTCCAGGTTGCCGAGCACGAAGCGGCGCTTGGTCCGGTAGATAGTCGAGCCGCTTGCGCCGACACCGGTGGCGATTGCTTCGTCGCTCGCGCCTGCATCGGCAGCCAGTAAAATCTGCGCTCGCTTGAGCTTGCGCGCGGCGTGCTTGCCGCCACTCAAAAGCGCTGTGAGTTCTGCCCGCTCGGTTTGGCTCAGTTCGACCCGATAGCGTACATTCATCCCTGCCTCCTCGCTCGTGTGAGGCTTGGACGAACAGCTGAATCGGATGGCCGGCGTGAGTCCCGCTGCAAAAAACTTCACGCCCAAGCAAGGGCAGTATCTGGCGTTTATCCACCTCTACACGCGGCTGCATCGCAGGCCGCCGGCGGAAGCCGACATGCAAGAATATTTTCGCGTCAGCCCACCATCCGTTCATCAGATGGTGCTGACGCTCGAACGGGCAGGTTTCATCAGACGGCAGCCGAGGGTCGCCCGCAGTATCGAACTCCTCGTTGATCCTCAGCAGCTTCCCGAGCTACTTTGATCCAGTATTCAACCCGTCAAATTCACCGTGCAGCGGTACTAGTTTGATTTCTTCGTAGCCTTCGCCGGTTCAGCTGGACGCGCGACTCCCCAGGGATCGTATTTCTGGTCGGGCGTCGGTCTTCGCTCAAGCGCGGCCTTGTAAGCTTTTTCATCGACCGGCGGATGCTTTTCGAGCGGGTATCCCGATCCCGGCCCACCACCCCCTTTTCCCGAAGCCCTGTGAATAGGCAGGAAGCGTTAGCGATGATGTGATTGTCGCCGCGACGAGAAACGCCCTGATCGCCTGCCTTCCGCTGATCATGTCTCTCTCCCCGTGTCGGCCGCTTCATTGACCGGAGGGCGTACGAAGGCCGTGCCACGCATCGCGCACCTGATGGTAGTGAACCTCCGGAAGATAATCCGGCGTGTTCAGATTGAGGGTGTGTACGTCAAGCCGCCCGACCGCGCTCAGGAGCGTGTAGGACGCGATCACACGGTCGCGCTGCGCCAGAATTTGCCTCGAGCGCGCCATGGTCAGATCCTGCTGGGCATTGAGGACATCGATCGTGGTGCGCTGTCCGCCCGCCGCCTCGCGCCGGACGCCCTCGAGCGCGATGCCGGCGGCTCGCACCTCGGACTCGGCTGCCGTAAGCGCCACCTTGGTTCCTTCGTTGGACACCCATGCGCCGACGACTGCGGTTCGCGTTTGATTCCTGACCTGTTCCAGCACCATGCGGCTTTGCGACGTCAGTTCCTTCGCCTGCCGGGTTTGCGAAGCCGCGGTGCCGCCATCGTAGATCGGCACATTGATCTGGCCCACGACCGACGCCTGGTCGGTGGCGAATGTACTAAGCGTTGAATCCGAATCCCGCGAGCGGCTGACGCTCCCCTGCACTGCCACCGTCGGCAGCAAACTGCTCTCCGCGACCTTGATCGTGGTTTGAGCCACATCGACGTCGAAACCGGCGCCGAGCACGGCCGGATTTTCATGGCTTGCGGTTTCCGTGGCCGCAGCGAGCGTCGGCGGCGACAGCCGATCGACCGGCGCCGCGGCGACCAATTGAGCCGGATTGTCGCCGATGACCTGGGTGTATGTCGCCTTGCTGATGGCCAGCGCCACTTCCGCCGCATTGAGATCGGCCAGTCCCCGGCTCAACCGCGCCTCGGCCTGCGCCGTATCCGTCGGCGTCACGTCGCCGGCATCCAGACGCTTCTTGGTCGTCGCCTGGATTTCACGGAGCACCGCGACATTTGTGCGCTGCGCTTCTACCAGCGCCTGATTGGCGAGCACATTCATATAGGCCGTCACCCCGTCCAGGAGGACGCCCTGGCCGGTGTTTCGCAGCGCCTCGCGTCCGGACTGGACCTGAAATTCAGCCACGCGAACGCTGTTGGCGGTCTTGAAGCCGTTGAACAGGACCTGAGTCACGGTCAAACCGATCGTCCACGGACGCAACGTGGCACCCTGCACCGTATTGTCAGGCAACAGATTACGCACCGACTGCAGCCCCGCGCTCAGGCTTGCTACAAGCTGCGGCCGATAACCCGCCAGGGCCTGCGGTACATTTTCATCCGTCCCGCGTTGCCGGGCGCGATCCGCGTTGAGCTGCGGATTCGACTGGTAGCCCTTCACCAGGGCTTCCGGCAAGCTTTCTGCGGTTGACGAACCGATCGCAGCCGAATTGATGATGGCAACTGCGCAAGGCAGCAGCCAAGCGACGCGGAGTCCCACCTTGCGGAAACCCAGGGCATATGCGGCACCAGCGTCACTCACAACTCATCCTCGACCATCCCGTTGGCCCTCATTCCGCCGGCGCCAGATGGCCTTCCGCGGCCAGGCCGGATCGGCTTCGGCGCGAGAACATCGAAATCAATGCAGGCAACGTGACGAGGATGACGACGGGCGCCAGCATCATGCCGGCCACTACCACGACGGCCAGCGGCTTTTGCACCTGCGATCCAATCCCGGACGATACCGCAGCCGGCAGCAAGCCGATGCCTGCCACCACGCAGGTCATCAGCACCGGCCGCAACTGAAGCTCGCCGGTGCGCAGGATCGCCCTGCCCCGCTCCATGCCCTCGTCGATGAGCTGGTTATACTGAGAGATGATGATGATGCCGTCCATCACCGAAATGCCGAACAGCGCGATGAATCCGATGGCTGCGGAAACGCTGAAGGGGATGCCGGTCAACAGCAGTCCAAGAATTCCGCCGAATACCGCCATCGGGATCACGCTCATGGTCAGAACCGTGTCCACCACGGATCCGAAATTGAACCAGATCAGCATCGCGATCAGCGTCAGGCTGATCGGCACCACGATCGACAGCCGCTTGATAGCGTCCTGCAGGTTGCCGAACTCGCCGACCCACTCGACGCGCGAGCCGGGTGGCAACTGCACGTTGGCTGCGACTTTCTGCTGAGCTTCCTGGATGGCGCTGCCAAGGTCGCGTTCGCGCACCGAGAATTTGATCGGAAGATACCTCTCCTGCTGTTCGCGGTAGATGTACGCCGCGCCCGACACCAGTTTGATCGTCGCCACCTCGCTTAGCGGCACCTGGGTGATGCCGTTCGGCCCCTGGGCGCCGATCCGCAAATTCTGGATTGCTTCGGCGCTTTTCCGGTATTGCGGCGCCAGGCGCACGATGATCGGGAAATGACGGTCGCTGCCCGGTTCATAAAAGTCGCCGGCACTGTCGCCCCCGATCGCGGTCCGGATCGTGGTGTTGATATCGCCCGGCGAAAGCCCGTAGCGGGCGGCCCGCGCGCGATCGATCTCGATCTGGATCGTCGGCTGGCCGAGCGACGTGAAAACCGCGAGGTCGGTAATTCCCTGCACCGTCGCCAGCTGCGCTTTGATCTTGTTGGCGGTGTCGGTGAGCGCCTGCAGGTCGTTACCGTAGAGCTTGATGGAGTTCTCCCCCTTCACGCCGGACACGGCTTCGGAGACATTGTCCTGCAGATATTGCGAGAAGTTGAACTCGACGCCGGGAAACTTGTCCTGCAAATCCGCCAGCAGCTTGGCCGTCAGTTCGTCCTTGTCCTCCCGATCCGGCCATTGCTTCGCGGGCTTCAGTGGTGCGAAGAATTCCGCGTTGAAGAAGCCCGCTGCATCGGTGCCGTCATCGGGCCGGCCGTGCTGGGAAACCACCGATTCCACCTCCGGCCGGGCGGCGATCACCTTGCGCATCTCGTTGACGTAGGAATTGCCTTCCTGCAGCGAGATCGTCGGCGGCAGCGTCGCCCGGATCCAGAGATTGCCTTCCTCGAGTTTCGGCAGAAATTCCAATCCCAGCATGCGCACGGCGATGACCGTCATCACGATCAGCGCGCCCGCACCCGCCAGGACGATCCGGCGATGGGCCAGCGAGCGGGCCAGCACCGGCATGTAGATGCGGTGCAGAAACCGCATGATGAGGGTCTCGGTTTCCTCGACATGCGCCGGCAAAATGATCGCGCTCAGCGCGGGGGTGATCGTGAATGTCGCGAGCAGACCGCCAGCCAGCGCATAGGCGTAGGTCCGGGCCATCGGGCTGAAAATGTTGCCTTCGACGCCGCTCAGCGTGAATAACGGCAGGAACGCCGCGATGATGATAGCGGCTGCGAAGAAGATCGACCGCGATACGTCGGCCGAAGCCGTGAGAATGGCATGGTGCTTCATGCCCATGGCGGTGTGAGCGGAGATAGCGGCCTGCTCGCTCTCCGAGAGCCTGACGGTGTGCGACAGGCGGCGGAAGATCGCTTCCACCATGATGACAGTAGCATCGACGATCAGCCCGAAATCGATCGCACCCACCGACAGCAGATTGGCAGACTCGCCGCGCAGCACGAGAATGCTGACTGCGAAAAACAGTGCAAACGGAATGGTAGCGCCGACGATCAAGGCGCTGCGCAGATCGCCGAGGAATATCCACTGCAGGAACACGATCAGACCGATGCCGACAACCATGTTCTCGAGGACGGTATGGGTCGTGGTTTCGATCAGATCCTTGCGATCGTAGATACGTTCGATCCGGACCCCCGGGGGCAAAATGGTGGAATCGTTGATGGTCGCGACCAACTCCTCGACGCGGGCGATGGTCGGTGAACTCTGCTCGCCGCGCCGCATCAGGACGATGCCCTGGACGATGTCGTCGGCCTGGTCCTGGCCGGCGATTCCAAGCCTCGGCTGCTCGCCGACCTGAACATTCGCGACATCCTTGACAAGCACCGCCGTGCCGTTGCTCGACGTGATCATGGTGTTGGCGAGGGCGTCGATGGAGCGGATCAGACCCACGCCGCGCACGACCGCGGATTGCGAGCCGATATTGACGGTGTTGCCGCCCACATTGAGGTTCGCATTGCTCACCGCCTGCAACAGTTGCGGCAACGTCAGCCCGTTGGCGACCAGCTTGTTGAAATCGACCTGAAGCTCGTAGGTTTTCGTCCGACCGCCCCAGCCGGTGACATCGATCACCCCCGGCACCACCTTGAAGCGGCGCTGCAGGACCCAGTCCTGCAATGTCTTGAGATCGAGCACGGAGTAGTTGGGCGGCCCTACCAGCCGATAGCGGTAGATTTCGCCGATCGGGCTGAGCGGCGAGATCTGCGGCTGGGCATTGTTCAACAAAGGCGCCAACTGCGACAGCCGGTTCAGCACCTGTTGCAGCGCCTGGTCGTAGGTGTAGTCGAAGGAAAACTGCAGTTTGACGTCGGACAGGCCGTACAGCGAGATGGTCCGAATCACTTTCAGATTCTTGATGCCGGCAACCTGGGTCTCCAGCGGAATCGTGATGTAACGCTCGATTTCCTCAGCCGAGAGACCGGGGCTCTGGGTCACGACATCGACCATCGGCGGCGTCGGGTCGGGGTAGGCCTCGATGTTCAATTGCTGGAACGCGACCAGCCCGCCGATGATCACGGCAGCAAACAGCCCGACCATCAGAAAGCGGCGGTTGACAGCAAAGGCGACGAGACGGTCCATTCGATCCGGATTTCCTTAGAGACGCTTTAAGCGGATTAGCTACCGGTAGCCGCCCGATCGATGAACAGACTGCCCTTGGTGACGATGTTCTCGCCGGGCTTCAGGTTGGTACGGACCTCGACCAGATCGTCGTTCGTCAGCCCGGTCTCGACGTCGCGAAGCTCGATCGACTTGTCGTCGTGAACCACCCACAGACGCACATGTTCGCCTTCATAGATCAGCGCCTGTTTCGGCACGCCGACCCCCGGACGATCGCCGCCCGAATAGATGGTCACGTTGGCGAACATCTCCGGCTTGAACAGGCCGTCCTTGTTGTCGATCGTGGCGCGGACCAGCAGCCGGCGGGTCGCGGGGTCGATGGCGGCTGCCACGTAATCGATGCGCGCCTTGAACTGGCTGCCGGGCATCGCGAGCAGCGAGAAGGCAATATCCTGGCCGACGGCCACGCCGGAGGCTTCGGTCTCGCGCACAAATGCCGTCAGCCAGACTGTCGAGAGATCGCCGATCACGAACACCGGATCGCTGGCGCCGCTGCTGATGAATTGACCCGGCCCGATCTTGCGCTGCACGACCGTGCCGCCGATCGGAGAATAGATCGGCGTGTCGGCGCTGATCTGCCTGGTTTGCTGAAATGCCGCGATCTGATCCTCGGAGCGGCCGAGGATTCGCAGCCGATTGTGCGCCGCCTCCAGTGCCGTTTCCGCCGAGCGCATGTCGTTCTGGGCCGTCGTCAGATCGGCCTGGGACTGCTGCCAGTCCTTGAGCGGCACCGCCTTGCCGGCATAGAGGCCGTTCGCTCGTTTTTCGACGATCTCCGCAAGTTTGAGCTTGGAGCGCGCGCTATTCAGCGCGCCCAACGCCGAGATAAAGTCATTCAATCCCTGCACCGTGTCGGTGGCTTCGACGACGAACAGCGGTTGCCCGCGTTCGACGGGGTCGCTCGGCTTCACCAGAAGCTTGATCACGCGGCCCGCATAGGGCGAGAAGATCGGTGTCGAGCTCTCCTCGTTGACGGCGATCTTGCCCTCGGTCACATGTTCGGCGCGAAACACCCGTTCGGATACCGGCTCGACCGTCAGGCTCGCCCATTCCGCTTCACTTGGAACGTAGCGCGGAAGTTTTGCTTTGCTTTGGGCTGTCGTTTCCGAGGATTTCGCGTGCTGGACGAGCACCAGCCGTCCGACGCCGACGAGGCCCGCGCCCACCAGCGCCGCGATCGCGAGGGCAATGGCCAGCCGCCGCGGATTCCAGGCCGCTAACATGGTAGAAATTCACACATTTGAATACGCGACCTCGCTCGCGTTGGAGAGACACGCCAGTTATCGACCGCGTTCTAATTCCCGACCGGACCGCGCCACATCGGCGACTTCGGGCCACCGTAGTAACGCATAGGCCCAAGCCGAACCGGCTGCTGCGGCACAAGCTGCTCACCCTTCACAGATCGTCGCTCGCGGCTTTCGCATCTGAAGCCGCGAGCGTGCAGGTACCGCTTGGCAGTGTTCGCAACGGCATCCCCGCACATTCCGGCGGTCAGGAGCGTGCCTGCCAGAATGACGAACCCGACCCGCACACTTCCAGCGCTCAAGCAGGTCATATCGGTCTCCGAAGAAAGCCCGCGTGCTCCTATTGGGCTGACCACATTGGATATTTCGGGCCCCCGTAGTAGCGAAGCTGGCTACCGCCGGAATTCTCCGCCGTCGACGCTCCCATATCGCTGACGCATCCCGCGACCACGGCGCACAGCCCCGCGACCGCGAGCGCTATGCCGATTCTTCGCTTCAACCCCGGCGCGATTGCGAATCGGCTCCGGCCTGGATCAATATTTCGCAATGATCGGCCCTCCGAATTTGAAGTCGAGGCCCAGCGTCACGACTGAATAGGTGTTGTCGACAGTGTAGGGAATCTGACCGTTGAGCGGGGCGAGACGTTCGTACCTGCCGAAATCGTAGTAGCGGTATTCGAGCTTGCCGATCAGGTTGTTGGTGATCGCGTAGGCGATACCGCCGCCCGCAGTCAGGCCGCTTCGGTGAGCCGTGAACTGATCGACGCCCAGCACGGGGTCGGTATTGGTATGCTGGAAGTCGCCATAGGCCCAGCCACCGGTGAAGAACAACAGCAAGCGGTCGACGGCGATACCGCCTCGCGCCCGCAGCGTCGCGCCGCTCCGAAGACTGGTCGCGTCCATTGCGCCGATCGGAAGCGTGCCCGCGTTGAACTGGGAGATATCGCTGCCTTTGATGCCGGACCAGAACCCGTCGACCTCGATACCGCCCACGATGTTGCCGCTCTGCACGTTGTAGCCTGCCTCGCCGCCGGCAATAGCACCTGTCGAGCTGTAGCTGATCGTGTAGTTGGCGAAGCCGGCGGGGCCGAGCGCGTTGTTGAGATTGTGATTGCCGTAGCCGCCACCGCCGAACACGCCGACATAGAAGCCGGACCAGTCATACGTTGGCGTCGCGATCGGCGGCGCCTTCGTGTAAAGCGGCAGATCGGCGCCGAGAGCCGGCGACATCAGGCCAAGCACACCGAGCGAGACGGCGGTGAAAAGAATTCGCTTCATTGTTATCCCCTGTCGAATTGTTCCGATGAAGGTCCGGCGAGTTAACCCGCCGCGACCTTTCCACGCATCAGAAGTGAATGATGATGTCCGCCGAGCCGATCAGGGCGAAGTTCTTGTTGGCCGGTATGCCCAGGTTCGAATTGCCATTGAATGCGTTGGCATCCAGAGACCTGTAATAAGAGAACTCGGGCCGGATCTCGATCTGCGGCGAGAACCAGTGCTGCCAACCGATGCCGGTCTCGACATACCGAGTCTTGGTGCCGGTACGCTGGCCCTGCTTGTCGTCATAGAACTCGATCCGATAGGAGATGTTGTCCAGCGGCGTCGCCTTGTAGTTCAAGTAGGCTAGATAAGTCTGCACCGACGCCGTGCAGGAGAACACAGCCGTACTGTTGCACTGAGCCAGGCCTGGCGCATTGAACGCCAGATATTGAGGCGAGAACGGCGTGCCTCCCGCGGCGAATGCGGCAAGCGCTGCCGGATTGTTCGCGTTGAGCACGTTGTTCTGGTGCAGATTGTAGGTCTCGAACGAGATGTGCCACTGGTCGTTGAACTTGTGGTAGGCCGTCAACCCGTACCATTGCAGGTTGTTGTAGCCCCAGGTCCCGCTATTGATCGCGTCAGCGACCACGTAGACGCTGTCGTTTCCGTTGTCGCTGGTCCAGCGCACGCCGCCGGTCACGCTCGGGATCGCGCCGGGATCCTTGAGCATAGTGGTTCCCGGAAACAGCGGGTTCGGGAACGGATTCGCGATCTTGGCGCCCGCGTTCCACGGCATGGTGTCGCTGCCGACCGAGACACCCAACTGCAGCATCCAGTTCTTGGTCACGGCCAGCGTGCCCTGAAGCCCGGTGTTGGTATAGTTGTCGAAGGTGTAGGTCATCGAGTGCGTGTACATGTAGTTGTTCGGCGCGAGCTGAGCCTCGATATCCGGGACCGAGATGAACCGGCCGAACCGCAGCAGCAGGCCTTCCGCGATCTGCGGAATGAATACCTCGCCATAGGCCATCGGCAGATCGTAGCCGTAGTTCTTGTTCTGGTTCAGGAGTTGATCGCTCCACAGCCCGAAAGCCGTGGTGTAGCGATAATTCTCGCCGTAGATCGGCGCGAGGCGGAAGCCCCAGTCGACGTGATCCTTCTGAACCGTATCCGGCAGACGTTCGAAATAAACCACGGCCTGGTCGAGCTGCACCGTATTCGGGTTGTAGTCATAGGCCGCTGGCACGTTTCCGCCACGCACGGTATTGCTGCTGAAATTGCCACCCGCATTGATCCAGCCGTAGACCTGGATGTGGTTGTCATTCATCCAAGAGCCGGCAGACGTATTACCGAGCGCATTCATCAGCGGGCTGTCGATCGAACTCGGGCGAGTGACGCCAATGCTGGTCGATCCACCATACGGCCATTCGGTAAACGGCATCGGCGGCGTGCTCTGCGGTGTGGCTGGCCACTCCGCGCGGCGTGACGACGGCGCCTTCGGATCGGACGGCGCAGCTTCGTGTCCCCACTCGAGCCGGTAGTAGTTGATGAAGCGGCTCAGGAAGTCAGTGCCGAGATAAGAATCCAGGCAGTTATAATTTTTGTAGGGATCGCCTCCGTAGGGGCATGGCCCCTTCGCCGGATCAGCCGCTTGTGCCCCGCTGCTCAGGCCTATCGTTGCCAACGAGACGCCCGCCAATAGAATTCTTTTCATAGTCTTGCCCCAAGTTGCGGTTACAGACACCTTCGCCTTTGGGCGCGCTGTTAACCTTCGCAACGATCAATCGTTGGGGGGCTGAGAAAAATCGATACGGTTTGCCGCGCGGTTTCATAAAAAAAAAATATACGAAATGGCGTCTTCGAAGCTGTTTGCGTACGCAATCATCAATTGCTCACCGCTTTGCTCAAACTCCCGGCGAAAAACGTGACGTTTTGGCAAAAGAGCGCAACGCACTGCAATAGTTTGTTCCACGATGTGTCTTTCGCGCTACATTTCCAGCGGTTAGCGCGATTATTCTTTATGACTTAAAAACATCCGCGCGCATCCGCTATTATTTTTCTATGGAAACGGCCGCGATTGTCCATCGAAGATATATGTCGCTAGTCGTTATGCTGAGGCATTGAGCGAAATCTGTTCGCTCGGTGCGAGGCAAAACGATGGACGTCGCAATTGCGAAGCAGGAAGGTGACAGGACTCTCGCGGACAAGACTGGGAATTTCGATCTCAGCTTCCTGCCGAAGAGCCTGACGACGCAATGCCGGGGTCTGATCGAGAGCTACCACGAGCTGCACGGCTATGCCTGCCTTCCCGATATTCTGTGGAAGTCGCGCCTGGGCCCCCTGATCGAATCACATAACGAGTTTCGGCAACTGCTCAGGAAGGCCTCAACGACCAGAAGCGCGAAGAAATCCAACGAAGGCTTCGTGCGGATAGCGTCGACGATATTATCGCTCGAGATATTGGCGAGCAGCTTTGCCGGGTGGAGCGCGATCTATCCGGACGCCGGAGCGACGGCGCATGCGATTCTCAGGCGTCATGCGCGAAGCCCGCACACGCCGTTGATGGACTTCTATCTGTATCCGCCGAAATATATCAGCTCCGCCGCTATCGCGGCGCTGGTGCCGCCGGCTGTTCATCAACCGGCCGAGGCGGAATTGTACCGCGCGTCGAGGCCCGAACTGTCAGGCGAGAAGCGGGCGCTCAACTATGTCAAAGCGCTTCAGCAGACGCTGGATGCGAAGGTGGCTCAGACAGCCTGACGCACCTGAAGTCTCACTTGTCCGAGGCACAGCAATACAACATAAGATTGTTTTCCTTGTTCGTCGCGCCTTTGGCGTCGCTGGATGGGTGTTCGCCGTGCAGGCGACATTGGGCGCGAATATATTTCTTTTTTATTTCCATGCCTCACCAACAACATAGCTTTACTACGCCGTTATGGAGAATGTTCTCGCTGCTGGGTTAGTTGGCGGCATCGGGGCAACGATGATTTGACAAGGACGACTTTTTGCAGGCGGTGCTTAATCGGCGCCAGCCTGGCAAGTCTGTATTTCCGTGTCGTGATCAAATGTTGCCGGGGCGTGATCCCATTGCGGCTCTGGTGAGCCACGGGGTTATCCGATGCCTTGGCGCTGCGAAGGCGAGTTTCTTGAATTCTCATTTGCCCGACGTTCAAAGGCTCGCGGAAGCGCATGCGAGGCCGGCGGCACCGAGAAACGGCGACGCTTTGCCGCCTGATGCAGGGCCGCCGTCGGATCGCATCCTTCAAACGCAAGTATTGCCGCTGCTGTTCTCGCTGATCTCCGTCGGCCTGGTGACCGCCGTTCTGTTGCTGCTTGATCGGGATCTCGGGCTCAGCCTGGTTCCGATCGCGTACCTGATACCTGTCATTGTCGCTGCCACTCGATGGGGCATCTGGCCGGCCACCTTGGCGTCGGTTACAGCCACGGCCGCGGCTGACTTCTTCTTCTTCGCACCTTTCTACAGCTTCCGGGTCGACAATCCGGAAGAGGCGGTTGACCTGCTGCTTTTCCTTGTCGTGGCGCTGGTCAGCAGCAATCTTGCCTCGCGTTTGCGCCAGGAGACGGAGACCTTGCGCCGGCGCGAAAAAGAGATGCAGCAGCTCTATGATTTCTCGCGGCTTTTGGCGGCCTGCTTCTCGGTCTCGGACCTGATCTCCGCCATTCAGAAATATCTTTCCCGCACGCTCAGCCAACCGGTCGCGTTCTTTGCGGCCACGGCCGACGATCACTTTGAAGTGCCGCAAACCGGTCGGGTACCGATGGCGGTGCAACAGCGCGTCGCCGCGATGGGCGCAACCATCGGAGGTCCACCTCGCGCGGTCGTCGATGAGTCAACGCGAGACGTTTGGTTGCTGGGGCCACTTTTTTCCGAAACCGCGGTCCACGGCCTGGTTGCCGTCAATCTCGGAGGCGGCTCCCGTGAAGCCATCGAAATCAAGACACGCCGCGTCGAGGCTATTCTTGAGGAAGTCTCGCTGACGCTGCAGCGTCTCGATATCGGCAAGGCGATGGAGGATGCCAGGCTGCACCTGCAGGCCCAGCTATTGCGAGATGCATTCCACGGTACGCTTTCGCATGAGTTATGTACGCCTCTAGCGGCCATCCGGGGGTCGGCGAGCGTGTTGGATTCGATGCCGGCGATTCGGCAAGACGGTCGGATGCTTTCGCTGGTCGAGGTCATCTCGGACGAAGCCGCACAACTCGATGGCTTCATTCGAAACCTGCTGAATGCAACGCGGGTTACCGCGGGCGGACTCAGCCCGCGCCTCGAGTGGGCGGATCCAAGGGACATTGTCAATGCGGCAATCAGGGGACGAGTTCGACGACTGGCGGCACACAGGGTCGAGACCGCGTTCGCCGACGATTTACCGCTGGTTCACGTGGATTCGGGACTGATCGAAGAAGCATGCGGGCAGCTCCTGGAAAATGCGGCGAAATATTCACCGTCCGGCTCGACCATCTCGATCCGCACGCACGTCGAACAGGGGCGCGTCGTGCTGTCGATTGCCGATCAGGGCGTCGGGATAACCCCGGACGAACAGCAGCAGCTGGGCCGTAGATCGTTCCGGAGCCAGCGCCATCAGGCCGCCATCCCCGGGTCGGGTCTTGGCTTCTGGATTGCATCGACCTTTGTCGGGGCGAACGGTGGACGTATCGAGATCTCGAGCCAGGGCCAGGGACAGGGAACAACGGCCTCCATCGCTCTGCCCGGCTCCCATATTGAGCCTTTTGAATTGACGGATTAGCCAATGAATAAGCCCAGCAATCTCGTGCTCCTGATTGAAGACGAACCGAAAATCAGGCGGTTTCTCCGTGCAGGCTTCGAAATTCACGGCTTCACGGTGCTTGAAGCCGAGAGCGCCGCTGACGGACTGAAAGCCGCGACCTTCAGTGCCCCGGATCTCATCATTCTTGACCTGGCGTTGCCGGATCTGCACGGCAGCGAGGTTCTCGAACGCCTGCGGTCGTGGTCGAACGTTCCCGTCATCATTCTCTCGGTGGTATCGAGCGAGGAGGAAAAGGTCCGGCTTCTGCAGGCGGGAGCCGACGACTACGTGGTCAAGCCTTTCGGCATGGCCGAATTGCTGGCGCGCAGCGAAGCGGCCTTGCGGCGATATTTCAAGACCGCAACCGAAAGTCCCGTCGTGACGGCGGGCCCCCTCTCAGTCGACCTCGTGAGCCGAACCGTGTCACTCAACAAGAACCAGATCAGCCTGACCCGAAAAGAGTATCGCCTGCTCCACATTCTTGCGACCCATATCGGCCTCGTGGTGACGCACGACCATTTGCTCAAGGAAATCTGGAGCGGCAACCAGCGGGACAACATTCAGTATCTGCGAATTCTCGTCCGCAAATTGCGGCGGAAGATCGAAACCGACCCCAATCACCCGCGCCTGCTTGTGACCGAATCGGGTGTCGGCTATCGGCTTCAGGCCCGGCTTGAAGATTGTTCAGCAGGTTAGATCGATACAGCTGGTCCGGGGCCTTTCGCTTCGTCATGCTCCGTCCTTCACCACGCCGATCGTTCTATCTCGTCGTTTCCCGGGACAAGAGGGACTCCTGGCGCTGGGAAATACGCCGCAAAAGACGGCCCATGGGCGTGAGGCTATGGGAAAGCGGCTTCCGCTCGTACAGCGCCGCTCAGCTGGCAGGAAAGCGAGCCCTGGAAGACCTCCTGAACGGATTGTCCATGGACGCCGCTTCGCGAGTCACCGCTCTGATTGCTGGGCTGGAACGGAACTTGTGCGCGGCACGCGCATGGCACAAACAAGGTATTGCCGTGACCTTCATTGTGGAGGCATCAAGGGGTGAGGAAACCACGACGACCGTCCGGTTGAGCGTTGTCGTTGCCATTGCCAAGGGACGCGCTCTCGCCGAAGAGGGCTGGCAGGAGTTCATCACCGCGCCCGATGGTATTCGCTACCGGCCCTCGGAATTCGACCGGCTGCTGTCGATAGTCCGGCGCTTTGGCCGCGATAATCTGTCCCATCCCTCTCACGGCTGAGCCGCGCAGCCGGTCCGGCCGGTGCTGAATATAAAAATAATATATTTTGAAGACTGAAATGCCTATCCTTCCCAAGAAGACCGGGGGAGAGGCGCGTTGGAATTTCTCATTTCACATTTTGACTTGCTGGGTTTTGAGGTCCAGAACTGGATGCTTATCGTGGCTGGATTGGTTGCCGCTTTCGTTGTTTTCGTCTGGAAGACTCGCGATCGATTCTAGCAGCTCCAGGGGCGTCGCATCTTACCGCGACAGGACGAAACATCATCTCCTTGAGCCGCGAACGCAGTCCTATTCGCATGCTTAATATTATTTTTTTATTTTTTTGAGCGTGTTGCGATGCCGCGATTGTGCAACGCGCGCCGGAAAAATGCATCCGAGCAGCCCGCATAAGGCAGTTCGCAGTCGCGGAAGCCCAGAAATTCGCGATTCGGTCGTATCCGTTGCAGCGTGTTCAAGATCATGCACCGCAACGCCCTGGCGGCGAAGGATTTCTTTCGTATCCCTCCGAACCGGGTTATCGAGCTCGGAAGCCAGACGGCAGCCATTTGAAACCGGGCACCTACATCTGTCTTACTATGCGCGATACGGACGAAGGAATGGAGGCGACGCTGCAGCGTGCGATGGAGCCGTTCTTTACCACCAAGGGACCTGGCAAAGGCACGTGCCTCGGCCTCTGCTGGGGTTTCAAATTGCAAGGTCTCACGTGGTCGTTCGTTTAGCTGACGAGGCATTTTGTTCAAATAGGCTTGCGAGTGAACTGACAAGTCGGTGCCCTTTGGAAAGTACTGTCTCAGCAGGCCATTGGTGTTCTCGTTCGACCCGCGCTGCCACGGGCTTTGCGGATCGCAAAAAATAATACGTCGACTTTGGTCGCCAACGTAAAGCGGCGACGATCCGTGAGTTCCTTTCCCCGGTCCCAGGTCAGGGATTTATATAGCTCCTTTGGTAGCTTCTTCGCCTGCTTGATGAGCGGAGACGACCGTCCGGATGTCCTTACCTGCCACCTTAGCCATCATCACGTAACGCGTATGACGCTCGACCAAGGTCGCGATGTGGCCGTTGTTCGGCCCGGACAGGAGATCGCCTTCCCAATGGCCGAGCACCGCCCGATCTTCAACCGCCGCCGGTCGTTGACGGATTGAGACGATATCCTTGATGTGCCCCCGTCTATCGCCATCCGGATCAACCGGCTCGGAGCGACGCATCGAGCGCTTCGATCGAAGATGGCTAAGCAGCTCCTTCTTGAGCACGCCATCCTCTCCGGACCTCAAAAATTATTGGGTTTGTATTTGGCATTGAGGTAACGGCACCTGAGTTTCTGGCGATCACCACACAAACAACATCCAGAATTTTAGGGAAAAAAATTCCGCGATTTATGTTCCGCCACAGGCGCTACGATGTGTTTTTCGAGGTCAGAGCTGACCTTGCGTGGGTCGCCCGCTCTATGTCTGGCGGCGGATGTTGTAGTCCTGCCATTGCACACCAGACACCGACATAGGCAGCATGCAACGACCTGTCTTCAACACTATCCTTGAAGTTCGGGTAATCGATATGGTCGATCATTGCGGCTAAGGCCTGTTTCACCACATCGCGTGGCAGAACTGCCCGATACAGATAATCACTGCTGGTGTTCCGGGTTACCTTGGCATCTGGGAATACCTTCTCGATATCGCCGGCACGCCGAGCCCTGACCAGCAATTCAGCCGGGCCACAATCCTTGCTTACGATGGACAGGTAGCTGTTGTTCGTCATTATCCACATTTGATTTCTCCCAATTCGGTAAATACGGAGATGTCATTCTTTTTGTGGCGGGGGAGAATACCGCCAATCGGCCCCCGGTCCAATAGTGCGAGAACCACATCGGGTCATGGTTTCTCGCAACTGTATTCCGCAGGGATCGCGCTAGTTCCGGGATGCGCAGCACACCTCGTGGCCGCCGGTGTCGGATGAGACGGCTGTATACTGCTGGGTTGAAGCGGCCGAAAGACGAAGAATACCGACAGAGCAACCATCGCCCCAGCTACCAGCATGGTAATCCGGTGCAGCATCGCGATATCACGAGACGCATTTGCGCGTGGGATAAGTCTGCTAATGCGGCCACGGCGGTGAAGCGTCCGGAGAAAATAGCCTTTGCCGAGATGCGCTCCGCCCGGGCTGACTGGCGTCCTGGTTTGTCGTTCCGACTATCGGTGCAGCCATTCTGTCAGTCTTAATGCCGATCGCTGGGGCGACGAAGTCCGGCTATCCGACATCGAAGGACAGTTTTTTTGCCAAGCGTGCGGTCACCGGGTGACGAAGCGCGAGACCTGACTGGCAATCTAGGAAATGGTGAGTGTCCCGGGACAACGTCGCGCCAAGCTCACTAGTTTTCCACAGTGCCTAACCATCCCACCTCGCTACCATGGCGGCTTCGAGCCTAGTCCGATAGGCTGGATGTTGGGGAGTATTAACATGACCAACTGGAAGGCTGATCTTGACGCGCTCGTCGAAGCAACGACGGCGCTTACGAAGAGCGTTCGTGTCGAACCGCCCATGCCGCGCACCATTGTCGAACCGAACCGGATGCCGCCGGTAAATCTGAACACCTCAGAGCGCGACGAGATCCGACAGCGCGTCGCCAACTTGCGAGCTTGGATGCGATCAGCAAGGCCGATGCTGCGATCTCGCGATGGGTGATAGCCGCTGGCCTAAAATTAATTGTCGTTCCAGTTGACTCCACTTGGATGCGGCGTAGCCTTTCCAGCGGATCGCGAGTCAGGGCTTCCCACGCCAGCAGAGCCAGAGCGGGTCGCTCCCGCCAGCGCCAGTCGAAGTGGGCCGATTCCACGCGTAGGTGCACCAGAACGGCGCTGGTAACAGCGCCGTTTTCTGTTCGCCAGCCTCGCCTCGGCAGATTGGCTTTGCCGAACGGTTGAGTCGGATCGATGCGCCGCGAGTGCCTGGATCATATCGTCATCTTGGGTGAGGCCTATCTGCGACGGATCCTGCGATCGTACGCACGCTATTATAACGACATCAGAACGCATCGGTCATTGGACAAAGACGCGCCGGCTGTTCGCCCGCTTCAGCGGGCCTGAAGCATAAGTTCACACGCGATATTTGGCGGACTTCACCATCACTACGTCCGGGTTCAGGTTTTCGGTACACACACCCGGCGATCCTGATCTCAAGCGCGGCCGAGCGGCGCCGCTAACATCGCGTCATCGTTTACCCGGATTGAGGCCCACTGTGCGTCCAGCGCATCGGCAAAAGAATCGCATTCACCAGGAACATGCCGATGGCGATCCAATTCGGACCGCGAGAGGTCGTGGTGCCTGCTTCCACGGTCGCCGTGAACGGCAGCGACGCCGGCAATGCGATGAACAGGGAGCGAACTCTCATCGGCCGAACTCCTGCTTCACAGTGCGGGCAAGTTCATCGAAGCGGGAGTTGCACCGCAGCACGTAAATTCCCGTCAGCATGACGACTAGCCCGATCACCGCCAAAGTCAGGACGAGGCCGACCGGGATGGCGCTGCCCGGGATCATCGTGCCCAACGCACCTTTGGCGGTCGAAATCACCACGATAAACCCGAAGAACATGATCAGCGTAACGACCGAGAGGCTCCATCGCAGCTTCGCGCGTGCCGAGGTCAACTCCCTGAAACCTGGATCGGCGAGTATCCTCAGCGTTCCATTGCTCTTGTGTTGCTGCATTCGATCCCCCTCTAAGCTGTTCGGTTAGGCGTGTGCCGCAACGCGACGGCAAAACTATGCCTGGCCAGACCGTCGGAGGATTCTCCCCACTCGGGACAGCCCTTGGGCATTCGTTTCCTGATCAGACAATCGAATAAAACGGGCTAATGGACCACGTCGTATGCTGCCAAAAGGCAGGTCTTTTTATGCCATTTTGCGCATAATGCGAGGTCAACGCCGAATGCGCATCGCGACGATCTTGTTTTGAGTCAGGAGTGCCACGCAGCGGCTTCTCGTCCAATTCCCTAATGCAGATAACAGGGAGCTTTGTGAAGGGGGCGCTGTCGCGGCTTTCCGCCGAGTCGCTCGTGATTGCCAGGCCACAACGGGGTTTCCGCGTCGCTCCTATCAACGCGGCCGATGTCAGCGACCTCACCGAGGTCCGAATCGATATCAAATTGCAGTGTCGTCGGCGCGCGATCAGCAAAGGCAATGTCGACTGGGAAGTGGCGATTGTTGCGGCCAATCACGCCTTGAGCCGCACAACAGGTTAGCGAGGATTGGACCGACGCTCACGCCCGCTTTCAAGCTGCGTTGGTTGCGGCGCGCGACAGCCCTTGGCTTCTTCGAATTCGCGAGCAACTCTTCTTACAAGGCGAGAGATATCGGCCCATAAATATTCGAATGTCGAGCGACGACCGCGACCTGCGTGGCGAGCACAGCCAACATGCGGAGGCTGTCCTGAGCCGTGACGTGAGCTTGGCGACGGAGCGGATGACGAACCGTTTGCCTCCGCATTGAAGCGCCTCTTGATAACGAACGGCACTATCGGCCGTCCGTACCAAATGGTCCGTCTCGAATTCGATGATGACCGTGCGATCGTGCACTCTATCTTCGTGAACCTCGATCGCTCCATTTCTTGACAGGAAGCGGCCTCGACGGCCGGCCTCCCCAGCCGTGGGTATCCCTCAGCCTTAACAGCGCCGCCTCAGGGCATGAGCAAGTGCCAGCCCCGGCTCGCTGCGCGTTAGACGACAGCAAGATAGAAGCTTTTTCTGTGACATCGTCAGTCACCCGGTACTGCAGACGCCGATCGGTTCGGCGTCGAACCTCCTGATGAAAGTTCGGGCCACGGAATGGCTGCGTTCCGTACGTTCAATCAGAAATGATGACCAATAGCGGCCCAAACATCAGCTTGACCAAGGTCATTCGGCGACTTCTGATACCTGAACGTCGCCTTGCCCTTGGCCGCTGTCAGAGCGTCGAGCTGCTCGGTACCGGCCAGGCGACAGGCCGTGATGCCTATGGAATAGTTTTGAAAACGCCGCCGCCGTCTCGTAACCGACCAGGCTGGCAATCCGTGCGATAGGCTCATCGCTGGTTTCCAGCAGGAACGCCGCTTCTGCCATCCGGCGTCCGATCAGATAGCGTTGCATGGACTGGCCGACGAGCTTGGTGAAGCGCGCCGAAAATGCCGAGCGACCGAGCCCGACGCGGTGCCCGAGCTCGCTGAGGGTCCAGGGCCGATGCGGTTGCTCGTGGATCAACTGAAGCGCCGGTCCGATATGCGGGTCCGCCATCGCCCCCAGCCACCCGCCTTCTCCAGGGCCGAGCGACTTGATCCAGCTGCGCAACACCTCCACGAAGAGCACCTCCGTCATTCGCGAGAGCGCGACGCGTTGGCCGGGACGCTCAACCGCCGACTCGCTCACCATGCGTCGCAGAACAGCCTCGAACCAACCCCCGTCCGCGGTCGGTTTCAGGAGAAGCACGGATGGAAGCAATTCCAGCACGCTGCCGCGCAAGGGCCGCGCCACCGTGAAATTGCCGCAGATCATTGTTGTAAGCGGCGGCCCGTCGCCGCCGTGTCGAACGACGCCGATCTGTGAGGGCGCCCGATCGAGGTCCAGAATCGGCAATGGCTTCGCCCGCCGGTCCGAATAGAACACGTGGGGCTCGCCGCGCGTAACGACGACAAAATCACCCTCGGTCATGTGGAGCTCCCGCCCCTCTTCGAACACGAGGGTCGCCGAGCCGCGACTGAGATAATGGAACAAGGCGTAAGGGCGCGCCGGCAACGCCAGACCCCAGGGATGGCCTAGCTCGAAGTGAAACAGCAGCGTCCCGCCAAGGCGGACGCGATCAAGCACTTCCGCGAGGATATCCATGTCGGCGATGTTAGTCCGGCGGACGATCAGACACAATACTTGGACGATCGAAGCCTACCGTCCGATATCCCTCCGCACTAACTCAGATCGCAACGGGCCGACGCCACGTTCGGCAACCATTTCGCCGCCGGCAGATGGAAGAACCGCGATCTCACTGGAAACGCCTGTCCATTCCCCCCGGACATTATTCCGTCCGACATACCAACAGGAACAATCAATGCTAAATTTCCTACTTTCAGCAGCCACCGTACTCCTGGCCGGATCGACAATGGTTGGCCCCGCCCATTCCGCCGAGCTGCCCAAGGGAGCGGCCCACAACATCGTGCTCGTGCACGGCGCTTTCGTGGACCAGACGAGCTGGCAGCCGGTTGCCGATATTCTCACGAAGAAAGGCTACAACGTCACGCTCGTGGAAAATCCGCTCACTTCGCTCGCCGCTGACGTCGATGCCACCAAACAGGCGCTCGCGAAGCAGGACGGCAGGACCGTTCTGGTCGGCCACTCATGGGGTGGGATCGTCATCACGCAAGCAGGGGACGATCCCAAGGTTTCGGCGCTGGTTTATGTCTCCGCGTTCGCGCCCAACGTCGGAGAGTCTCTGGCGTCGCTGTCCAAAGCCGGCCCGCCGACCGAAGGCGGCAACGCTATTCATCCCGACGACAAGGGCAACCTCTACATCGACCCGAAGGTGTTTCCTTCCGCGGTCGCGGCTGATCTTCCCCCGGAGATCGCCGCGCACCTGGCTGCCTCGCAACTTCCGTTAAATCACGTTGCGTTCGAGGCTCCGGTCACCATTGCGGCCTGGCGCGACAAGCCGACATTCGATGTGATCAGCACCAAGGACAAGTTGCTCGCGCCCGAGGCCCAGAAGTTGTTCGCAGCGAGGATGAAGGCGCAGATAACGGAAGTCGCCGGCAGCCATGCCTCGCTCGTCGTCCATGCGAAGCAAGTCGCTGAGGTCATCGAAAAGGCAGCGCTCGTGAAGTGACGGTACTGCTCCCGGCGCTTTCGCGCCGGGAGCGCACCGGCTCGCTCAGAGGAATGCAGAACGCATTTCCCCCACTCGATTATTTCATGCCAAGCATCCGGAGGATAACATGACTCAACTCGCCATCGCGAACGAAGACGTCGCCACGCTCGAGACGGCGCCGACGCATTACGTCGAAGGCCACGGAATCCGCTTCGCCTATCGCCGCCTCGGGCCATCGACCGGAACGCCGTTGATTCTTCTGCAGCACTTCTCGGGCAACATCGATGCGTGGGATCCCGCCGTCGTCAACGCCCTCGCCGCCGATCGCCCTGTAATCGCCTTCGACAATGTAGGGGTCGGCCTCTCGACCGGTCAAACACCCGACAATGTCGCGACGATGGCACGAGATGCGGTCGATTTCATCAACGTGCTCGGCCTCTCCGAAGTCGACCTGCTGGGCTTTTCCCTCGGCGGCTGCGTCGCTCAGCAGATCGCTGCCGAGCATGGACGGCTGGTTCGCAAGCTCATCCTCGTCGGCACTGCGCCCAAAGGCGGAGAGGAACATTTGTTAGCAGTTCTCCAAGAGGCGTTTTCCCAAACCGGTGCGCCGGACCCCCGCCTGCCGCTGTTCTTCACGAAGTCGTCCGCCAGCCGGTCGTCCGGCCTGGCATTCCTGAAGCGGACGCAGTTGCGGAAGGACGATCGGGACACCGATAACGGCAGCGCGGTAACCGACCCGCAGGCCAAGGCGCTGATTACCTGGTGCGCCACACCTGATCCCGAGCACGCAATTCTGCGCGCCATCCGCCAGCCCACTCTTGTGGCCAGCGGTAGCCACGACACCATGCTGCCCGCAAACAACGCCTACGCAATGTTCAAGGAACTCAGCAACGCTCAGCTGGTCCTCTATCCCGATTCAGGGCACGGCGCCCTGTTTCAACACCACGCGACGTTCGTCAGCCACGTCCAGACCTTCCTGGATGCACAGCCCGCGGCTGCATGACACGCGGCGCGTTCCGACGGTATCAGACGCACTTTATCCATGAGAGTTGTGACGGAGGACAAATGACAATCGCTAAAGTCGAGGTGGAGCGTTTCAGCCTCACGAGCTTAAAACCATTCGACGCTGTTGTGGCCGCGCTCAAGTCGGCGATCGGGCAACCCAACATGGTTGAATTTTTCAAGGAGACGAGGGCGACCAATTCCTTCCCGGATTTGGAGCGCGTTGTACAAAGCGGTCTCGGCCAAACGGACCTTATGCTTTTCGCGGAATTCGACCTGGGCGACATTCTGCGTCGCGAATCTGGATCCAAGACGCCTAAGATCATGCGGTTTGTGATTGGCAATCCACTCATCATGAAGGAAATGGTCAAGCACGTGCCCGATGCTGGATCTTACGCTCCAGTCACAATCCTCGTTGATGAGCGTCCCGATGGCGTGCACGTCTCTTATTACAAGATGGAGAGTTATCTGCTGTCGTATGGCAGCGCGGAAGCACTGGCCGTCGCCCGCAATCTGGATGCGAAAATCACCACCTTGCTGCACGAATGCGCAAGCTGAAACTTACTGATGACGTTTTTGGCCGGTGGCAGAGAGCGTCTCAAAGCGGCAGTGGCGCAACGCAAGAAAGCCACGTCGTGACGCGAGCCAGACGCATGCCCATCAAGCCTGAAGGGAATTCCAACATGTACAAGACACTTCTTGTCACTTTCACTACCTCGGCTCTTTCCATCAGGGCGGTAGCGTCTGCTCCCGCCGTCGCGAAAGAGCCGCTGAATGCTGCGACCCTCAGCGCGATAAAATCGAAGTTCGGCAGGCTGATGGAATTGGCCAACAACCACGATTTCAAGGCTCTGCATGGGATGTTCTGGCAATCGCCCTCGACCCTGTTGGTGGCTAAAGGCGCGATCCAGTCCGAGGGAAACTGGGCCGGCTTTTGGGGCAACGAGGCAGTTGACAAAAAGCTGCATGACATCGGCAGCTCCGGTCCTGTCGTGCTTGAGCCGGATTATTCGAAGCTCAAAGTTGTAGGCTTGACGCGCGACGTCGCCGAGTCCTACGTGCCGATGAACATCACGGTCTCTTATGCGGGGCAGGATGGAACAGCCAAGCCGTTTCTGATGATCATCAATTGGCTTCGCGTCGGGAAGGACTGGAAGGTCGCTTCCGAAATTATTCTGCCGGTGCCGCCGGCGCCCGCCGCGAAGGACTAAGCGCGCCAGGCCTCGATTCTTGTATGGCACTGATGACCTCACATTCTTGCGCACCGAACGCAACGCGCCCGAAAGCGGTCCAAACACCATCGATAGCGAACGACATGCTGTTCTCCAACCGCTTAAGATCATGGATCGGAAAATCCTGGTCGGAATGTTCTTCCGCTGAAGAGAGATGGGCTCATCGCGATTGTAATCGCTCGGAGCAAATGCGCGCCGATGCTCAAAGGTTGAAACTCTCGCAGCGCGCTTGCGCCATTAACCGGACATCCCATCCAACCTTGAAGGAAGAGATATCATGATGAACAGACGCACTTTTGCCGCCGCCCTCCTGACAGGCGCTGCGGCTTCGCTGATCTCCACACGTGGCATGGCCGCAACTTCAACTCCGGTGAAGGCAAGGAATGTCGTGCTCGTGCACGGGCTGTTCGCCGACGGCTCGTGCTGGTCGGAAGTGATCGCGCGATTGCAGGCGGCGGGGCTCAATGCCACAGCCATACAAAATCCGCTGACGACGCTGCCTGAGACGGTGGCTTCGGCCGAACGCGTGCTGGGGCGGCAAGACGGGCCGGTGGTGCTGGTGGGTCATTCCTCCTCTGGGATGATCGTCACCGAGGCTGGTATGCATCCGAACGTCTCCGCGCTGGTCTACGTGGCTGCGCGTGCGCCGGACGCGGGCGAGGACTACACTGCTCTGGCCAAGACCTTTCCGACTCCGCCGGCGACAGCCGGTATCGTCTTCGATGGCGACGAAGGACGTCTTAGCGAAGAGGCATTTTTGCGCGATTTCGCGAGCGACCTGCCGAAGGCAAAAGCAAAAGTGCTCTACGCCGTCCAGCAGCCATTCCAAAAGGCGCTGCTGTCAGGCAAAACCACCAACGCAGCCTGGCGATCCAAGCCCAGCTATTACGCCGTTTCGACCGAAGACCGCACCATCAATCCGGACCTTGAGCGCTTCATGGCCAAGCGAATGGGCGCCAAGACCATCGAAGTGAAGGCCAGCCATCTCTCGCTGATCTCCCATCCCGACGAAATCACGCAATTGATCCTCGAAGCCGCGGGACAGCATGCCTGACGAAGGCTTGCGCACACTCCGTGCATCAACGCAATCGGCCCATCCTGAACTCTGGCGACTGGAGATGCCGTTTGTCGCCTTCACGTCAGGCGCGGCCTCAGCGCTGCCGACAAGTCTCGCTTGTCGGCGGCAAAGTTAGAAGCTCAGGAGACCGCCCGTTATCACCGAGCAGACCGATTCCACGGTTTTTCAAGATTGATCGGAATGACCTCATGGTAGATCCCCGCTTCCCGGCTCCACAACGGACCGATCGGTTCATGGTCATTGAGCTAATAATCTGCAGCGGGAGACCGACACGGAACCGCCGCCACCATTGCGAATGAAGCGGTCCGATTTTTCGGCGAGCGCCTACACCTCACCCTCATGACATCCCACTCCTCGTCCTTGAGGTTGAACCGAACCATCCGCGCTTTCCGGCTGCGTCGATCAGACGAGATTCAAGCGCGGATGCCTAAGCCGCGTCATTGGCAACTTGCGAATGGCCGCTTTGCGCCACAGGCGGCCCCTCGCAACTCCGAAGCGGCACCGCACCAGAAACGACGCTGAGCGCTGCGGCGACTTTTTCGAGATGACGCCTGAAATCAAGAGTATCCGGCCGTACTGATCGCACGATTGCATTCTGGGCCTGAGCCACAATTGTGTGGGCATCCTGCATTATTGCACCCCGCGCAAGCGTCGAGGCCCAAGAGCGCGCTATCGCGCACGAATAGTCCAAAATCGTAGGTTGGCGCACAAAATCGTGCAAATGGCGGAGAGAGTGTCCGTCGCGACGGCTTCCAGCAATGTCCGACTATGCACGACAAGTCTTTGCATTACGGGATTAATTTCGATTTCAGCGTCTGGACTATTCCGTCGTCGTCCGGCTAAATCCGGCTCTTATTTGTACGTTGATTCGTACGTAGCAGAAGGTCCGAAGCAGCCTTGCGGAAGACAAACAAGCTAACCACGCTTTCTGTAAAGCGTATGTCGAAGCCCGGTCTCTTTGGAGACGGCGACGGTCTATATCTGCAGGTCGCCGCCGGGGGCACGAAGGCCTGGATCCTTCGCTATATGCGTGCGGGTCGAGCCCGGAAAATGGGTCTTGGCCCCTTTCCAATCCTAAGTCTGGTTGAAGCTCGTCAGAAAGCATTCGAGGGGCGGCGCTCCCTGTTGCGGGGGATCGATCCAATAGACGCCCGCAACGCAGCCCGTACGGAAGCGGTCGCCCAGGCGGCCAAGGCATTCACCTTCGCGGAATGCGGCAAGGCCTATATCGCGGCTCACCGGTCGGGTTGGCGTAACGAGAAGCACCGTGAGCAATGGTCGAACACTTTGGTCCGCTATGCCTTCCCCGTCATTGGAATCTTATCAGTCGCGGCCGTTGACACCGCGCTTGTTCTTAAAGTGCTCGAGCCAATCTGGAACTCAAAACCGGAAACGGCGAGCCGGCTCCGAGGCCGGATAGAGGCAATCCTGGATTGGGCTAAGGCACGGGGATACAGGGATGGCGAGAATCCAGCCAGATGGCGGGGGCATTTAGATAAACTTCTCCCCGCCAAAGGAAAGGTATCCACCGTCCAGCACCATAAGGCAATTCCGTATCGAGAATTACCATCGTTCATGGCCCGCCTACGATCTCGTGCCGAGATCAGCGCTCAGGCGCTTGAGTTCACGATTTTGACCGCTGCCCGCACCGGAGAAACACTCGGGGCCGTTCCTCACGAATTCGATCTAGACCGTCGTATTTGGACCATCCCGGCCGGACGGATGAAAGCGAGCCGAGAACACAGAGTGCCTCTTTGCGATCGTGCGATCGAAATAATCGGCCTGCAGAAACACAACTATAAATTCGCATTTCCAGGCGCAAAGCTCGATGCCAGCCTCTCGAACATGGCGATGCTAGAGATGCTCCGCGGAATGGTCGGTATTGGACTTACGGTTCACGGCTTTCGCTCAGCGTTCATGGACTGGGGTCACGAGGTCACTAATTATCCCAAAGAGATGATGGATATTGCCCTCGCGCACACAGTTTCGGACAAGGTCGAAGCCGCATATAGACGCGGAGACATGTTCGACAAGCGCCGACAGCTCATGGCCGACTGGCAGCGTTATTGTTTTTCCAAGGTAGATGTCTAGTGAAATTTATTGACACCACCAACTACTCGCTTGGCTCCTTAGGGAGCCCAACACAGTTGGACGTCCTAACGCTGGAGGCATACATGTTAGCTCCGAGCGATGAAGTTGCCCGTCAGCAAATCCGCACGACTACTGGAATTGAGTTTGCTAATAGGCACCGCGACCACCTACCAAACGACTTCTTTCGAGATCTCTTCCGAACGGCCTCGGACGCGAAGCCGCTGCAAACGGTGCGGGAGGAATCGTACGCTCCCTTCAAGGGAGGCTTTATCGCTGGCGCCATTTTACACCATGCCATCGGGGCGACCACGGAGGGTTTGAAAGGCAATTCCGTGAGCTATGCGGTAAGCGAACTTTCGAGGCGCTTCGGACATGGATATTCCCGGGCGACTATCCATAACCTATGGAGGGAATTTAAAACGGTTTCGCACTATTGGGCCGCGTATGTCTCAGCCGGGATTTTCAAGAATTCCGGCACGCCCTACTTCCCTTGCACCGTTGACTCTCTCGCCCACTTCCTAGCGACCGCAGACGCGTTTCGGGAGCTTGGTCAATCTACCCGCGCCTGGAAATCCCCGGAGACGAGAATTCTACCTTGTGAGTGCGTTAGGCTTGATTGCGGGTTCGCACTCCCGACATTGGCTGGTCGGCCCCCCATTTTCTTCTTTTCTAAATCAGATTAGAAAAGACGGGGGTTCTTTTTCCAGAATAGATCGTCCCGGAAGCGCCGGAATCATCCGACGCGCAACGGGATGGTGCATTGATGCTCGAGAAGTTTGTTCGCCCACGCCAGGTCCAAGAGGCCATGGGATGGAGCAGGAGCACGCTCTATGAAAAAATTAGTCGCGGATTGTTTCCGCGGCCCGTAAAGCTTGAAGCCCGCGGTCGGGCTGTTGGCTGGCCCGAACGCGAAGTTGCGGCCTATCAGAAATTAAGGATCGAGGCGCGTGGTGCGTTAGCCACCAACTCGGTGGCAGACAAGGGTGACCGCAAATGAGTATTCAAGCGGTCGCTTGGGCGCTGTCTCTGAACATCCCGGACCCGTTCGCCAAGCTCGTTCTTGTTTCCCTCTCAAATCATGCGGACAACGAGACAGGGCATTGTTGGCCGACCCAGGGACTGATCGCGAAAGAGGCGTCCTGCAACCGCAGAACAGTCATGCGGAAGGTTCCCTACCTCTTAGAAGCCGGCTACATTCGAGTGTTTAATCATCGCAGCCAAGGCCGTGCATTAGATTACCAGGTACTCTTTCCTGGGAGAATTCCCTTGGCGAACGCGCCCCTGCGTAAGAAGCGTCGATAGGTCCCTGGTTGTGCGGCTCTGTTGCGGGTTAAATTTGCCGATCGCGGGCGCGGCCCTCCGAAGGCAAAGGTCACACGTTCGAATCGTGTCGGGTGCGCCAATAATATGAGCCATTTCTGCAATTTTTGACTTCGTCGAGGACGGCCAGTGTCACCGCAGTGTCAATGGGAATTGCATCCTGGGTGGGCTCGCCTTTGGAACGCGTAACGGCCATTTAATTCGGCTTCAGAACCGCTCTATTCACCTAGAAGGTCTCAGTTTGTTGGGATTTTGGAAAGTGGTCGACCGAGCTCGATAGCAGACTACCCCGATCGATGGCGGAGGGAGAGGAACTGGGATCGAACCTTCTCCGGGTACTCCATCGTAGGCCCACGGAGTTGGGCGGACTGGGTTACGTCGCAGGGGCGGCCCCCTGCCCTCCGCGCGGATCCAAGGCTGCGAAACGGCCATTCTGCCCGGGGGCGGCCCTTAGCGGTCAAAATCCTTGTTGGCGACCCCAGCAAGCCATGGCCACTGCGACCTTCCGCTGACCACCGACCACCACCCTAGCTCGAAGGTGGTGACGCCGAATACCCGCTCCAACCGCAGCGGCGGGAACTGTTTCGTTCCATGCGATGATCTCGTACAGCCGCGGCCATGTTCACATCAATGACTTGGACCAGATCAGGCAACGGGCTTGCGAGCCCGATGAGGATGTTCGGTCCCACTATGACCGGATATTCAATTCGAATGCAGGCGAGCAACCAGTTCTCCAGCCTGCGTTGCTCCAAGTTCCTCGATCCATCCGTCCAATGGGGCATTGCTCCGCGAGGATTCCGGGGAGCGGCTATTCGCCCTTGAAATTTGGCTCTTCTCGTGCGGAAATAATCACTGCTGGGGAATTTGAGGAACCCACTACGTGATCAACACCGCCGCGATTATACTCTGCTTGGGCGGTGTGGTGCGTACCTAAAGCCGCGCTCACACCAGCACCCGAGCACCTCGTCCTCACAATATTTCAGATACCGGCCAGTACCCGTATTTCCAAAATCGGTAGAACGCCAGCGCAACCAGGGCGAGTCCGAAAAGATTGAGTGCGACGCCAAGGCCACTCGCCACTCGTTGGAGGTCAGCGCTAGGGCCGGCTCTTCCATGCTGGTAATGAGCCAATTCTCCGCTGGCCCACGCGACCATTCCGGCAGCAAGGCTAGCGAGTGTAATGTGGCCAGTGGCCCCCGCACCAATCAGTATCAGCCCGGCGACAGCCAACATGGCTAGCCAACGGTGCCGGCCGTGAAGATCAAAGGTCATGGTCCCTCCTGAAAAAGATCATGATCCCTCCTGCTGGTTCAAAAGCTCGCATCAGATGATGGTCAAATTCAGATCGCTGAGTCCCTGGACAAGGCCGGCTCGGTTCGCGACCTCTTTCGTTCGTCGCCCAGTTTGCCGAATAGTATCGGCCGCCATGACTGCCCGATTGTCGGGCATAAGTGACGAGCCGCCGCGTGCTGCAGTGTCTGGCAGCTCGCTGACACGAGCACGCGGAACTTACCTCGCTCAAGTGTCACCAACCGCCCTCCGGATCAGGTTCATAGGCTAGCCCATCAACCACCTTGTCGCCTTGAGTGACCGGCACGTAAAAAGCGGGAGCGGCCTGCGCCATCGGTCAGTCTGATCACTTGGGCATCGGATCGAGAATGAGGTCCATGCTATTGGCTTGGAAGTACCTCCGCGCGCAGCACTACTTCGACAACGTCCCCCGGCTCGACCTCCGCGTCGGGCGCGGCTCCTATCCGCGTCCATTTTTGCTCGACTTTGCGCATAATCACTACGTCCGGCTTAAGATTGTCCGCGCCGGCTGGCACGGGGCCTCCCGCGCCGAGCGGCTGTAGTCGTTGCCCCGTAGCATGCAGCCGAGCCGACAGCACCGCCAAACGAACGTTAGTATCATTTAATTCTGCAAGAAGTTTTACTTTGCGCTGGGCTTCTAGCCTTTCAAGCTGACGTCGCTGATCATCCTGCTGACGTTGCAATCGCATCACCTCGACCGAGGTCTGCAGATGTCGCGTTGAGGACAGCAACAAAGCTCGTCGGGCCTCCGTCAGTCGGGGGCTTATCACGGTTCCCGAGTTGAACAATTTGCCAACACGGTCGAGATCCTGGGCGTCCGACTCCACTCCCTTGGCTTCCTCCTGCTCCTGCGTCTTCAAGACTTCCAGTTGCACGCCCCCTTTTTTGATGCTGTCCTCAAGAAAGGCCTGCTCGGCTCGGAAGTCGTCTTGGGCAATACGTAACGATTCGGTTTCTGACTTGATCATTGCGGAGCTTATCGCACTCTCTACCGACGCGCCGAGCGGCGTTTGCGGTTGGAAAGCTGTCTTATTCTGAAGCTCAGCCTGGAGACGGACGGCGTGAAAAAAGTCCTTTGCGTATTCGACCGACGCCGCCTCGTAATCGCGTTGCAATTCAACCGGATCGGCTCCTGCCTGCATCGCGCGCGAGCGCAACATGCTGTACCCTCCGGCCACCGCGACGAGCTGGCGGACCGTCATCAGAGGTCTATAAGCTTGCTGTCCAGGCGTAAGAACGTCCCCGGAGATGTAGACCGGCCTGTATTCGGCGATGGAAGCCGTCACGTCGGCGGGCTTGAGAACCACCGAACGCTCTTGCCCATCCGGCGTTCGATAGCGAATAATCTTCGTAGGCAGCAATGTTTCCATTCGCGCCTGAAGAGCCGCTTGCGTCATGCCTTCTATGACAACCGGACCCACGCCCGGCAAGCTGATGCTGCCGTCGAGCTGAACCAAAGCGCGATAACGTTGATCGGGGATGCCAGCTACCGCGACCTCGACCGTGTCGCCAGGCGCGAGCCGGTACTCTGCTAGCGCTGTTTGGCTAACGGCAAGCGACACGCCCGCAACGAAACTATAAACCTTGATTGAATGACGAAGATATCGTGGCGCTTGGACACGCATGGAAGCTACCTCTTGTCGGGATTTCCCCTGACGGTCCTATTCTGAACCGGGCCCGGCGTCGCTAGACGCGAGACAAAATCGAAAACCGGGCCACCCGGCGTGCCCCAGTTGCTCGACCAGATCACCTGCGACCCATCGGGTGAGGGCGATGCATGGGTCTCGCTCCAGTAATCGTGAGGCACATTTCGCGTTTGAGCGATGAGGCGTGGCAATTCACCGCCGTCGATTGGCAGCGCAACGACTTCTTGCGCGAACGGCGCCCATTCCGGGTGCTTAGCCACTTCGGCCGCGTAGCCCGCGTAGCTTACGAATGCCCACTGCGGCCGCGTCGAGGCTCGCAGCGAAACGTGCTGGCCTTCGCCGTAAGCGGAAAGCGACGTGACCACACCATCTTTCAACCGACGTTTTATGACTTGATAGGGGTCGGGTGCGGATTTACTAATGCCTACGTAGACCTCATCACCAGCGTCATCGACCGTCATGTCACCGTGGCCGGGCCGGTGGTGCTCGGTCCAACTCTGCACAATGTGCCCTTCCGGCGAGAGGATAAAGGTATTTTCGATATCGCCAGGCAGCTTCTGAATACACACGACATAGGTGCCAAGCGGCGAAATCGAGCAGAAGCCGTTCTCTCCTGGAAGCTCAGCAAGATGAATTGCCGGCAGCGCGCGGCGCGCGCCTATGTCAAAGACAAAGGCATCGAATTTGCCGTCGTAAGTGGCGCCTCGGACAACAATGCGACTCCCGTCCAGCGTCGGATTGCCCTTTGACGGACCGAACCGCAGCTCGCGGTATGCAGTGGTCGAGAAGATCAGCTCCGAGCGGTCATTTCGCGGCGACCAGAGCGAAATGGATTGTGCTGCTACACAGATCATGACGTCCGGTCTCCTCGGATGCCATTCGCACTCCCCGCGCCTCTGCCTGCGAAATAGCGGAACGTAGGTTTGGCCATCGATAAAGCACATCCCCCCGCAACCGTTCGAAATCAGCAGCAACGTTTGGTCCGCATTCCAAGCTTGCGAGCTCGAATAGCGGTGGGTGCAATACGCGTTGCCGCAATTTTCCTTGGAGTTGGATCCCGCGCCGGGATTAGTTACTCTCACCATCGTATACCCGGAGACCGGATCAGCCGTCGGCGTTAGATAGGCCGGGAGTGACATGAATGGGGCCTGAATGATGAGGCCGCCGGCGTCCGGCTCGATCGAGGCCACCCATGCCGGCGAACTGAACAAGGGTATCAGGCCGATAATCAAAGCGACTTTGGCGACTGCCGGTTTCAAGTCACAAGATCCTTGTGTCGGCGTACGACTCCTCCCGACAGCCGGGCTTGCCACCAGGCGATCGTATGCTGAAGGCCTTCTCGTAAAGGAATACGCGGCTCCCATCCTGTCGCTTGCTGAAAGTGACGCGCGTTAGCAAGCAGCGCTCTTACTTCCGAGTTGGGGGGGCGCAATCGTGCACCGTCCCTTCTCACCGGTTTCTTGCAGGACGTCAGCTCCATCGCAATGTCGACGAGTTCCGCCACCTTGATCGACCTCTGACTGCCGGCATTGTACGCGCCGCCGTACTCGATCTCGTTTGCCGAGCCTGCGGCCATGAAGGCCCTAACCGTGTCGTTGACAAACGTCAGGTCGCGCACGGTTGTCGTGTCCCCAACCATAACCGACGTGCATCGCGCATCTAGGATTTGGCGCAGCAGCGCCGGAACGATAGCGCGCTCGCTCTGCCGCGGCCCGTAGGTATTGAATGGCCTCAGGATGACCACCGGTACTCCGAAAGACCTGGCAAAGGCCTCCGCCATCATGTCCGCGCCGATCTTGGACGCCGAATACGGAGACTGCCCCTGAAGGGGATGAGTTTCGTCGATAGGCATTGTTAATGCCGTGCCATACACTTCACTTGTAGAGGTGTGAATGACGCGCCTCGTCCCATGCCGGCGCGCCGCCTCCAGAACGTTCAAGGTTCCGAGGATATTGGTTTCAACATACGCCTGCGGCGCAGCGTATGAATAGGGGATGGCGATCAACGCAGCCAGGTGGAATACGATATCCTGGCCTTCCACGATCCGGTCGACGAGAGCGGAATCGCGAACATCCCCCCGGACCAGCTTGATTTTCGCCCTGATCTCGTCAGACAAATCGTCGAGCCAGCCAAAGCTGTCGAACGAATTATAAAGTGCGAGAGCGGTAACGTCGGCCCCACCTTGAACAAGCGCCTCTGTCAGATGAGATCCGATGAATCCGTCTGCGCCTGTCACCAGCGCCCTGGCCCCCACGTATCTCACGACCCTACTCCATCGAGTTTCTGTGGCGCTATTGCTTGAGTGAAGCCCAATTCGCCGCCTCCCAGACGAACTGATGAATTCAGCCCGATGACGGCCAACAGACAGCGAATGATCCAGCCAATGTCCCCGAAGAGAGAACGCCGCGAGAAATAGTCGATATCGATCTTGGCTTTCGCCGGAAACAGGAATGCGCGGTAAAACTCCACCGGATCGGCATTCGTCGGAAAGAACTGGTCTTCGTGACGAAACAACGCCTGAGAAGGACCGAACAGCCCTGGCCTGCAATCAAGCACCCGCTCGAAACCGTTTCTGAAGCAGTCAGCGAATACAAGGGACTCGGGCCGAGGTCCGACAATCGACATCTCGCCTTTGATCACGTTCCAGAACTGTGGCAGTTCATCGGCCTTGGTCAGCGCCAGAATTCTGCCGATCGCCGTGAGTCGATGATCGTCTCGCAGCGTTAGTGGAGTGCCATTCACATCACAGTCTGCGTAGAATTTCCGGAATTTGTAGAGATAGAATAGCTGCCCGCGGCGTCCTAGCCGGAGCTGCGAAAAATAAATCGGGCGGCCAGAGTGCACCCATATGAAAAGAGCGATCAACAGCATGACAGGAGCGAGGAGGATCAACGTCACCGAAGCGAAGCAGAGATCGAAGGCACGTTGCATTGGGGCCTCGCAGCAAGCGACGCCCGCGCCATCCGCAAGTTGGGGGTCCTCGCGGCTCATTCGGCAGCCAACAAATTCCGAGGTGATCCAACGGCGGCGGCTAGGCGCATCACCACGGTTTCGACGGCCTCCGGTTGCAAGTCGGGGTGGAGAGGAAGTGTCAATTCTCGGTGCGCAAAATCCTCGGTGCACGGCAAGTCCGTATTGGGACACTTTGTTCGGAAAAAACTCAGCCGATGCACCGGCGGGTAGTGGATCGTCGTCTGAATTCCGCGTTGGCGGAGCTGATCGATTACGGTACTCCGTATCGCCGCCTCCGGAAGCAGAACTGGCATGATGTGGTACGTCGAGATCCTGGGTTCTCCGAACGGAATGCTGACCGAAGGACAACGTTCGGCGATCAGGCGGCGGTAAAGCTCAGTGAGGCGGCCTCTGGTGTCGTTCCAGTCCGTCAGTTTCCTTAACTGCACCAATCCGACGGCGGCCCGGAGTTCGTCCATTCGATAGTTGAACCCGAGCATAGTCACGTCATAGTTCGGATTGCGGCTTGTGAGCCTCTGATAAGTCCCGCTCGTCATGCCGTGCCCGCGCATCTGCCGCATGGTTTCCAGCAAGGTGCGATCGCTCGCGATGACGGCTCCACCCTCCGCCGTGGTCAAGTTCTTGTTGCCGTAGAAGCTGAACGCGGCAGCTACTCCATAGGTGCCTACTTCTACTCGCCCGGGCGCATGAGCGGCATCTTCGATTAAGAACAAACCTCTCCGACGCGCAAAGGCTTGCCAGGCACCCCGGTCCGCCAGATATCCCGCATAGTGCATCAAGATGACGGCCCTGGTCCGCGATGTACACTTAGCTTCAGCATCCTCGATTGAGATGAGTGGGACATGATCCGACTCAATGTCGACAAAAACAGGGGTCGCACCGACGTAAAGAATGCAGTTAGCCGTTGCCACGAATGTCATCGAAGGGACCAAGACCTCATCACCGGGGCCGATCTCCAAAGCATGCAGAATCAAATGCAATGCCGCGGTACAGGAACTTACGGCGAGCGAATCCTCTGCCTTGTGTAGACGCGCGAAGGCTAACTCAAATTCACGCACCCTCTCGCCCATCGTGATCCAACCACTGTCGACCACTTCAGAGAGAGCGGCTTTTTCTTCCATACCGAGAATGGGTTTCGACACTAACAGCACGGGACTCCTCCCACTCGCCGGGCCAGGTTTAAGCGCCGGCTCCGGCCAAGCCTGATGCCGTTAGGCGGCGGCTTCAACAGGCAGCGCCGGCGACTGTTCGTCCCATGCGATGTCCTGGGCTTTATGGAAGTCCTCGGCCCGACCAATGTCGAGCCAAAGCCCGTCATGCCTGAAAGTGTGAATCGGCGTGCCGTGCTCGAGCATCTGCAACACCAAATCATCGAATCCGAACGGAACGCCCGTAGGGACGTAGTTCATGATCTCAGGGTTCATGCAATAAAGACCCATGCTCACACGGCTGGCTAGCATCGGCTTCTCGCGGAAACCAGTCACTGTTCCATCCGTCTCCTCAAGGACGCCGAACTCCATTTTGGAGTGACGAACAGCTGACGCGATCGTCAACTGAGTCCCGTGAAGTCGATGGCTCTTTACGAACTGATTAAGATTGAGGTCGGTTAGTATATCGCCATTGAGCACTAGAAACGGTTCGTTCAATTGGTCGCGCAGCAGCGAAAGCGGCCCGATCGTGCCGAGCGGCTCAATTTCCTGCGTGTAGGTGATTTCAATGTTCCATTGGTGGCCATCGCTGCAAAAACTGCGGATCAAATTTCCGAGATAGCCGGTGGTGATAAAGACTTCATGGATACCGTTACGACGGAGCCACTTCAGGAGGAGTTCTAGTACCGGTCTCGACCCAATGGGCATAAGTGGCTTTGGCAAAATTGACGTGTAAGGCCGCAAGCGCATGCCTCTTCCACCACATTGAATGACCGCTTTCATCTCGAACTCCCTTCCAATCGGCCGCCATAACAAAGCATCATCTGGCTAGCCCGCCCGCGCATCTTCCGCGACGACCTGAAAGGAATGTCGGCTACTCGGATCGATGCGGCCGAAATGAACCCTCGAGTGCGCACTCTAACAAATCTGCTCGCTTAAGCATTTACGCATTGATACCGGCATGCTGCTGTGTTGTCTTCATGCGTTTGCACTATGACGTGCTTTCGGATCCGGCAGTGACATCGGATTCTGATGTCGCCACGCAAACCCATCCCTGCAGGTAGGGTCGAGCCTAGAGAGCTGGCGCAAGACGTTATGGAAAAACGCGCGGTCATGCCGCGTGGTCTGCTTCATCGCGGCTTTGACTGCGTCGCATGAACCGGACGCGGCCGAGCGATCGGTAAAGGAGCAAAACTGGATCAGCGGGTAAGCTCGGCGAGAGATGGCCGTCGGCTTTTTGGGGCCGCGACAAGACCCTCGGAGGGCGCCAGGCCTTGAGCACAGGGGGCGCGAGCTCCCGGCAGATTGTTTTCCGGCTCCGGCAGATGCTTCGCCGCCTCAGGTTACGTCGAAATTGCTGATATCGATTGGCGCATGCCGTGATACAAAGCCCATATCGCGGCCTGGGTTCGATTGTGAGCGTTGATCTTGCGCAGGATAGATTTGACGTGCACTTTGACCGTCGCCTCTGTGATATCGAAACGTCGGCTGATCTGTTTGTTGGACGCGCCGTCGACGATGCATTCGAGGATTTCGGCTTCCCTAGGCGACAGGCGACTCACAGGCTCGTCGAACGAATGGACTCCGCCGTCTCGGCCGGCCATGGTATCAACGCCTTCGTCAAGCTTTGGAGCCAGCAATGCCGACGAGATGACGACCTCACCAGCGACAACGAGATCAAGCCATTGCACGAAGGCATCCTTGCTTATCGACCTCGACAGATAGGCATCCGCTCCGGCGCGTATCACCTCCGCGCAGGTAACTGGATTGATGCAATCGCCGAGAACGACAATCTTGGCGGTCTTCAACTGTCCCCGGACATGCGTGATTGCCGCCAAGTTGGCCTCGTCATCCTCCAGTACGAGAATGACAATTTCCGGCTCGTGTTCTCCGGGTGAGATGTGGAATTCCTTGGGACTCGGGGCGACGCCGGCCAAACGATAGTAGTTCGCCGTACGCAGCAAGTGCACAAGGCCATACGTGAAGAGTGAATCCGGGGAAATAACAACCGCTGAGATCACGCTGTGCATGACAAGCAACCGAGACTGAAACTGAACTTGAGATGACACTATTAAGACAATTGCATGAAGATTGTTGCGGCAGGCGGCATGTGCATCCGCACTACTAATAACGGACTAGATCGAAATGCCTATAATTTTGCCTTATCCATGCAAAATGATAATAAGCCAGTCTTGGCCGAGGCGGAGGCCCACACGCCCGAGCATTGGCGCCACGACTACAAGCGGGGCTATTACTGGCTGGCCTTGCAATTGCGGCGAGCTTTGCCGCGCGGGCCGCTCTGAGCCATCTTCTGGGCCATCAGCCGGTAATTCATCATCTATCTCCCGGCCATCATCCTATCGGCCTTCGCGGGAGGAAGGTTCCCGACGTTCCTAGCAATCTTTCTATCCAGTGTGCTCGGACTCTCGCATGTTGGGCATCAGGCGTCGGCCTACGGCAGCAACCCGATCGTCTTTTACGGTTCGAGGGCGGCCAGGGCGGGCCTCGTCGAGCAGGACTCAGGCAAACGGTGAGCCCGCGCCGCTGGGCAAACGCGAAGATCAAGCTTTCGCTTCCTTCAGCCAGGAGCCCGCGCGCACTGCTGCCTCTGTGCGGTTGCGAACGCCAAGTATCCGCATGAGGGCTGCGACATGAATTTTGGTCGTGGCCTCCGCAATACTAAGTGCTCGCGCTATCTCTTTATTTGAACGGCCTTCCGCTATCAAGATGAGGACATCGCGTTGACGCGCGGTCAACCTTTGAAGTTCTGCGATCTGCGGTTCTGCATTTCCAGGGAACAGTGGCACGCAATTTCCGGTCGCGGTGTCCAATTTGAATTCTGCGATCATCGCGGGAACGTAGATGCGGCCGGACAGCACGTCGGAGGTCGCTGTTATGATTTCGGCATCTGATTGGCTCTTTGAAATATAACCGTGGAGACCCCACTCCAGCGCCCGAAGTATGTCAGCGCGAGCTTCCGATGCCGAAATAATTACGAACCGTGTGTTCGGGTAGCTGGCGCGGATCTCTCTGAGAATATTAAAGGAAAGCTCTCCATCCATCCTAAGATCGATCATGACAAGATCGATCCGGTTTGAGTCCTCCAGCCGCGCGATCGCAGCGTCCATGCTGTCGGCTTCTATAACATCTAAATCTGGAAGCGTGCTCTGCAAAGTCATCCGCAGCCCACGGCGGTAAAGCCCGTGATCATCTGCGATAAGGATGCGAGGCATAGGCCGCTCCAATCGCCTGCCTTTCGTTAGCTTTAGGACATTCCGAAGGTTTTCGCCACCTAATCCAAACGGTGGTCTCCTCGATATCTGATGCGCTCGACCGCCGCGTAACGCGGCCCTGACATCATCGTACCGTCCCGCACTGCGAGAGAGCATGGTACGTCTTTCGTGGTACTTCCTCGTAGTACTTTCTCGTAGGAATTTACGTCCATTCAAAAAACGGCCAATTCTCCCAGTGCGAAGGCTTAGAGGATGAGCCCATCATTCGAGAGAGGGAACCCAATCCGGAGGGAACCATGCAAACAGAAAGTACCCAGGTTTTAGGGGACGTAGCGGCGAGTGTTCGGGGTCCGATACAAGACCCGGATGTGTTTCGCTACGACAATATTCCTTTGTCTCCCTCGGTTCCCCGGTCGGTTCCCCATCTGCATTTCGCCATCTCGAATCTGATTGAGCGCCTGGGTTGCGGATGCGTTGTCGTCGACAAGCATCGAAGAATCATCCAAATTGACGCCGCTGCTCAGACAATGCTTGATCGCGCAGATGCAGTAGCCGACCAGAAATCCTCTCGATACCAATACGCTCTTCGCGAGCTGATCGATCGCAGCGGACTCGAACTTAAATTGGGTTCCCTGATCTGGCTTGCGACATCCTGCAATCGTGGCATCGCTGTGCTGTTGGGTCAGTTCAATAATTTTTCAATGGATCAAGCGACCACTATCGCTCTGCTAGACCTAGATATCTTTCCCGCGCCCAATCCTACCACGCTCAAACGATTGTTCGGCTTGACGTTTGCTGAAGCTCGCCTGGCGTTTCATCTCGCACAGGGCAGGACGCCGAAAGAAATTGCCAAAATTCTGCGGGTAAGCCGCGCGACGATCGGATCACAGTTGGGGGCAATATTTTCCAAAACCAACACCAAGCGGCAGGCCGCGCTCGTTGCCCTGCTTGCCCGGATCGCCGTCCTACCGTGATCGGAGCAAACTCGCACATCTGCAACGCGCGGGCGAAAACCGACAAGCATTTGCGCCTGCCACCCGACGTAACGTCCAGCTTTGTTCACCAGGGCGTTAACGGAAATTCGAACTGCTTGAGCAGGCGTCGTTCTGGCCGGTTCGCTTAAGCGTCATGTGAACGAATGAAGACGTAGATGTCCGCCCTCGCTACTCTCCCGTCATTGTTGCGCCCGAACCTGCTGGGCTTCGCAAAGGCTACCTGCGCGAGGTCGTGCGGACCTACTAAAACGCGAAGGCATCATTTTGCGGCCTGAAGCCGATTTTTTAAACCCCGGCCACGACCGAGAGAAGCAGCATGAAGCCCCATCTATTCTGCGTCGGAGGCGAGGATCACCATCTCCGCATTCCCTTTCTGATTGCCTTGAGGCAGCGCGGTTTTCGCGTTACCGCGGCGGGTACCGGCGATCCGTCACCTTTTTCTCGTGCCGAGATAGAGTACCGTCAATACCAGTTTGATCGATTTGATGCGCATACCTTTCCCCGCTCGGAACTGCGCTGTCTCGCCCGACTCGTGCGTGACGTACAGCCGGACCTCATTCAAGCTTTTGATACGAAACCTAACCTATTGGTTCCATTTGCTGTCAGGCATGCAGCCCCAATCCTTCGCACGATCAACGGCATGGGTTGGGTTTTCTCATCCACCAGTTTGTACACCCTTGCTCTGCGCCCAATCTATTGCGCACTTCAGCGCGTCGCCGCGCGCTGGACCGCTGGTACAGTTTTTCAGAACCGAGACGACAAGAAATTCTTCGAGCGATATAGGCTGCTGGGACACAGCCCGGGATACTTGATCGGCGGATCGGGCATAGAAATCGACGCGTTTCCAACCGCCGCCCCTTCCGACGCAGCCGGACGGGAGAGACGCAGAGCTAGCGACGCTGGCGTTGTCATAACCGTAAGTCGGCTGACAAAACAGAAAGGCATACTCACTCTTCTACGGGCGGCCGATATCGTTCACACCGCACTTCCCGAAGTGCGCTTTATCCTCGTCGGTCCGCGGGAGAGCGAGGGCCCGTTTGCAGTGCCGCAGGAAGAGATCGAGCGTCGCAGACCCTATGTAACTGCGCTCGGGGTGCGGACCGACGTGCCAGCGTTACTACGGCAGGCTGACGTCTTCGCTTTCCCGTCCGAATATCGCGAAGGCATTCCACGTGTGCTGCTTGAAGCAGGACTTGCCGGCCTGCCGATCGTGACGACGCGGATGCCGGGTTGTGCCGATGTAGTGACCGATGGCTGGAACGGGTATCTCGTACCACCGCGCGACCCACAGCGCCTGGCCAGACGCATCCTGGATCTGCTGCATGAACAGACCACCGCCGCGGTCATGGGTCAGCGTTCAATATCCCTAGTGCGGCGCAAGTTTAGCCTGGACACCATCGTGGGCCAGTATGCCCGCATCTACGAACGAGTCGTGAAATGCCACATTGCGGGCGACAGGACTGGAAGCGAAGGTGAACTCCAACTCACCTCGTCCAGCCATTCCACTATTGATACTGGCGGCATGTCATGACGCGGGACGCGCTTCTTGCTCTCGGCATTTCTCTGTCATCGGCAACGCAGTGGCGGTTTTCCGGTTTGCCTCTCGGTCTCGGCGATTTATTGATCGTTCTGTGGATCCTAATTTGTGTCTTCGACTTGCTCGCCCGCCGCAGCTCAACGCATGTTGCGGCACTCTATCGGCTCGCCACGTTCTGGGGCCTCTTTGCATTCGCCTTGAGCATCGGGGCCCTCGTTGGTTTCATCGTCGAATACCGCGTCGCCACCGACTTGTCACTGCACGACACTTTCGCGTACCTGCTGATGGCGACGATGACCTGCCTTGCTGTAGCCATCGCCGATGAGCCCGTGCACTTTCGTCGTGCGGCGTGGCTGTTGATGCTGTTTTGGAATATTGGTATTGCCGCCCAGATTGCTGCAGGCTGGGAGATCATTCACCTTCCGTCCGTAGAGCCATGGTATTGGGACCGCTTTCGCGGATGGGCAGAAAATCCCAATCAGCTAGCGATAGTGTGTTGCGTCACCACTTTGCTAGCGGTCCATCTGGCGTCAACGTCAACGGGATTCGGCTGTCTTTTCGGGCTCCTGGCCGCGGTGGGACCGCTTGTCGCCGGCCGCCTTTCGAAGAGCGACACGTTCATTTCCGTGATGATCTTTTCGGGCGCGCTCCTGGTCGGACTGCAGTTGCGTCGCTCGGTCTCGACTGCCAGCTCTCGCTCCGGTCTTCGTTACGCGTTCGTACTTCTCGCGTTGATATTCGTCGTTCCGGCGGCCGTGTCCCTGTGGCCATTCGCGAAAGCGGGCGCCAGCGATGCTGAAGATTTTGCATTAAGTTTGGCCAAGGACAAGGGAGGAGCGGCCTCAGAGCGCACATTGGACCTCCGGCTTCACCTATGGGAGCAAGCGATCGAGCTCGGTGCGCGCTCTGGCTCGCTCGGCCTGGGACCTGGGCCACATCTCGATCCGCCCGACGTTGTCCATAACCGCGACAACCCGTTCGAGGCTCACAACACGCCTCTCGACGTCTTTCTCCAGGGGGGCATCATCGGGTTGGGCGCCCTCGCTGGGCTAGTTGCGAGTACCGCCCTGCTGCTATACCGCGCGAAACTTGATGCGCTCCTCGTACTAGTGATCGCCGTCACGATCTTCAGTACCGCCCACTTGATCATCCGACATCCCATTGTCTGGTTTGCAATGGCCCTTTGCGTATCCACGGGATGCGCTCAGCTTCGTTTATCGCCGGCGCTAAACACGAGGAGATGAGATGTGCGGCATCGCAGGTATCCTGTCGTCTCAGCGCTATCTCGGCGCGACTGACCCGCGTGCGATTGTCCGGATGACAGATGCTATGCGCCACCGCGGCCCAAACGGTGAAGGATTCTGGAGCGATCGCGAAGCTGGCATCACTTTGGGGCATCGCCGTCTTGCCATCATTGACCTGACCGACGCCGGACACCAGCCGATGCATTCGTCCACTGGACGGTTCGTGATCACTTTTAACGGCGAAATATACAATTTCCGAACACTGCGCCAACAACTGGTGGATCTCGGCTATCGATTTCGGGGCGGCAGTGACACCGAAGTACTGCTGTGCGCCATCGAGTGCTGGGGCCTCGAGTCCGCTCTTAAGCGCAGCAACGGAATGTTTGCGATGGCTCTCTGGGATCGGAACACCCGCATCCTCCATTTGGCTCGAGATCGCATGGGAAAAAAGCCGCTCTACGTGGCCAAGATCCCATCGGGCGTTGTATTTGCCTCGGAGCTGAAAGCCATCCATGCGTGCTCTGCGGCCGACTCCGATCTAAGTTTGCCCGCCGTCGCTGCCCTGCTCTCGCGCGGCAGAGTTCCCGACGAACACTGCATCTGGTCGAACGTCTTCAAGCTCCCGCCCGCCGGGCTGCTCTCACTACGGCCGGAAGATCTCTCGGATCAGGTCGACCTCGATAAAATACATTGCAACATTCGGACATGGTGGTCGTTGAGCGGGTTGGCGCAGAGGTCGCGGATGGACCCTCTCCCGGACCCGGATGCCGACCTCATAGTCAAACTCGATGAGGTGCTTCGCGCCGCTGTCCGCGAGCGCATGGTGGCGGATGTGCCTGTCGGAGCATTTTTATCAGGCGGACTTGATAGCTCCACTGTGGTTGCTCTGATGCAGGCTCAATCTTCGCAGCCGGTCCGAACATTTACCGTCGCCTTTGATGAACAGGCATATGACGAATCGTCCTACGCCGCGTCCGTTGCCCGCCACTTCGGGACCGATCATACGGAAGTGCGCTTGACCTCAGCCGACGCCCTCGATGTCATTCCATCACTGCCTGCGATATGGGACGAACCTTTCGCCGACGAATCTCAAATCCCAACCTTGCTGATTTCGCGCGAGGCACAAAAACACGTAACGGTGGCTCTGAGCGGCGACGGCGGCGACGAATGCTTTGCAGGATATACCCGGCACGTTGTCATGGCTCGCGTAGCCCACCTCCTCGGTTCCAATCGATCGCTCCGGCGGACGGCCGCAAAACTCGCGGCTCGAGTGGCTAGCGGTACATACGCCAGATTTGCTAATGTCGTAACGCTTCCGAGTCTCGGCTCCCCCCTGTTGCAAACCGCCCGGGTCAGTCGCTTCGCAAAGATTCTGGCCGCGAGCGATGAGCGGGCCATTTATGACGAAATGACTCGACTTTCGGAGCTTTCGCTGGCCCTGTCTGGCGAGCCTGAGACCGGCAATGACGGGCCAGAGCTCGACGAGCCGCTGTCGCAATTTCTGTTCCGTGATATGGCCGAATACCTGCCGAGCGATATTCTCGTAAAGCTCGATCGTGCCAGCATGTCCACGAGCCTGGAAGCTCGGTGCCCGATGCTCGATCACAGAGTGATCGAGTTTGCATGGCGACTGCCCACCAACACCAAGATACGGAATGGCCAAGGCAAATGGATTCTGCGCCAGGTCCTCGCTCGCTACTTGCCGCGGCACCAGTTCGAACGGCCGAAGCAGGGATTTAATGTTCCGATCGGCGCGTGGCTCAAGGGACCACTGCGCGCGTGGGCATCCGATCTTCTCTCCGAGACACGCCTGCGCAAACAGGGGCTGCTTGACGTCTCTCTCGTCAAGTCATGTTGGCGCGATCATCTCAATGGGACACGCGACCACTCACGCGTGCTGTGGGCAGCTCTCATGCTGCAGGCTTGGCTGGACTCTGTTGCCGCATCGCCAACGGACTCCCTTGCCGCATTGCCACGCCCGCTCCCGACACAAACTTTCAACATGCATCAGGGGTAGCGAATCTTGGACGCATTCAGTGATGAGCACAGAAGATCGCAACTTCTTGCGGCGCAAGAAATCAGGCAACTCGAAGCCGCGGCCCGGATCGCACGCGCCGCCGAGCCAGTAGACGGTGCCGAGGCTATCAAGCGCATCTTCAATACGTTACAACGCCGTCGCCGCGTGATTGTTTACACGGTGGCCGCCGGCGGCATTCTGGCTTTGCTCGCTTCGATCATCTTCGGGCCCTCGTACCTGGCCACGGCGCAGCTCATTATTGACTTGCAGCGGCCCGATATTAGTAACCAGGGCATGACTGGCGCTCCCATCGCCGTCTCACAGGTCGCCGAAGACTCTGCCATTGATACCCACATCACCACGCTAACGTCGGACGCCAACCTCCGGCAGGCCTTGCAAGCGCTCGGGTCTCTCGACGAGAAGGATGTCGGGAGAGCAGACAAGCCAGCAATTCTCAAAGAGAATGCCGCGCTTACTCGGCTACGGCGCGGGCTCAAGGTTGGACAGGAGCGTCGATCCAGGATTATCAGCGTTGGCTACAATGATCGCGATCCTAACCAAGCGGCGCAGATTGCGAACGCCGTCGCGCGGGTTTATGTGAACTCCCTTCGGCGCGAAAAGCGCGACACTGCCGCGCTCGCCGTGAGCCGGTTCAGTCAGCGTCTGGGCGATGTACGCGACGAGGTAGCGCGTGCAGAAACCGAGATGCACACTTTTCGTCAGGTCCACGTCGCCAATGAGGCGGCAGGTCCGGATCAAACGGAACAGCAGATAACGCAAACGGCTCGCCAACTTGCGCTGCTCAGATCCGACACCGATGCAGGACAAAAGCGGCTCGACGAGTTCCGCAATTTACGCCGTGGTGGCGGATCGATCCTCGACTTAGCCAAGGTGCTTGATTCGCCGCGGTTGACCGAGTTGGCGAACATCGCGGCCAGAAAACTGCGCGGCCGTTCGGATGCAGCAGATCCGCCGTTACCTGATCTTCTTCGGGCGATCGATAATGAGATCGTCGCGAGTACATCTCGACTGGAGCTAGAGCAGCGCACCTACCAATCTCAAATCCAATCTATCGAGAGCAGGTTGGAGCTCCTCCGTCATGCCGCCGCCGAGGCAACCGACGATACTATTGGATTGCGAGCGCTTGAACGCAAGGCTTCCGCGCTCGGTCAGCTCTACGAAAGTCTTCTTCGAGAACGCCAGGATCTGATCGAACGCGGCAAACTTGCGGAACCCGACATAAGGATCCTCGCCTTAGCCGAACCACCCATTCATCCAACCTCGTTTAACAGACTATTTCTCATCCCACCTGCGCTCGTCGCATTTATCCTGTTCGGCTGCATGATTTCGCTGACTCTGGATCGTCTCGATCACACCTTGCGCGGAGAGCGGGAGACGGCCGAAGCCCTGCACATTCCATGTGCTGGCTTAGTACCGCGGCTGATGCCGCGCGAGGCACACTCAATCCCGCATCTGCTGCGCGAACACCCCGGCGCGCCATATTCCAAGGCGGTGCGCTCGATATTTACCGGGAGCGTCCCGATATTCCGAAATGGTCCGGAGCACAAGATCTTCGTGATAACCTCAAGTATTCCGGGCGAAGGGAAAACCACTCTCGCCTGGAGTTTGGCACTACTCGCTGCTCAGCTTCAATGGAAGGTTCTGGTGCTAGAAGCGGGCGGTCAAGCTTCTCCGCTTCGCACGCAGGCAATGAGTTTGCTCGAGTTTCGATCTCCGGTTGCCACTTTAACCGATGTCATGGCAAAACGAAGTCCGATCGCTTCGGCCGCTGGGTCGATTGGCAGATCCTGCATTAGTTTTCTGCCTTTCGGCAGCGAGAACAAATTACTTCCGGTGCTTGCAAACCCGGGGTTTGCAAGCTTGATCGAGCAGGTCCGCGATACCTATGATCTCGTGATCGTCGATGCCCCGTCAATATTCGATAGCAGCGAAGTGAGGCTGCTCGTCAGTAAAGCGGACAAGATACTGTTCGCTGTGCGTTGGGGTACTACGCCCCGTGAAACTGCCGTTAGCGCTATCCAGCTCATTCAGTCGGCGGACCAATATGATCCAAATGATCCGAACAAGATAGTCTCCGTCTTGACGGACGTGGATCTCCGCCAACACGCGCGCTATCGCTTTGCCGATCACGGCGATTTCTTGAGCAAGCCGAAGTCATGACAATGGCATTCCACAGCGACCAATTCCCCCGTAACGTCGCCGCGCCGCAGCAGCTCGTCCGGACCTGTCTGCGCGATAGCTCCACAACGGAGCCGAGCTGATGATCGTCGAGTTTTTCGGGCCACCCGGTGCTGGCAAAACAACCCTTGCTCGTGCACTTTTGTGTCGTTTGCGTGAGCGCGGCTATACGACCAAGATTGCCCTTGTGCACCAGCCCGACAAAGTATCCCTCTTCGATCCGGGCGGCCTAGGATATGCTTTGGGCCGGATAGGTCAAGCCATCGTTGGCGTTGTTGCGATGACGTTCCACCCGATCACCCACAGCCATGCGTTCAGCGCCGTAGCCCGATTGGTGTACATGTTGCCGCCGAGGAACCCGGTCTGGTTCATTCGGGTCAGCCAATATATCCTGCGGCTATCGGAGATTTGGCGTCAGTCATCCGATGTCGATCCAATCATCGTCTTCGATCAAGCCTTTATTCAGGCTGTTTGCTCACTGTCAGTATTCAGTCGAACCGTAGACGAGGCAGTATTCCTGCGCGCTCTGAAGCTTATCCCAAAATCCGACGTTGCGGTCTATGTAAGGGTCGATCCAGATGTGCAGGAGGCCCGTCTTCGCAATCGCAAGCGGAGTGAGCCGGTGATCGCGCGCTTCTTCGAGGCCGGGGAGAGCACGAATCTGCAATTCGCTCCAATCATCGAGAGCGTAAATGCGTTGCTGCAGAAGCACGGACGGCCAGTGGTTGTCGTCCAGCTCGACGAGCCGTCGTCCATCGATCATGTTGTCGATAAGATAGAGCGGGAAATTCTCACGAGACTTGAAGGCAAGTCAAACGCTGTAGGGCATGCAGTTGCGGGCGCCACTCAGGCTGACCAACGATGCATGATATGTGACGATAGCATCCAAACATGTGACAACAGCGTCGAAGCCCTTGCGTTTCCAGTCCCGCCCACAGCGGCAGCGGTTGGAGCCCGACTGGCATCGGACCGATGCACAGGCAGGAGAGGTGACCATTTCACGCGGGCCACCATTTTGGCATTGGCCACCTATATTTGCGGTGCGGGTCTGACCTGTGCCGTGCAATTTTTGGTCGCACGTCTGCTCCACGCCCATGGGTATGGGATCTATTCGTATGTTTGGGCTTGGGTTTCGCTGCTGTCGTATGTCACGACGCTGGGTTTGGTTACGTTCGTCCTGCGCTTTACGTCGGCTTACCGAGCGTCCGACGAATGGTCCCTCATGTATGGTAGTATCCGCTTCGCGATCAGCCGTGCACTTGCGGCGGCAGTAATGGCATCGATCGCAGGCCTCGTCATCCTGTGGCTTCGGTGGAACGAACTGGAGCCAAACTTCGCGATCAGCCTGGCGATTGGCATCGCGACTATCCCGCTGATCACCTTGCATCTGGTCGGCGCGGGCATCATTCGGGTGTTCGGCGGCTTCATCGCAGCCATCCTCCCCGAACGAGTGTTCCGTGATGGGTTGCTGCTGGCGACGGTCGGCTTTGCCGCCTGGGGTCAATTCTGGCCCCTGGATACACAGATGGTCCTAGTCGCGTCGTTTGTCAGTACTGCCGCCACGCTTGTGTTTGTCATCTACGTCGCCATCAGGCTGTGGCCGGAGCAGATCAAGGGAATTGAGCCGACTTATCTGCCGCGTGAATGGTGGTCATTCGCACTTCCGGTCATGATGATGATGGGTCTTGAAATCCTCATGGCGCGTACTGGGGTGCTGGTGCTTGGCTGGAGTGGACGGATTTCCGAAGCGGGCCTCTTTGCGCTGGCCTTCAATCTGGCAATGCTGATCCAACTGTCGCGGGCCGCGGTCAGCATCTACTTTTCTCCTACTGCGTCCGCGGTGTACGAACGCGGTGATTTCCCTGACCTCCAGTACCTGTTCGCCCGCGCCACCGTCCTGTCGCTGGCAGGTGGCGCCATGCTAGCGCTTCCTGTTTTGATTCTTACAGGCCCGCTGCTGAATTTGTTCGGGCAAGACTTTGCCGGCGATACTCACATCGCCCAAACGTTGGTGATGGGACAATTCCTCGCCGCGGCTGGCGGTCCGCAGCAAAACCTGCTGACGATGACCGGCCATGAACGATCGGCGGCAGCGATTATGCTAGTGTTCGCGGCTCTGACGATCGCGGGATGTGCAATCACGACAATTCACTACGGCGCAATGGGAGCGGCAGTTGTGACCTCGGGAACGCTAGTCGCCTGGAATGTGGCGATGGCAATTCACATTAAGCGGTGCCTCGGAATCAAACCCGGCCTTGTGTTGGCCGTTACCGCATTTTGGACCGGGCGCCAGCAAACAATGACAGCGCCCCAACAGCGAGCGGGTGAAACAACTCTGAACGTGTTGAGATAGGCCTCCACCATTGGAGGAATGAAAAGGACGGACGACGCAACGCCGGTTGGCGAAGCCAGCCGCCCCGAATGATTTATCTGGACCGCGGAGTGCACGATGGACTGGTACAACTCGAAACGGACACAATTTCGCCACCGGCCAGCAGCGACGACGAGTAGCAGCGGGCTTCCAATGAGCGATGATTATCGCGTCAGCCATGCGGCGCCCGGCGCAGGAGAACATTACAACAAGACCTATGACGCGGGTTACTATGCCGCGCTCTGGATCAAAATCGAAAAGCCCCTGGTCGAGGCGACTTTGGGCGCGTTGGGCGGACCGCACAAAACGTGTCTCGATTTCGCATGCGGCACGGGCCGCATCACGAACGTTGCGGCCGAATGCTTTGGGAAGGTCGTGGGCGTCGATGTGTCTTTGCCCATGCTCGCCTGCGCAAGCGTACCGAACAATGTCCAACTGCATCGGATAGATATTACAAGCGAAGCGTTGGGTGAAACCTTTGACGCCGTCACAGCCTTCCGTTTTTTTCTCAACGCGGACGAACGTTTGCGAAAGGAAGCGCTGCAAGCGATCCGGGAGCACTTGAACGAGGCGGGATGGCTCATTTGCAACATGCAGATGAATGCTACTTCACCATTCGGGATTGCTTCGCGCATGGTGAGCCGACTTCCATGGTCCCAAGTACGAAATACGATGAGCATCGATGAACTAAGTACCTTGTTGACGGCGGGTGGATTTGCGATCGAGAAGGTCACACCCTACGGCTATCTTCCGCGGCCGGGTCGGTTGCTACCGAAACTCTGCGAAGCATGGATTGAACCGGTTGAGCGGATCGCAAGCTCCATCAAAATCCCCGCGCGATTTGCCCAGCAATTCCTTGTCGTCGCGAAGAAGCGATAGGAGTATTGCCAATGTTCCACCCCGTTGGCATTGTCCTGCGGATTTTGCTCGACGAGCGGCCTGACCGGACGAAGGTACCGGTCGGCCTATCATCGAGAGCTGGCTCTGGGTTTCTGTTCGCGCTGCTCTCACCTCCTGCAAAAACGGCGCCATGTTTATGGCCAAGCCGGCTAGGCCGCGGAGCGGAGCAGGCCCAAATAGTGCGAGCGAAGAACCGGCACCTTGACGAGCAGCGGGTAGATACAATTCGTGGCAGGCCCCAGATGACGCGCCAGGGGTGGCAGCAACGTGAGCGATTCAAGCTGCAATTCAAAAGATGGAAACAGCTCTCGTATCCGACGCTTGGTGATCGGTCTAACGTTCCGGTTCCACGGGTTCGGGTATCTCATGTCGTACCAGATGATAGTGCCCCCGCTCGCAAGAACGCGGGCAATACTAAGCGCGACGTTTTCGGCCATCCCACGATCTAAGATCGACGAAAAAACTGTGAAGACAGTCACCACGTCAAACCGCTTGTCGGGAAAGTCAATTTGTTCGGCATTTCCCTCCTTTAAGGTGAAAGAAGGATATCTCTTCCGGGCGACTTGGATCCGATTTAGCAGCAAGTCGATGCCGAACAAACCATCCGCGGGAACTCCCTGCTCATGAAACAGATTGAGCAGGCTGCCGTAACCGCACCCGACGTCGAGCACCCGGCATCGCGTCAGGTTGTGGGGAAGCCTACTGAGAAGGCCTCTTAAACGGTCGTCCCGCTCACCGAGGGACCTTAAGTAGCCGGCATTGCTACAATCGTATGTCGGCTCCCAGCGTGCATAAACTGATCTGATGCGGTCGACTTCTTCGTTATTCATTGCGGTACTACCTCCTTCGCGCAGATCGAGCCAGCTATTTGCCTATCGTCGCCACATTAGTGTACAGCGTACAGTGACCGCGAAAGCTGCCGGTCTCTCGGCCGGATCTCTGGCGACACCGCGCGCAGGGCGGCGCTCGGTGGTCAGCTATAGCGGGGCTGAACGCAGGGCAGAACCGACGATGCCCTGGGTCGAGCCGGCGATGTCATGGCGCTCCAAACCTTAGCGGATTCCAAGGTTAGTCTGTCGGCATGCGTCGGCATCGTGCATTCGAAGGATGTGACTCAAAGATCGCGTAGAGTACCCTTGGCTAGAGTGCTCCTGGTGGACCGATCCAGCGGGACGAGCACCAGCCATGCCGATCTGATGACAATGATCACGGTCGGGCGCTCAACGTGCTGAGCATCAACGGTGAATTCTGCAGATTATCCAGGGTGAGGTGAAGGCGGTCCTGGCTTTTGGCACTTAGCCGACGGGGGCGCTTTGGCGTACGTCCGCTACGCGCCAGTGCGGTCATCGCCCCTCCAAGCCGTAGCTCGCTCAAGCTATAAGGTGAATTTGTGTTTCTTGACCCTGAGTCTCGGGGATCGCCGTCCAAAATTTGCCCGCATAGGTTGGCCTGTTGCGCTACGTCCTTTCGAGGAAAGCAGGTGTGATGGGCTGTGGAGTCGATTGCGCGGATTCGACGCGAGCACCTTATCAAGGGCAATACGACCACGGAGATCGCCCGCGACCTGAGGGTTCCTAGCAATACGGTCCGCAAAGCTGCTGAGGTCGGGCGAGACTCGTTTGAAATATGAACGGAAGGTGCACAGCCGCGACGAAAACTTGGCCGGTGGACGAGCGAGCTCGGCACGCTGCGGGCGGCAATGCGCCGGCCCGTGAACAATTCACGCTGATCCAGATATTCGAAGAGCTGCGCGAGCGCGGCACTCCCCGTCCCATTGAACATCATTTTGCAATTCGATCGACACCACGACATCCTCGTTCATGATTTCCAGCAGTCGATGGCCCCGAGTTTCCAACGCACGGGTTCGAAGCCTCGTTGAATTTCGCTCGAATGATTTTCTCGATCGTCACTTCAGCCAAGCGGATGGCTCCAGGTCGGCTTATTGCCACGCCAGTTTTTGTTCGATCCGCATCGATATGTACGATCCACCTATAGCCCGGCGGGCTAAGGATCTGAACTACGCTATATGGGACGCCTCTGTGCTCCATATTTGGATCCGCCTGGTGCTCGACAATCTCTCAACCCATTCGGCCGGGGCGCTCTACCAGGCCTTTCCGGCCGACGAAGCACGGCGGGTACGGCGCCGATTGGAGTTCCACTACGTCCCAAAGCACGCCAGCTGGCTGAACATGGTCGAGATCGAGATCGGCGTTCTCGCCCGCCAATGCCTCGATCGGCGCATCGACAGTTTCGTCCGCCTCGTCGCCGAGACCGTCGCCTGGGAGAAACGGCGCAATGCCGACCGCGCCCGCATCAAATGGATGTTCACAACCGAAAAGGCTCGCGCCAAAATGGCGCGCGCCTATCCAAGGCCCTCAGCCAAATCAGGCCAATTTCAACGAGTCAAAACCTCTGTGTCGAGGTACTAGCCAGCTCTGACGAAAGCAGAAAATAAATGCCCCAAATTGCCTGCTATGGCCGCAGCGATTGCGAGCCAACGAATTTTTCGCTCCGCTAAGTATCTGAAACAGCAGCCGCTTTTCTTCCGCTCGCGGCCAGCATCCATATCGCGATCGAATGGCGTCTGTCAAAAATCTGGGGCGAAAGAAAAAAATCCCTGGATGATAGGACCCGGTGGTCGGAACGTTCACCTTGATCAAGGACAAGGATCGCAAAACCATTCATCCGACCCTTGGCGCAGCTGCAACAACGGCGGCCGTCAAGACTGCGGAAAGCACGGTTGATCCTTCGGTCACCAGCAGCACGTAATGCTGGCGGCCCTGATGATCGGACTTTTTGTTGATATTTCCATCGTTCGCGATTGCGACGCTGGCGCTGCTGTTGGGAGCGCGACGCGAGGCCGGTGCTGAGGGGTTCGACCAACCCCAGCCCTTTGGCACCGGCACTTTTCGGATGGTAAGGCGATGCACGTTTAATGCTAAGCGGAGCCCGTGACCGGCGACATCAGCACGAAATAAAAAAGAGGCCGCAATGTAAGGCGGCCTCTCAAATCAAAACTGCTTTAGCCAATGTTGCGGCGGCGACGCCGCACTAACCAATAAGCGCCATAACCTATGCCTGCCGCAAGACCGGGAAGACCAGCGCCAAGGAGAGGAGCCGGAGCGCCCTTTGCGCAGCCATTGCCCACGTCCTTGTCAATACCACAATTGGCAAGAGAAGGCTGCGGAAGAAACGCCAACGCGGCGGCCAAAGCTATCGCAGGTAAAACACGGAAAGCGTTTTTCATGATCTAATTTTCCGAACCTTCAAAGCAAATCCTGCCGCCATGCCGCAATTATAAGATGAAACTCAGCCAGGGTCAAACTTCCGCGTTCGATTAATGCAATTCCATATGCTGGTTTATTAGGCGAATGCTGGCGATTTATACGGTTTGGATTTAACTCTGCAACCGGAGAGACGATAGTATCGAATTGGGATGTCCCGGAACGGAATCCGACGCTTTCCGTTGTGCCAATGTGTCTGGCAATTCGGAGAGATCAATGATCAATCAGCGTCGGTCGAACTGGACACCGGTGATCGTGTCAAACTTCGGCAATCCAGCCGATGAGATTTTTGGATGCCAAGCATCATCCGCATTGCATCCAGCGTACACCGACGGATTCCTCGGAGAGGCATCGAACGACTTCGACCCAAAAGCTGAGCGCCAAAGCCGATCTTCGTTTTTCAATCGGGGTCGCCCTCGTGCTTGCGCTGCCGGCGGTCATCGGCTTCGGCATTTACGAAGTGGCGAGGTCAATTGTCCTTATAGCGAGTTGAACAATAGGTCTGGGCAACGCGAAAGCGGCGACGGAGATTACACGATGTTTCGAGGCGCTTTATCCGCATCGAAAGCGCGAGTGCATCGGAAGTCAATTTAACCAGTCCCACTTGGGACCCGGTGCGTTTAAGCTCTCCCAACTCTAGCCGAATGTGCTTCAATTCCTTTCGGAGGTGCTGTAACGCCTCTGGTTCATGCCCGGGTCCGTCTAGCTTTGTGAATCCGTCGAAAACTCTTTCGTCCAGCGCCGGTCCCATAAGCGCTTCTCCTTAATTCTATTGTCCGAACCCATCACGCCAGCTATTTAAGGCGTTTTGCTGGTTCGCAGTTAACTTTCTCGCGAGCGAGGAGTTGCTTCCTTCGCCGCAACAATTTTGGGCGCGCGATGCCAACTTAGCGCTCACCGTCGATGATCTTTTGCGCAGATCTATCGCAGGTCGCCCAATAATATCTGGCGGTCCTTGCCGCTTTTACCCGCAAATATCTGCACTATTTGCCACTTCACACGGTGGCTGAAGAATATTCAGAGTTCCTAGGTCTGATAGGCAACGCTTCGCTTCAGTCCAGCTTGCTTAAAAAAACTCATTTACAGTTTGGTACCCTCCTGCCATCTTCCGCATTGCATCACATTCGGTTCGATCTCTTTGATCAGGGGGAGCATGTGATGCGTTTTCTAGCTCGTTCGACGATTGCTGGATTGGCGTGTGCGGTGCTGGTGGTCTCCTCCGCACAAGCCACCATAATTTACGACGGGCCCTCCGCCGCTATGGCAACCGATCAATCCTTCACGCTGAATTTCAATTCGGGGGCTTCCACATCGGAGCTTTCCTTCATCTTGGATGGATACGGGAGCCTCGACGGGAAAAACGCCTACGAAGATGATTTTTCGTTGAAGTTAAACGACAAGCAAGTCTTTCTGGGCACGTTCAATCTCGGTGGCGGCAGCAACAGCGGATCGCAAGCTAACGTTTATTCTAATCCGTTCGGAGCGAGCCTCTCTAACCCCACGAACAACGGTACGGGCATCGGCTGGAACGGTGGGAAAGAAACTTTCACCTTCGCCGGTCTACCGCTGAATGTCGGTTTGAATACTCTCACCTTTTCCTACCTGAGTTTGACCGGCGACCACGCCGGTTTTCAGGGCCTTGGTGATGAAGGTTGGGGCGTCGAAAAGGTGGAAGCCAGCGCCACGCCCTTGCCGCCCACCTGGACAATGATGCTGATCGGTCTCGGTGGCTTTGGCTGGCTTACCAGCCGTCGCAAGAAAGAAAGAGCGTTCGCCGTCGCCTGACAACCGGCAACCGGTTGCGCCGATTCGTCTTTGATAGATGGCGGGAGCGATAGTTGAAGCCGATCAAATTACTCAGCACCGAGGACAAAGTTGGAAATCTTCACGCCCGATATAGGGAGTTGTTGCGTCTCCGCGCCTATGTTCATCAGCAACAACAATCCCGCCACGAACGGGGGATGCTTACAGGAGCGGACGGCCGGAGACCGCTCATGAAAACGAGGAATGGAAAACCGTGAATTATCCTTTGTACCGGGTGATCCTATGTCCAATAACGTCTCTGCTCGTCTTTTGCTGCATCCCGGTCTTCGGCGCACTTTTTCTCTTAGAGGGCGAGCGGCTATAGCCAGCAGCGCCTCACAGGCTAAGCGATCACAGTCTGATCTAAAAGCCTGGGAAGCGAGCCTCGCAGGAACATGTTCCGTATCCGATAAGCCCTTTGATCTTGATTTCGGCAACTCAGTGTGCGGCGAGATAAAGCCGCAGCGAGACTATGGAATTTTTTCCGCTGTCTATCTGATCGCGGTCGCAGTAGCAGAAATTGGCTGGCTCTGGCTCATCGCCCGGATCGCAATTTATTTGATAAGACGTTTTCTACAATGAGGCGATTTTCGCAACAAACTAAGAAGCGTCGTCGGCTCTTTTCGCTGACGTCGCGCGCGCGACTTCCGACGCCAGCACGTTCAAGTGCTGCGCCAGCCTAGCGAACAGATCTCGCTAGGGGTCGGATGCAAGGAAGATCAGCTATGATCGTGGAACAAATCCAAGGCTAACTGGCGCTCGTATTCGACGGCCAGCGCCAGCAACGCGGTCTAGTCGTCATTTATTAGAATGTGTGTGAGCAGTTGCCGTATGTTTGTGAGCTAGTTCACTATGCTCGTGAGCCGCAGCTGCATGTTGCTTTGCCTCCGTGTGCTCGCCAACAGCGTGATGGTGCTCAGCTTGATGGTGATGATGCGCGGCGGCATGGTGGTGAGCAGCGGCTGAGTGATGATGCTCCTGCGCCGGATGCGCGGGATGCTTCGGTGCTTGTGCCATCGGAAGTCCTCCCTTTTTTTGTGATTAAACGAACAGAACCATACCACGCGTTGGCTTTTCGAAAGAATCAGAATCCGTCCGGCTGGCCGTTCATGAAACCGTGATCGGACTGTCACAAACAGCCGATTCGGAACAGTTTTCCGCGCGGCACTCGTGCCACGGCATCGTCCGAAGCCTTGTTCGAAATTGAATCGCGGGCGACCGATGGCCCCGCCGAGTCAGGATGCCTGAGGAGTTGCACCAGCAGGCGCGAAGTGTATCCCCTAATTGCTCGTGTTTTCTTGTCACTGCGATACGAGGTCTAGGCCGCGCGGTCGCGGCTAAAGAACGCGGGCCTGCGCAAGCGCCAGCGCGTGAAGGCGCTGCGGCTTGCCGACATTGAATCCGACTGCGAACCCTTGATGATGTGCGCGGCCGCCCACTTCTCGTTCCTGAAAAGCCTACGCAGCGAGAAAGCTATCTGCAGGTGTTGGTTGCGCTCGTTTCCCAGCGGAAAAGAACGAGCGTAGCGCAGCATGGTGCGCCGCAGCTCCGCAAGTTCATCGAGGGTGTACAGAGGCTTGACGAGCGGGACGGGTGTCATTGAATCGCGCTTGCGCCTTTTACGGCGCGAACGCGAGAAAATCGCGATCACATTAGTCGCCAAGGCCTTCAGCGGTATGTACGTCACACGAGCAACAGACGGCATGGCAGCTTCCTATGTGGAGGGCGAGGCCAGATTCTCGCAGCTCATGAAATGGTGACGACGATGCTTTCGGTCGCGGCACACATCAGGCAGACGTAAGTGCGCAAATCGAAGCCGGGCTTATCCGGTTGAAGACGCGAAAGGATCATTGGAGACTCGCAGTCCGCACAGAACGGACGCTCACTGGAAGCTTTGCCATGGAAAAACGAGGGGGCGGAACGATTGAGCATAACACGGTTCCCTTGGTTGGGCGCGGGCGCAACAACTCTCAGTCACCAATGCCTTGGCACGGGGGTGATGGGGGCATCCTGCTTCAATTCAGACTGAGTGCGTGGTCAACATTGCTCAATCACGAAACATCACACTCGTGCCGAGCGCGCGGTTCATTTGTGCGCCTGCGGCGCGCGGGTTGGTGCGTTTTGGGGAGGTGAAACTACGTCAACAAGCGCGACGCAATTCGTGCATTCGGACTGTACTTTCCCGAAATTCCACAATTCGATTGTAAGCCGGTTCTTTTCCCGAGTGACCGCAAATGACCGCGCTGCAGGCAATCATTTTGGGAATGTTTTTGACGTTGACTCCGTCAGCGTTGTTCTGACGCGGGTGCTTTGGCAGGAGGGCAAGTTGCCGCACCATCAGCTCGGACTGTCGTATCGCTGCTTTGAGGATACCGCTTCCGACTTGATCGACTGCGCCGCGCATATCAACGACGAGATCACCACTCAGGAAGAACTCGTGGCGCGGCTCCGATTGATCGATTCGTGCAAGTCGGTCCTCGTCGCTGTAGGCTTCACCGTCAGCATTGGATCGCAAGCCCTTCGTCATTGAGGACAATCAAGAGGGCCAGGGCCGCTTTTCGGCGGCCGATGGCTCCGTCGAGTCAGGATGCGTGATCGATGAGGGTGCGCCAAGCATGCGCGTTCTTGAGTTGCTTCCATTCCTCTGCTTCTGCCAGCCAGTATTCCGCTTCTGCAAATTCCATTTCTTTTTTGGCAAGCGTAGCCCGATCACGGCACATGATTTCCAACGCCGCAAATTCCTCGGTTGAGTACATTGAGCTACCCATCATGGTTGCCCAAGTCTAACCTGCTCCCTCTGAACGCCAACTTACGATGTCGTAACAAGCCTTGACACATGCGTGAGGCTATTTCTCAACGTTGCTGGCGTTTGGTTTATCGCTGGATGAAAACCTGCGGGGAAGCGAACCTCTCAACCATTTGTCGACGCCAAACGCTATGACCCTGCCGGACACGGATCTGCATGTGAAATGTGACCCGGTGGCGTTAAGCGCGAGCGGAGTGGATGGTTCCATCCGCCGCCTTATTTGGAAGCGGAGGCGAGGTTAGTTGTCCCGCCAAGTGACGGCGATTTTATACTTTGCGTGCTACGGTGGGTAGCGCGCGGGTGAGTCGTTCTATCGGGTCCGGGGAGCCTCAGGCTTCGGCGGATCACCCGCCGAAAGGCCGGTATCCGTGTTTCAATGCTATCTAGATGACAGTGGGACTAGCGGACTGCCAATTGTCACGCTTGGTGGCTTTCTGGCTCATATGAACCAATGGGAGAAGGCAGAGCCGAAGCTAGACGCTGCGATGAATGGTCATGGCGTGGAAGTTTTCCATGCCAAGCAATTTCATGACACCGACCAGCCTTTCGCGGGCTGGAGTAAGGTCAGAAAGCTAAGCTTTACCGATGAGGTTTTTTCCGCATCCCATCTGGCATTGGCGGGGATTAGCATTGCCGTTGAAAAAGAAGGGTTGAAAAAAGGAAAGAAGCTTCAGCCGGGGGCGTTCGACAGGATGTCGCCGATTGGTGTGGCATTCGCCGCCATAATGACGAGGTTACTGACTAACCCAGCCGTCGCCCCTGCGATTAAACAAGAGGGAATTTCCTTTCTGCTGGAAACGGGAAATACCAATAATTCCGAAATAGAGCAGTACTTTCACAGAATGGCGAAGATGCCCGTTTTTGAAGGCACGCTGCGCTCAATAAGCATCGTTCCGAAATCTCATAGTAGGGCAATCCAGCTCGCGGATTTTTTTGTTTTTTACAGTCGTAGATCTTTGAGAAACAAGTTTCGCTTCCACAGGAAGAATATAACGCTTCCCGCATGTCCATACCTGGGAATCATCCAGAGCCACGGTCCGATTTTTCAGGATATAGCCGCCGGCGTACCAAGGAGCACGGGAGCGATTATGGGCAAAGACGTACGAAGTCTTAGCGATCTTGCCGCTTTGACGAAGATGCGCTTCCCATAATTCTATCCAAAGTTTTTTGAATCTCTCGCCGCATTCGTCAATGCCAAGCTCCCTAGAAGCGGCTGCGCGGATCAAGCTATCGCGGCGCGCGAGGCCCTTGCCGAGCGGGTCAGGGTCCTGGACACTATGTCCGTTACTAGACCGACGAACTATGTCCGTTACTAGACGGACGCCCCGGATGATTTGTTTTAATGTCGCCGCTGGGGGATCAGAGCATGGGGGGACATCACCATGACTGACAGCGAAAGTTGGAAGGAGCGCAGAAATCAGGTGGCTCGCTATCGAGCGATGGAGCAAGAGACCACTGATCCGCTCGCGGCACGTTTGCTCCACGATATCGTCCTAGATTTGGAAGTCGAGTTGGAGGGATCGCCGCAAGGCGTCGGCCTCAATGCTGCATGAGCATCGACGCATCCTAAATCAGGGTGTTCCTTTAAACTTTGCGAGCACCCGATCTAGTCGTGCCACGTATTCGGCGCACGCCTCGGTAGCCTTCTGCTCAATCCCATCTACCGTGAAGAAGTAGCCAGGTTTATAGATGATTGGTGCCGGCAGCCGGGTGGTCCGCTCACATAGAAAGTGCCGGATTTATCAGAATAGGTGTCGCCGACGATTTTAATTTCCTCGGTCTTAACGGTGCGAGAAGAACCACTCTCGTGGACTTCGACATTTCGATCATCGATCATGAATTTGACCAGACCTGCTTCTGACGGACTCAAGCTTGCATCCCAATTTTTGCGCCAGCCATTGTAGGTCGGCTGTTCGTGCTTTAATCGATAATCGACGGTCCTTGCCGCACTGAGACAAGCGCTGAGGTAGAAATCGAACGGGTCTCTGTCGCCGACGGCTCTGCTCTCTTGGTCCCTCATTTTGTCCAAAAAGAATTGAGCTTCTCGCAGTTTTTTCTCGATCCTTTCTAGGTCCATTTTACCCGCCGTGTGCTCGTTGATCTGGGATGCCGAATCAGACGTTTCTTCCGGAACGGATTTCCCAAGGTCGTGTTGATCGTCAGAAAGAACTAATTGGAAATTGTGGTTTGCGACATAAATCAGGAATTTAAAAAGCGCGCTCATACGCTCAAAGTGGAATGTCATATACACGACGATAAATGGGAATGATATCGGCCCTGACGGCCCAACGCCTGAACGTAGCAGCTATGGCGACGTACCATTAGCCGCTCGCGTTCATGCTGCGATCGCCACGCTCAATCCGTAACTGTCGGGCGAGACGCGAGCCGAAGTGTTTGCCAAGTTGATGCAGGCCGATACGCCGTCGCTGGTGCCGGAGAATCGCCGCCTGCATGGCTAGATGATCGACGGCGTACCAGTTGATGTCCGCCGCGCGGACGGCTCGATCGGCGGCAAATTGGTCCGCCTGATAGACTTCGACGACCCCGACGCGAACGACTGGCTGGCGGTAAATCAATACACAGTGATCGAGAACAAGGCGAACCGTCGCCCAGACGTGGTGATCTTCGTCAACGGCTTGTCGCTTGGCGTGATCGAACTCAAGAACCCCGGCGACGAGAACGCGACGCTTGATGGTGCCTTCAACCAGTTGCAAATACCATCCCTGTTCCGCACAAATGCCGCTCTACTGATCTCTGATGGCATTGCGGCCCGCATAGGGTCGCTGACCGCTGACCGCTGACCGCGAGCGCTTCATGCCGTGGCGGACGGTGACAGGTGAGGATATTGCATCCAAGGGCACCCCGGAACTTGAGACCGTTCTCAAGGGTGTGATCGACCGCCGCCGCTTTCTCGATTTGATCAAGGACTTCATTGTCTTTGGCGATACCGGCAGCGACGTCGCAAAGATACTCGCGGGTTATCACCAATTCCACGCCGTGCGTCATGCGGTGACGCGCACGCTGGCGGCGAGCGCGCCGCAGGGCGACCGCAAGGCGGGAGTGATCTGGCACACGCAAGGCTCAGGCAAGAGCCTGCTGATGGCGTTCTATGCGAGACAGATCGTCAAGCACCCGGCGATGCAGATTCCCCCCTAATCGTGCTGACCGACCGCAACGATCTCGATGATCAGTTGTTCAGCACCTTTAGCATGTGCAAAGACCTGCTGCGGCAAACTCCGCAACAAGCTGCCGACCGCGATGATCTTGAAGGGCCACGGCCTGATGCAGGCCATTGCCCGCGTCAACCGAGTGTTCCGGGACAAGCCAGCCGGTCTGGTCGTGGACTACATCGGCGTCGCGCAGAACCTTCAAAGCGCGCTTGGGCAATATGCGGGTCACGGCGGTGATCAGGTCGGCATCAATGAGGCGGAGGCCATTCGGGTCCTGTTGGAGAAGTATGAGATCGTGAGGGCAATGTTTCGTCCCGACACCAAGGGCGGGTTCGATTATCGTCCCGCTCTGGCTAGCTCTTCCACGGCCCAGACGCGCCTTTCAATTATAGCTGGAGCAATCGATTGGGTCCTAACGGCTCAGCAAGCTGATGCCGCGAAGGAAACCAGTGACGAAACCAAGAAGCGAGCACACCGACGCTTTGCTGATGGCGTGGCGGCGTTGTCCAAGGCTTTTGCCTTGGCAGCAACAAGTGAAGAAGCGCGAGCTATTAGGGAGGAGGTAGGTTTCTTTCAAGCCATTCGGGCCGCGCTTGTTAAGAATTTGCCGGGGGATGGCAAGAAAAGCAGCGCCGAACGGGAACTGGCTATTCAGCAACTGGTAAGCCGTGCTGTCGTCTCGACTGAGATTGTTGACATCATGAAGGCGGCAGGACTGGAAAGCCCAGATATCTCGATCCTGTCCGACGAGTTCCTCGCCGAGGTACGAAATAGCGACAAAAAGAATTTCGCTAAAGAGGCATTAAAGAAGCTGATCAATGGGAACGTGAGATCGCAGTCAAAGCGCAATGTCACGCAGTCCAAGATGTTTTCGGAGAGACTGGAAGCGGCAATCGCCCGTTATCACACGAACGCCATCACGACGGCGGAGGTCCTGGAAGAGCTGATAAGGCTTGCAAAGGATATCCGAGCCGTACGCGCCCGAGGCGAGGACGGGCCTTAGCGACGGAGAAATCGCCTTCTACGACGCGCTTGCGGAAAATGACAGCGCGCGGCAGGTGATGGGCGAACCAACGTTGAGGGTAATAGCCCATGAGCTTGTGACCGTCATCAAAGGCAATGTGTCGTTGGATTGGATGCATCGAGACAGTGCCCGCGCCAACATTCGGCTGCACGTGAAAGGCTGCTACGCAGTATGGATTTCCACCTGATTTGCAGGACGCTGCGGTCCAAAACGTATTGCAGCAGGCTGAGGCGTTATCGGCTGAGTGGGCAGCATGATTGAATTTCCAAACCACAAATTCGAAAGCCTCAACTTCGATAATGCTGGCTTGCCGAACCCAGGTGGGCTTTTTCTATTCAATTCCGATTTTTTGCGTATGAATGAGTCCCACCGGTCCGCATCCTCGTCGCGCCAGAGAATTGACCACCCCCCCGAAAGTCTGACGACGCGCCTAGTTCCGGTTGAAGTAGACCTCAAGCAGCAAATCTTTGACGTCTGCTCTTCCCTCAACAACGGACATTCACCAAAGGGGCGGTTACGTCAGCTTTGTGCCATTACCGGAAGTGAAAAGCTTTACTCAATCACCTCGTCGGGAGCGACCGGCAGGTCCGGCGCGTTTCCCTAATTGTGGTGGCGGACGGCATGGCGCCTACGGACGTTTGGTTCTGACCGCGCGAAACGGAACGGATGGGATCTTTGTGCGTGTTTAAATTGAAGCCAACGAATCCGCACTAAGTATGCGGCATTGGCCGCCAGTCGTCGTGAAGCCCTCCAAACTTCCATCGATTGGACCGCGTCCATCATGCGGCGCCAATATTGATATCCCCAAGCAAAAGCTGGGATCGACAGGAGCTTTTCTCGATTTAGTTGAAACAGCTGCTCGACGAGTGTGAGCTTCAAAACTTCCGCTGCGATAAAGATAACGGCGCCGGCGAAAAAATGACCGGTCCCAATCAAATACCCCGCTAAAGGCTTTGCCGGCTCCAGAATGATAACCGGCACGGCGAAAAGCGCGAGCGAAGGATACGGCCGCAAAGAAACGATCCAGAGTCGCGTTCCCTCGAAAATCTTCTTTTTAGCAATCCAAACGGTCACCGGTTGCGTGACGTGAGAAAATACACCGTCGACAATGAAATACACGGTGGCAAGGATGAAAACAGGTGTGTTCCAAACGCGGGCCATGAAATCCTCCGCTGAGTCAAAGCGAAGGCGATCAATGCGTTCCAAGTTCCGCGAGGCAAATCGCTATGCCTCTCTTAACGGAACAACGGATTCTGCATAGTTAGGAGGCCAATATCACTCCTATCGACTGCAATAGGTGCTTTATCCTCGGATAATTGAACACCGGTAGGCCCCGGCTAAGCCAACCTAGCTAAGCTAGGGCGTGAACCCATAGATTCAGAGTGGTCGGCGGATGTCCGCTTTGGTGCGCATTCCAGACTCTCAGCACCGTCATTCGATTACCTCATCGGCACCGACGAGCAAATTGGGCGGCACAGCGATCCCAAGCATCTTCGCGGTCTTAAGATTGATGATCAGCTCGACCTTCGTGGACTGCTGGACAGGCAGGTCGGCGGGCTTCTCGCCTTTGAGAATTCGGCCGGTGTAGACGCCGACCAGCCGGTCCGCGTCGGTAAGACTGCCTCCGTAGCTCATCAATCCCCCGGCTGTCGCGAAACTACGCAAAAAGGAAATCGTCGGAATCGCATGCCGCACCGCCAGTGCAGCAATTTGCCCGCTCCGGCTCCCGAAGAAAGCATCGCCGCCGATTAGGAGCACCCCTGCGCGCAATTGGGCAACGGTTGCAAAGACCGCATCGAGATCGCGTTCGGTACTGGCGCGCAGGATATGCAGTTGCAGCGCAAGCTTCCGGGCGGCTTCCTGCAGGTCTCTCGATTGCGTCTCGGAATTGGGGTTGGTCGGGTTGACAAGCAAGGCAATGATCGTCGCCGCGGGCATCAGTTCGTGCGCCAGCTCCAGCCGCTTCGATGCTACCTCGTCGAACAATGAGGTCACGCCCGTGAGATTGCCGCCCGGTTTGTTTAGGCTGGCGACAAGCCCAAATGCGATCGGGTCCGTGCCGACCGAAAACACTATCGGAATTGTTGCTGTCGCGGCCTTTGCTGCGAGTACTGATGGGGTCCCGCTTGCCGAAACAATGACTGCTACCCGACGGCGAACTAACTCGGTCGCTAGCGCCGGGAGTCGATTATTTTGGCCTTCGCCCCAGCGATATTCGATCAGCAGGTTCTTGCCTTCGACATAGCCGGCTTCCTTGAGGCCTTCGCGGAACGCGGCCACGTTGCTTGCGGCAGACTCGGGCGAGCCGACACTAAGATATCCAATCATCGGCACCGCCTGCTGTTGCGCGCGTGCCGCAAGCGGCGATAAAACTGCCGCACCGCCCAGAAGCGTGATGAAATGGCGACGCTTCATGTGACCAGCCAAGCCTGGAGGATCATCCTTTGTGTATTCCAAAATAATAGCAGATCGTTTCCGGGGTGTACGTAAAATGGGTCACGCTCAGGAAGTGCAAATTCGACGATCTTCCCCGGCGCTAAAGTCAGCTCCGGGTCCAGGCCGTGTGGAAACGTTTTTCGTACCCCAATAACTGCAAGCAACCGGGCGTGACGGACCTCGACGCGACCGGCTGAGCCTATTTTTGCTGTATCGAGTCTGGAGTCAATCCGGGCGCAGCCTCGGGCCGTGCTGAGCGACCTTAGCGGTCTCACGGCGCGCACCATGACACGCTCTTCAAGCCCGGATCGCTGCGAGGAACGGTTTGATACCGACGATGTTCATCACGCGCGTGAGGTTGTAGGCGAGCACGTGCAGCGCCATCTCAGTCGCCACTTTGGGCAGCGTCTTCATCAAAAAGTGCGTCGCCCCCATCCGCATCTTCAGCGTGCCGAACGGATGCTCGACTGTCTCGCGGCGAGTACGCATCGCGTCCGGATTCTTGTCCAGGCGGGCCTGCACAGCATCGACAACGTGCTCGTGTTCCCAACGCGTGATGCGGCGTTGCGGTCCCTTCGTGCACTGAGCCTTCAGCGCGCAGGTCCGGCACGTGTTACTCCAATAGCGGTGCAGGACCAATCCATTTTCCTCGTTCGCGAAGCGGTGGATGAGCGTCTCACCGGCTGGACAAACGTAAATGTCCTCTTCGGCCACATAGCGGAAATCCTGCTTGCCGAAGCGGCCTTCGGACTTTGCCCCCGATGTCTGCGGTTTTGGCAGCGTGACCGTGATGCCAGCCTCTTCGCATGCGAGGATCTCCTCGCCTTTGAAGTAGCCGCGATCGGCGAAGGCTTCGAGGTTTTCTGCCTCCAATGCCGCCTTCGCTTGGTTGGCCATGTTCGCAAGATGCGACTTGTCGGTGCCGACGTTGGTCACCTCATGCGCGACGATCAGATGGTTCGTCGTATCAACGGCCGCTTGTACGTTATAGCCGACCATCCCAGAGCCGCGCCCGCTGGTCGCCATCGAGCGGGAATCAGGATCGGTGAAGGAGACCTGCTGATCGGGCGCGGCAAGCATCTCCTTCTCAATCGCTTTGAGGCGCTTGACCTCCTCTTCGAGCTTGATCAGCTTCTCCTTGAGCCGCGTGGTCCTGGCCACAAGCTCCTCCGACGGCACCTCACCGGCAGCTGTCTGGCGATCGGCTGTGTCAAGTTGGCTCAGATAGCGCGCAACGCTCTCCTCGATCTGCGCCAGACGCCGCTCCATCTTTCCCTTCGTGAAGTTGTTGTCGCGCGAGTTAACCGCCTTGAACTTGCTGCCGTCGATCGCAACGCTCGCTTTCGCCAGCAGACCCATCTTGCGGCACAAGGCAACGAATTGCGCGCAGACCTTCTTGATGGCGGGGCCGTTGTCTTTGCGGAAATCGGCGATGGTTTTGTGATCCGGAACGAGCCGTCCCGTCAGCCACATCACTTCCAGATTGCGGCCAGCCTCACGCTCCAGCCGCCGGCTCGATTGGACCCGGTTGAGATAGCCATAGATATAAAGCTTGAGCATCGCCGAAGGATGATACGCGGGCCGGCCGGTCGCCGCCGGGTTGACGCCATCGAACCCCAGCTCGCGCAGTTCCAGCGCATCGACGAACACATCGACCGCGCGAACAGGATTGCTCTCGTCCACCCAATCATCAAGGCATTCCGGTAACAGTGTCGTTGCTGGCGATCCGCCCCTTGAACGAAACCCTTCATCATCCCCCCGCGATTCAGCAAGGGAATCATAGCATCGGTCAGGTTTTCACACAGTCTGGGTCATTCGCTACAAAAATGCGATGCCCGTGCTACGTCCGCTTTCCCCCCGAAAGCCACCTAAGAACGGACATCGCGCGAGGTCCGAAAATGCCAACACCGGAAGTCCGGCAACCTCACTCTGGAAGTCCTGCTTTGCGGAGACCGTCGATAAACATCTGAGCCTGCCATTGACCACTGGGAGCTACCCATTGAGATTTTCGGAAATCGGGCTCAATCTCAAGGAGCTGGGCCACCGTCTTTCTAGCTTCTGCATCTCGCCCAATTTGATCGCGCCGGATGGCGGAGCGGATATTTAGCAACCACGGCAAATGTCGAGCTTGCGGTCGAGCGCCGCGTTCTCCTTGTTGACCGGATCGTTCGGATTCATCAGGTTTTTCTCCGATGGCACTTGATCGCCGCGCGGCTGGGAATGTCCCCCGGATTCTTCCCCCAGCGCTTGCTGTTGTACGTTCATCGCCGGAGGTTCGGCCGGAATTCGCGAACCACCCGGCTGCGTCGGGGCCTCTATGAGCGGCTGCGGCAGCGTTGTCATCCTGGCAGCGTTGCTTATGCCACTTGGATCGACCGTAGAATTGTTTATTCCACCAGCGTTCCCAGGACCGCGCGGAATACCACTGATCGGCACATTTCCCGTACCCGCCGAACCGGCGGGTCGCGAAAATGCTCCCATTGCCGCAAACCCCGCGTGTCCGCCTCCGTGTCCGCCCCCTCGCGCAAATGATGCGGCAGGTGGGGTCAAGACCATGAACAATGCGATAGCGACTTTTGCGGAGGTGTTAGACATGGGGAGCGCCACTATGATTCACTGGAACGGCGAAGCCGTAACACTCACATGGGTTCGCAATCCGCCGGTGCCACTAAATTATGCTTTAGATTTCGGTACCCGCGGCGCTGTGCACGAAGTTGGGGGTCGGGGACCAGAGCACGAAAGTGCTTGCCATCTACGTCGTGGAAACAGACAAACCGCTGCCAACGCCGTGGCCGCCAAAATTCAAACCGAAGCAATAATAAAATTATCCAATGTCCGTTGGGGGTCAAAATCGGAAGTGGCAGGGCTCGCGCGGCACGTCCGTTCTACCCTCAACAGCAGACATCGTCAGGCCGCTCCGGCATGTCCGTTTCGTGCATTCGGACATGGCGGTTGTGAAGAGTGAGGGCAGAATGCCGAGCGGAGCCTGCCGCTTTCATTTCCGAAAGCCCCCACGGAATGCTATTGTTCACCGCGTCACCCTGAAAAAATCGGTCGAATTTTCTCGGAGGAGCAGATGGGCAGCTACTCAATCGGTGATCTCAGCCGCCGCGAGATCCTAAAGATGTCCATTGTACTCGCCGGCTCCAGCGTGGCCTTTTCAACCAATCTTACCGCTGCGGAAGTGGCGTTGCGGCGGACACCGGCTCAAATCCTTGGGCCCTTCTATCCGCTTAATAAGCTGACTAGAAACTTCGATCTGACCAGAGTACCGGGTCGGACTGGCCACGCAGATGGACAGGTGCTCAACGTGATGGGGCGCGTGCTGAACCTCGCGGGAAAGCCCGTTCGCAACGCGAAGGTCGAAGTTTGGCAAGCCAATGCTTACGGGCGCTACACACATCCGAACGACACCAATCCGGCACCGCTCGACCCGAACTTCGTGGGCTCTGCCGTGCTGGCCACCGACCCGCAAGGCCGCTATCGATTCAAGACAATCAAGCCGGCAGCCTATCCTGCTGGACCTGACCTGATCCGTCCGGCACACATCCACTTCCAGGTGAGCGGTCGGCACGACAGGCTCGTGACGCAAATGTATTTTGAAAACGATCCCTACAATGAGAAGGATCCAATCCTGAACAGTGCAGGAAGGAAGGAATTACTGATAACAAGGCTACTGGACCCATCTCCAGAGTTCGATCCCGACTCAAAAGTGGTGATGTTTGATATTGTGCTGTTCAAAGGATAGTTGTGGGCGTTTTGGCCACCCCCCACATGGATTTGACTAGACGGACCAAAGCACACAAAAAAATAAGTTTGAGAATTTTGCGTAAAAAAATGAGGTTCTAACCTGCCGGTGCGAGCCCTTCCTCGCTAAGTTTTTGTATCCCCCTCACTGGACCAGATGCGCGGAAAAATAATGCTTCGAAACTGAGCCGCATCATGAGCAGCGCAAGAGCAACGAGCTTGCCGACCCGACCGAATACCGACAACACACTGAGCTCGTTGCGGTTCTGTTGCCAGGCAAAGCGCGTGATGGCGAGATCGTCCAAGCCCGTTGGTCGTAAGTGCCAAATTGGCCTTAAAAATCTACGCCTATGAAAAAAATCCCTGAGTGGCAGTAGGGCCGGTGCGCAAGGCGGCAGTTCGCCAGAGATTGGACCACCCCCCACCGCCTGCATCTTCTTCGTATCTAGCTGCCAAGTCGAGGGCCGGTAGCTGGTCCGGCGGCGGCGCAGATGGGGACGCGGGCGGTGAGGCAACTCACTCAAGTTGGTTTTTTGGTTTAGAAAATAGGAGATTTTGCGTGCGAACCAGCCGGGTCCCGAACCATATTTTTATACAGTTTTGACGGCCCCACCTGGCGTCGTGACCGGTCGAAACCGCGGTACACCAAAAAAATAAGTTTGAGAATTTTGCGTAAAAAAATAGGTTTCTAAGCTACCGGTCCCGGTCCTTCGGGGCGAAGGTTTTGGCCCCCCCTGCCCGTCAGGATCGACTAGCGACAACGTCAGCGGGATCGCTGCTGCGCTGTCGAGCGAGAGATCAGCGACCGCAAGCTCGCCTTGAGTGAACATCACCTCGGAGCTTCTTGCCGCTGCCAGTGTTCGCTGAGAACAGCACCAAGTCGCCCTTGGGAGGCTCGACGTGGCCGGTGACATAGGTGGCAATGACAACGGCCGATCGCCGCGCGACCCGGGCACGACGGGTGAGCTCGCTTCAGCCCGAGCTAATCTGCCGGCCCCCTCTGCACGGTCGTTACAGATCGAATTTGTTCTGCGGTCTGTTGGCATCGTCCGAGGGGGTTGGAATGGATTGTTGCCACTCCTCGTCTTATCATCGGGGTGGAAATCGAACTCATGAGAACTCGCAACCCCCACGGGATCATTGCCGAGCTTCAACTCCGTCATTCTTTCTGTGAAGGGGGAATGAGGGGAGAAGTGATGATTAAGTGAAGGTTCATTAATGGCGACAACAATGTCGCAACCTCGTGCGACAAGCTTGGGCAAAGGGGTGTACTACCCTGTCACGGCACAGGCTGCCCGGAGGTACCACATAGTCACAACATGCTTCAGACCACTTGTTGTCGTGGGGCGGCGAACCACAAAAAATCTACTGGGTTTGTACGTCAGGCTGTGCGTCTGGACCGAATTTTTTATAATTACGTCGTAAAATCAAGTACTTATACATTTATCTGGCGGAGAGAGTGGGATTCGAACCCACGGTACGGTTTCCCGCACACACGCTTTCCAAGCGTGCGCCTTAAGCCACTCGGCCATCTCTCCGGATGCCCCCTCTTGAAGGGCCATGGCGACTTTTGCAAGTGAGTGCGGCCGGGATCGTCGATATTTCAGCAACCTATTGAATAAATTGTGTAATTTTTCCAGGATTTGAACTTGCGCGGGGCTGAACCGAAACCCGGTTACCGGCGACGATAGAATATGGCCGCGATTCAACGGGCGGAGGGACAATATGACCATCGATCGGGCGCTGGCGTTTTCGGTCCTGATGTCGGCGATGCTGGCGGGCAGCGCCGCGCCCGCGCTGGCGCAGGCCTGTACCCGTCAGGGTACCGACGTCATCTGCGACGACGGCCGGCGCGGGATCTTTTCCGGGCAGGCTATCATCTGGGCCGACGGCACCCGCTCCAGCCTGACGTCGCCGCATCCGAGCGTCATCATCGGCAATAAATCCTCCGTCGTCGTCGGACAGGGCGTGTTCGTCGGCCAGGGCAAGGGCGTTGTGCCGCTGGACAATCCGAGCGCGCCCGACAAGGCGCGGTGCCCTGTGCTCAATGGCGTCGCGTATTGTTATTAGCCGGACTTTCTAACGCTAGTGATACCGAACGCCGCTGTTGACCGAGCGCAGCGGCCACGGCGCAGGCGGCTCCGCGGGCAATGGCTCTGGTCCGCAGGGGTCGCTCTGGGTCTGCTGCAAGGCGTCGACGAAATCGGCGAACCATCCCTGGATGGTGCTGGCGTGGAGCTTCTCCATCATCGCTTCCCAGCGCATGCACCGCTCCATCAGGGGCATCGAGAGCGCGGTGGCGATGGTCCGCGCCATGCCGTCGATGTCGTTGGGATTGACCAGAAGTGCGGTGTCCAGTTCGTTGGCGGCACCGGCGAATTTCGACAGCACCAGCACGCCGGGATCGGCCGGATTTTGGGCCGCGACATATTCCTTGGCGACCAGATTCATGCCGTCATGCAGCGGCGTGACGACGCCGACCTGGGCGGTTCGATAAAGCCCCGCCAGGACGGTCTGGCTAAATCCCTTGTTGAGATAGCGGATCGGGGTCCAGTCGGCCTCGCCATGGCGGCCGTTGACGTCGCTGACGAGCTTGGCGAGCTCACTCTGCAAATTGCCGTAAGCCTCGATCGCGCCGCGCGAGGGCGTTGCGATCTGCAGCAGCGAAACGGTACGTGCTAGCTGCGGCTGGGTGGTCCACATTCGGTCGAACGCGTTGATGCGGTTGATCAGCCCCTTGGAATAATCCAGCCGATCGACGCCGATCGCGAGCTTCTCGCCGTGCAGGCTGCGCCGCAACCGCGACACGTCGGGATGCGACAGCGCCTTGGCGGCCTGCTGTGCGAATTTCTCGGGATCGATCCCGATCGGAAATACCGCAACCCGGGTTGTGCCGAAGCGCGAGGCGACGCAGCCGTCTGCGACCTCGAGAGCGAGTTCCGATTGGAGATAGTCGAGGAAATTCTCGCAGTCATCGCCGGTCTGGAATCCGATCAGATCGTAGGCCAGCATCGCCTCGATCAATTCGCGATGATGCGGCACGCCTTCAATGACGGCGCGCGCGGGCCACGGCGTATGCAGGAAGAAGCCGAGCGGCTGGGTGACGCCGAGATCGCGCAATTCCGCGCCCAGCGCAAGGAAATGATAATCCTGGACCCAGAACGCGCTGTCGGGCTTCTGAAAGCGCAGCAGTGCGCGCGCCATGAAGGCGTTCACTTCGCGATAGCTGAGATAATCTTCCTGCGAGGCGCGGATCAGGTCGGAGCGGGAATGCAACGCCGGCCACAATGCCGAATTCGCAAAGCCTTCATAATATCCGCCGTAATGCGCTGCCGGCAGATCCAGCATCGCTAGCGCGCCGGCGCCGAGTGCTTCAATTTCGGCAAACGGTTCCTTCTGGGAACCATCGCGGACGCGACCGGAGGAGCCCACCCAAATCGCGCCGGATTTTTCCACCACCGGCAGAAGCGCAGCGGCAAGCCCACCTGTCATGGGCTCATTGGCCTTGCCCCGGGATACGCGATTTGAAACGACGACGAGGTTCACCGGTCCCTCCTGAATGGCTCGCGTATTTAACTGGCATTCATCAATATGGTTCCTCGTCACCCTTTCAACGAAATGAAACCAAATTCAGGCTGAGCCGCGGCGGAACCCGGCCGTTCCACCACGAAACGACATTGGATTAATGACAGCTTGGGTGACTGATATCGCCTCGAGTCGTTTCTTCGAGTTCCGTTTCACCGTTCGGCCGCAGTATCGCCACCGCTGAGACGCGCGAGCCATTCGCGCACGTCGCGCGGTTCGTCGAAATGGCGGGCGACGCCTTGCGCGCGCCGGCCGACGGAAAATGCCAGGCCGTCGAAATCAGGCATGATCGCAAACACGCTCTCGTCGGTGACGTCGTCGCCGATGAATATCGGCCGACGCCCCTTGAAAGGCTGATGCGTCATCAGTTCGATGACGCCCGATGCCTTGTTGAAGCCGGAATGCTTGATCTCGCAGACGCATTTGCCGGGCAACACCTCGATCGGCGCGTTCGGCAGGTCGGCCCTGATCAGCGATACCGCCTCGAAGATCGCCTTTTCGGCGTGCGGGGCGAGTCGGTAATGCAGCGCCAGCGAGTAACCCTTGTCCTCCAGCAGGATTCCGGGGCTGAGTTTGGCGATCGCCGCCAGCCGCCGCTTCAATTCCTTGTCCATCGGCGGGGCGTGGGTCGCGACCGATTCGCTGTCCGTCATGAGTCGCATTTCCGCGCCGTGGCCGCCGACGGCCGGAAACTGTTCGGGGGCGAAGATCAGGTCGATATCGTTGAGCGAACGCCCGCTGACCAGCGCCAGCGCGCCCGAGGTCTTTTCGAGCAGCCGGTTGAGGGTTTTCGCGAGTCCCGGCGGCACCCACACCTCGCGCGGCGTCGGCGCCAGATCGAGCAGCGTGCCGTCGATATCGAGCAGGACGGCGAATTCGTCCAGCCGCCGTGACAGTTCGCTCGCGGTCAAGTTCGCCGGCACTTCGTCGGGCGATGGCATATCCTGTTGCAACGGCACCTCGGCCACATCCTGGTCTACCAAATCCCGGTTCATCTCACTCTACTCCACAAAGGCCAGCGGGCGTGCAACCGATTCGAGGGGCTGCCGCTCGGCCGCGACCGCGTAACGCCAGGCGATGACGGCCGCCGCGATCATCAGGGCCGACCCCAGCAGGTAGCCCGCAAAAACGCTGTTGCGCGATCCGGTATCGATCAGCGCGCCGAACAGAGCCGGGCCGGCCACGCCTCCAATTCCGGTTCCGATCGAATAAAACACCGCAATCGCCAGCGCCCGCACTTCCAGCGGAAAGGTTTCGCTCACGGTGAGATAGGCCGCGCTTGCGGCCGGGGAAGCGAAGAAAAAGATGACCATCCATGCAATAGTCTGGCCTTGCGCGCTCAACGCGCCGATCGAGAACAGATAGCCGGACAGCGCCAAGAGCGCGCCGGACACGCCATAGGTGAGCGTGATCATGGCGCGGCGGCCGAGCGTGTCGAACAGGCGGCCGAGCAACAGCGGCCCGAGGAAATTACCCGCGGCGAAGGGGAGGATGTACCATCCGACCTGGTCCGCGGCGATGCCGTAGAAGTCGGTAAGGACCAGCGCGAAGGTGAAGAAGATCGCGTTGTAGAAGAACGCCTGGGCGATCATCAGCGCCAGTCCGACCAGCGAACGCCGGCGATAGGTCGAAAACAGCGTGTGCGCCACTTCGCGCAGCGGCGTGTGGTCGCGCATCCGCAGTTTTATCTTCGGCCAAGCGTGCCGACCTGGGTCCTGCGCGTGTCCCTTGACGGAGCGTTCGATGTCTTCCACCACCGCATGCGCCTGTTCGGGATGGCTGTGGATCATCAACCAGCGCGGACTTTCGGGAATCCACATCCGCATCACGAAGACGACGAGGCCGAGACAGGCGCCAGTGAGGTACGCCAGCCGCCAGCCGAGATCCGGGCCGATCAGCAGCGGATCGAGCAGCACGATCGCGGAGGTCGCGCCCATCGCCGCGCCGATCCAGAAGCTGCCGTTGATGACGAGGTCGGTCCAGCCGCGATAGCGCGCCGGCACCAGCTCCTGGATCGTGGAATTGATCGCGGTATATTCGCCGCCGATGCCCGCGCCGGTGAGAAACCGAAACAGCGCGTAGCTCGCGACGCCCCAGGACAAAGCGGTGGCCGCGGTCGCGGCGAGATAGAGCGCGAGCGTGATGAAAAACAGTTTCTTGCGCCCGATCCGGTCGGTGAGCCAGCCGAAGCCCAGCGCCCCGCATACCGCGCCCGCCAGATAGGCGCTGTTGGCGAGGCCAACGTCGAAATTGGAGAATTGCAAAACCGGGCTCTGTTTCAGCGCGCCCGAAAGCGCGCCCGCCAGCGTGACCTCGAGCCCATCCAGGATCCAGGTGATGCCGAGCGCCAGCACGACACGGGTGTGAAAGCCGCTCCAGCGCAAACCGTCGAGACGCGCGGGAATGCTGGTTTCGATGACGCGATCGCCGTTACGCCTCCCCGGCGCCGACATGTGAGCATTGTCGGGCGCGCTATCATCGACCGCCGGGCTGAGCTGCAAATCCATCGATCGGACCAATGAGGAAACGCCCGGGATTGCTGCATTCCGGGGCTCTCAAGCGTGAATGCGGCCTATCTGCCACGGGGTCAACGCCGCAAGGACAACCGGGTTCCCGCATGGCGGCAAAGGAACCGATTTGGGCCTGCTGCCGTTTTGGCTCAAACGGAAAGGAGTCGATGATGGCTGAAAGGAAGACCGCGCGCAAAACCACTGCACGAAGAAGCTCGAAACGACTGACGCGGAGGGCCGGTTCAGCGGGCAGAAAAACGGCGGCCAAAAGGACATCGTCAAAACGCTGGTCGCAGCGCGTCACCGCGCAAAGCGATGCGCTCGATCTCAAGCAAGGCGTCTTCAAGCTGACCAATCCGAAGAAGATCGCGGCATCACTAAAGCGCTCGGCGGAACGGAGTTCGCGCCGCAAGGCCGGCGCCTATCGCTCGGCGCTGTCGATGCTGACCTTCTATATCAACCGTGCCGGCAAGGGCCTGCCGAAGACGCAACGCGACCGGCTGGAGCGGGCCAAGGGCGAATTGAAGCGGCAGTTCGGGAGAGAGTGAATTGTCATATCGGCGAAGGCGGGTATCCAGTACGCCGCGGCTTCTCGGTTCTGTCGCCAACATCTCTGGAATACTGGATCGCGCGGTCAAGCCGGGCGACGACTGCTGACGGGCTGGTGCGCAGGGTGGGTTCGGGTGGCGAACGTGCGTGCGCAAATGATTTGCTCCCGATTTACATGTCAAACAGCAGAACGTCGTTCTCACCTCGCCCCGCTTGCGGGGAGAGGTCGCGAGCATCTTGCGAGCGGGTGAGGGGGACTCTCTGCAAGCCCGACTCGCTGAGAGTCCCCCTCACCCGGCGCTTTGCGCCGACCTCTCCCCGCACGCGGGGCGAGGTGAAGCCAGCCACACTTTCACGATCTCGCCGCATGTTTCGCGCGAGTCTTGCCTGCTCGTTCCGCCCTCTCCGTTCAGAGGGCGCAGGGAATGCCGGGCGTCCGATGCGCCCGATAGCCGCGTGTGCAATGAGTGTGGTAGAACGCACACGCGTTGTCAGGTCACACCGGGAAACACCCGGCATTCCCCGCGCAATGGTTTTACGGCTTATGTCGTACTCTCCCCGGCGATCGGGCTTTCTTGTCACCGTCGCTTGCGAATGAACCCGCAAACTTGACGCCGGCGTCGAGGCGTCAGGACCACACGATTTTGCCGTCCGCATCCGGCGCTGTTCGTCAAGAGCGCCAACGCGGCCACCGCATCCCGTCCCGCGTCCGTGACGATCGCGAGCCGCCCCTCTGTGGGACGGGACGACGCGGATATAGAACTGATTTGGGTGCGGCGGCAAGCACAATTTCTGAAATTCAGAAATATTATTTTGGGGCGTATACCCGTTGGCGCATCGCCAAATTCGCACCCGCCGCGATCCCCCGGGCCAGCACCTACGCGGTGCTTTGCGCCCCGGCGGCGCGGCTACGCCGCCCTGATATTGGCCATGAAGCGATCCAGTTCCTCGCGCAGCCGGGCGCTTTCGCTGGAAAGGGTCTTGGCCGAGTGCAGCACTTCCTCGGAAGCCGAGCCGGTTTCGGTGGCGCCGCGATTGACCTGCATGATGTTGGCGGCGGCTTCCTCTGTGCCTCGCGCGACGTTCTGAACGTTGCGCGCGATCTCCTGGGTGGCCGAGCTCTGCTGCTCGACCGCGCTCGCAATCGCCGACGCAATGGAGGAGATCTGGCCGATGGTGCCGCCGATCTCCTTGATCGCCGCGACCGATTCCTGCGTCGCGCCCTGCATGCCCGCGATATGGGTTGATATCTCGTCGGTCGCCTTCGCGGTCTGGCTCGCCAGCGACTTGACCTCGGACGCGACGACCGCGAAACCGCGGCCGGCGTCGCCGGCGCGGGCGGCTTCGATGGTCGCGTTCAGCGCCAGCAGATTGGTCTGCTCGGCGATCGCCGTGATCAGCTTGACCACGTCGCCGATCTCCTGGGCGGCGCGCGACAATTTGCCGATGCGGCCGTCGGTCTCCTGCGCCTGCCGCACGGCGGCGTCGGCGATCTTGTTGGAATCGCGCACCCGCCGGCCGATCTCGTCGACCGAGGTCGATAGTTCCTCGGTCGCGGTGGCGACCGATTGCATGTTGCTGGAGGCCTCTTCCGAGGCGCCGGCGACCTGGCTCGACAGGCTCTGGGTGGTCTCCGCGGTCCGCGTCAGCATGCCGGCCGCCTGTTCGAGCTGAACGGCGGAAGCCGATACGTTGGAGACGATCGCGCCCACCGCCGCCTCGAATTCATCGGCAAAGCGAATGAGCTCGCCGCGCCGCGCCGCCCCCGCCGCCTTGTTCTGGGCATCCTGGGCCGCCGCGTCGCGCTCGGCCTTGGCGATTGCCTGCATCTTGAATTCCTCGACCGCGCCGGCCATTTCGCCGATTTCGTCGCGGCGCCCGAGGCCCGGCAGCACGACATCGAAATTGCCGCCGGCGAGTTCGCGCATCGCCTTGCACATCTCGATCATCGGCCGCGAAATCCCCTTGCCCAACAGCAGCGCCAGGATCGCGCCGAGCACGAAGCCGCCGGCCGCGAGCATCACGATCAGGTGCTCGGTCTCCCCGATCGTCGCATCCGACTCGTTTTCAAGCCTTTGCTGGTCGGAAGACAGGTCCGCCTTCAGCGCGCTCGCGCCCTTGACGATCGCCGCCGCCGATTCGTTCATTTCGGCGACGAGTTTTTCGACCGATTTCGAATTCTCGACCAGCTTGGTCAGCGCCTGCCGGTAATCTCCGAGCAGTTCGCTGGCCTCCTTGAGGCCCGCCACGATCTTTTCGTCCTTCGAGGGGATCGCCTGCATCGAGTTCTCGACGAATTTCAGCCGCGCCAGCGCGCTGTTGGCCACGGTCTGGTCGGAGTTGATGACGAACGTATTGGCGAGCGCCGTCACTGCCTGGAATTGCTCGGTGACTTTTTTCGCGCCGAACTGGATCTGCTGCAGCTCCGCATCGTCGGCGTTGCTGGGGAGATCGTCAAGCTTGTAGCGCAGCATGTTGCCGCTTTTCGCCAGCTGGTTCTGCGTCAGCAGCGCGCTGTCGCGCTTGACCTTGAGGATGTCGGCGAAGATCCTGGTGAAGGTGCCGAATTCGCCGGCAAGGCGCGTCACCTGATCGCGGCGCGCCGGATTGCTGGTGCCCTTCATCGACTGATCGATGGCCTCTTTCAGGCTTGCTTCGGCCGCCAGCGCCGCCGTGGCGTCGTCTTCCTTGCCGGTCGCCACATAATAGCGCGCCACGGCCCGGTACGAGATCAGCTCACGGTCGATATTGCGGGCGAGATCGGCTTCCGAGACGCTGCCGCGGTAGGTCGCAACACCCGAGGAGACCCGCTCGAATCCGTAATAGGCGGTGCCCATGCTGACCGCCGTAATGGCGAGTACGACGGCGAAACCGAGGGTGACTTTGCCGCGAAAGCGCAGGCCTGGGAGCCTTGACGATGCCAATTGCGAACCCACCCCAACCTCCCAGCCGCTTTTCCAACGAAAGACGCGCCCGGAAGCGCGAGCTTCCGGCTCGTTGCGCGAAATTAGAGCAGAATGAATAAGGGGCGGTAAATTCGCAGCCGATGCGCCTATTTGAGGCCAGGGGAAAAGCCGACCCCTTGCGGCTGGTCTACAGGGACCGGCCCCAAGCGTGGCCAGGCGGCTCAAGCGCGCGCCGGCGGCGCGTGGCCCGCGACTCGCCGGGCGCCCCCTTGAGACGAAGAAGACATCACAATGACTTCTGCGGCCAAATTCCCAGTTGCAAAGTCCTGCTCCGGTGCTTCTAATCGGAGTAATTAAAACATCGGGGAGGTATCAGGCGTGTCTACAGTCAAATTGACGGTAAACGGTAAGGCGGTCTCGGCCGAGGTCGAGGACCGGACCCTTCTTGTCCATCTCCTGCGCGAACATCTGAACCTGACCGGCACCCATGTCGGCTGCGATACCAGCCAGTGCGGCGCCTGCATGGTCCATATCGACGGCAAGGCGGTGAAGTCGTGCACGGTGCTGGTCGGGCAGGCCGATGGCGCCAATGTCACCACCATCGAGGGTATCTCGAAGGGTGACGAGCTGCATCCGATGCAGGCCGCGTTCCGCGATAATCACGGGCTGCAGTGCGGCTATTGCACGCCGGGCATGATCATGTCGGCGATCGACATCGTCAACCGCCATGGCGGAAAGCTCGACGAGGACACCGTCCGCCACGAGCTGGAGGGCAATATCTGCCGCTGCACCGGCTACCACAATATCGTCAAATCGGTGCTCGACGCCGCCGGCCGCATGAAGGTCGCGCAGGCCGCGGAATAGCGTCCGCGGATCACCGATCGCCAAATCAAAGACCGCCGAATTTCGATGGAAATGGCGGAAAACAGAACTCCGGCAGGGAGACCAGGATTATGGGTGTTGAAGGTATTGGCGCCAGCGTCGTGCGCAAGGAAGATCGGCGTTTCATCACCGGCAAGGGCCGCTACGTCGACGACATCAAACTGCAGGGCATGACCTTTGCCCATTTCGTCCGCAGCCCGCATGCGCATGCCAAGGTGAAGAGCATCGATATCGCGGCGGCGATGGAGATGCCGGGCGTGGTCGACGTCCTCACCGGCAAACAGATCGTCGACGACAAGGTCGGCAACCTGATCTGCGGCTGGGCGATCACCTCCAAGGACGGCTCGCCGATGAAGATGGGCGCATGGCCGGCGATGGCGCCGGAGACCGTGCGCTTTGTCGGACAGGCGGTCGCAGTCGTCATCGCCGAGACCAAGAACCAGGCGCGCGACGCGGCGGAAGCCGTGGTCGTCGATTACGAGGAAATGCCGGCCGCCCCCGACATCCGCGCGGCGATCAAGCCGGGCGCGCCGCAGCTTCACCCGGAAGCGCCGGGCAATGTGATCTATGACTGGACCATCGGCGACGAGGGCGCGACGGACGCCGCCTTCAAATCGGCGGCCAATGTGGTGTCGCTCGACATCACCAACAACCGGCTGGTGCCGAATGCGATGGAACCGCGCGCGGCGATCGGCGACTATAACGAGGCCGAGGAGCACTTTACCCTCTATACGACGTCGCAGAATCCCCACGTCGCGCGGCTGGTGCTGTCGGCCTTCTACAATATCGCCCCGGAGCACAAGCTTCGGGTGATCGCGCCCGACGTCGGCGGCGGTTTCGGCTCCAAGATCTTCATCTATCCCGAGGAGATGGTGGCGTTGTGGGCCTCCAAGAGGGTCCGGCGCCCGGTGAAGTGGACGGGCGACCGTTCGGAAGCCTTCCTCACCGACGCCCATGGCCGCGACCACCTCACCAAGGCCGAAATGGCCTTCGACAAGGACAACAAGGTCACCGGGCTGCGCGTCAAAACCTACGCCAATCTCGGCGCCTATATGTCGCTGTTCTCCTCCTCGGTGCCGACCTACCTCTACGCGACGCTGCTGTCGGGCCAGTACAACATTCCCAACATCTTCGCCGAGGTGATCAGCGTTTATACCAACACCGTCCCGGTCGATGCCTATCGCGGCGCCGGCCGGCCCGAAGCCAGTTTCGTGGTGGAACGGCTGATGGAGACCGCGGCGCGGCAATTGAAGGTCGATGCCGCCGAATTGCGCCGCAAGAATTTCATCACGCAATTCCCGCATCAGACCCCGGTCATCATGGCCTATGACGTCGGCGATTTCGGCGCCTCGCTCGACGCCGCCATGAAGGCGATCGACTATGCCGGCTTCCCCGCCCGCAAGGCCAAGGCGAAGTCCGAAGGCAAGCTGCGCGGCATCGGCCTGTCCTGCTACATCGAGGCCTGCGGCATCGCGCCCTCGAAGGCGGTCGGCAGCCTGGGCGCTGGTGTCGGCCTGTGGGAATCCGCCGAGGTCCGCGTCAATCCGGTCGGCACCATCGAAATCCTGACGGGTTCGCACAGCCACGGCCAGGGCCATGAAACCACCTTCTGCCAGCTGGTCGCCGAGCGCCTCGGCGTTCCCATCAGCCAGGTGCAGATCGTGCATGGCGACACCGACAAGGTGCAGTTCGGCATGGGCACCTATGGCTCGCGCTCGGCGGCGGTCGGCCTGACCGCGATCCTCAAGGCGATGGAGAAGATGGAATCCAAGGCCAAGAAGATCGCCGCGCATCAGCTCGAGGCGTCGGAAGGCGACATCGTCATCGAGAACGGCGAGTTCAAGGTTACCGGCACCGACAAGTCGATCGCGCTGCCGATGGTCGCGCTCGCCGCCTACACCGCGCACAATCTGCCTGACGGCATGGAGCCCGGCCTGAAGGAGAGCGCCTTCTACGATCCCACCAACTTCACCTTCCCGGCAGGCGCCTATATCTGCGAACTCGAGGTCGATTCCGGCACCGGCAAGACCTCCTTCGTCAACTTCGTCGCGGCCGACGATTTCGGCCGGCTGATCAACCCGATGATCGTCGAGGGCCAGGTCCATGGCGGCCTCGCCCAGGGCATCGGCCAGGCCCTGCTCGAAGGCGCGATCTATGACAGTAGCGGCCAGCTCGTGACCGCGTCGTTCATGGATTACACGATGCCCCGCGCCGACGATTTGCCGTCGTTCAAGCTGAACCACACCACGACGCTGTGCCCGGGAAATCCACTCGGCGTCAAGGGTTGCGGCGAGGCCGGCGCGATCGGCGCTTCGGCCGCCGTGATCAACGCCATCACGGATGCGATCGGTAACAACAAGCTTGAAATGCCGGCCACGCCCGATCGGGTGTGGCACGCCATTCACGGTTGAGAGGGAGAAAACTCATGTACGAGACAACTTACCATCGTCCCTCCTCGGTCGACGAAGCCGCGGCCTTGTTTGCAAAAGGCTCGGAGGCGAAATATCTCGCCGGCGGCCACACGCTCCTTCCGGTAATGAAGCAGCGGCTGGCCTCGCCATCCGACGTGATCGATCTCGGCAAGATCAAGGACCTGATCGGCATTGAGGTCTCCGCTGACGCGGTGACGATCAAGGCGGCAACAACGCATTGCGACGTCGCCACCAGCGGGCCGGCGCAAAAGGCGATTCCCGCGCTTGCCTATCTCGCTTCCCTGATCGGCGATCCGGCCGTCCGCCACCGCGGCACCATCGGCGGCTCGATCGCCAATAACGACCCTGCGGCGGACTATCCGGCGGCGGTGCTCGCGCTCGGCGCGACGATCAAGACCAACAAGCGCTCGATATCGGCGGATGATTTCTTCAAGGGCCTGTTCTCTACCGCCCTTGCCGACGGCGAGATCATCACCCAGGTCTCATTCCCGATTCCGGCCAAGGCGGGCTATTCCAAGTTTCCGCATCCGGCGTCGCGCTTCGCCCTGACCGGCGTGTTCGTCGTGAAGACCAAGGCCGGCGACGTCCGCGTCGCCGCCACCGGTGCGTCGCAGAGCGGCGTCATGCGGGTGCCGGCGATCGAAGCGGCCCTGACGGCCAACTGGTCGGCAGGCGCAATCGACAGCGTCAAGATTTCCGCCGACGGCCTGTTGGGCGATATTCAGGGCTCGCCGGATTATCGCGCCAACCTGATCAAGGTGATGGCGCAACGCGCGGTTGCCGACGCCGGCTGATCGCGCATTCCGCCTCAAACCATGCGTGCGGCGCGCTAGCCAAGCGCGCCGCACTGCATTTAGAGACATTCGCGCCAAAAGGCGCTTGCCACGCTCGGCTTAAGGCGAGACAATTTAGCTAATCGATTAACTAGAATATCCCGCGGGGGCGCCCATGAAATTCGGCATTTTCTGCGTGCATCAGCTGCCGCGGCCGTGGAATGAGGGCGACGAAGTCAGTCCCAAAGCAACCGTGAACCAATAAGACCTCGAAACACCAGGAATGGATTTTTGACGTGACCGAGACCATGACAGCTCCCGCACCCGAGGCCCCGACGCAGCACGCCAGCGGGCCGCTGACCGGTTTCCGCATCGTCGAATTCGCCGGCATCGGACCCGGGCCCTTCGCCTGCATGATGCTGGCGGACATGGGCGCCCAGGTGGTGACGCTCGATCGCATTGGCGCCAGGAAGAACATGAAATCGGTGGCCGGGCGCGGCCGCAAGGTCGTCGAGCTCGATCTGAAGGACAAGGCCGCGATCGCGCAAGTGCTCGACCTGCTTTCCAACGCCGACGCGCTGATCGAAGGTTTTCGGCCCGGCGTGATGGAGCGGCTGGGGCTGGGCCCGGACGTGGTGCAGGCGCGCAATCCGCGCCTCGTCTATGGCCGCATGACGGGCTGGGGCCAGGAAGGCCCGCTGGCGCAGGCCGCCGGCCATGACATCAATTATATCTCCGTCACCGGCGCGCTCGCAGCGATTGGCCCGAAAGAGCGGCCGGTGCCGCCGCTCAACCTGGTCGGCGATTTCGGCGGCGGCGCGCTCTACCTCGTGGTCGGCGTGCTCGCCGCCCTGCTGGAAGCGAAAAAATCCGGCAAGGGACAGGTGGTGGACGCCGCGATGTGCGACGGCGCGGCCTCGCTGATGTCGATGTTCTTCGACATGACCGCGATCGGCCGCTGGACCGACGGGCGCGAACGCAACTTCCTCGACGGCGGCGCGCATTTCTACGGCGTCTATGAATGCGGCTGCGGCAACTTCATCTCGATCGGCTCGATCGAACCGCAGTTTTATGCGTTGCTGCGCCAGATCGCCGGCCTCTCGGATTCCAGTTTCGACGCCCAGATGGATCCGAAAGCGTGGCCCGCGCTCAGGCAAAAGCTGGTCGAGGTGTTCAAGAGCAAGACGCGCGAGGAGTGGTGCGAGCTCATGGAAGGCACCGACGTCTGCTTCGCGCCGATCCTGACTATGGCGGAAGCGCCCGATCATCCGCACATGGCGGCCCGCAAGATTTTTGTCAGCCGCCACGGCGTCACCCAGCCCGCCCCCGCGCCGCGCTTTTCGCGCACACCCTCAGCGATCCGCGAACCGGTGATGGCGGATATTGCGGAGCTAACGAGCCAGTGGAAGGCGGCGAGGTAAATTCCAGCGTCATTCCGGGGCGCGCGTTAGCGCGAACCCGGAATCCAGAGGTCGTTGCTGCGAGATTCCGGGTTCGACGCGGAGCCTGTCATCGGGCCGCGCTTGCGCGGACCCGTTGGCGTCGCCCCGGAATGACGAGAAAACCCCTACGCCGCGTCGTCCACTTTCAGCACGCCGCGGCGGATCTGGTCTTCCTCGATCGATTCAAACAGCGCCTTGAAATTGCCTTCGCCGAATCCGTCGTCGCCCTTGCGCTGGATGAATTCGAAGAAGATCGGCCCGATGGCGTTGGCGGAAAAGATCTGCAGCAGCACCTTGGTGAGGCCGCCATCGAGCACGCCTTCGCCGTCGATCAGGATGCCGTCGCGCTTGAGCCGCGCGATTTCCTCGCCATGACCGGGCAGCCGCGCGTCGATCTTCTCGAAATAGGTGTCGGGCGGTGACGGCATGAACGGCAGGCCGGCGTCGCGCAGGGTTTCGACCGCGCGGTAGACGTCCTTGGTGCCGCAGGCGATGTGCTGGATGCCCTCGCCGCGATACACCTTCAGATATTCCTCGATCTGGCCGCTCTCGCCGGCATCCTCGTTGATCGGAATCCGGATCTTGCCGTCGGGGCTGGTCAGCGCCCGCGAGAACAGGCCGGACGCGCGGCCCTCGATATCGAAAGAGCGGATCTGTCGAAAATTGAACAGCTTTTCGTAGAAGTCGGTCCAGACGTCCATGCGGCCGCGATGGACGTTGTGGGTGAGGTGATCGATGTAATAGAGCCCGGCGCCCTCCGGCCGCGGGTCTTTCGCGCCCAGCCACTCGAACCCGGAATCGTAGGGAGACCCCTTGGCGCCGTAGCGGTCGACGAAATAGAGCAGGCTGCCGCCGATGCCTTTGATGGCGGGAACGTCGAGCGTCTGTTGCGCAGGCGGAATGCCAGCCGGCTCCGCGCCGAGCGCCAACGCGCGGTCATAGGCCGCCTTGGCGTCGACGACACGGAACGCGATCGACGGCGCGCACGGGCCGTGGGCGGCGACAAAGTCAAAACCATGGGTGCCGGGTTCCTCATTGACGAGGTAGTTGATGTCGCCCTGGCGATAGACCGTGATCTTTTTGGCGCGGTGCCGCGCGACCGGCACGTAGCCCATCAGCTTGAACAGCACGTGCAGCGCCTGCGGGTCGGGATGTGCGTATTCGACGAATTCGAAACCGTCGGTGCCCATCGGATTGTCGGAGTTGATGACCGCGGCCGGCGCGTCGTGCGGAAATGGACCCATGGCTGACCAATTCTCCCTGTTTCGGACTTGCAGTTTCGGCCATTGGGCGCACAATGGGCGTGCAAATGACTGGCATTACCGCCATCGCATGCACGGTTCGTGCATAATCCGGGTGTATTACGCATGATCTCGGTCGACGCCTTCGACCTCAAAATATTGAGCGCGCTGCAGGATGACGGCCGCCTCACCAACCAGCAGCTGGCGGAGATCGCCGGCCTGTCGGCGTCGCAATGCTCGCGGCGGCGGATGCGGCTGGAGGAAGACGAGGTGATATCGGGCTATCACGCCGACCTCGCCAGCGAAGCGCTCGGCTTCGGCGTCATCGCCTTCATCCACATCACGCTCGCGACCCACTCGCCCGACAACGCCAAGCGGTTCCGCGCATTGGTCAACCGCGTCGACGATATCCAGGAGGCCTATTCACTGACCGGCGACGCCGATTATCTCCTGAAGGCGGCGCTGCGCGACCTCAAGAGCCTGTCCGACATCGTCAACAATGTGCTGATGCCGCACCAGAGCGTGGCGCATGTGCGCTCATCGATCGTGCTGGACCGGCTGAAGGAGAGTTCGAAACTTCCGCTGAAGGGCGCGGCGCGTTAGCGTGTCCGAAATCGAGGGAGATTCGGCATTCGAATTTGCCGCGCAGTTTGCCATGATCGTCTGCGATCGACACACGTCTCTGCTCGCGAGAATTGACTCCCTGTTTCGGTAACGGCAGTGCGCTCCCTCTCCCCTTGCGGGCGGGGAGAGGGTGAGGTGAGGGGTTCAGGTCTATCGATGGACCGTAACCCCTCACCCGGATCGCATCTAACGATGCGATCCGACCTCTCCCACAACAAGGGGAGAGGTGAGGTGCGAAGCTCGAACAAGATGCAACTAAATTTAGCCTCGGCTACGAACGACGTGACCGCCATGGCGCTGCAACTCCGGCCGAACTGCGAATATTGCGACAAGGACCTGCCGCCCACCTCGACGGAAGCGCGCATCTGCTCGTACGAATGCACGTTCTGCGCCGACTGCGTCGAGACAAAGCTGCACAATGTCTGCCCGAACTGCGGCGGCGGATTTGCGCCGCGGCCGATCCGCCCCGCCCATGAATGGCGCCCCGGCGCCTGCGTCGGCCGGCAGTTGCCGTCGGACAAGCGCGTGCATCTGAAATACAGTCTTGAGGACATCGCCGCGCATTCGGCGCGGATCAGGGACATTCCGGCGCAGGAGCGGTGACCTCTTACACCGTCATTGCGAGGAGCGAAGCGACGAAGCAATCCATTCTTTCTTTGCACGAGAGATGGATTGCTTCGCTTCGCTCGCAATGACGGAATTAATGGCTGCTACGGAAGTCTATTCGGCCGCTACAATGGTCCCCTCAACTTCACCAAAACCGACGCGATAGCCGTCGCCCTGGCACCAGCCGCGCATCACAAGCGAATCGCCGTCCTCCAGGAACGTGCGCTTGATGCCGCCGGCCAGATCGAGCGGCTCGGTGCCGTTCCAGGAGATTTCCAGCAAGCTGCCGCGCTGGTCCTTCTCCGGACCCGAGATAGTGCCGCTGCCTAAGAGATCGCCGACATTCATGGCGCAGCCGCAAGCAGCGTGATGCACCAGTTGCTGCACCGACGACCAGTACATGTATTTGAAATTGGTGCGGCAGATCCGCTGCCCCTCATTCATGTGTGCCGCGCGCAGGCCGACGTCGAGCTGAAGATCGAAATTGTTCGGCTGCGCCTGCTTCAGATACGGCAGCGGCGCCGGGTCCTGCATTGGACCATTTACCCTGAAGGGCTCCAGCGCTTCGCGCGTCACCACCCACGGGCTGATCGAGGTCGCGAACGCCTTGGCCTGGAACGGCCCGAGCGGCACATATTCCCACTGCTGGATGTCGCGCGCGCTCCAGTCGTTCAGGAGCACGAAGCCGAAGATCATCTCCTCGGCCTGCTGCTCGCTGAGCATCTCGCCCATCGCCGAGGGCTGCCCGACCACGACGCCCATCTCCAGTTCGAAGTCGAGCCGCTTGCACGGCCCAAAGCTCGGCACCTCCGCGCTCGGCGGCTTTAGTTGCCCGCGCGGTCGCCGTATCTTTGTGCCACTGACGACGACGGTCGAGGCACGGCCGTTGTAGCCGATCGGCATATGCAGCCAGTTCGGCTGCAAGGCATTGTCCTTGCCGCGGAACATGACGCCGACATTGGTAGCGTGCTCCTTCGACGAATAGAAATCGGTATAGCCGGCGACCGCGATCGGCAAATGCAGTTTGGTCTGCGCCATCGGCACCAAAGTGCGCGCTCTCAACTTTTCATTGTCGCGCAATTCCGGATGATCCTGGCGCAACAATTCGCTGATCCGCGCCCTCGTCTGGGACCAGACTTTCGGGCCCAGCGTCATGAAAGGATTGAGCGTCGGCGCCGAGAACACGCCGAACTCGCCAACCACGATGCGGCAATCCTGTTCGAGCTCCCAGAGATCGAGCACATAGTCGCCAATCGCCACGCCAACGCGCGGCGTCGGCGAAGCCGCTGTCGAAAACACGCCATAGGGCAGGTTCTGGATCGGGAAGTCGGAGGCGCGATCGACGGCGACGAAGGAGCGAAGGGTGGGATCGTTGGGATGGGGCAAATTCTTTGCTCCTGCTTATGGTGCATTGTCATTCCGGGGCATCGCGCAGCGATGAACCCGGAATGACGGCGAGAGCAATCCCTACGGCCGGTTCGGATCGAACCGCTTTTCCAGCCCCTTCCAGCAATCGGCGTAATCATCCTGCAGCGTCGAGGACTTCGCCGCATGCGTGGTGATGCGCTGGGGGAAGCGCGTCTCGAACATGAAGGCCATGGTGCCGGTCAGCTTGACCGGCTTCAGTTCCGAATTGGTGGCGTGGTCGAAGGCCTCGCGGTCCGGACCGTGCGGCAGCATCATGTTGTGCAGGCTAATGCCGCCGGGGACGAAGCCCTGCGGCTTGGCGTCGTAGACGCCGTAGATCAGCCCCATGAACTCCGACATGATGTTCATGTGATACCAGGGCGGACGGAAAGTGTTTTCCGCCACCATCCAGCGCTCCGGGAAGATGACGAAATCGATATTGGCGGTACCGGCGGTTTCCGACGGCGCCGTCAGCACGGTGAAGATCGACGGATCGGGATGGTCGAAGCCGATGGCGCCGACCGGCGAGAAGGTGCGCAGATCGTATTTATACGGCGCGTAATTGCCGTGCCACGCCACGACATCAACAGGCGAATGCGGCAGCGTGGTCTTGAACAGCGAGCCGCCCCATTTCACGAACAATTCGGTCGGCGTGTCCTTGTCTTCGTAGGCCGCGACGGGAGTGAGGAAATCGCGCGCGTTGGCGAGGCAATTGGCGCCGATCGGGCCGCGCTCCGGCAACGTGAAGGCTCCGCCGTAATTTTCGCAAAGATAGCCGCGTGCAGGGCCGCCCGGGATCTCGACGCGGAATTTTACCCCGCGCGGGATCACCACGATCTCCCCCGGCTCGGCATCTATCCGGCCGAACTCGGTGACCAGACGAAGGTTGCCCTGCTGCAGCACGAACATCATCTCGCCGTCGGCATTGTAGAAATGCTGGTCGACCATGGACTTCGTGACGAGATAGACATGCGCCGCCATGCCGGCTTGCGTGCCGGCGTCGCCCGCCGTGGTCATGGTCTGCACGCCCTGCAGGAAGGTCATTTCCGTTTTCGGAATCGGCGTTGGGTCCCAGCGCAATTGCTCGACCACGATCTCCTGCTCGTGGCACGGCGCGGTGCGCCACAGCCCCGCATCGACTTTTGCAAAACGTCCGGAGTGTTTGACCGAGGGCCGGATCCGATAGAGCCAGGAGCGCTCGTTGCTGCCGCGCGGCGCCGTGAAGGGCGAGCCGGAGAGCTGTTCGGCATAGAGCCCATAGGCGCAGCGCTGCGGCGAGTTGCGCCCGACCGGCAGCGCGCCGGGCAGCGCCTCGGTCTCAAAGCTGTTGCCGAAGCCGGACATGTAGCCCGGCGTGATACCGACGGTGCTGCGACCGATCAGGTCAGGCGAGGTATTGATATTCATGGTCATCCTCCTTGCAGGGCAGCCCACATTTCCCGATCGCGTTCGGCGGTCCAGATCACGGGGTCGTCGATCCCCGAGGCTTCGTCGAACGCGCGCGAGACGTTGAACGGCAGGCAGTGTTCGTAGATGGCGAAATTCGAGAACTTCGGGTCCATCACCGCGCGCGCCGCCGCCATCGTATCCTTGAGATTGCGGCCCTTGGCGACGGCGGCTTCCGCCGCGCCATAGAGGGTACTGACGAAATCGCGCGTCATCGCAATCGCATCGCGCCCGGTCGCAAGACCCTTGAGCGCATCGCCGCGCCCCGGCGCGATCGCCTTGGGATTGAAGGCACGAATCTCGTTCAGCGTCGCCGGCCATTCGCGCAAATAGGCGTCGCCGCAATAGCAGGCCGAATGATATTCGATCAGGTCGCCGGAAAACATCACTTCCGCGTCCGGCACCCAGGCCACGATATCACCCGAGGTGTGTCCGGCGCCGAGCTGCATCAGGCGCACCTCGCGCTTGCCGAGATAGATCGACATCTCGCCTTCGAACGCCAGCGTCGGCCAGGTCAGGCCGGGAATGCTCTCGGCATCCTGGAACAGCCGCGGAAAGCGGCCGTATTCGGAATCCCAATCCTGCTGGCCGCGTTCCAGGATCAGCCGGTAGGTTTCCTGCGAGGCGACGATGCCCTGCGCGTGATAGGCCGACGCGCCGAGCACGCGCACGGCGTGGTAATGCGACAGCACTACATATTTGATCGGCTTGTCGGTGACGGTGCGCACCCGCTCGATCACCTTGTTGGCCATCGCCGGCGTCGCCTGCGCATCGAACACGAGGCAGCCGTCGTCGCCGACGATCACGGCCGAATTGGGATCGCCCTCGGCGGTGAAGGCATAGAGATCGGTGCCGATCTCGGAGAAGGTGATTTTCTTCTCCGCCATGTCGGTCGTTGACGCGAAACCTTTTGCCATTAATTCCAGTCCTTTTGCGATAACCCTGAACCCACTTCGTTATTGCGAGGAGCGAAGCGACGAAGCAATCCAGCTTTGTCCTGGTCTATGGATTGCTTCGCTTCGCTCGCAATGACGCTTTTGATGATGTGCATATTTTCACTGCTGCTGCTGTTGTTGCTGGCTGGCGTCGAGCATCCGCCGTTTCGCCAGCGCGATCGCCTCCTCCAGCACGTCGAGATCGCCGATATGATTGGCCAGGATCAGCACTAGCGCCGCGTCCAGATCGGCGCTCGCTTCGTCGCTCAAGCCGCGATGCGCCTCGACGACGGCGCGAAAAGCGTCGTCCGGCTTGGCGAAATTCGAGCTGGTCGACAATGCCATGTTGCGCCTCAATTCATGCCGCATGCGCGCGCCAGGGCGGCGTCGAGCGCTGATCGCGTCGGGTATTTAAAACGCGCGGCGACATAACCGTCGGGCCGCAACAGATAGGCCGTGCCGGGCTCGGCGTCGTAACGCCTGGTGGCCAACCCTTGCGGATCCGAAAGGCCATCATCACCCCCGATCCGGATCACGCCGACGCCGTCGGGCGGATCGACCGCAGCGCCATTGGAAAACGCCAGCAGAGTGAACCGCGTCCCCGCTTTCACGAAAGCATCCGTCAGGAACATGGCATCGCCGGCGCGCGCGGCAACCGGTGCATCCGGCATCGAGGTACCCGGCTGCGGGCCGCCGCGCCAGATCTCGGCATCGGCACTGGACAGCGGCGATTGATAGATCGACGGCACCGACAGCCGACCGCCATTGATCATGCGCTTGCCGAATTCGGTCTCCCTGGCGAGCGACAGCACCGCTCTGCGCAGCCGCGCTTCCTGGCGGGACACCGGCGCCATGAAATCGGTCGAGCGGGTCGATTCCCTTATGTTCTCGTCGGCCGCCGCACTGCGCTCGGCGTGGTAGCTCTCGAGCAGGGCCTCCGGCGAAAGGTTTTTCAGCACGCGATCGAGCTTCCACGCCAAATTCTCGGCATCTTCGAGGCCCGAATTGGCGCCGCGGGCGCCGAACGGCGAGACCTGATGCGCGGAATCGCCGGCAAAGATCACGCGGCCGTGGATGAATTTATCCATGCGGCGGCACCGGAATTTATAGAGCGAGATCCATTCGAAATCGAACTTGTCATGCCCGAGCATGCGCGCGATCCGCGGCCGCACGTTCTCCGGCCGCTTCTCGACCACAGGGTCCGCGTCGGGATGAAGCTGCAGGTCGATCCGCCAGATGTTGTCGGGCTGCTTGTGCAAGAGCGCGGAGCGGCCGGCATGAAACGGCGGATCGAACCAGAACCAGCGCTCGGTCGGAAATTCCGCCGTCATCCTGACGTCGGCGATCAGGAACTGATCCTCGAACACCTTGCCGGAAAATTCCGCCCCCACCAATTGCCGCAGCGACGACCGCGCGCCATCGCAGGCGATCACATATTTCGCAGCGACCCGATAGGGCCCGTCCGGGGTTTCGATCGTCAGCACCGCGAGGTCGTTGCGCTGCTCCAGCGCCGTCACCTTGTTGCGCCAGCGCAGGTCGATCGCGGGAAGCTCGCGCACCCGGTCGACCAGATAGGCTTCGGCATAGAACTGCTGCAGGTTGATGAAGGCGGGCCGCTTGTGTCCCTGTTCCGGCAACAGGTTGAACTGGTAGAGCAGCGAAGCGCCGTGAAAGATCTTGCCGACGCTCCACACCACGCCCTTGTCGACCATGCGCTGGCCGATGCCGAGCCGGTCCCAATACTCCAGCGAACGCTTGGAAAAGCAGATCGCGCGCGAGCCTTCGCCGATCCGGTCCGCGTCGTCGAGCAGCAATACGGGCTGGCCGCGCTGCGCCAGATCGATCGCGAACGACAGCCCAACCGGTCCGGCGCCGACCACGACCACCGGATGCTCGGCGATATCGGCGCCGGCCCGATCCTGATCGGCGTGGCGCCGATAGCCGAACTGGATTTTGGATGGCGCCATGCGCTCAGTCTGCCCTGGCAAAGCGGCTCCGTTCCCGCTAGATAGTCATTCCGCTAGATAGTCGCATATGCAACTATCTAGCCTACCGGCATCCGCCGTCAACTCAAATTGGAGCGATTTTTTGCCAAGGGTGGTTTCAAGCGAGAGCATGGCCGGGAAGCGGGTGGAGAAGCGATCGGAACGGCGATCTGGCGTGGGTACTGGCTCGCGCCAGCAAAGCGCGTCCAAACCGGCCGCCAGCCTCGACCTGTTCAAATTTGCGCCCTTCCGGCTGAACCGGCTGGCGGCCGAGGTCTCCGCCGCGCTGTCGAGCGAGTACCGCGAGCGCTACGGGCTCGACATTCCGGAATGGCGGGTGCTGGCGACGCTGGGCTTCCGCAACGAAGCGTGCAGCGCGCAATACATTTCGCGTTGCACCCGAACCCACAAATCCACCATCAGCCGCGCCGTCACCACGCTGATGAACCGTCAACTCGTCGAACGCGTCGAGAACCAGGACGACCGCCGCGAGTTCCAGTTGCGGATGACCCCGAAGGGGAGCGCGCTGTACCAGCAATTGATCCCGCGGTTGTTGCGCCGGGAGCAGGAGATCCTGTCCTGCCTGTCGGTGCAGGAGCGCGGGCAATTCGCAAATGCGCTCGGCAAGATCGAGAAGAGCCTCGGGCTGGTGCAAACCAGCAAGGAGGCCGGGAAGACCGGGGAGTATTGATTGCTTCAACTGCCGTCATTCCGGGATGGTCCGCAGGACCAGACCTGGAATCTCGAGATTCCGGGTTCGATGCTGCGCATCGCCCCGGAATGACAGAAGCGTTTCAGTCCCCGCAACCACTCACTTTGCGGCCGTCACCACGATTTCCACGATATGCGGCGGTTCGAGATCGACGCCGATACAAACCCGCATTGGCGGGTTGGCGGTATCGACCCATTCGTCCCAGGCGCGGTTCATCTCGCTTTTCCGCTTCATGTCGGCGATGTAGACGATCGCCGAGAGTATCTTGCTCTTGTCGGTGCCGCACAAAGCGAGGCTCTCGTCGATGCGATGGAGCGCCTTGACGCTCTGCTCGTACATCGAGGCGGTTACCGGATCGGGCGCAACCGCCACGGTGAAAACGAGGTCGTCGTGCACGACGGCGCGGCTGCGGGTCGGCGTCAGGCCGGGAAAGCGTTTGATCATGGCTGTTTACCTCCATCGATATGCTTCGCGATCACGGGAATTAGAGTCCGGCATCGCTCGCTTCCTGCAACACCCTGCCGATCAGTCCGGCGTGGCGGATCTCGACGCTGGCGCCCCGGATCGCATCCGGGGCATGCTTCGCTCGAATAAGCGTTGCTATTTCACGAACGAGCGCGACGGCGGTAAATGCAGCGCGAATGCATCGCCCCTGTCGCTGGCGCGCGGATAGATGTCGCTGACGATCGGATCGTGTCCGGGGATGATGCGGTCGGGATGGCCCGCGAGCTGCTCGACGGTCTCCCAGCCCACGCACATGTCGCCGACATTGTAGACGATCGGAAACGGACTGCGGCGATGCAGATTCCCGAAGAAATGCAGGGCGTCCGACGCCAGCACTACCGGCCCGCGCGCGGTCTCGACTCGCACCACCTGCAGCCCGTCGGAATGGCCGCCGACCCGGTGCAGCGTCACGCCGGGCGCGACCTCGCCATCGCCGGAATGGAACGTGACACGCTCGCTGAAGACGTGGCGCACCATCAACGTCACATGCTCCACCGAAAACGGATGCCGCAGCGCGCCAAAACACATGCAGCGCCCGGTGGCATAGCTCATCTCGCGGTCCTGCAGATGGAAGCGCGCGTTCGGAAACAGATCGAGATTGCCGGCATGGTCGTAATGCAGATGGGTGACGACGACGTCCTTGATCGCGTCAGCCGCGACGCCGAAGCGCGCCAGCGCCTCGACCGGGTTGAGCGTCAGCTTGCGGTTGCGCAATTGCGCCTCGGCCGCGTTGAAGCCGGTATCGACCAGGATGTCGCGGCCGTGGCCTCGGATCAGCCAGACGAAATAATCGAGGTCCTGGGCGGTGGTCTCATGCGGATCAGGCACGAGGTAATTGAGGTGGGGCGTGCGCGGCGACATGGTGGCATAGCGCAGCGCGAAGATTTCGTAGGCGTGTCCCATCGGTTCCACTTCTTGCTGGTTGGGTTGCGGGGTCGAGCGAGTGGCTTGGCCCGCAACAAGCCATCGCCACGGCAAAAGGTCAAACCGGGCGGGGCGTGTCCAGCCGCCGTCATTCCGGGGCGATGCGAAGCGTCGAACCCGGAATCTCGAGATTCCGGGTCTGGTGCTAGCGCACCATCCCGGAATGACGGGCTTGGAGGGCTACGTCGCGTCGCGCCTCGTTACGACCGCGTTTTGACTCTAGGCTCCGCTCCCGAACCACCCCACTACCCGAAAGGGAACTCGCGTCGTTGCCCAACCACCCCGACGGCAGCGTTGGCGCCGAGCCCAACACGGCGGCTGGATTTGAAAGTTTTGTTGCGGCTAATTGACGGAATGGGCGGAGCTTTCGACAGTTGACAGGGCATGCCGGCCCGGTTTGATAATGCGGATTGCGTAGAGTAGGGTCGCCGAGGCGCGAGCTGGGATCGGCGCCCGTTTGCTGGACCGCCGTTGCATGAAAATTCCATTCGTCTTGCTTGTGACCTTGCTCGTTTCGGTCACGCCGACCGTGCCGTCGGCGGCTGCGGATCGCGGCGACCGGATCGCGCTGGTGATCGGCAATTCGAAATATCCCGACGCCGACGCGCCGCTGAAAGAGCCGATCAACGACGCCCGCGACGTCGCCGACGAGCTCAAGCGCGACGGCTTCAATGTCGAGATCGGCGAGAACCTGACCGGCGACGCGATGCGGCGCGCCTTCGACCGCCTTTACGGCCGCATCAAGCCCGGCTCGGTCGCGCTGATCTTCTTCTCGGGCTTTGGCGTCCAATCCAACCGCCAGAGCTTCATGATCCCGGTCGACGCCCAGATCTGGACCGAGGCCGACATCCGCCGCGACGGCTTCAGCCTGGAAACGGTGCTGGGTGAAATCAACAGCCGCGGCGCCGGCGTCAAGATCGCCCTGATCGATGCCTCCAGGCGCAACCCGTTCGAGCGCCGCTTCCGGAGCTTTTCGGCGGGGCTGGCGCCGGTGATCGCGCCGAACGGCACGCTGGTGATGTATTCGGCCGCGCTCTCCTCCGTCGTCTCGGACAATGGCAGCGACCGCAGCCTGTTCGTGCAGGAATTGCTCAAGGAAATCCGCGTTCCCGATCTGATGGCGGAGGAGACGCTCAACCGCACCCGCGTCGGCGTCACCCGCGCCTCGCGCCAGGAGCAGGTGCCGTGGATTTCCTCCTCGCTGGCCGAGGATTTCTCGTTCATCCCCGGCACCGGCGCGCACCCGTCGCCGGGCCCTGCGAAGCCAAGTCCTGCGATGCCAAGTCCTGCGGTTGCGGCGCTGCCCCAGCCCGCCGCCCCCGATCCCGCGCCGCCGCAGCTCCCGCCCTTGCCGCGCCAGGACCCGTTGCCGCCGCCAAAGGTCGAGATTCCGCCTCCGGCCGACAAGCCGGTGCCGAAGAGTGAGAGCTCGCCACAACTCGCGCTCGCCGACGACCCGACCATCAAGAGCCTGACCGACAAGCTCAACGCCAATCCCGACGATCAGAACGCGCTGTACCGGCGCGGGCAGGTTTATGCCTCCAAGGGGGCGTACGATCTCGCCATCAAGGATTTCGATGGCTCGATCCGGCTCAACCCCAAGGATGTCGAAGCCCTCAACAACCGCTGCTGGGCGCGCACCGTGATCGGCGACCTGCAGGCGGCGCTGAGGGATTGCAACGAGGCGCTTCGCCTGCGCCCGAACTTCGTCGACGCGCTGGACAGCCGCGGCCTCGTCAACCTGAAGAGCGGCCAGATCAAGAACGCCATTATCGATTTCGACGCCGCGCTGAAGATCAACCCGCGATTGACCTCCTCGCTGTACGGGCGCGGCCTCGCCAAGAAGCGCAATGGCGCTGGTTCCGAAGGGGATCTGGATATCGCCAACGCCAAGGCGATGGACCCCAATATTGTCAAGGAATACGCGGATTACGGGGTAAATTGACGGCAATTTAGGCCGAAAAAGCCGGCCTTTCCTCGAACCCCAAGGCGAGCTCTGGAGACACAAGGAGAGACGCCGCGACCGGCTTGTCCTTGTTTGGGGTGCGCGGCTTTTTCGGAACATTGATTGGAACGGCGCGGTCAGCGCAGGAGGGACTGGCAATGTCGATATTTTCTGGAAAGGGAACGGCCTTTCTCGGAAGGCAAACCCTTGTTGCGATGCTTTCGTTGCTGACGATCGGCGCAGCACTTTCCTTTGGCGTGGCGACCGCGGTCGCCGGCGATGACAATGTCACCGAGGATCAGATCGTTCGCGCCCTGGCGCCGGCCAAGAGGCCGCTGACCCGGGGCCTGTCGTTCGGTCCGCAGACCCAGACCGACCCGGCCGCGGACGCTGCCGAAGGGCGTCTACTGCAGAGCGTCCGCGGCCGGGCCACCCGCTCGCTTTCGGTTACCGAGCGCGAAGAGATCGCCACCGCCGCCAAGGACAAGCCGAATATCGATCTGGAAATCACCTTCGACTACAACTCGGCCGATATCAGCTCGAAATCGCTGCCGTCGGTGCAGGCGCTCGGCAAGGCGCTGACCAATCCCGACCTGAAGGGCTCGACCTTCGTCGTCGCCGGCCACACCGACGCCGCCGGCACCGAGGCCTACAATCAGGACCTGTCCGAGCGCCGCGCCGACTCGATCAAGCGCTATCTGGTCGATAAATATGGCATCGCCGGTTCCGATCTGGTCACCGTCGGATACGGCAAGAGCAAGCTCAAGGACCCCGGCAATCCCCTGGCCGAGGTCAATCGCCGCGTGCAGGTCGTGAACATGGCCAACAAGACCACCGCGTCCAAGTGACCGGCGCGGATGCCAGGTGAGGTTCCGCAGCACCGAGGCGTCCCGCACCACCGCGGGACGCTTTTCTCGTCATTGCGAGGAGCCAACGGGTCGCGCGAATGCGCGCCCGATGACAGGCTCCGCGACGAAGCAATCCAGCTTTTCGTCATTTCGGGATGGTACGTTAGGGTCAGACCGGGAATCTCGAGATTTTCCGATGTGCAACAGAGTTCGACGCGGAGCCTGTCATCGGGCCGCGCTTTGCGCGGACCCGTTGGCATCGCCGCGGAATGACCGAAGCCGGATTGCTTCGCGGAGCCTGTCATCGGGCGGCGCTTCGCGCCGACCCGGTGGCTCGCAATGACGGCCTAAATCCCCTATCGTATCAGCCAAACAGGTCTGGAATGATCCGGCGATGACGCTCACCGAATATGTAAAACCGGCGCTCGCCGTGGTCTTCTTCGCCGCTCTGGGCGGCGTATGGTACTGGTTCGAGCATCGCTCCCATCCGGAGGTAAAGGAAACGCCGGGTACCGCCCTCGTCGTGGTGACGAAATCGACCAATGCCTGCTTCTCCGATATGGTCCGCGGTACCGGCTACGTCGTGCCACGCCGGGAAGCGGTGGTTGGGGTCGATCAGGAAGGCTCGAAGGTCACCGACGTGTTCGTCCGCGAAGGCGATTTGGTCACCGACAATCAGGAGCTGGCCCGGCTGACGGCGCCGCCGCAGCAGCCCGGCGGCAGATCCTCAGCCGCACCGGTGTCGCTGCGCGCGCCGGCGGCCGGCCTCGTCACCGAGGTCAGGACCGTCGTCGGCGCACCGGCCTCGCCCCAGGCCGGGCCGATGTTCCGCATTGCCGTCAATAACGAGCTCGAGCTCGACGCCGAGGTGCCGGCGGTCCACATGCTGAAACTCAGTCCCGGCGCGACGGTGAGAATAAGCCGCGACAACGCGCCCGATCTCGTCGGACGGGTGCGGCTGGTTTCGCCGCAGATCGATCGCTCGACGCAACTCGGCCACGTCCGGATAGCCCTGGGCAACAATCCCTCGCTCAAGGTCGGCATGTTTGCCCGGGCCAATATCGACGCCAAGCGCAGCTGCGGTGTCGCCGTGCCTCGCACCGCCATTGACCATCTGACGGTCCAGGTGGTCAAAGGAAACACGGTGGAAACGCGCAAGGTCCGCACCGGCCTCGTGTCCGATACCTCGACGGAAATCCTTGAAGGCCTCGACGTCGGCGAAATCGTCGTGGCCGATGCTGGCTCTTCGCTGCATGACGGCGACCAGATCAAGACCGTGTTCGCCGAGGACCTCGATCGGACGCGGGTACGCTGATGGCTCTTAATGTTTCGTCATGGTCGATCCGCAATCCGCTGCCTTCCATCGTCTTTTCGATCATCCTTCTGGTGCTCGGCTGGGTCAGCTTCACCAAACTCGCGGTGACGCGGCTGCCGTCGGCCGACATCCCGGTGATCTCGGTCGCGGTCTCGCAGTTCGGCGCGGCCCCGGCGGAACTGGAATCGCAGGTCACCAAGACGATCGAAGACGGCGTCTCCGGCGTCGAGGGCGTGCGGCATATTTCATCGTCGATCACCGACGGGCTGTCGCTCACCACGATCCAGTTCGCGCTCGAGACCAACACCGACCGCGCACTGAACGATGTCAAGGACGCCGTGACGCGGGTGCGCGCCAACCTGCCGCAGAACGTCACCGAGCCGCTGATCCAGCGCGTCGACGTGATCGGCCTGCCGATCGTCACCTATGCCGCGATCTCGCCGGGCAAGACGCCCGAGCAACTGTCCTATTTCGTCGACGACGTCGTCAAACGCGCGCTGCAGGGCGTGCGCGGCGTCGCCCAGGTCGAGCGCATCGGCGGTGTCGAGCGCGAGATCCTGGTCTCGCTCGACCCCGACCGGCTGCAGGCCGCGGGGCTGACCGCCGTCAATGTCAGCCAGAGCCTGCGCGGCACCAATGTCGACCTCGCCGGCGGCCGCGCCGAGATCGGCAAGAACGACCAGGCGATCCGCACGCTGGCCGGCGCCAAGACGCTGAACGATCTGGCGGGAACCATGATCCCGCTGTTCGGCGGCGGCGAAGTGCGGCTGGACGATCTCGGCACCGTCACCGACACCATCGCCGACCGCCGCACCTTCGCCCGCTTCAACGGCGAGCCGGTGGTGGCGCTCGGCATCAAGCGCTCGAAGGGCGCCAGCGACGTGGTGGTTGCTGCTGCCGTGCAGAAGCGGATCGACGCGCTGAAGGCGGCCTATCCCGATGTCGACCTGAAACTGATCGACACCTCGGTGGAGTACACCAAAGGCAATTACGAAGCCGCGATCTCCACCCTGTTCGAGGGCGCGATCCTCGCCGTCATCATCGTGCTTTTGTTCCTGCGCGACATCAGGGCCACCGTCATCGCCGCGATCTCGCTGCCGCTGTCGATCTTCCCGGCGTTCTGGGCGATGGACATCCTGGGATTTTCGCTCAACCTGGTCAGCTTCCTCGCGATTACGCTGTCGACCGGCATTCTGGTCGACGACGCCATCGTCGAGATCGAGAACATCGTGCGCCATATGCGGATGGGCAAGTCGCCCTATCGCGCGGCGCTGGAGGCCGCCGACGAAATTGGCCTTGCCGTGATCGCGATCTCGCTGACCATCATCGCGATCTTCGCGCCCGCCAGCTTCATGTCGGGCATCGCCGGCCAGTTCTTCAAGCAGTTCGGCATCACGGTGTCGGTGCAGGTGTTCTTCTCGCTGCTCGCCGCCCGCTTCGTCACGCCGGTGCTGGCGGCATATTTTCTCAAGCATCATGACCACGACGATCCGCCGCCGGGCCGCGCCATGCACGCCTATGTCAGGCTCGTCACCTGGTCGGTGAACCATTATTTCATCACCGTGCTGATCGGCTTCGGCATTTTCGCCGCCTCGATCTGGAGCATCACGCTGCTGCCGCAAGGCTTCCTGCCGGCGCAGGACTCGGCGCGCTCGCTGCTGGCGATGGAACTGCCGCCGGGCACGCAACTCGCCTTTACCGAAAAGGTCACCGAGGACATCGTCGCGCGCCTGCGCCAGCGGCCGGAGGTCAAGAGCATCTTCGTCGACGGCGGAAGGGTGCCGCCCGGCACCTTCGAGGTGCGCCGCGCCGCGCTGATCATCAACTACACCCCGAAGACCGAGCGCAAGATCACCCAGCGCCAGCTCGAGCTGGAGATCGGCCAGGAACTCGAGGGCGTCCCCGACATCCGCTACTGGTTCCTCGACGAAAACGGCCTGCGCGCCATCTCGCTGGTGGTGACGGGGACCGACAGCAATATCGTCAACAACGTCGCCAGCGAATTGGCGACCCAGATGAAGCGGATTCCGATCATCTCCGACGTGATTTCGGAGACCGCGCTGGACCGGCCCGAACTGCGCATCCAGCCGAAGGCGGATCTCGCCGCCCGGCTCGGCGTCTCCACCGAGAGCCTGTCGCAGACCATCCGCGTCGCCACCATCGGCGACGTCGGCCCGGCGCTGGCGAAGTTCGACGCCGGCGATCGGCTGGTGCCGATCCGGGTCCAGCTCGAGGACACTGCGCGCGGCGATCTCGCCTTGCTCGAACAGCTGCGGGTGCCGCTCGGCCAGCACGGCGAAAAGGGCGGCGTGCCGCTGTCGGTGGTCGCCGACATCAAGCTCGACCAGGGCCCGACCAGCATCAACCGCTACGACCGGGAACGTCAGGCGACCGTCGCCGCCGACCTCGTCGGCTCCGCCGCGCTCGGCGACGCCACCAAGAAGATCTACGAACTGCCTGTGATGAAGACGCTGCCCAAGGGGGTCAAGGTCAGCCCCTCCGGCGACGCCGAAAGCCTGAACGAATTGTCGGAAGGCTTTGCCACCGCGATCACCGCCGGCCTGATGATGGTCTATGCGGTGCTGGTGCTGTTGTTCGGCACCTTCCTCCAGCCGATCACGATCCTGTTCTCGCTGCCGCTGTCGATCGGCGGCGCGATCGCGGCACTGCTCGTCACCGGCAAGCAGCTGACCACGCCGGTGTGGATCGGCATCCTGATGCTGATGGGCATCGTCACCAAGAATGCCATCATGCTGGTGGAGTTCGCGGTCGAATCGATGCGCGAAGGCAAGCCGCGCCACGAGGCGATCATCGACGCCGGGATGAAGCGCGCGCGCCCGATCGTCATGACCACGATCGCGATGGCCGCCGGCATGATGCCCTCGGCGCTGGCGTTCGGTGCCGGCGGCGAATTCCGCTCGCCGATGGCGCTCGCCGTGATCGGCGGCCTGGTGTTTTCGACTGCACTGTCGCTGGTGTTCGTGCCGGCGATGTTCATGCTGATGGACGACATCGGCGCGCTGTTCTGGCACTTCGGCAAGAAGCTTATCGTCTCACACCCCGAGAGCGAGCAGGCGAACGACCATGGCGGCGACCACCGCGAGCCGCCCCCGCCGCCGACCATCGTGCGTTCGCCGGCGGCGGAGTAGCATTTCCGCCGCACTCCTCAACGCTTTTCAGTACGATTCCACAGGGCCGCGCCGCATCGCGCTGATATCTTCGGCCATGCCGGTGGGCGGGGCGGCGTCCTCGGCGGAAGGCGGAACGATCAGGGCGACAAAACCCTGCGTCGCACCGGGCTGGCCCAAGAGCGTCGACTCCAGCACGAACTCGGTTCTGACATAGCGGGAAGCCCGTGCCGCGGCGGCTTCCATCGCGGCGACACAATGCTCGTCGCCATCGAAGCACAGGGCCGCCCATCCCCGTTCGAACTTGGTCTGCGGCGGCAAACTCTCGGTATGGGGGTGGACAAGCCGCACGTCATACACAGGATGGTCCGGGCTGTAGAAAGCCATGGCGAAGGCGAGGCCATCGTCGCCGCCGACGGCCGGAAGCGCCGCACGAGACTGCTGATGCCATTGCCGGGTCAATTCCATCGCGGACGCCTGATAGAAATTGCGTCCCTCGTTCAGGGGATGGAAGTTCCGATAGAGCGCGTGAACCGGCGCCACCACGACGGCGGCAAGCACCGCGATGCCAATGACAGCGACCGCCAGATTGACCGAATAAAAGCGTTCGATCGGATAGCTTGCGCCGCAGACAATCAGAATGGCGAACAGGAAAAGCCCCTGCAGCGCCCAGATCGGAGGCATATCGGCGCCCAGCCCGACCGCCGCGATGGCTGGAAGAACGAGTGTCCCGACGCTGACAAGGAAGAGCAGCAACAGGCCGGGGTTCAGGTTGCGAAAATCCTGCGGAAACTTCTTGAGACGGTCGCCCGCTATCAGAATCCATGCCGCGGTCGGGATCACCAGCACGAGCGCAACGCCGAGAATAAAGAGAAGCGGTTCAATCAGCGGAGGGACATGGGCCTTGCCGGCATGTCGTTCAAGCGCATAGGCGAACGGCTGTGCTCCGGTCGTCGCCAGCCAGACCAAATGCGGCGCGAGCGCGGCCATTCCTGTGATCGTCGAAATCCAGGGAGCCCACGAGCCGAAATAGGCGCGGCGCTGCGGATGACACATCGCGGCGAGAAGAAAGCTTGTGATGAGAAACACCGAATAGTATTTGCCCAGCATCGCGAGCGCGGCGGTTGCGCCGGCGGCGACGGCCCATCCGATCTCGCGGGTTTCAAACGACCGCAGGAAGCAATAGGTGGCGATCGGCCACGCCGCCAGCAGAACCGCGTTGGCGTTGAAGCGCTGGGCGTGAAACTGGTACGCCGGCAGCAGCATGAGGAGCAACAGCACGACAATTCTCTTGTCGCCCCTTGCGAAGTGGCGCGTGATGAGATCGACGGCCCACAGCGCAATCGCCGAATTGGTCACCGCCAGCAACTGAAACGACCAATTGCTGAGCGGAAAGACCGACGTCCATGCGCGTGCGACCCATCCCATCAGCGGGGGATGTTTGGAGTAGCCCCATTCGATGCCGCGTCCGAGCGTCCATGTCTCGAGAACGTCGGGATGCAGATCGCCGCCGAGATAGGCGATGACCAGAAACGCCTGCCAAACCGCGATAAATCCGATCAGCAGGAGCGGAATGGCCCAGCCCGCTTCGATCCCGTCCATCCAGACCAGAAACGGTCTTCGCCAGCGCGCCGGGGAAATTTCCGAACGCGCGGCCATCTCTGAGAACGCAATACACATGGCCCAGAAACCCACACACAGTGACTCGCGGCGCGCAGCAGGCAAACGCAATCGGTCCGCCTCCGCGCTGGGAGCGAAGCTGGCAAAACCGATCGAGCACTGCTGCGCGTCGTGTTTCTGATTGTTAAAAGATGTTCATGTTCCAATTCAAAATTTTTGGTGTCTCAATTGAGATCATGTGCGCTCAAAAAAATGTTCGCCAAACTGCACTCGCCGTCCGCAGGTGCCAAAAAACAATTTGAGTCAACGACTTTCCGCACTCGCAGCTCTCCCCGCAAGGAGGGGACGTGCTGCTCGCCGAGAGACGCGGCGTGCCAAAACCAGCAAAGGCAGCAGCGCTAACCGAAACTCGCGACGCGCGGCGCTTCGGGCGCAAGGACTTCCACGATGGCATCCGCAAGCTGTTGCTGGCGAAACGGCTTCGACAGCTTTGGAAGACCCTTGTCCGTGCCAGGCGGAAGCTCCGCATATCCGGTCGCCAGGATAATCGGTAGGTCCGGCCTTTCGGCCCTGATCGCAGCGGCCAGATCGGAGCCCGTCATGTGCGGCATGGCCTGGTCGGTTATCACGAGATCCACGCCCCCTTCGCGCCGGATGATATCGAGGGCTTCCTTGCCGGACGTCGCCTCCAGGACGGTGTGGCCGAGGTCTTCCAGCATGGCCACTGTATTGAGCAGCACCAGTGCATCGTCGTCCACTGCGAGGATCACAAGCGGCCCTTCTCTTCGCTCAAACTCCCTTACGTCCTTTTCCTCTCCCGACACAGATCCCAAGCCGGTTGCCGCAACGGGCAGCCAGAGTTCAACGGTCGTACCCTCGCCCTTCCGGCTCTTCAGGACGAGCTTGCCGCCGGATTGATCGATCATGCCGTGAACCATGGACAGGCCCAACCCTGTTCCCTTGCCAACGCCCTTGGTCGTGAAGAACGGCTCCAGCGCGCGCCGCTGTGTCGCTTCATCCATCCCGCACCCCTCATCGGTCACGGAAAGACAGACATAACGTCCGGCCTTCAGGCTCGGCATATTGGCGACGTTCTCTTCTCGCGCGGCAATGAAAATGGATCCACCTTTGGGCATCGCGTCGCGCGCGTTCACCGCCAGATTCAGGATGGCGAGTTCCAGCTGATTCGGATCGACCAGTACTTTTCTGATCCCCCGGGGAATATCCGTCTGGATCTGAACGATTGCTCCGAGAGAACTGTGCAGGAGATCCGTCATGCCGCCAACAAGATCCGCCACATCGATCTGCGCCGGCTTGAGTTCCTGCCGGCGGGCGAAGGCAAGCATGCGCTGCGTCAACGCGGTGCCGCGTTGCGCGCCTTGTATCGCGTTATCGATGAGACGCGTCATTTTGGGGTCGGCAGGCAGACGCTTGCGCAGAAGTTCGAGGCTGCCGAGAACCGCCATCAAGAGATTATTGAAATCATGCGCGACCCCGCCGGTAAGCTGCCCGACTGCGTCCATCTTCTGGGACTGGAACAAGGCTTCGCGCGCCTCCTGAAGGGCGCGCTCGGTTTCTCTACGCTCGGTAATATCGCGGGTGATCTTCGCGAAACCCAGAATCGTTCCGTCGGGCGCGCGGATCGGATCGATGATGACATGAGCCACGAATCTGCTGCCATCCTTGCGGATGCGCCAGCCTTCCTTTTCAAATCGCCCCTCTCGCGCGGCCGTCTCGAGCGCGACCCGCGGCGCGCCCGCTTGTCGGTCTTCCTCGGTATAGAATCTTGAAAAATGCTGGCCGATGATTTCTTCCGGACGATAGCCCTTGATCCTTTCCGCACCGGCGTTCCAGCTTGAAACCTGGCCGGCCGGCGTCAGCATATAGATGGCGTAATCCGTAACGCCCTGAACCAGCAGCCTGAACTGTTCCTCACTTTTCCGAAGCGCCTCTTCGGCAAGCTTTCGCTCGGTAAGATCGCGGGTGATTTTGGCGAAGCCAATCAGATTGCCGGAGGCATCCTTGATTGGATCGATGACGACAAGGGCCCAGAACCGGGTGCCGTCCTTTCGGCAGCGCCAGCCCTCCCCTTCGAATTTTCCGTCGCGCGCGGCGATCTCGAGCGCTCTTCGGGGCAAGCCCTGTTCGCGATCGGCCTCGGTGTAAAAGCGCGAGAAGTTCTCGCCCAGGATTTCGGACTCTTCGTACCCTTTGAAACGCCGCGCGCCGGGGTTCCAGCTCGATACGCGTCCGTCCGGATCGAGCATGTAGATGGCGTAATCGTTGACGGCTTCGATCAGCATCCGGTAGCGGCCATCGTCCGGCGACGATGCATGGGGCCGCTCTCTTTGCTGCATGAATATTATCCTGGCTGGACCATAACCAACTTAAACACCCAGAGGGAGGGATAGTTCCTTCGATAGAGCCCATGCTGAAAAGCCCGGGGCATATCAGAGGATGGGCTGCCTTCGAGAGCTCCGAAGCCGGCCCTACTCGTTCCGCGCCACCGCCGTCAGCTTGCCCATATTCTGCAGCAGAATGCGGCCGCGCTGCAGGTCCAGAATGCCATCCTTGCGCCATAGCTGCAGCTGACGGTTGACGCTCTCGCGCGCGGCGCCGACGAAGACGCCGAGCTGCTCCTGGGAGATGTGCACCTCGGAGCCGAAATCGGATGCCAGCGCGCAGAGCCGGCGCGCGAGCCGCACGGGCAGCGGCTGCAGCATCGATTCCTCCATCCGCTCGCTCTGCCAGCGGATGCGCTGGCACAACAGCATGATGATCTTGATCGCCACCTTCGGCTCGCGTTCGAGATGCGAAAGGAAGTCCTCGCGCCGCAGCACGAACAGCTCGGAGGGCTCGCCCGCGGTGGCATCGGCGGTGCGGCTCTGGCCGTCGAGGACTGCGACCTCGCCGAACAGTTCGCCCGGGCCCATGAAATTCAGGGTCAGGCGGCTGCCATCGGACACCCCGGTCTCGATCCGGATCTGGCCGCGGCGAACCCCGAACAGGGCGTCGCCGGGGTCGCCTTTCTGGAACAGCATTTCGCCCAGCCCCAGATGCTGGGTGTGACAAAGGCTCGAAATCCGCGCCAGTTCGTCGGCGCCCAGATCCGCGAACATCGGATTCATCTTCAAAATGACGGCAAATTCGGCCGCTTTGCTCATGGCAATGCCTTCCTTGGGGCCAGCTCGAACCGGAGCCGGCTAAAAATCGTTCAAAGTGGGGTCGTCTTCAAATCGGTATCGCCCTGAAGTGTGTCATAAGTCACATAACTTTGCAGCACCCCCGGGCTATTTTTGGCGGCTTTGAGCGGCTTCCGCTTCCGGGATAAGCTCAAGAAGAAGCGCGCGCGCCCCGCGATGGCGCCGCCGAATGCAGTCAGCCGGTTTCTGGAATGTCGTCATGAGAGCCTTGAAAATCGCGGGCAGCGCCGTTGCCGCCGTCATCGTCGTACTCGCGCTGCTCGCGATCGTCGGGATCCCCTCGGGATTCCTGACCTCGGCGATCCAGGCGCGGGTGGAACGCGACACCGGCTACCGGCTGACGATCGCGGGCGCGACCAAGGTCGGCGTGTGGCCGTCGCTGAATGTAACGCTGAACGACGTCACCCTGCAGGATCCCAAGGATCGCGACGGCACGAGCCGCCTGACCGTCGGCAGCGTGCAGGCCGACGTAACCCTTGGCAGCGTCTGGTCGGGCCATCCGCAAGTCACCGAGCTTGTCATCACCCGCCCGGTGCTGCATGTGCCGCTGCTGCGCGAACGCACTGGGCCGCTCGCCCCTTCGCGGTCCCCCGCACCCGCAAGCGGCGAGCCGGACGCGACCACGCCGATCATCGAGCGCGTCAGGGTGGCCGACGGCGCGGTGGAATTTTCCAATCTGCGCGACCGCGTCAACACCCGCATCGACGGCATCAACGCCAACGCCGTGATGTCGGATGACCGCAAGATCAAGATCACCGGCAGCGCCAAGTCGGGCGAGCAGACGCTCACCTTCGATATCGACGCCACCGCGCCTGCGCATCCCGGCGAACGGCAGAATATTCCGGTCGAACTCAAGCTCAAGGCGCCCGGCGCGCTGCAGGCGCCGCTGTCGGCCAAGGCCGAGGTGCGGCTCAACGGCGCGGTGGTGATGATCAACGGCGTCTCCGGCACGCTCGGCGACGGCGCCTTCAACGGCTGGGCGGCGGCCGACCTTTCCAGCAAGCCGCTGATAAAACTCGATCTGGATTTCCAGCGGCTTGACGTCGCCGGCGCCGCCAAGGGTGGCGCATCGCCGGCGCAAGGCCCGCAGAATTCCTGGAGCAACACGACGATCGACCTCACCGGGCTGAACTATGTCGACGTCCAGGCCCGCATCTCTGCCGCCGAGATCAATATCGGCGAGGCGCATATCGCGCCGGCTGCGATCGACGGTGCGCTCGCCGCCGGCGTTCTGAAGGCGCGGTTTGCCAATCTCGGCGCCTATGGCGGCCAGGCCAGCGGCGATCTGATCGTCGATGCCTCGATGGGAAGCCCGACCTATACGTTGCAAAGCGATCTTGCCGGCGTACGCGCGTTGCCGCTGCTGCGGAGCGCGGCCAATTTCGACAAGCTCGATGGCAAATTGCAGGCCAAGCTCGCGCTGCGTTCGGCCGGCAACAGCCAGCGTGCCATCATGTCCAACCTCGACGGCACCGTGTTCGCGGTGTTCCAGGACAGCGCCATTCGCGGCCTCAACGTCGCGCAGATGATCCGCTCGCTGACATCAGGCACGCTGTCGGGCTGGCAGGAGGGCAAGGAGCAGACCACGGATCTCACGCAACTCGGCGCGTCGTTCCGCGTCGAGAAGGGCCAGGCCACGACCAGCGATCTCAATCTGGTCGGCCCGCTGGTGAAGATGACCGGCGCGGGCACTGTCGATCTCGGCGCGCAGACCTTGGCGTTTCGCGTCGAACCGAAACTGGTGCTGACCACCGAGGGCCAGGGCCGCGCCTCCGATCCGGTCGGGCTCGGCATTCCCGTGGTCATCGACGGCCCCTGGGCCGAGCCGCGGATCTATCCGGACATGCAGGGCATCCTCGACAATCCCGACGCGGCCTATGCGAAGCTGAAGGAAATGGGCAAGGGCCTGTTCGGCGGCAATGGCAGCGGCTTGGGCGGGCTCGGTGGACTGCTCGGCGGCGGACAGGACAGCGACACCAACGGCGGCGGCAATTCGTCCAATCCGCTCGGCGGCACGCTTGGTGACACCATCGGTAATCTGCTGCAGCAGGGGTTGGGGCGGAGCCAGGGAACGGGCCAGGGCCGGAGCATTCCCGCGCCCGGTTCGCCTGCTCCTACTAGCCCCTCGCCGCCCGCGCCGAACGACTCGGCTCCCCCGCCACCGCAGGACAGCCCGGCGATGAACGACGTGCTGCGGCAGTTGTTCAATCGATAGGCCATCGTAGCTGCGCCACCCCACCCCACCCCGGCCCTCCCCACACCACGCTGCGCGCGTCGAGGGAGGGAGAAGCTGCCCAAAATCGCGGCTAACCACGCTGGCAGAGGCCCCGTCCGCACCCCCCGAATTGTGCTAAACAGGCCTGGGCCGGGACGGCCATGAACGAAGGCGGCCGAGGGGGGCTGCTGCCGAGGGTCTGGATGATCGCGGTTACGGACAAGATTGGGTCGCTCCGGCAGGGCCTGTTCGCCAAATACGTGTTCGCGCTGGTGGGCCTCGTGATCTTCGTGCTGGCGGTCAACGGCGCGATGGAGACCTGGATCTCCTACCGCGCCACCAAGGCCAGCCTCACCGACGCGATGGGCGAGAGGGCCGAAGCGAGCGCCCGGCGGATCGAACAGTCGGTCGCGGAACTGGAGCGGCAGATCAGCTGGGTGACCCGCGCGAGCGCCGATACGCTGGCCAAGCACAATGCCGACTACGCCCAGCTCCTCAACCAGGTGGCGCCCGTCACCCAGCTCTCGCTGCTCGACGGCACCGGCCGCGAGCAGCTGAAGGCGTCGCGCGGCGCGCCGCCGGTGGTCGGCAGCAAGGCGGATTTTTCCCGCGACATCCGCTTCATCGAGACCGTCACCCGCGGGTTGAGTTTTTCGCCGGCGGATTTCCGCGGCTCGCGTCCGGTCATGTCGATCGCGGTGTCGCATGCCGGCCTCAATGGCGGCGTCACCGTCGCCGATATCGATCTGGCGTTTCTCTCCGACTTCCTCGGCGACGCCCAGGTCGGCAAGGCCACCTCCGCCTATGTGGTCGATCCGCACGGCCGGGTGCTGGCGACGTCCGCCAAGGGGCCGGAGCTGGCCGCGGATCTGGCGAAACTGCCGCAGGTCGAGGCGCTGCTGAAGGGCAAGGAGGAGCCGGAATCGGGCAAGGATGCCGACGGCCATGCGGTGATGACGGCGTCCAACGCCATCCCGAAACTCGGCTGGTTCGTGCTGTTCGAGCAGCCGACCGCGCAGGCCTTGGCGCCGATCCGGGATCAGTTGGTGCGGATCGCGCTTCTGATCGGGCTCGGGCTTCTGGTCGCGATCCTCGCCGGCACCTTGATGGCGCGGCGGATGCTGATCCCGATCACGGCCCTGCGCGCCGGCGCGCGGCGGCTCGGTGCCGGCGATTTCAGCCATCGCATCGATGTGCATACCAAGGACGAGCTGGAAGAACTCGCCGACCAGTTCAACAGCATGGCCGGCCAGCTGCAGGAAACCTATTCGGGGCTGGAGACCAAGGTCGAGGAGCGCACGCGGGATCTGGCGCGCTCCATCAACGAGCTCAAGGTGCTGGAGGAAGTCGGCCGCGCGGTCGCCGCCTCGCTCGATCTCAACGCCGTGCTGCCGACGGTGGCGGCGCGCGCGCTGGAAATCACGCAGGCCGACGCGGTCCTGATCTATGGCTATGACGCGGCAAGCCATCAGTTCAATTTGAGCGAGGCGATCGGCATCGACCGCAGCGCCGAAGGCGCCCACCTCGTGATCGATGAGGCCTCCAGCGTGCTTGGCGAGGCCGCTTCCTCCGGCGAGCCGGTCGCGATCCCCGATCTCGCCACCGCCGCCGATCAGCTGTTGCGCGACGTCGCGGTGACTGCCGGTTTTCGTTCGGTGCTGGTGGTGCCGCTGGTCGACCAGCAGGGCGTGCTGGGCTCGCTGGTGGTGCTGCGCAAGGAGGCCGGCGAATTCTCCAGCAATCTGATCGGGCTGATGCGCACGTTTGCGCATCAATCGGTGCTGGCGATGCGCAACGCGCGGCTGTTCTCGGAAGTCGACCAGAAGGGCCGCGAGTTGTCGTCCGCGCATTCCACCGTGCAGCAGCAGGCCGCCAAACTGCAGGAGCAGACCGACCAGCTCAAGAACTGGAACAAGTCGCTGGAAGAGCGGGTGGAGAAACAGCTCGCCGAGATCGAGCGCATCCGGAAACTCGAGCGCTTCCTCGCGCCGCAGGTGGCGCAGCTGATCGCCTCGTCCGACGGCCACGACGCGCTGCTCGACAGCCACCGCCGCGAGGTGACGGTGGTGTTTTGCGATCTGCGCGGCTTTACTTCCTTTACCGAGAGCACCGAGCCGGAAGAGGCGATGAACGTGCTGCGCGAATATCACGCCGCGTTGGGCGAGCTGATCTTCCGCTACGAGGGCACCCTCGACCGCTATGCCGGCGACGGCGTGATGATCCTGTTCAACGCGCCGCTGCAGCTCGAAGACCACGTCAAGCGTGCGGTGCAGATGGCGGTGGAAATGCGCGACGTCATCGGCGCGCTGACCGAGCGCTGGCGCAACCGCGGGCACAGTTTGGGTTTCGGCGTCGGCATCGCGCTCGGCTACGCGACGCTCGGCCAGATCGGCTTCGAGCAGCGGCTCGAATACGCCGCGATCGGCAGCGTCACCAACCTCGCCTCGCGCCTGTGCGACGAAGCCAAGGCCGGCCAGATCGTGGTGAGCCGGCGCGTCTACGGCATGGTCGAACAATGGGTCGACGGCAAGCCGCTGGATGACCTGCAGCTGAAGGGATTCAATCATCCCGTGCTCGCGGTGGAGATCCTGCGCTGGCGCGAGGGCGAGCAGGCGGCGGTGGCCGCGGCGGCAACGCGGCGACGGAAGCAGTAGATGCGAGTGGCGCACGCTACCAACCCCAAGCACCCTGTCGTCCCTGCGAACGCAGGGACCCATATGGTCGTGGTCCTCGGAAAAATGCTTCGCCGTATTTTTGGGGGAAAACACCTTCTGCCACAACACGTTCGCAATGAAATTCGAGCGACCGAAGATTTCATCCATCACGACCTTGAGGTAGTGCGCTTCGTTGTCATCGATCGAAACCCAAATCGACCCGTCTTCGGACAACAGATCACGCAACAATTCCAACCTTGGCCACATTGTGGATAGCCACTTCGTGTGCTCCAGATTGTCGTCGTAGTGCTCGAAAGCGGACCTCGTGTTGTAGGGAGGATCAATGTAGATGCACTTCACTTGACCGGCGTAGAACGGCAGCAGCGCTTTCAGTGCATCAAGGTTGTCGCCCTGTATTAGCATGTTGCCGGTTTGGCGGTCGCCGATGGCGAGATCCGGCACTTCCTCCAAAAGGCGATATGGAACTTTATCGGCGGCAGTCAGGTCTTGGTCGCGGGTGAGCCAATGCAGGGTCGGCATATTATGGAGTTTCCTCGCAAGGCCTCAATGTTCGCAACGATCCGCCGAGTGATACAACGTAATTCCCGCCATAGGCGAGCTACATCATATCGATCTTGGGCACAACGCCACGGCCTCCTGCCTTTTGATATCCCAACCCTACCTGACGCGCGGCACAAGGCGGGCATGACGACCGTTGTACGCCCGCTTGTCCGTTGAACCAAACCACGCCCATCCGCTCTAATGTCTGACGATGCTTCCCCGCTTGGCGCTGGCGGCTACCTTCTGGTATCGATAGACACCCAACCGGAACAGGAATTCCGATGCCTCCTTTCCTCGCGCGTTCGCGAAACCTCCTCGCCTCGGCCGCCCTCCTCCTTTCCCTCGCCTCCCCCGCCTTCGCCGCCGACGATCCCGACGCCCCCAAGGGCGCTACCGTCACGGTGCTGACGGCGGCGAAATCCTGCTTCGGGGATATCGTCGAGGTGTCCGGCCTCGTGCTGGCGCGCGAGGAAACAATGGTGCGCCCCGAACGGATGGGGCTGAAGGTTTCGGAAATCCTGGCCGAGGCCGGCGATACCGTCACTGCGGGCCAGACGCTGGCGCGGCTGACGCTGCCCGAGGGCGGCGTCGCCCAGGTGCAGGCGCCGGTGGCGGGGCTGGTCGAGACCTCCACGGCCACGATCGGCGCGATGGCCTCAGCCAAGGGCGAGGCGCTGTTCACGATCATCGCGCGCGGCGAGTTCGACCTGGTTGGCCTCGTGCCGGTGCAGGACATCGCAAAACTCAAGGTCGGCCAGACCGCGAAGATCAAGATCCCCGGCGCCGGCGAGGTCGACGCCAGGGTGCGCCGGATCGCGCCGACGGTCGAGCCCAACAGCCAGCTCGGCCAGGTCTTCCTCGGCATCACCACCAACCGGACGCTTTTGGTGAACTCCTCCGGGCGCGCGCTGATCACGATCGGGCAGAGCTGCAACATCGCGGTGCCGCTGACCTCGGTGCTCTACGGCGACGCCGGCACCGTGGTCCAGGTGGTGCGGCGCGCGCGGGTCGAAACCAAGCAGGTCGAGGTCGGGCTGATGGCGGGCGGCCAGGTCGAGATCAAGAGCGGGCTCAACGAAGGCGACATCGTCGTGGCCCGCGCCGGCGCGCTGCTGCGCGAGGGCGATCCGGTGCGCGCGGTGACGGCGAGCGGGGAGCGGAAGTAGGGGCGGCGTTTGAGAAGTCGTGGTGCTTCAGCAGCGGCAATGAGCCCCCTCGCCCCGCTTGCGGGGAGAGGGTTGGGGTGAGGGGCCGCCTCAGCAAATTCCGCAGCAGCGGACTCGCGGAGAGTCCCCCTCACCCGCCGCGCAAGAGCGCGGCGACCTCTCCCCGCAAGCGGGGCGAGGTGCACCGAGCGGGCGGCGCTGTGATGTAACGGGGAGAGCTCAACTTTTGTCATTCCGGGATGGTCCGAAGGACCAGACCCGGAATCTCGAGATTCCGGGTTCGCGCTGACGCGCGCCCCGGAATGACGATCGGCCTTAGCTGCCGGCCTTGTCCGTCGCGGCGAAGCTGACGTCTTCGAGCAGCGACGACGACACGCTCGGCACCTGCTCGCCGTCGCTGGCCTTGGCGATGGCGATGCGGGTCTTGTTGAAGATGGCTTCGGCCGCCGTGGGCTTGTCGGAATCGCGGGCGCCGATGTTGGTGAGGAGCTCGGTGACCAGCACGCTGTGCTGGCCCTTGCCGTCATCGGCGACCTTGTCCGGCGTCGCGGAGGTCAGGATCAGGGCGTTGTCGGGTGCTGCGATCGGGGCGAGGCCGTGGGAGAAGCCGCGGAAGCGGCGCTCATAGGGATTGCGGCGGGAGGCGTCGACGACGACCAGCTTGGCGCAGGCGCCCTGCTCTTTCATCACGTCCAGCACGGATTCGATCGAGACGCCGTTGCGGCGGACATCGCCCTCTTTCCAGATCGCGGCGTCGACCGGGATCATGTAGCTCTCGCTGCCCACCTGGATGCCGTAGCCGCCGAAGAACAGCATCACCACGCTGTCGGGACGGATCTTGGTCCGCAGCCGCGCCACCGCGCGGGTCATGTCGTCCTTGCTGGCATCCTCGATGACATCGACGTCAAAACCGTCGCGGCGCAGCTCGGCGGAAAGTTCGCGGGCGTCGTTGATCGGCTGGGCGAGGGGCACATTGGCGTCGGGATAATGACCGTTGCCGATCACGAGCGCGATCCGTGAACCCTTCTTGGACAAATCGACGCTGCTCGCGGCGGCGACCGCCTTGTCGGCGTCGAGGTTGCGCATGTTGAGCGCGGCATGCGCGCCGATCGCCAGCGACACCATGCCGACCAGCACAGCGGCAACAGCGACCGGGCGGCCGGAGATGCGAAGGGGGGTTACATTCATCGCAGGTCGTTTCCTCGTCACTCAAGACAGCGCGAAAGTTGGTCGCGCCCTACGCCGTTCTGGTTTTTTGGGAGTGCCGGACGTGTGACGTCCAATTGCGCTCAATTTGCGGCACCGCAGCAAACAAAGCATTAACCGGAAGGGAGAAGCCGGGCAACCTTAATGGAATACTAAAACCCCTTGACAAACTCCGTTGCGGCATCTGGGCCGCGACGATTTTCGCTCGTTCGGCCCGATACTTAAGACGGCCTCCAGCGAGCTTGCCCGGCGTGCGGATCAGAAAAAACCCGCCGTGCTTTCATGTGACTTCAGTCACATTTGTATTCCCCGTCTTTCCGTGTAGTTTTTCAAGCACTTGAGGGCGCATTGGGGGCGTTCGGGAGGGAATGGCCACCGCTTTTCGGCGGATCGCCGCTGCCTGCCGTCAACGGCCCGCGGAAAGACTTCGATGGGTTTTCAGCATTTCGCCGGGGCCGCCTACCGCGCATTGACAGTCCGGAAAGACGGCCCGTCGCTGTACGACGTCTGCGATCCCCTGCTCGCTAAGCCATCCGGCGGCGACCCGCATCTTGCAAAATTCTACCGGACCGCGCTCGGCAATCCGGCACTGCGCCCGCTGTTGTGCCGGACCGGGTTGATGGAATTGCGCGACGAGAGCCGGCTGGCCGGCTTGCGCGAGGCGCTCATCAGCGCGCGCGACCAGGCGACGCCGGACTGGGCCGCGATCGGCGCCCCGGTGGTGGCGCTCATGGATACGATCGAGCTCAGCCATCCCCGGCCGAAGCCGGTCACCGCACCCGGCCGCGCGCCTGATGTGCCCGAGATCGAGCAGGCGATCCGGGCCTGCGGGGTGCATCTATTGGGCTCGTTTCGCAAGAACGGGTTCATCCCGACCTATGCCGCCTTCAATTTGCTCGGCGATCCCGATCTGCGCGGCCGCGAATTCCTGATGGCGCTGACGGGGCTGAATTCGCGCGGCTACAAGAACTCGACCTTGTTGTTCAATTTGGCGCGGGTCTTCATCGCCCGCTCGCCGGTGCGCGACCTGGTCAACCCGCCGTGGAAGGGCATCGCCGAGCCGATGTGGGAGCCGGTGCAGATCCGCCACCGCTCGGCCTATTACGACGCGTTCTTCACCGAGGCGCTGCTGAGTTTTGTCGAGACTGGCCTCGCCTCATCAGGCGAAACCGCGGCGGCGCGCGGCGCGATTTCCGCGATGGTCGAGTTCTGCCTCGTCACCAGCCGCGAGCAGGTGCGCGCGCAGGATGGATCACCCTTCGATGTCGTCACCGCGCTGGCGCCGCTGCCGCATCCGCGCTTTTCCCGCTTCTTCGCCCAGATCAAGCAGGATCTCGGCTTCGGCGTCTACGTGCCGGATTGCGACACCACGGCGTGCTCGTTCTCGGCCGCCACGCAGGCCGGCTCCGAGGATCCGATGCTGGACCAGCCGCTGCTGGACTTCTACGCCGGCTACCAGGTCCGCGAAGGCGCCAACGAGCCCAAGGTCACCGTGCCGATCAACGACAACATCGACTACGAGGGCGGCGTCGCCACCTGGATCGACAGTTTTGCCGGCGAGCGCCCATTCGGCAACGACCTCGATCCGACGCTCAATCTCGACATCCTCGAGGTCTCCTTCCGCAACCTGGTGCGCTGGAAGGTGCTGGAGACGCCGGCGCGGCTCGACACCGTGCACCGCATCATTTCGTTCCAGCGGCGGCTCGCCGAAAGCGGCGCGATCGCCGATCCGCGCTCGCATATCTATTATCTGCCGGAGCTCTATTGCGCCTATTTCGGCCGCTGCTACGCGGCCTTCATCGCGCTGCCGCTGGCCGCCCAGGCCTTGATCGATCCTGGCGGCGCGTTCGCTTTCATCCGCGCCAAGGTGCTGGCCTATGTGCAGACCGAGCTGATCGCGCGCGAGATGAACGTCTTCGACGCCGCACTGGCGCTGATCGCGCTCGGCCATCTCGGCGCAGATGTCGCGACCTTCACGCCGGCCTTGCACTGCATCATCGCCCACACAGGCGAAGGCGGAAGGCGCGGGCCGTTTCGGGCCTATGAGTGGAACAAGATGAAGACACCGACCCGTATCCTGGTCGGCGGCCCCGAGGTCACCTCGGCCTTCGTGCTGATGGGCCTGGCGCTGGCGCGGCGGGCGATGATGGGGGTTGGCTCGGCTTAACAAAGGTCGTCGTCCCGGCCTTAAGCCGGGACGACGATGGGAGGCAGCCCCAAGCCGGCGGCCGTCGCGGTAGCGTTAAGTTGAAAACACCCATCGTCTCGCGCCGCTGGTGCTTTGGCCGCATCCGCACCACAATCGGCGGCAATACCGAACCGATTCCATTGAAGGCGGCGTCATTGCATGCGCATGAAGTTCCTGCCGGCTATCGCATTATTGTTCATATCAGCTTTCTTGCCGGCGCTGGCGCAGGCGGCTGACATCACCGGCGTGCCAAAAATCCGCGAGGGCGATTCGATCCAGATCGGCTCGACCCGGATTCGCCTCGGCGGCATCGACGCGCCGTCGGTGGATCAGCTCTGCCTCAACAATTCAGGCGAGCGCTGGGCCTGCGGCGTCGCCGCGCGCGAGGAGCTGACAAAACATGTCGGCGACAAGAGCTGGACCTGCCACCAACGCCAGGCCGCCGACCGCCGCGGCCGGGTCGTGGCGCACTGCGAGGTCGACGGCGAGGACATCCAGAAATGGCTGGTGGCGAGCGGCTGGGCGCTGTCCTATGCGCGGTTTTCCCATGACTACGATTCCGACGAGAAAGCCGCGCGCGAGGCCAAGGCCGGGATGTGGCAGGGCGCCTTCATCGCGCCGTGGGACTGGCGCGTCCGCAACAAGAAGACCACCATCCTCGGCGCCGCCAAGCCGCCGCCGAACGCGCATGCGATCCTGTTGGCATCGGCCTCGGGATCGGTCGCGCCATCGCCCGACTGCACCATCAAGGGCAATGTCAACGGCTCCGGCGAATGCATCTACCACACGCCCGCCAGCCGCTGGTATGCGCAGATCAAGATGACGATCAGCAAGGGCACGCGCTGGTTCTGCTCGAAGGAAGACGCCGAAGCCGCCGGCTGCCGCGAGACGAGACGGTAGTCGCAACAGCGGTCGTTTGCTTCTCCCTCTCCCCGCTTGCGGGGAGAGGGTTGGGGTGAGGGGCTGCCTCAGCAAGCCGGACACGCCGAGAGTCCCCCTCACCCGCCGCGCCAAGAGCGCGGCGACCTCTCCCCGCAAGCGGGGCGAGGTGGAACGAGCCGGCACATCGCCGATTCAACTCAAGGCCACCATGAGCTAAGCTCCGCGAATGCATTTACGAGCGCGCCGTGGCTGATCTTTACGACGACCTGGAATCGCAGCCACTGCCGGACCGTTCGCGGCTGCAGCGCTTTCTTGTGGCCGCGATGGCGGTCGTGCTCGCCTACACCTTCCTCGCTTATCTGGCGCTGCCGGCGCTGTGGACCCATCACGAGCACCAGAAGAAGCTCGCCAATTTGCCGATGGTAACGCGCACCGCGCAGGGCATTCCCGGCGATCCGATCAATGTCGGCCTGGTCGGCGACGACAAGGACGTGCTCTGCGCCATGGCGGCCGCCGGCTGGTTTCCGGCCGATCCCGTCACGCTGCGCTCCTCGATCGAGATCGCCGGCAGCGTGCTCTTGGACCGGCCCTATCGCGACGCGCCGGTGAGTCCTTTGTTTTATCTCGGCCGCCGCGAGGATCTCGCGTTCGAAAAGCCCGACGGCAACAGCCCCGATCATCGCCATCATGTGCGGTTCTGGAAGGTGCTGGACAAAGGTGACGAACAGCGGCCGGTCTGGCTCGGCGCGGTGACCTATGACCGCAGCGTCGGCGTCAGCCATTATACCGGCGCCATCACCCACCACATCGGTGCCGATATCGACGCCGAGCGCCTGCTGCTGACAACCGACCTCGAAGCCGCCGGCATGGTCGACGCCAAATACCAGGTCACGGGCATCGGCCCCACCATGACCGGGCGCAACGGCGGCGGCGATCCCTATTACACCGACGGCGAGGTGTGGATCCTGCGCCTGGTCGTGGCGTGCCAGAAACGGACCGGCCCCGCCACCGTCATCCCGAGCCCGTCGGCCACCGAGATCAAGGACCAGATCTGGCACGGCATCGCCGACGCGCTGGCGAAGTAGGATGGACCGCGGGCCGCATTTTGTCGTCATTGCCTGCGACAAACGCGAAGCGCATGCGCAAGGGAGCGCAAGTGACGTACGGCAAAAATGGATTGCTTCGCGGAGCCTGTCATCGGGCGGCGCTTCGCGCCGACCCGTTGACTCGCAATGACGGTTTCAATTGATTATGATGACTTTCAACCTTGAATTCCTCCTCATTTCCCTGCATCCCTCCCCTTGAAGCCCACCCAAGAAGGAACAACAAAAATGACCGTTCGCGCGGGCCGGGAATTCCTGGCGATCCCCGGTCCCACCACGATGCCCGACGAGGTGCTGCGGGCGATGCATCGTCCGGCGCTGGACATCTATTCCGACCAGATGATCGAGCTGAGCGACAGCCTGCATCGCGACCTGTCGAAACTGTTCGCCACCAAAAGCCGATCCTATGTCTATATCGCCAACGGCCATGGCGCCTGGGAAGCGGTGCTCACCAACGTGCTGTCGCGCGGCGACAAGATCCTGGTGCTGGAGAGCGGCCGGTTCGCGATCGGCTGGGGCGACGCCGCCGCCGCGATGGGCGTCGAGGTCGAGGTGCTGAAGGGCGACTGGCGCCGCGCCATCCGTCCCGCCGAGGTCGAAGCACGCCTGCGGCAGGACAAGGAGCACAGCATCAAGGCGATCCTCGCGGTGCAGGTCGACACCGCCTCGGGCGCCTATAACGACATCGAAGCCATCGGCAAGGCGATCAGGGCCGCCGGCCACCCGGCGTTGTTCATGGTCGATGCGGTGGCATCGCTGGGCTGCATGCCGTTCGAGATGGACGCCTGGGGCATCGACGTCGCGATGTCCGGTTCGCAGAAGGGCCTGATGACCCCGCCGGGCCTCGGCTTTGTTGCCGCCAACGATCGCGCGCGCAAGGTGCACAAGACCGCCGGACTGCGGACGCCCTATTGGGATTGGACCGAGCGCGAGGGCTCCGAGCACTACCGCAAATATGCCGGCACTGCGCCGGTGCATCTGTTGTTCGCGCTGCGCCAGGCGGTCGACATGCTGTTCGAGGAGAAACTCGAAAACGTGTTCCTGCGCCATCGCCTGCTCGGCGAAGCGGTGCGCCGCGCAGTCGCGGTCTGGGCCGAGGGCCAGGTGCTCGGCTTCAATATCGCGGAAGCGAGCGAACGCTCCAACACCGTCACAACCGTGGTCATGAACGGCCACGACCCGGTGGAGCTGCATAAATACTGCAAGGAAAAATGCGGCGTGGTGCTGGGCGTCGGGATCGGCGATTTGCAGGGCCAGGCGTTCCGGATCGCCCATATGGGGCACGTCAACGCGCCGATGATCTTAGGCACACTCGGTGTCATCGAAGTCGGCCTCAACGCGCTTCAAATCCCCCATGGCAACGGCGGCACCGAAGCCGCGATCGACTGGCTCGGCGAAAGCGTGAGTGCGTAAGGCACGGGTTCGGAATCATCGGGCCCGCGCAGCCGCTAAAGCCTGTGGTTATGGGTCCCGGCTCAAGGCCGGGACGACGATAGTTGAACGCCAAGTCTTTTCGCCGGCCCTCCATTCGTGCTTATATTGATCCAGCGATAAATAAGCCGACAACGGCGCGACGTGTATTCCGCGGCAGGCGGGAACCGGATTTGGGGAGGCGTTTGATTGGCGTCCGTTGAATTGCGCGGCTTAACCAAGCGATTTGGATCGCTTGCGGTGGTCGATGATGTATCTTTGCGGATCGATCATGGGCAGCTGGTCTGCCTGCTCGGGCCCTCCGGCTGCGGCAAGACCACCACGCTGCGGCTGATCGCGGGGTTCCTCGAACCTTCCGACGGCGAGATCCATGTCGGCGACCGCGTAGTGTCGTCGCGCGCGCGCACGCTGCCGCCCGAACAGCGCAAGATGTCGATGATCTTCCAGAGCTACGCGCTGTGGCCGCATATGACGGTGGCGGAAAACATCGTCTATGGCTTGCGCCTGCGCAAACTCGACCGCGACACCATCGCGAAGAAGCTCGCGGCAATCCTGGCCACCACAAAACTCGAGATTCTCGCGCAGCGCTATCCCGGCGAATTGTCCGGCGGCCAGCAGCAGCGGGTGGCGCTGGCGCGCGCGCTGATCGTCGAGCCGCAGACGCTCCTGCTCGACGAACCCCTGTCCAACCTCGACGCCAATCTGCGCGAGGAGATGCGGTTCGAGATCCGCCGCCTGCACGACGAATATCGCTACACCACGGTCTATGTCACCCACGACCAGTCCGAGGCCATGACCACCGCCGATCTGATCGCGGTGATGAACGGCGGCAGGATCGACCAGCTCGGCACGCCGGAAGACATCTATGACCGGCCGCAGTCGGAATTCGTCGCACGCTTCATCGGCGCCAGCAATGTGATCGCCGGCACCGCCCGTGACGGCAATCATGTCGCGTTCGCCGGCGCGATCCTGCAGGTGGTGGGCGCGACACTCGATCCCGGCCAGAAAGCCATCGTCGCCATCCGCCAGCACGACATCCAGCTTTCGACGCAGCCGCCGCCCGCGCCCGGCAATGCGGTCAAGGCCAGGGTGACGCGCCAGGTGTTTCTCGGCGCCAACCGCGACTACATGGTCGAAACTCCTGACGGTACGACCTTGCGGGTGGTCACCCCGATCGATAACGCCGTGCCCGTGGGCACGGAGGTCTGGCTTTATCTTCCGCCCGAACGCTGCCGCGCGCTGAGCCGGTGAACCGCCAACAGGAGGACGCGATGAGAGGCAAACGACTTTCCCGGCGCGACGTTCTCAAAACCTCGCTGCAGGGCTCGGCCGCGCTGGCCATGGCAAGCGTGTTCGCCGAGCCTGCGCGCGCGCAAGCCCCGCCGGCCGAATCCATCACGCCGCAACTGATCGACGCGGCGAAAAAGGAAGGCACGGTGATCCTGTATTCCTCCATGGATCTTCCCGTCGGCGAAAAGCTCGGCAAGGCGTTCGAGGCGCACTATCCGGGGATTTCCGTCCAGATCGAGCGCTCCGGCTCGGAGCGGCTGTTTCAGCGGGTCGCGCAGGAAGCCGCGAGCAACATCCACGCCGTCGACGTGATCAACAGCTCCGACGCCTCGCACTTCATTCCCTGGAAGAAGAACGGCTGGCTGGCGCCGTTCGTGTCGGAAGAAATCGCTAAATATTTTCCGGCTGACTATCGCGACCCCGACGGCATGTTCGCGACGTCGCGGATCTGGTTGTCGTCGATCGCCTACAACACCAATCTGGTGAAGCCCGAGGACGCGCCGAAAAGTTTCGCCGACCTGCTGGATCCGAAATGGGCCGGCAAGATGGTCAAGGGGCATCCCGCCTATAGCGGCACCATCATGACCGCGACCTTCGAGACGGTGCGCGAACTGGGTTGGGATTATTACGAGAAGCTGTCGAAGCAGCGCGTCATGCAGGTGCAGTCGTCAACCGATCCACCGAAGAAATTGTCGCTCGGCGAGCGCGCGGTGATGGCCGACGGCAACGAATATGGCATCGTGCTGCTGAAGGAGGCCGGCCAGCCGGTCGAACCGGTCTATCCGGCCGAGGGCACGCCGACCATTTCGGGGCCGACGGGCATCTTCGCCGCCGCGCCGCATCCCAATGCCGCACGACTGTTCCAGGCATGGCTGCACACCCGCGAAACCCAGCAATTCTTCATCGATTTCACCGCGCAATATTCGGTGCATGCGCAGGTGCAATCGAAGCCGGGCCGGCGGAAAATATCCGACATCAAGCTGATGAAGGAAGATGCGGCCGGCGTCGAGCAGATGGCCGAGGAAATCAAGACGCGCTATGCGAAACTGTTTCGGGTGTGATGCCCATCCTCGCGGTAGGGCGGCGGCGCGCTCTTCACCTCGCCCTGCGCTTGCGGGGAGAGGTCGGCGCGCATCGCCAGATGCGCGACGGGTGAGGGGGACTCTCCGCGGGTCGAACTTGCCGATAGAGCCCTTCACCCCAACCCTCTCAGAGCGAGCTTGCTCGTCTCGACCCCGCAAGAGCGGGGCGAGGGAGCGAAAGATGCAAGCCGGTGATAAAAGATAACCAAGATTGAACCCAGCATGACCATCACCACCCCCATCGACGGCACCCGCGGCAGATTCGACTGGACCAAGCCGATGCTGGGACTGTTCGCGGCCTGCCTGATATTGCTGATCGCGCTGCCGATGTCGTGGCTTGCCGTCTACGCCTTCACCGACAAGGCCAATCACGTGACGCTGCACAATTTCGTCACGCTGTTCACCAATCCCGATTTTCTCGATCCGCTGCTGACCACCGCGATCATCGCCACGACTTCGGCCGTGATCTGCTGCGCGGTGGCGGCGCCGATGGGGTGGCTGGTGTCGCGCACCGACATGCCGGGGCGGCAATTGATCCGGGCACTGGTCACCGCCTCTTTCGTGACGCCGCCGTTTCTCGGCGCGGTGGCCTGGGAACTGCTGGCGGCGCCGAACAGCGGCTTGCTGAACCAGCTGTTTCGTTGTCTCACCGGCGCCGACTCCGACGATCATCTGTTCAATATCTACTCGCTGACCGGAATCATTTTTGTGATTTCCTGCTACACCTTCCCCTTCGTATTCGTGTTGGTCGCCAACGCGCTCGACAACATGCCGGGCGAACTCGAGGATGCGTCCGCGATCCTCGGCGGCAGGGCCTGGACCACGGCACGGCGCGTCACCATTCCGCTGGCGCTGCCTGCTCTCGTCGCCGGCGCGCTGATCGCCTTCCTGCAGGCCATGACCCTGTTCGGATCGCCGGCGATCCTGGCGCTGCCGGCCGGCTTCCACACCATGACCACCAAGATCTGGAGCCTGTTCCAGTATCCGCCGAAGCTGGAGCTCGCCGCCGCCGCTGCGGTGCCGCTGTTGCTGCTGACCATCCTGCTGCTGCAAGCGCAAAAATTCATCCTCGGCCGCCGCGGCTACTCTGTCGTCGGCGGCAAATACGGCGCACCGCGCCAGGTCGAACTGAGGAAATGGCGCTGGGCGGCGCTGGGCTTCTGTCTGATCGTGCTGCTCAACCCGGTGTTCCTGCCTTATTTCGCGCTGCTCAACGCGGCCTTCTCGCCGAACGCGACCACGCTGGTGACGCCATCGACGCTGACGCTGAAGAACATCGTGTTCGTGTTCACGGAACTGTCCTCGACCCAGCTCGCGCTGAAGAACACCGTCATCCTGGGCACCGCGACCGCGACCATCGGTACGATGCTGGCGCTGGTGATCGCCTATGTCACGACGCGCCGGGTAATCCTGGGCCATCGCATGCTCGGCTTTCTCGCCACCGCCCCGGTCGCGGTGCCCGGCATCGTGCTCGGCGTCGGGCTGTTCCTCAGCTACACGCGGCCGCCTTTCGTGCTCTATGGCACGCTGTGGATCCTCTTGATCGCCTTCCTCACCATCAACCTGCCCTCGGCCTATCAGCAATTGCAGGCGGCGTTCGCCACCATTCATCCGGAACTCGAGGACGCCAGCCGCATTCTCGGCGCAACGCGGCTGCAGGCGCTGCGCCAGATCACCGCACCGCTGCTGCGCACCGGCGTGATCGCGACCTGGTGTTTTATCTTCATCGGCGTGATGCGGGAGCTGTCGGCGGCGATCGTGCTGTTCACCTCGCAGACCAAGGTAATCAGCGTGTTGATCTACGACCTCAATGAAAGCGGCGACCTCGCCGCGATCTCGGTGCTGGGCATCGCGATGCTGGTGATCACGTTCGCGGTCGTGCTCGCGGTCAACCGGATCCCGGTATTCGGCGCCAACGCCGATGCGCGGTTAAGGAATTAGCTAGCCGCAACGCGCCCCCAATTTGATCTGCCCGCGACAACGGCGGTGAGCTCCCTCTCCCAGAGGGAGAGGGTTGGGGTGAGGGATTACGGTTCATCGTTAGGCTGTGACCCCTCACCCGGCGCTGCGCGCCGACCTCTCCCCATGGGAGAGGTGAAACGGAGCATGCTGCGAGTTAATGCGCCTACCGTTCGATACTGTCGACCCGATACGCCGCGACTTGCGCCTCGAGCCGTTCCAGCGAAGCCAGCGGCGCAGCGCGGTCGACGACGTAGGTGCCTGCGGCCAGCCACGACAGGATCTTCAGATCGACGTCAGGCGAATGATGGATCACGTCGGCATAATTGCCGAGGTTGTGGGTGACCTCACTGACCGCGCGAAAGTCGTGCAGGCGGACGTTTGGGTACTCCGCCAGCCGCTGGGCGGCATAGGCGGAGAAATCGTAGACGAGCTGCAGCGTCGATGGCGAGGCGTCCCTCATCGCGGCCCATTGCAGGATCGAGTACGGGGGAAAATAGATGTCGAACAGAATATCCGGGTTTTTCGCGATCAGGCCGACCGCATCCTGCTCGAAATTCTTCACCATCGGTTCAAAGCTGTATCCTTCGGCCAGATAGGCACTGCGCACGGGATCGGTGATGGACCTCAAAGCATCCACGGCCTTTTTCGCGTTATAGGCTTCCTGGACGTCGATCTCGGGCCGGAGGATGTTGATGTCGTCGACGCGGGAAATCGGAAATTTGAACATGACGCCGTTGGTCAGCCGCGCGACGAGCGGCGCAAGCGGCGGAATCGAGCGCACCATGATCCACGCCGATTCGCGCGCCATCGCGCCGCTGAACAGGTAACCGGCGAAGCCCTTGATGTCTCGCCGATAAAGATCGGCCGGAAGATAGATGTCGTGATCGACATCCGGCGAATCGCGGAAGATCCAGTCGTCCATCTCCCAGATCACCCGCCTGGGATGGCGCTCGAGCGCCGAGGCAATGACAAAACTCTGCTCATGCGACGTCGACCCCGTCATCGAAAGCTTCAGCGACTTCCCACCGAGCAGGCGGTCGATGTCGCTCTGCCGGAAGTGGATCGCCAGCGAGGTGCCCATGAAGACGGTGTCGAATTCCTGGCTGCTGATCAGGCCGGCGTCCTGCATCCGGCTGTCAGGCGAATACATCGCCGCAACCAGCCGCGCCGGCCTGAACAACTGCAGCGGGTCGACGATGAAAGTGAGCGCGGACGCCGCAAAAATGACCAGTGCGGTGGCGCCCAGAAACCGCAGCAGATCCTTGGCAGGTGCACTCATTCTTTGCTTGAGCATGACCTTTTCGGAAAACCGGTTCCCACTTTTCCGGGTCATGCTCTAAAACCTGAAGTATATGAATTCGCTGTGCTGCTGGATTCCGAGAATCCCGAAAGCCAGCACCGCCGCGGTGGCGTAAAGGAAGAGCGGCCGCAGCCGCGAGCCGTCGAGCGTCCCTCCGACAGTTCTATTGGCGTGATCGTAACCCATGATGGTTTGCGTGTTCGGCGCGAACCACGCGATGGCGGCATAGATGCCGATGAAGACTGCGTCGGCCATTTCGCCACGGCCGAAGGCGATTTGCGCAGGGCTGGCCATCTTCGACAGCACGTAAAGCGCGCTTGACAGGCTGTCGGCGCGGAAGAACACCCAGGCGACGACGACGGCGAGGAACGTGAGTGCGAACGCGGCAAGATTTGCCAGGGACGCCAGGCGCGGCGTTATCGCCGGACCAAAATTGTTCCAGGCGTGGTTGATGCAAAGATAGCAGCCGTGCAGCACGCCCCAGATGACAAACGTCCAGGCCGCGCCGTGCCAGAGCCCGCCGAGCGCCATTGTAATCATCAGGTTGACATAGCGCAGCGCCGGCCCGCCGCGATTGCCGCCGAGCGGGATATAGAGATAGTCGCGCAGGAATGCGACAGCGTCATGTGCCAGCGCCGCCAGAAGTCGATGATGTTTCGGGCCTTGTACGGCGAATTGAAATTGAGCGGCAGGAAGATGCCGAACATCAGGGAGATTCCGATCGCCATGTCGGAATAGCCGGAGAAATCGAAATAGAGCTGGAAGGTGTAGGCCAGCGCGCCGATCCAGGCCTGGTCAAACGACGGTGTCGTGGGGCCGAAGGCGAGCGCGACCAGGGGTTGGATGCCGTCGGCGAGGCAGGTCTTCTTGAACAGGCCGATCGCGAAAATGATCAGGCCGCACAGGATCAGATGCGGATCCGGCCGCTTCGATTCGCTTCGCTCGAACTGTGGGATCATGTCCCGGTGGTGCAGGATCGGCCCGGCGATCAGATGCGGGAAGTAGGTCACGAACAGCGCGTAACGCGGCAGCGCGTAACCCGCGACCTTGCCGCGATAGGCATCCACCAGGAAGGCGATCTGGGTGAAGGTGTAGAAGGATATCCCGACCGGCAGCAGGATGTTCACGGCGAGGCCGGTGGAAAACAGCGCATCGAGATTGGCGGCGAGGAAGCCGGCATATTTGAATGTGCCGAGCACCAGGAGATCGCCGGTGACGCCGATCGTGAGAACCGCCAATCGCATCCGCGCGCGCAGCCGCCTTGCGATCAACAACAGGCCGATGAAATAGTTGAACGCGATCGAGCCCAGCAGCAGGCCCACGAATTGCCAGTTGCTGAAGGAATAAAAGGCCAGCGACGCCAGCGCCAGCCAGATCACGGGCAAAGGATTGCCGAACCGGCCGAGCGCAAAATAGCCGAACAGGGCGACCGGCAGGAACAGGAAGATGAAGGGATAGGAATTGAAGAGCATCAGGCCTTTCCCGGGCGCAGGGCCGAAAAACCCTAACCACACAACCCGGCAGTCAACAAGCCGTGCGCGGCACTGGCGCAGGGGCGCCATATCTGGCAATCCGCTGGCGAGCGCCGATATAGCGTTGACAACCGCGGCAAGGTCCGCGAGCGGAACCGGGTGAGCACCAATGGATCAAAAGACCTCCCTCCCCGCGCCGGTCGCGCCGCGCCGGTCGCATCCGTTCACCACCCACGGCATCACGGTGGTGGACGACTACGCCTGGCTGAAGGATCAAAACTGGCAGGAAGTGTTGCGCGATCCCGCCGTGCTCGATCCGGATATCAGGAAATATCTCGAAGCCGAGAACGCCTATACCGAGAGCCTGCTCGGCCACACCGCCGCCCTGCAGAAGACGCTGGTTGCGGAAATGCGCGGGCGGATCAAGGAGGACGATTCCAGCGTGCCCTCGCCGGACGGTCCTTACGCCTATCTGCGCAAGTTCCGCGAGGGCGGCCAGCACGAACTGTTCGGCCGCATGCCGCGCGACGGCGGCGAGGTCCGGATCGTGCTCGATGGTGACCAGCTCGCGGCATCCGAGGAATATTTCAAGTTCGGCGGCGCCCGGCATTCGCCGGATCATCGACTCGAGGCCTGGAGCGCCGATATCAAGGGCTCGGAATATTTTTCCATCCGCGTGCGCGACTGGGCTGATGGCAAGGACCTCGACGATCTGGTCGAGGAAACCGACGGCGCGGTGGTGTGGAGCACTGACGGCAAGAGCTTCTTCTATGTCAAGCTCGACGACAACCACCGCCCGATGCAGGTCTGGCGCCATCGCCTCGGCACGCCGCAGGCGGACGACAGTCTGGCCTATGAGGAGCACGATGCCGGCTGGTTCACGCATATCCATGAGAGCTCCAGCGGGCGTTTTTGCGTGATCGCGGGCGGCGACCACGAAACGTCAGAGCAGCGGCTGATCGATCTCGCCCGTCCCGAGGCGCCGCCGCGGCTGGTCGCCGCGCGCCAGAGCGGCGTGCAATATTCGCTGGCCGACCGCGGCGAGGAATTGTTCATCCTCACCAACGCCGACGGCGCGATCGATTTCAAGGTCGTGACCGCGCCGCTCGCCGCCCCCGAGCGCGCCAACTGGCGCGAGCTGATCCCGCATCGCGCCGGCATCTACATCCTCGATGTCGAGCTCTATGCCGGCCACATGGTGCGGCTGGAGCGCGCCAATGCGCTGCCGTCCATCATCATCCGCGATCTCGGCACAGGCGACGAGCACGCCATCGCCTTCGACGAGGCGGCCTATTCGCTCGACACCATGGGCTCCTATGAATTCGACACGACGAATCTGCGTTTTTCCTATTCGTCGATGACGACGCCGTCGGAGGTCTACGACTACGACATGGCGAAGCGCACGCGGGTGTTGCGCAAGCGCCAGGAAATTCCCAGTGGCCACAACCCCGCCGACTACGTCACCACCCGAATCATGGCGAAGTCGCATGACGGCGCCGAGGTGCCGGTATCGATCCTGCACCGCAAAGACCTCACGCGCGACGGCAACGCGCCGCTGCTTTTGTATGGCTACGGCTCCTACGGCATGGCGATGCCGGCGTCGTTCTCGGCCAACCGACTGTCGCTGGTCGATCGCGGCTTTGTCTATGCCATCGCCCATATCCGCGGCGGCACCGACAAGGGCTGGGGCTGGTATCTGGACGGCAAGCGCGAGAAGAAGACCAACAGCTTCGACGATTTCGCCGCCAGCGCGCGCGCGCTGATCGCAGCCAAATATACCGGGACCAAACGCATTGTCGCCCATGGCGGCAGCGCCGGCGGCATGCTGATGGGTGCGGTCGCCAACCGCGCTGGCGAATTGTTCGCCGGCATCGTCGCCGAGGTGCCGTTCGTCGACGTGCTCAACACCATGCTCGACGACACGCTGCCGCTGACGCCGCCGGAATGGCCGGAATGGGGCAACCCGATCGAGAGCGAAAGGGACTTCAAGACCATCTTGTCATACTCGCCTTACGACAACGTCGCGGCCAGGGATTATCCGGCGATTCTCGCGATGGGCGGCCTGACCGATCCGCGCGTCACCTACTGGGAGCCGGCCAAATGGATCGCGCGGCTGCGCGCCACCATGACAGGCGGCGGACCGGTGTTGCTGCGGATCAACATGGGCGCCGGCCACGGCGGCGCATCGGGTCGATTCAACCGGCTCGACGAGGTCGCGATCGCCTATGCGTTCGCGCTGTGGGCGGTGGGAATGGTGGAGAGAACGTCGTAGCCCAGGTCATCCAGGTTGTCGTCCCCGAGAAAGCGGGGACCCATAACCACCGAACGACGGTTTCAGGCACGCTAGGGCAACATCCTGGCAATAACGAGCGCTTGTGGTTATGGGTCCCGGATCGCGCTCGCTCCGCTCGCTTGTCCGGGACGACGTGTCTTATGGTGCGCCTACCTCCCCATCTTCTTCCGCCACGCCGCGAACTGCACCAGCGTCTGCTCGTCGGTGGCGGGATAAAGACCGAAAATGCCGCGGCCCTTCTTCACCTCCTCCGTGACAAAATCCTCGAACGCGGTCATCTCGACGGCCTCAACGGCGATTTCGTCGGCGAGGTGCGCGGGGATCACGATGACGCCGTCGCCATCGCCGAGGATGACGTCGCCGGGAAACACTGGCGCGTCGCCGCAGCCGATCGGGACGTTGATCTCGATCGCCTGATGCAGCGTCAGGTTGGTCGGCGCGCTCGGGCGGTGATGGTAGGCGGGAAAGCCGAGTTTTGCGATCTCGGCTGAATCGCGAAAGCCGCCGTCGGTGACGACGCCGGCGACACCGCGTTGCATCAGCCGCGTCACCAGGATCGCGCCGGCCGAGGCCGCGCGGGCATCCTTGCGGCTGTCCATCACCAGCACCGCGCCGGGCGGACAGTCCTCGATCGCCTTGCGCTGCGGATGAGCGCGGTCGCGAAACACCTCGAGCTTGTTGAGGTCTTCGCGCGCCGGCATGTAGCGCAGGGTAAAGGCCTCGCCGACCAGCACCGGCTGATCGGCGCCAAGCGCATGCACGTCCTGAATCATCTGGATGCGAAAGCCGCGCTTGAACAGCGCGGTCGCGACCGTGGCGGTGGAGACGGACTTTAATTTAGTGCGGGTGGTATCGCTGAGTTTTGTCATGTGGCCTTATCCTGGTTGTCCGTCATTCCGGCGCGATGCGAAGCATCGAACCTCAGATGCGCAATTGCGCATCGGGGAATCTCTCGAAGCTCCGGGTCTGGTCCTTCGGACCATCCCGGAACGACGGGGCTTAATAAATCGACGGCTCGTCGACCGGCGCGCCGAACGACGTTTCGAGAAAGTCAAAGTCGCAGCCCTCATTGGCCTGCCTGATATGCTTGGTGAACATCCAGCCATAGCCGCGCTCGTAGCGCGGCTCCGGCGGCTGCCATGCGGCGCGCCGTTTGGCCAGTTCCGCTTCCGGGACGTCGAGATTGATGGTACGCGCGGCGACGTCCAGCGTGATCCTGTCGCCGTTCTTCACCAGCGCCAGCGGCCCGCCGATATAGGATTCCGGTGACACATGCAGGATGCAGGCGCCGTAGCTGGTGCCGCTCATGCGCGCGTCCGACAGCCGTACCATGTCGCGCACGCCCTGCTTCACGAGTTTTGTAGGGATCGGCAGCATTCCCCATTCCGGCATGCCCGGCCCGCCCTGCGGCCCCGCGTTGCGCAGGATCAGCACGTGATCGGCCGTGACGTCGAGATCGGGATCGTCGATCGCCTTTTTCATCGCGGGATAGTCGTCGAACACCAGAGCCGGGCCGGTGTGCCTGAGGAAGCGCGGCTCGCAGGCTGACGGTTTTATCACGCAGCCATCGGGGGCGAGATTGCCCTTCAGCACCGCGAGCGCGCCTTCGGCATAGATCGGATTTTCGAAGGAGCGGATGACGTCGTCATTGTAGACCTCGGCGCCCGCAATATTCTCACCGAGCGTCCGGCCGGTTACCGTCAGGCAATCGAGATGCAGATGGTCCCGGATCCGGCTCATCAGGCCCGGCAATCCGCCGGCATAGAAAAAATCCTCCATCAGATATTTGTCGCCGCTCGGCCGCACGTTGGCCACCACCGGCACCTTGCGGCTGGCGATCTCGAAATCCTCCAATCCAATGTCCTGGCCGGCGCGGCGCGCCTGCGCGATCAAATGGATGATCGCATTGGTCGAGCAGCCCATCGCCATCGCCACCGTAATGGCGTTTTCGAACGCCTTGCGGGTCTGGATCCGTCTCGGCGTCAGGTCTTCCCAGACCATCTCGACGATGCGGCGGCCGCATTCAGAGGCCATACGGATATGGCCGGCGTCGGCGGCCGGAATCGACGAGGCGCCGGGCAGCGTCATGCCGATCGCCTCGGCGATCGCGGTCATGGTGGAGGCGGTACCCATGGTCATGCAGGTGCCGTAGCTGCGCGCGATGCCGGCCTCGACATCGACCCAGTCCTTGTCGGAGATTTTCCCGGCGCGCCGCTCGTCCCAGTATTTCCAGGCATCCGACCCCGAGCCCAGTGTCTTGCCCTTCCAGTTGCCGCGCAGCATCGGTCCCGCGGGCAGATAGATCGCCGGCAAGTTCATGCTGGTGGCGCCGAGCAGCAGGCCCGGCGTGGTCTTGTCGCAGCCGCCCATCAGCACCACGCCGTCGACGGGATGGCCGCGCAACAGCTCCTCGGCGTCCATCGCCAGCATGTTGCGATAGAGCATGGTGGTCGGCTTCAGGAACGATTCCGACAGCGACAGCGCCGGCAATTCCATCGGAAAGCCGCCGGCCATCAGCACGCCGCGCTTGACATCGTCGACGCGGCTCTTGAAATGCATGTGGCAGGGCTGCGCGTCGGACCAGGTATTGAGGATCGCGATGACCGGGCGGTCCTTCCACTCCTCGGGCGCGTAGCCCATCTGCATCGCACGCGAGCGGTGGCCGAAGGCACGGAGGTCGTCGGGCGCAAACCAGCGCGCGCTGCGGAGCGTTTCCTGAGGCTTTTTCTTGTCTGCCATGATCACACCTGTTCGAGACCGCTCAGGTCATCTCACAGGCGGTCTATGCCGGGCAAGCCCGCTTTCACGGGTACCGGCGCATGGCGGCCAGTCGTCAGGAAACCAGCGCGGTCGCCGCCAGCACCGCGCTGCGGAAATGTACCGGCACGGCTTAGGGGCCGCCCTGGCATTTTCGTGCAAGCGCGGCGGTCAGGTCGATTCCGCCGTGTGGCACGAGATGACGCGGACGCTGGAACAGCGCCGCCGGCGCGGCGGGTTATCATCCAATTTCCCGTATTTGTACGAGGGGTATATTAAGGGTGTCATATCTTCGAGCTGCTATTCATTGGCAGTGGCCGCGCAAATGCGCCATTTCGCCGGGGGAGCAGCTTCCCCTCGCATTTCCAAATTGCTGCATTTGCGAGGACGGATTCAATGTCATTTCTGAATCTTCGAATCAGCGGCCGGCTCTATGGCGGATTCGCTGCACTGCTGCTGTTCTGCGTGGGCCTTGCCGGCTTCGCGGTATGGCAACTGGGAGAACTCCGCACCCAGGTCGCGGCGATGACGCTGCAGTCCGAGAACACGATCCGGGTGGGCGAAATCGCCGCGAACCTCCAGGCGATTCGGCGCGCGATCCTCCGCTACGCATTCGATCACGACGAGAAATCCTACACCGAAGCCGAAACGCGGTTGAAGACGGCGGGCGATCTTCTGGTGGAAGCCGACAAGACGACCCGGTCCGAAGAACGGCGTGCGACCTACAAAGAGATCGGCAAGGATATCGAGGAACTGAAGGCTAAGCGCCTCGCGCTCGGCGAGGCCGTCAAGCAGGTGGTTGCCGGTCAGGCGTCCCTGTTCACCGACGGCGACAAGATGGCGGAGGACGTCCAGAAATTCGTCGATGCCATAGCAAAAACCGATTCTGCCCCGGGCGCAGCCTTCCTTGAAGCCAAGGTACTTCTGGTTCGCGTCGCGAACTGGCGGATGCTGGCGACCCGTGACGCCAAGGGGCTCGCGACTTTCAAGGCCAACACCGAAAAGGCCCAGGCGCAGATCGCGGTTCTGGAGAAAGCCGACCTGCCCCCGAATCTCGCGGCGCTGCTGGCGAACGTCAAGACCGGTGTTGCCAAATACGCCGAGGCCTTCAACAAGACCGGGCCCAATCTGGTGGCGGGCGATGACATTTACTACAAGGCCATCACGCCCCTGACCGTCGACGCAGTTGGAAAACTCGACGGGGTGAGGGAATCGATCGGGAGGGCTTTCGCCAAGACGACCGCAGATACCGAAGGTCTCATCAGCGGCACCATCACCATGCAGGAAGTGGTGGCCGGCGCAGCCGTCGTGATTGGCCTCTTGATCGCGTTCCTGATCGCGCGCGGCATCATCAAGCCGCTGTCGGGACTGACCTCCGGCATGAAAGAACTCGCGGGCGGCAATTTCGGCGTTGTGCTCCCGGGTCTCGATCGCAAGGACGAGATCGGCGACATGGCGCAGGCGGTCGAGACCTTCAAAGTCAGGGCTGAGGAGAAGGCCCGCGAGGAAGCCGAGGCCAAGGCCACACAGGACCAGATCGCCGCCAAGCAGCGCAAGGCGGACATGATCAAGCTCGCCGATGGCTTCGAAGCCGCCGTTGGCGAGATCGTCGAGACCGTATCCTCGGCCTCGACCGAACTGGAAGCCTCCGCCGGCACGCTGACCTCGACCGCGGCGCGGGCGCAGGAGCTCACCACCATGGTTGCCGCCGCTTCGGAAGAAGCCTCCACCAACGTGCAGTCGGTGGCCTCGGCTACCGAAGAAATGGCGTCGTCCGTCAACGAGATCAGCCGCCAGGTGCAGGAATCTGCCCGGATGGCGGGCGAGGCCGTCGATCAGGCGCGCAAGACCAACGACCGCGTCAGCGAATTGTCGAAGGCCGCCGCGCGCATCGGCGACGTCGTCGAACTGATCAACACCATCGCGGGCCAGACTAACCTGCTGGCGTTGAACGCCACGATCGAGGCCGCGCGAGCCGGTGAGGCCGGACGTGGCTTCGCGGTGGTGGCATCCGAGGTGAAGGCGCTGGCCGAGCAGACCGCCAAGGCGACCGGCGAGATCGGCCAGCAGATCTCGGGCATCCAGGCGGCGACCCACGAGTCGGTCGGCGCGATCAAGGAGATCAGCGGCACCATCGAAAGACTGTCGGAAATCTCCTCGACCATCGCGGCGGCGGTGGAAGAGCAGGGCGCGGCGACGCAGGAAATTTCCCGCAACGTGCAGCAGGCGGCGCAAGGTACCCAGCAGGTCTCGTCCCACATCGTCGACGTGCAGCGCGGCGCCGGCGAGACCGGATCCGCCTCGTCGCAGGTTCTGGCGGCGGCGCAGTCGTTGTCCGGCGACAGCAACCGCCTCAAGCTCGAGGTCGGCAAGTTTCTCAACACCGTGCGTGCGGCCTGATCAACGAGGCCCGGCTCGTTATCGAGCCGAGCCTATGCAACGGCAAAGCGCCGTTCGCCGATCATCATCCTGTAAGCCTCGCCGTTGACGAGGGCCGCTTCCAGATCACAGCCGCCTTGTCGACCTGCCCACCTTCATAGCCCCGATGCGCCGCCGCCTTCGGATCCCCGCTGCCATGCGCCGCCGTATCGGCGAACGAAGTTTCCGCCTTCAGACAAATGCGCAGGCCATGCTGCGTGAAGAAAGGCCCGTCAACTCCGGGAGAATCCCCGAGGTTTAATCGGGAGTGAAACAGAAACCCGTGCAAATACCGGATGCGGTATGAAATCACCGGCGCGGGTTCCATCATTGGCTGAAGCGACGCGAATCATCCGTTGCGAAGCCACGTCCGGCGTCGTCTGCACTGTATCGGGAATAGCAGCAGCGCGATGCGTCGCTTTTTTTCAACAATATGGCGCGCGCGTCGCCGAAGAATGGCTTGCGCGTGGCAGGCAACGGATTCACAACTCAACATTGACATATTTCATGCACCGCGAAAGATTCGCTCTTGGCAAAAATTCTGATCGTCGACGATGACATTGCCGTCCAGACCACCATCCGACTTCTGCTGGAGCGGGCCGGCCACAGCGTTTTCGTCGCCAATGACGGCCGCAAGGGCCTGGCGATCATCGAATCCGGAAAATTCGACATGTTGTTTCTCGATATTTTCATGCCGGGAATGGATGGGCTGGAAGCGATGCGGCTCATTCACCAACAGCAGCCGCTGATGCCGATCATTGTGATCTCCGGCCGCCCGATCGAGCCGGATCCCGCCGCGGGTCCGGACTTTCTGACCATGGCGACCAAGCTCGGCGCCGTCAGCAGCCTGCAAAAGCCCTTCAAGCCAGCCGCTCTGATGGCGGCGGTCGCAGATTGTCTTGACGCCGCGAAGCGCTCATCGTCATCATCGGTTCCAGCGGGGAATATTGCGCCCGGCCCATAATGCCAACACAGCGTCGTCTATCCTGCCCGGCTATGCGCCAAAGGATCACCAGGCGACGCGAGAGTACAGATGACGCTCGCCACCCGACTAGCCATCGCGATGGTCTTGCTGGTTGCGATCGCGGTATCGGCGGTCGGATGGCTGAGCTATCGCAGCCTGGAGCAGGCGCTGCTGCCGCGCGTCCTCGATCGCATCGAGGCTCATTCGCAGCTCGTCGCCGCGGATCTCGAATACTTCGTGGCCGGCGCGCGGGGAGACATCGCAGGCTTTCGATCCTCGGCCGCGTTGAACGGCTTGATCCGCGCGCATTTGGCAGGTGGCGTCGATCCCGTTGATGGCATCTCGGAAAAAACGTGGCGGGAACGGATCGCAGCCCGGCTCTTTGCCGAAATTCAAGCCAACCCTGCTTATGCGATGCTTCGCATCATCGGCCTCGATGACGGCGGGCGCGAGATCGTACGCGTCGACCGCTTCGGGTCCAATGGAGCGCTTCGGATCGTTGCAGAGCCGGAGTTGCAACGAAGAGACGATCGGGCCTATTTCCAGGATTCGATCAAGTTGCGCCCGGACGAATTATACGTATCACCGCTCAATCTGGGGCGGTCCTACGGGGAAATCGAGACGCCGCACAGACCGACGATACGCGTCGCGACGCCGATTTTCACGCCCGACGGCAAACCGTTCGGTGTCGTCATCGTCAACGTCGATTTAGGGCCGGCTTTTGACCGCGTCCGGTCATCGGTGCAGCAGGGCGGGGGGATCTACGTCGTCAATGGACGAGGGGACTATCTCGTCCATCCCGACCCCAGCCGCGAATTCGGCTCGGAGCTGGGCACGTCGACCAACTGGCAGAGCGACTTTCCCTATTTAGCGGCGTCACCCGGGACATTGCAAAGTGTGGTGAACATCGTGCCCGATCAGACCGGGCGGCCGAGCGCGGCGGCGCTCGCTCCGGCCATTCTTGCCGGCAGTGAATGGATCGGGATCATCGAAACCGTTCCGAACGCCGTCTTCATGGCGCCGGCGGCGGCGATCCAGAACACCTCCCTGCTGGTCGGGTTGATCGCGGTGTTGGGCGCGGCCGCGCTGGCCGTGCTCGTCGCGAGCTCGCTGACCCAGCCGATCAGTCGATTGACGGCGGCCGTCGAGGGCATCGGCAAGAACGACCCGCCGCCCATTCCCGTCGATGCGGGCGGAGAGACCGGCGTGCTGGCACGGGCGTTTGCGCGGGTGCTGGGCGAGGCCAACACCAAGACCGAGGCACTGCAACGCGAGGTCCGGGAACATCGCCGGACCGAGGCCGCGCGTGACCACTACGCCGCCCGCGAGCGTCTTTTCAGCGCCGCCGTCGAGTCCTCCAACGACGCCGTCATCACCAAGTCCCTCGACGGCACGATAACCGGCTGGAATCCGGCCGCCGAACGGCTGTTCGGATATACCGCGGCGGAAGCGGTCGGCAAGAACATCGATCTGATCGTACCGCCCGACCGGATCGCGGAGGTGCATGACATCCTGCGCCGGGTCAACTGGGGCGAAACCATCGAGCAATATGAAACGGTGCGCCTGCGCAGGGACGGCCGTCTGGTGGAGGTCGCGCTCCGCATTTCCCCGATCAAGACGCCGTCGGGCGCGATCATCGGTGCATCGAAAACCGCCCGCGACATTACGGAAAGCAGGCGAACCCAGCACGCGCTGCGCCAGCAGATCGAGGAGCGCCGCCGCATCTTCGATACTTCGCAGGATCTGATCCTGGTGATCGATCCCAGCGGCGTGCTGGTCCAGGTGAGCCCCAGCGCCGAAACCATCCTGGGATATGCGCCGGACGAAATGATCGGCCGCAACGCCAGCGAGTTCCTGCTCCCTGACGATCTCGAAATCAGCCGCAAGGAAATGCGGCTGGTCCGGCGCGGACAGCCCGCGCAGAACACCGATTCACGCTACGTCCACAAGGACGGACGGCTCGTGACGCTGTCCTGGATGGGCACCTGGTCGGAGCCGGTCCGGCGGTATTTCTTCGTCGGCCGCGACATGACCGAAAGCCGGCGAGCGCAGGAAACTTTGCGCGAAAGCGAGCAACTGGCACGCGGCATCATCGAAACCGCGCTCGACGCCTTCGTCCAGACCGACGAGAGCAGCAGCATCCTGAACTGGAATTCGGCGGCGGAAAAGATTTTCGGGTGGCCGCGCAAGGACGCCCTTGGGAAAAGCCTGATCGATCTGATCGTCGTAGAAGCGGACCGCGACAGGCTCAAGGCAGGCTTGGAGCGCTTTCGCCGGTCTGGGCAAGACTGGCTTTCCGGAGGCCGCCGCGAAATCAGGGCGGTGCGGCGCGACGGCAAGGAATTCACAGCCGAGGTGAGCGTCACCGCGCTACGCCGCCGCGAGGGCATTGTGTTCAACGGATTCTACCGTGATCTCACCGACAAGATCGCGGCGGAGGACCGGATCCGGCAGTCCGAAAAGATGGAAGCCCTCGGCCAGCTCACCGGCGGCATCGCGCATGATTTCAACAATATCCTGACGGTAATTACCGGAACCATCGAAATCCTGGCGGAGGCGGTCGAGAAGGAGCCGCAGCTCGCAGCCATCACCAGGATGATCGACGACGCCGCCGCGCGTGGCGCGGACCTCACCCAGCATCTGCTGGCGTTCGCGCGCAAGCAGCCGCTGCAGCCACGCGAGGTCGACATCAATACGCTGATCATCGACACCGCCAAGCTGCTGCGGCCCACGCTGGGCGAGCACATCGAGATCGAATCGGTATTCGAAGACGAAGCCTGCGTAGCCACCGTCGACCCCAATCAGCTCGCCACCGCCATCCTCAATCTGTCGCTCAATGCCCGCGACGCCATGCCCAATGGCGGCAAGCTTATCCTGGAGACCGGCTCGGCGTTCCTCGACGAAAATTACGCAAACATCCACGGCGACGTCCGGCCCGGCCGCTACGCCCTGATTGCCGTGAGCGACACCGGGACCGGCATTCCCGCCGGTATCCTCGACAAGGTCTTCAACCCGTTCTTCACGTCGAAGGGACCTGGCAAGGGCACCGGCCTCGGACTGAGCATGGTCTACGGCTTCGTCAAGCAATCGGCGGGGCATATCAAGATCTACAGCGAGGAGGGTCACGGAACGACGATCAAGATGTACCTGCCGCCGGGCACCGGAGCGCTGGTCGCGTCCGAGGCCTCCAACGCGCTGGCGGTACAAGGCGGACATGAAACCATTCTCGTCGTCGAGGACGACAAGCTGGTGAGGGATTACGTGCTGACCCAGCTGCATTCGCTGGGCTACGTCACGCTGGATGCGGCCAATGCGGCGGAGGCGCTGACCGTGTTCGAGGCCGGCAATCAATTCGATCTGTTGTTCACCGACGTCATCATGCCGGGCGCGATGAACGGCCGCCAGCTTGCCAACGAGCTGCAACGGCGCAAACCGGAGCTGAAGGTGCTGTTCACCTCGGGCTATACCGAGAATGCGATCATCCATCACGGCCGGCTCGACACCGGCGTGCTGCTGCTCGCCAAGCCGTACCGCAAGTCGGATATGGGGGCCATGATCCGCAAGGCGCTCGCCACTTGAGGCCGGGATGATCAAGCGTGATCCTGGCCGATCGCGGTAGCTCCGGGTGCGCGTGTTCCGTTCGCGGCGATAGGCGGCGGCGCCCGGCGTCAGGACGCGCGCGGAGTGGTCATCACGATACGGATCAGGTCGGCCGCGTTCCTCGCGCCGAGCTTCTTCATGATGTTGGCGCGATGATCTTCGATCGTACGCGGGCTGATACCGAGCTGACGGCCGGCTTCCTTGTTGGATGCGCCGGAGGTGAACTGCTCCAGCACCTCGCGTTCGCGCCGCGTCAACGGTTCGCGCCCCGGAAAATGCAGCGACGCTACTCTCGACGCTGAACTGTCGGCCTGCCGCCGCGCATACGCCCTGATCGCCTCGTCCAGCCGTCCGACGATTTCGCTGCCGCGGAACGGCTTTTCGATGAAGTCCAGCGCGCCGTTCTTGATGGCCGAGACCGCCATCGCGATGTCGCCTTGCCCGGAGATCATGAAGATCGGCGCGGGATACTCCTCGCCGCGAAGTTCCCTCAGGATATCGAGGCCGGATTTACCGGGAATATGCACGTCGAGCAGGATGCAGGAAGGTGTCCGGTTGCGCGCGACCGCGAGCAGCGCCGCGCCGTCCGCGAAGCAGATCACCTGATAGCCACCGGCCGACAAGACCACGGAAAGCGTTTCGCGCACAGCAGGATCGTCGTCGACCACGAATATTTCGCCGCGCGAGGGTGGTGTTTCGGTCATGTACCATCGTCCATAGACAGTGAAGAGATGACGGACTGATGTAACGACGCATACGCTGATATCAGAGTCGTCGTCCCCACCCGTATTTGTACGGGACCGCGACTTAACGCACAAGTAGCGGTGGAGGCATAAAAAGCCCGGTAAAGGAGACCTCTCATGCACAACGCAGCAGGCGGCGGAACCTCGGCTCGTAATGAGGACCTCCATGAGGCGATCGGTTCCGATCTCATGTCGCTGATCGCGCACGTCCAGGCCAGCATGCAACGGATCGAGCAGGCCGTCCCCGACGATGTTCCCCTCGGCTATTGGGAAACCGGCACCAATATATTCGTCCTGGATGACGTCACGCCGCGTTACGCGGGCGCGCGTGCGGCATTGAAAACCTGCGAAGCCCATCTCGGCGCAGCCTTTCTCCTACTGCATGCTACCAGGACACCGCAGCCTGGAATTAAGACGGCCGGTACCGCGCCGCACCTCGATCGCTGGAGCGGTTGCGCCTGAGGCGCCCGATGACGGTGCCCCAACATGTCGGCTCCCCGTTTCGTTCGTTCAGGCCGGACCGCGGCCGGGGCCGCCTTCGCCGCCACGATCGGATTTGCCTAGGCTCGGCGATCGGCGGACAGACGCGTCAGATTTTGATCGAGCGCAAGGCGCCTCGAGACGTTGACGCGATGAAAGCCGCATACCAGCGGCCACCGCTCATCCCCCGAGCTTCAGCGGCGTAAAACGACGGGCTGAAATTCGACCGGTGTCTTTAGCAATTGTGCGGGATTTGTCGGGCTTGTTCCGCTATGCAGTCGCGCTACGCGTTATGCCATCATGGTGTCCTGGGGCGAAGCCGCGCCCGCCCGCTTTTTCTTGTTCTTGCCCTTCAGGAACTGGACGTCGATCTCGGTGCCGTTGACGCGAACCAGCTCGCATCGGCGATAGGCAAGCCCCGTCGATGACAGCAGGAGAAAGAACTCCTTGAGATTGAGGCCCTGGATCGAGCCCTCGACGGTGAGGATGGCGTCATTGTCCGATATGGCGTTAAGCAGACAATCGCGGCGCCAGGTACCGTCGATGCCCATGATGCAGACGCCATATCCGCGACTGAAGGTCACGCGTTCCGGTCCTTTAGCGTCGTCTGCCATTTGTCAAAGCCCTGCCACCGCCGACACCTTCGGCGAGGCGCCGCCGGACGCCGGCATTTTCGCCGGCGCCGGGCGCACGCCGCTCGGCCGATAGAGACCGCGCCGATCGGGAAACGGCTTGAAGACGTCAGTTAGCCCGACCACCGTCTCGGCCGCGCCGAGCACGAGAAATCCGTCCGGCTCCATCTGCTTGGCAAGCCGGTTGAAGATGTTGATCTTGGTGTCCTGATCGAAATAGATCAGAACGTTGCGGCAGAAGATCACGTCGAACGTGCCGAGCTGGGAAAAATCGTGCAGCAGATTGAGCTGGCGATGCTGCACCATGGCGCGAAGGTCGGCGTTGATCTGCCAAAACTCGCCGGTCTGCTTGAAGTATTTGACCAGCAACTGGATCGGCAGGCCGCGCTGCACCTCGAACTGGCTGTAGATGCCCGCCTTGGACTTCTCGAGCACTTCCTGCGAAAGGTCGGTGGCGATGATTTCGACCCGCCAGCCGCTCAGCGCCCCGCTCATTTCCTTCAGGCACATCGCGAGCGAATAGGGTTCCTGACCCGTCGAGCCGGCGGCGCACCAGATCCGGATGCTCTTGCGGCCGGCGCGAGCCTGCAGGATTTCGGGCATGATCGAATCGCGGAAGTGATCGAACGGAACCTTATCGCGGAAGAAGAAGGTTTCGTTGGTGGTCATGGCTTCGACCACCTGGGTGACGAGCGAGGCGGACCCATCCTTCATTTTTTGCACGAGTTCGCTGATGCCGGCGATGCCGGCCTTGCGCGCCAGCGGCAGCAACCGGCTTTCGATCAGATACTGCTTGTCGGCAGACAGATCGAGACCGGAATGGTCTCTCAGGAGTTTGCGCAGATATTCGTAGTCGGGCGGGGTCACGGGCGGCCTCTCGAAACGAAATGTAATGATTTCGGACGGACATCGCTGGGCGATTTCACCATGACGCGAATGTCAATTTTCCGGGTTGTGCGCGCCGATGACGGGCAAGGCATCCGGCGGCGCGGATAGCCGCCCCTCCGGGTGCAACCGGAACGAGGATTTTTCCCCGCGTTTGGTTCAATAGTCATGACTTGACGCAACCTGATACGGCTTATGAGACGTGGAACCGGCCTAGACCGGCACCGTAACCTCGATCAATCCGACTTCCCGGAACTTCGCGGCGACGATGTCCTTGTCGAACGGCTTCATGATGTATTCGTTGGCGCCCGCATCAAGCCCACGCGCAATATGATCAATCCCGTTTTCGGTAGTGCAGAACACCACCTTGGGCTGGTCGCCGCCAGGCAGCCGGCGCAGATTGCCCAGGAACTCGAAGCCATCCATGACCGGCATGTTCCAGTCGAGCAGGACGGCGTCGGGCAGTCCGCACTTGCAGACTTCCAGCGCCTTCTCGCCGTCCTCGGCCTCGGTGATCTCGAAATCCATCTCTTCCAGAATTCGCCTCGCGATTTTCCGGATGACGGTCGAGTCATCGACGACAAGACATGTTCTCATTTCGGGCTTCTCCCAAATGGGGCGTTGCGATCGCAACTCAAAGCTAGGCTGCCAGCACGGTTTTCGGCACGATTTCGAGGACGCGATCGACATCGAGGACGACCATGAGCTGACCGTCGAGACGATGCACGCCGCCGGCGAGCTTGGCCATGCGGGGATCGAGGTTGACGGGATTTTCCTCGCGGCCCGCGTCGGGAAGCCTAAGGACCTCGCCGATCTGGTCGATCAGCAGGCCGTAGGACTCACCGCGCAGGTCGACGCCGACCGCCATCGGCGGCTTGCCGTCGTCGGCCCTCGGCAGTCCGAGCCGGGCGCGCATGTCCACCACGGTGACGATGCGGCCGCGCAGATTGAGCACACCGGCGATCTCGCCGGGCGACAGCGGCACCCGCGTCAGCCGTTCCGGCATGAACACGTCCTGGACGCGGGAGATCGGCAGCCCGAACAGCTGGCCTCCGATCATCGCGGTGACGTATTCGGCGACGGCGCCTTCGGTCAAGTCGGTCTTGCTGGTCATGCTTCAGATCCTTATGCCCGGGCTGAGCTTGCTTATGCCCGGGCTGAGCTTGCTCATGGCTGGCTGAACTTGTTTCATGCCGCGCGGTTGAGTTCGGCGGTCTGTTCCTTCAGCGCCGCGATCAGGCCGGGACGGTCGAACTTGGCAACGTAATCGTGGAAGCCGGCCTGCCGGCCGCGCTCGATCGCCGCCGGCGACACCAGCGAGGACAGCGCGATGATCGGCATCGCACTTAAGTGCTGGTCGGCCCGGATAATTTCGGCGAACTCGAACCCGTTCATGTCGGGCATCTCGATGTCGGTCAGCACCACGTCGAAGACCTGGCCCGAGCGCAGCGCCGTCAGGCCCTCCTGCGCGTTCGGCGCCACCCGCACCTTGTAGCCGGCGGCTTTGAGCACCGGCGCCAGCATGTTGCGGAAGAACGCGCTGTCGTCGACCAAAAGCACCGATTGCGCGGACGCCGACGGCGCCATCTCCTTGCGCGTGAACCAGTCGGGGAACGCCATCGGCAGGAAGTGGCCGACGTCGATCACTTCGGTGGCCTGGCCCTTGATCACGGCGGAGCCGAGAATGCCGGCCAGCTGCTCGCCCGCGACCTCGATGTTGAGCTTCTCCTCGACGATGTCGACGATCTCGTCGACCACCAGCCCCATCGAGCGGCGGTCGTCGGCGAACACCAGGATCGGCTGCGAGCCTGTGGTCTGGACATTGACGCCGTTCATCTGCACCAGCGGCATCAGCTGGTCGCGATACTGCACCATGTAGCGGCCGTTGGAGAGCTCGATCTTGTCGGCGGCGATCTCCTCCAGACGCGTGACGAGGCCGAGCGGCACCGCCTTGGGCTGGGCGCTGCCGGCGCGGAACACCAAAAGCGAGGTCAGTTGATCGGCGGCGCTGGCGCGGGAAGCCGCGTTCTCGTCGGCGATTTCATGGCTGGCAGCACCCGAGGCGCCCAATGCCTTGGCGATGCCGTTGGGATCGATGATCATGATCACGGCGCCATCGCCCAGGATGGTGTTGCCGGAGAACATGTCGATGTGGCGCAGCTTGGTCGACATCGGCTTGACCACGATTTCCTCGGTGTGGAACACGCCGTCGACCACGATGCCGAAGGTCTGGCTGCCGACTTGGGTCACGACGATGAAGCCGTTCTCCGGATCGGAAGAGGAGCCGTCGTCGATCTTGAGCAGTTTCTTCAGGTGCATCAGCGGCAACAGCTTGTTGCGCAGCCGCAACACCGCGGTGTCCTTGATGCGCTCGATGCGGTGCTCGGAATTGGCCCGCGCCCGCACCAGTTCGACCACCGCCAGCTGCGGAATGGCAAAGCGGTCGCCGGCGGCTTCCACGATCAGCGCCGAGACGATGGCAAGCGTCAGCGGGATCTTGATGGTGACGCTGGAACCCTCGCCGGCCACCGACTTGATGTCGATGGTGCCGCCGATCTGGTCGATATTGGTGCGCACCACGTCCATGCCGACGCCGCGGCCGGACACCGAGGTGACCGCGGCCGCGGTCGAGAAGCCGGGCGCGAAGATGAACTTGTGGATCTGCGCTTCGGTCATCTTCTCGAGTTCAGCCTCGCTGACGAGACCGCTCGAGACCGCCTTGGCCTTGATCCGCTCGGTGTTGAGGCCGCGGCCGTTGTCGGCGATGCAGATGATGATGTGGCCGCCTTCATGATAGGCGGACAGCCGAATGGTGCCCTGCTCGGGCTTGCCGGCGGCCGCGCGCTCGGCCGGGGTCTCCAGGCCGTGGTCGGCGGAGTTGCGCACCATGTGGGTGAGCGGATCCTTGATCAGGTCGAGCACCTGGCGGTCGAGCTCGGTGTCGGCGCCGTGCATCTCCAGTTCGATCTGCTTGCCGAGTTCGCCCGAGAGGTCGCGCACGATGCGCGGCAGCTTCTGCCAGGCGTTGCCGATCGGCTGCATCCGCGTCTTCATGACGCCTTCCTGCAGTTCGGCGGTGACGTTGGAGAGCCGCTGCAGCGGCACCTTGAACTCGGTGTCCTCGTTGCGCCGCGAGATCTCCAAGAGCTGATTGCGGGTCAGCACCAGTTCCGACACCATGGTCATCAAATGTTCCAGCGTATCCACGTTGACGCGGATCGACTGGTTGGCGACCTTGTCGGCCTCGTGCACTTCGTCGGCGGCGGCCACCTTGCTGGCCGCGGGTTTTACGGCGGCGGCCGGCTTTGCCTCTTTCGCCACCGGCTTGGCTTCCCTGGCGGGCGCGGCCCGCGGCGCGGGCGCGGCGACAGCTGGCGCGACCGGCGCCGTGGGCGGCGATGCAACCTCGATCGCGGTTTCGCGGAACGCGCGCTCCAGTTCATCCAGCGACACTTCGCCGGGACGCAGCGGCCGCTCCAGCATCTGCGGTATCAAGGAGCCCGCCGCAACCGCAGGCTCAGCGGCAGCCGCAGGCGCCGCTTCGGCCGGCGAAGCCGACGCCGACGCGACCGGCGAAGCCGCGGACGCGATCGGCGGAGCCGACGCTGACATCGCTTCCATCCCGCGCTCCACCATCGCCTGTAATTCGTCGATCAGATCCTGATCGGAGCCGTCGGGCTCCGCCTCGGTCGCCTCGAGCCGGCCCAGGATGTCCTTGATGCGGTCGATCGTGGTCAGGATCAGCGTCACCGCCTGGCCCGTCACCGGCATTCCGTCGCGGAATTTGCCCATCAGGGTCTCGGCGGCATGCGCCAGCGCTTCCAGCCGCGGCAGTCCCAGGAAGCCGCAGGTGCCCTTGATGGTGTGGACCAGGCGAAAAATGTTATCGAGTATCTTGGCGTTGTTCGGTTCCTGCTCGAACCGCACCAGCTGATTGTCGACGGTATCCAGGCTCTCGCTGGTTTCCGTCAGAAACTCCCGCAACAGATCATCCATGAAACAGGCCTTCCAGGGCATTAGCGTTGCGGTCGACCGTCAACCATTCTTCGCGCCGGAGATCTGCTGCGTGCCAGCCTCGAGCCTGCCACATCCCATGGCCGGAAGTGACTGTGCCGCCGACACAACCAGCAACCAACGAGGTCGGGGAGGTCACCTGAAGTGGAGCAACGGATATCCCTCGTTACGAGCGATATCCCTCACGGTTGCTCATTCACGTTAATTTCGATGTCCGTGCTAATACGGACAAAAGCGACGGTTACCGCCGGGCCTGAACGCGGCGCGGCATGCGTCGGCGCCGGCCCTCGTCCGTCTTGGCGGATCGCCTTGAACGATCTGCAAAGGTGGCACATGGAACATGAACGGCAATCTTGAGCGGATGGCTACAGGTCGTGATGCCTCCGGCTATTCTCCGGCCTGGCCTGACCTCGCGGGCCAAGTCAGCCGCGGTCGAACCGGGCAACCCGAGGCCGGATATGGGCAAGCGGGATTTTCGCGGCGTCAGGCACCCGTGGACGGCCTGCTTTCGGTCTTTTCGAGGTTTCACTCGCCGTAATGCGCGGCAAGCGAGGCGCTATAAAACCCTGGAAACGCCTGGTCCGAGGGCGGCGGGATCTCTCCCGCCGCCTCGATTGTTGATCTCGCCGCCCGACTTAGCGGAGGAGTTGCAGCACGGCCTGCTGCGACTGGTTGGCCAGCGACAGCGCGGACACCGCGATCGACTGGCGGGTTGCCAGCGCCTGGCTGTTGGCCGCTTCCTCGTTGGTGTCGGCCAGGGTCAGGTTGGACGAACCGGTCTGCAGCACGTTGATCAGGTTCTTCGAGAAGTCCTGGCGGATCTGCACGATCGACAGGTTCGAACCGAGACCTGAGGCTTCCGACCGGAGCGAATTGTCGGCAGCGGTAAGGTTGGTAATGGCCCTGTTGGTGGCGGCGTTGTCGATGAAGTCGACGCCGCTGGTGAGGTTGGCGAGGCCAAGACCCGGCGCATCGAAGTTGACGCCGGTGATGCTCAGGGTCGACTTGCCGGTCTCGTTGAAGGTCAGCTTTAGCGTGTCGCCGCCGAGCAGGTTGATACCGTTGAACGAAGCATCCTGCGCCGTGGTGGTGATCTGAGCCAGGATGTTGTTGTACTGGGACAACAAATTGGAACGGACGGCCTGAGCCGCAACGTCCTCGACTGGCGTCGAAGGGGTCGACCAGGCCAACGCACCTGTGATGGTGCCGCCGAGCACGCCGCCCGCCGCCACCGACCCGAGGGTCGAGGAAGCAAAATCGTTGTTTACCGTGATCAGCAACTTGCCGGTCGCATCGACCGTCGCTTGCAGGTTATCGGCCTGCAACTGGGCGTTCAACTGGTCGAGCGTCTTGACCGTACCGCCGGTGCCGTCACCGAAGGTGACATTGACCGCCGCGCCGCCGTTGAAGGAGCTGAAGGTCAAGGTCTTGCCGTTAATGCCGCCGACTCCCGCGGCGCGGGCGGCGTTGAAGCTGCTGCTGTTACCGGTCGGACCGTTGAGACCGAGGGCGGACAGCGCGTTACCGATGCCACCGCTGATGCTGAGATCAGCCGCCGTACCGGTGCTGAGCTTCAGCGTGCCGTTTGCGCCCACTGACGACGGGGTGACGCCCGTCGCAGGGGAGAATGCCGCGACGCCAGCCGTGTTCGTTGCGGTCTGCACACCGGAAGCCAGATCGATCGCGTTCAGTGTGTCGGCAATCGTCGCGGTCTGCAGATAGACGATCGAGTTGCCGTTGCCGTCGGTCTGGACGGCGCCGCTGATGCCGGAACCGGTCGGTACCTGCGCTGGCAACGGCACGTGCGCGTTGGTGAAGGTGATAGTGTGGCCATTCACGTTCAGGGTCGAGCCGTCCTGGATCAGGTTGGCGGTGGTTGTCGACGCCGTCGTACGCGGCTTGCCGACCGTGACGTTGCCGGAACCGCTCGATGTGGTCAGACCCAGCTCGTTCAGCAAATCGGCCTTGCCGGTGATGCTGAGATCGGCGCCGGTCGACGAGTTGAGCGTCAGAACGCCGGTGCCGGCGTTGATGGCGCTGGTCGAGCCGGTGATCACCGCGGCGCCCGCGGTGTTCACGGCCTTGGCAACGCCACTGGCGAGATCGACCGCCTTGAGCACATCGTTCAGGGTCGCCAACGGAGCGGCTTTCGTGCCGAGGTAAACCTCGGAATTCCCAGACCCGTCGGTGACGATATTGCCGGAGACACCGGAGCCGCTGGCAACGGAGCCGGGAGCCGGAGCCGTGCCCGCCTTGAAGGTGACGGTCTTGCCGTTGACGACCAGGACGTCACCGTCCGTGGGCTGGGCATTGCCCAGAAGCGCGGTGGCCGCGGTACCGGTCGAGTCGACCAGGGTCAGCGCGCCCGAAAGTTTGGCCGTTCCGTCGCCCGCCAGTGAAGCGGTGCCGACCAGCGAAGCGGCAACGCCGCCGAGCAAGGTCCCACCCGTGATCGGGGAAGCGCCACCGGCGGTACCGTTGGCGAGGACGTTGCTGAGCGCTGTCGCGCTTGTGTAGGTCGTCGTGCCACGCAGATCGGCTGGAGTAGCGCCGGGGATGGTTGCCGAGACGTTCGACTTGCTGGAGTAGCCGACGGTTGTCTGCAGCGCCTGGTTGGCGATCGATTTCGCGGTGTCGACCAGCTTCTGCAGCGAGGTGATGCCGGTGTTGGCCGCCTGCAGGATCTGTACGCCGTTGCCGATGCCGTCGAGCAGGTTGCTGATGTCGCTGGCGCGGTTGTCGAGGCCCTGCGCCGTGAAATAGTTGGTGGGATTGTCGAGAGCGGTATTCACCTTCTTGCCTGTCGAAAGGCGATTCTGCGTGGTGGCGAGAAGATCGGCGGTCGACTGAAGAGAGAGCAGGTTCTGACGAACCGATGCTGAGAGAACGATGCCGGACATTCGGGTACCTTTCTGGATTGAACCGTTTGTACGCAATACTTTTTGGGTTGGGTTTTACGCTACGCGATACCTTTCACTTTGAACCGATAGACGCTGCGGGATGCCGTTCGCAGCTCACACGCCGAACGCCGGCGTCAGGCGCTCATCAAGAGGCCTTCCTCGACCTTCATCAGCTTTCGGAGTTCCTTGAGGGCCTTGTAGAGGGCGCCGCCCGAGACATGAGCGTTGACGCCGTCGATCACATCGCGCGAGCCGGGAAGAGCTTCGCGCAGCTCCTTGACGAAGCCGAGATACGCATTCCGATATCTCGGAATGTCGTTCTTCAGGTACATCATCTGGACGCAGAAATAGAGCCGCTTGACCGGCGTGTTGGCGGTCTCGGCGGTCACGGTGTCCTTTTCGCGAAGGATCGGCGCCTCGCCGTCGATCAGGAACGAGGTGCGGGTGCCGGAATTGATAATGACGGTTTCGCCAATGACGATCCGCTCAAACGGCTTCAGCTCGACTCGCAGCGGCATCGTCGTCTCCTTTTCTAGGGTACGCGGGCAAAACCACCCTCGACATTTTCGGAGCATCGCTTGCGTGAATACGCGGCAGGCGAGGCGCCATAAAACCCGGGGAACGCTTAGGTCGAAAGCGGCGGGGTTTCCCCCGCCGCCGTTGTTTGTCTTGCAGCCGAACTCAGCGGAGCAGCTGGAGCACGCTCTGCTGCGACTGGTTGGCCAGCGACAGCGCGGACACCGCGATCGACTGGCGGGTCGACAGCGCCTGGCTGTTGGCCGCTTCCGCGTTGGTGTCGGCCAGCGTCAGGTCGGACGAGCCGGTCTGCAGCACGTTGATCAGGTTCTTCGAGAAGTCCTGGCGGATCTGCACGATCGACAGGTTCGAACCGAGAGCCGAAGCTTCCGACCGCAGCGACGTGCTGGCAGCGGACAAGCTCGCGACGACCTTGTTGGTGGCGGCGTTGTCGATAAAGTCGACGCCGCTGGTGAGGTTGGCGAGGCCAAGACCCGCCGCATTGAAGTTGACGCCGGTGATGCCCAGGGTCGACTTGCCGGTCTCGTTGAAGGTCAGCTTCAGCGTATCGCCGCCCAACAGGTTGACACCGTTGAACGAAGCATCCTGGGACGTGGTGGTGATCTGGGCCAGGATGTTGTTGTACTGGGTAACCAGGTTGCTGCGGACGGCCTGGGCCGAGGGATCGGCAACCGGCGCCGAAGCGGTCGAGAAGGTCAGCGCGCTGGTGATGGTGCCGCCGATCGCGCCGCCCGCTGTCACCGACCCGAGGGTCGAGGAAGCGAAATCGTTGTTCGCCGAGATCGACAGTTTGCCGGTCGAGTCGAGCGTCGCGGTCAGGTTGTTGGCCTGCAACTGGGCGTTCAACTGGTCGAGCGTCTTGACCGTACCGCCGGTGCCGTCGCCGAAGGTGACATTGACCGCCGTGCCGGCGTTGAAGGAGGAGAAGGTCAAGGTCTTGCCGTTGATGCCGCCGACTCCGGCAGCACGGGCAGCGTTGAAGCTGCTGCTGTTGTTGGTGGGACCGTTGAGACCAAGGGCGGCCAGCGCATTGCCGGTGCCACCGCTGATGCTGAGATCAGTCACCGTACCGGTGCTGAGCTTCAGCGTGCCGTTCGCATTCACCGACGACGGGGTAACGCCCGTCGCGGTCGAGAATGCCGCAACGCCGGCCGAGTTGGTTGCGGTCTGCACACCGGAAGCCAGATCGATCGCGTTCAGCGTGTCGGCAATGGTCGCGGTCTGCAGATAGACGATCGAGTTGCCGTTGCCGTCGGTCTGGACGGCGTTGAGGATGCCCGAACCGGTCGGAACCTGCGCCGCCGCCGGCACGTGCGCGTTGGAGAAGGTGATGGTGTGGCCATCCACGTTCAGGGTCGAGCCGTCCTGGATCAGGTTGGCGGTGGTTGTCGCAGCGGTGGTACGCGCTGCGCCTACGGTTACGTTGCCGGAACCGACCGACGTGGTCAGAGCGAGGCCCTTTAACAGATCGGCCTTGCCGGTGATGCTGAGGTCGGCGCCCGTCGTGGTAGCCAGGGTGAGCACGCCGCCGGCGGAGATCGCTGCGGTCGAGCCGGTGATGGTTGCTGCGCCTGCGACGTTCACGGTCTTGGCGACGCCGCTGGCGAGATCGATAGCCTTCAGCACGTCACCGACGGTTGCCAAGGGCGCAGCCGTGGTGCCGAGGTAAATGCTGGAGTTGCCGCTGCCGTCGGTGACGATATTGCCGCTGACGCCGGAGCCGGTGGGAACTCCGCCCGCGGCCGGAGCAGTGCCAGCGTGGAAGGTGATGGTCTTGCCATTGACGATCAGGACGTCACCGTCTGATGGTGCCGAATTGGCCGCGATGGTGGTGGCGCTCGGAGCACCGAGCAGGGTGAGGCCAGCAGCCAGCTTGGCCGCAGTTCCGGCGCCGTCGACGCCCGCAGTACCAACCAGGGATCCCGCAATGCCGCCAAGCGTAATCGCTGACGTGACCGGGGAAGCGCCGCCGGCGGTGCCGTTGGCAACGACGTTGCTGATCGCCGATGCGCTTGTGTATGTCGTCGTGCCGCGCAGGTCGGATGAGGTCGCGCCGGCGATCGTCGTGGAGACGTTGGACTTGGTGGAGTAGCCGACCGTGGTCTGCAGCGCCTGGTTGGCGAGCGACTTCGCGGTGTCGACCAGCGACTGCAGCGAGGTGATGCCGGTATTGGCGGCCTGCAGAACCTGCACGCCGTTGCCGATGCCATCGAGCAGGTTGCTGATGTCGCTGGCGCGGTTATCGAGACCCTGCGCCGTGAAATAGTTGGTGGGATTGTCGAGAGCCGAGTTCACCTTCTTGCCCGTCGAGAGACGGTTCTGAGTGGTGGCGAGAAGATCGGCGGTCGACTGGAGCGAGAGCAGGTTCTGGCGAACCGACGCAGAGAGAACGATACTGGACATTTGGATACCCTTCTGGATGAACACTGTTGACGCGACGCCGCACGTTTCAGGCAGCGACGTATCACCCTGTTCTGTCGGTGCTACCTGTTCGTTAAATTGGCGGTCAGTAGTAATACCTAGAAATGAGCGCGCACGAGATCGGCGCGACGCCTTCCGCGCATCGACGCGATTGCGCGCGCATCGATGAAATCGCCGCGATCAAGCGCGGCAACGCCGCTTCAAGCAGCGCGCAAACGCGTTGAGTTCATCTTGGAATTCGCTTGTTTCAGGCCTCGAGCGCGACGCGGATCATCCTGGCCAGATCGGCTTTGCGATATGGCTTGGCGAGCAGCAGCACGCCGGGATCGAGATAGCCATCGTGAATCATGGCGTCCTCCGAACAGCCGGAGGTGTACAACACCTTCAGCGAAGGCCTGCGGCTCATCGCTTCGACGGCGAGTTGCCGGCCGTTGATCGAGCCGGCCATCATCACGTCGGTAAGCAGCAGATCTATTTTCTCATTCGTATCGATAATCGCAAACGTGGCGACTTGTCTGCCTTGCACCGCCTCGCACTCGGTTGAAGCACGCCTGTCGCGCTTGCTGTTGTGCGCATGCGATCTATCCCGCGGCGAAACATTGCCGCTGACGCAGGAATCCCTGGCGCAACTGATCGGCGTGCAACGCAACGCGATTTCCCTTGTCGCCCACGCGCTGCAGCAGGCTGGAATTATCAGATACAGCCGGGGTTACATCGACATCGCGAACGCGGAAGGTCTGAGAGAGACGGCCTGCGAATGCTACGGTGTTGTCAAAGCAGACCATCGTCGGCTCACACCATCGTCGGCTCACACCATCGTCGGCTGTTGAACGCGCCGCAGCGACGACCCATTCCTTCGCGGCGGGCGGTGACGTGAGCGCAGTTCCAGGAAACAGGCGCAGGAAAATGCGCCCATATGCCATTTGTTCTTGCCAACTTTGCGTGCAAGGCCCATCCTCTACGTCGAGTACCGTGCATAAGCGTGACGGTATCAGGGACCGCCGGACCGGTTATGTTCGCGTGAGGAAGGAGGCTCTTTTGGATTCGGCTCCTCGTTCACCTAACGGATTTTTGTCGGCGCTCAACGCTGATGATTTCGAATTGATCCGTCCGCATCTGCGAACCGTGGAGTTGGTTCAGGAAACCGTGCTGGTCGAAGTGGGTGAATCGCTCAAGCGCGCGTTCCTGCCGCACAAGGGCGTGATCTCCCTCGTCGTGAAGCTTGCAAAGGGAGAACACGTTCAGATCGCCATGATCGGCCGCGACAGCGTGTTCGGCTCATTTTCCGCTCTCGGCGATGCGACTGCGCTGAACAGCGCGGTGGTGATGGTGCCAGGCGTCGCCTCGACGCTCGACCTCGATCGCCTCCGCGCCGCAGCCGATCAAAGCCCAACGTTTCGGGCGGCGCTGGTTCGCCACGGGCTGGCGGTCTATGCGCAGATCCAGCAGACCGCCGGCTGCAACGCCTCGCACACGGTGGAATCCCGACTGGCGCGATGTCTGTTGCAGGCCCACGATCTGTCCGGCGGCGCCAAGCTCATCCTTACCCAGGAAGCGATGGCGCAGATGATCGGCGCACGGCGCAACAGCGTTTCGCTGGTGGCCAACACGCTGCAGCAGGCCAATTTCATCCATTACAGCCGGGGGCACATCGAGATCCTCAACCTCGAAGGTCTCGGCAAAACCTCTTGCGAATGCTACGCGACGGTAAAGGCGCAGTATAACAGGCTGCTTCGGCCTCGTTGCCTGTCGTGAGCCATCGCCACCTCCGGTCGGCAGATCGTTCTGGCCAGCCGCACCCGTATAATTACGGGCTCTCGCGGCGCTGTCGGTGGATTTATTCCGTTCAGAATTAACGCACTCTTCAATGACCGCTGCTAGTTGTCACGATACTGACGAGCGCGAGTTCGAAAAAAGCGTCGAAAATTCTTCGTATGCCGCGATCTCCCGCCCGTGCCAGGCAAGTTGCGAACCGCGCGGAGTAGAGTCATGGCCTTTGATTTGTCGATGCCGATCCTGGTGGTCGATGACTACAACACCATGATCCGGATCATCCGCAATCTGCTCAAGCAGATCGGGTTCGAGAACGTTGACGATGCCAGCGACGGTTCGGCCGCACTCGCCAAGATGCAGGGCAAGAAGTACGGCCTGGTGATCTCCGACTGGAACATGGAGCCGATGACCGGCTACGATTTGCTCAGGGAAGTCCGCGCCAGCCCCGAGCTCTCGCAAACCCCCTTCATCATGATAACGGCGGAATCGAAGACCGAAAACGTCATCGCCGCGAAGAAGGCCGGTGTCAGCAACTACATCGTCAAGCCGTTCAATGCCGCGACCCTGAAAACCAAAATGGAAGCGGTGTTCCCGGGCTCCGCCGCCTAACAATCGCAGATACAAGCCGCCAACGGCTCGCGCTCGCGAGTATCGCGCGCTGCTTGACGAACTGGACAGGGCCTATTCATCGGCCGCGGCACTGGAGCTGCAGCGCTGAAGAACCTGCAACACCGAGCCTGCGCGGCAAGATTGCGGCCGTACTTCTACGGCGTCGCATTTTCATACATGGCTAATAACAAACCGCGACAATCGCGCGAGCGGGAGGGAGGCTTCATGTTTACGTTTGAAACGGCTGACCAGAAAGAAGTCCGGCGCCTCCGCATTGCGCAATTCAACGGCAGAATCGCGACGGTAAGGTCGGGCGGGTCGACGGTCACCGGCCACGTTCGCGCCGTGCTCGAGAGCAAGACAAGCATCCCGCAACGCTGGACCGTTACGATCATCCCGAGCCCGCCCAAACCGGACGTCTCGCGCTCCACCGCGCCCCGCGTGCATTCATTCGTGGAAGATCTCTACTGAGCCGGCGCGCGCTCTGCGCGCGCCCCGCGTCGGCCTCATCGCCGACAACAAATCGCAATCCAGAAAATTCAGGACAGGCAAGCGATCCGGCCTGGCGCACGCATCAGCCGCGCCGCGCGATGGCAACGCCGTCGCGTTTTCGGACGAAACATGCGCGCCCGCGCCCGATGCGGCTCGGATACCGCTGCGCGTGAAGAACGCGGCAGAAAGGGATTTGGCGCTCTGGCTCTGACTCAATCAGAGCCGATGCCGCCTAGCCGGCCGGGTGCAGCAGTGCCAGGCGGACGAGGTCGGCGGTGTTTCGCGCGCCGAGCTTTCGCATCGCTTCGGCGCGGTGGCTTTCGAAGGTCCGCGGACTGATATTCATCCGCAGTGCACCCTGCTTGTTGGAATAGCCCTCGCTGATCAGGCTCAGCACTTCGCGCTCGCGCTTGGTCAGCGGCTTCTGGCCGGCGCTTGATGCGAACATCACGCCGGCACCTTCCTTGCCGCGGCCGGCTCGCTTCTCCCACCCGGTCTTGCGGCCGGACTCGGCGGCCGGTTCCTCGTGCGTGTCGGCCATCTGCTTGATCATGGCGCAGACCCGCTCGGTCTGCTGCAGGGCGTTCTCGACCACCTGCTGCAGGTAGACCCGATTACCCGCAGCTTGCGAAAGCTGCTGGCTGTGCTGCTTGATCTCGCCCATGTAGAGCAAGAGCGCAGTCATTGGTCCGTTGAGCTGCCGGGCGATCGCGGCGCCTGCCTCATCCATCGCCCGCGTGCGTGCGGCGGACAACCGGACCGTTTCCAGATCGTCGTCGGGAGGCGCGCTGCTTTCGATCCACGTCGAGAAAGGCGAATCAGCGATTCGGTTTTCTTGATGTCCCATACGAATTGTTTAACGAGCCTGTGCTCTTCGAGGGTTAATTTTCTACTCAGTAAGAATACGGACTTTTTGGAGAATCTGGAATGCCGGGCTGTCGCGACGCCCGCAGAAAATCCCGCCGATACATACGAAAAGCGCCGTGATTCCACGGCTTGTGACAAAAACATCGGTAGTTCTACGGATAGTAGAAGTGCTTTCGGCGTTAAACCGCGGTGCCCGTAGTTTCACGGGGCCCGCGTTTATTTCTTAATCTGGCACAAACTGTTTTTGTGTTTCCATATCCTATTGGCGCGTCTCCAGGCGGAGGGTGCGCCGTAGCTGATCGAAAATCGCAGACAGATCGCGGTTGCAATGGAGCTGGCGGATCGGATTCAGGAGTTTCTGCAGCGGCTGACGCCGCTAACGCGGAACTGTCTTCTGACGGAACTCGAGCGGCTGGAGGCCAGCGAAGGCGAAATGCCCGGCACCGGCGAAGTACTCGCCAAGTTGCGCGCGGAGTTCCGCAAGGATGGCTCGACGCAAAATCGAATCAGCATGCCGTCGCGCTATTTCTTTGCACCGCTGGAACCGATGCTCGTCAACGGCGCCCCGGAGCATGCCAATTCCGGCCTGATACAGCGCGGCTCACTGGCCGCGATCTGGGAATGGATCAGCCGGGATCTGTTGCGGACCATGGCCAGCGACTACACCAAGAAGATCGACGAGTTGATCCTTGCCAACAACCAGAAGCAGGCGGTGCAGGTCGCCGCCACGTTCCAGGTCAAGGTCGCCAAATCTCTCGAGAACATGCTGGGCTCGCCGGATGGCGCCGAGCAGACCCGCAAGAAGCTCGCGACCTATACGGCATCGCGCTCGGCCTATGACGACCTGACCAAAACGCAGGCCGTACTGCGCGAGCGGGATGCGCTGGCAAAATTCAACGCGACGCTGCCGGCGGCCATCCAGAAGTTCGACGACGCGCAGGTCGTCAAGATAACGGCATTGCTCGATGCGTTCAGGAAAAACCACGCCGACGTTGTTCCCTTTGCGCTCGCGATGATCGCCAAACGGCTCAAGAATCACTGGCAACTCGTCCGCCTTGCCACCAAGGCAGCGGCCACCAAGAACGCCACGGACGTCGCCGCCACGCCCTATGCTATCGCGGTCTCGATGGTGCTGGACCGTCTGGAAGACAGCCGGGCGACGTTGCGGGTTGCGCTCAGGAACAACCGGGTGCTCGTCGCCAAGGAAATCCTGACCGAGATCTACGACACCGAATACGCGTTGCAGGTCCGCATCGACCAGCTCGACCAATGCGACTGGGGAGTCCGCCTCGAAACCCTGATGGCGTCCATTGCTGCCCTGGTCGAGGCGGAGGTGGCGCGGTTTCCCGACAATGTCGGCCATGTCCTGGGATCGCGCCGCTTGCGCAGCCATGATTCCCTCGCCGGACGCCTGACTTACCTGGCCTATAAGGGTCGCGACGCCGTGAGCGGCGGCGGCGCCTTCTTGAAGAAGCTGACAGGGGCGGCCTGAGAAATCGCGCGTTTGGAAAGCCGACTTTCCCGTGGCATGCTGCGCGCGCTGCCTTTCGCTTAAGGCGGCTAATCCTGCCTCATGCGTCGCGTGTTCAGGAACTTGTCCAGAAATCGTCCCGAGACGACGAACCTGAACCACCAATAAGCCAGCCGCCGCGTGTTCATTTCCCCGTCCTTGATGTGGAAGTGGCCCGGCCGCGATCATGAATAGCGCCGAACCAGACCGCCGGCTGTGAGATATTTCACATTTGCGGGTTTGAACGGCGCGGACAGGAACCTGGCTCTCCGGTCGGGAGTTTGCGATGATCGTCGCCCGCAAGTCGCGGCGGACGCCCGACACATCGAAAGGAAGATGGCCATGGGCCGCTGCAAGGGATCACTGGTGGCGATGGCGGCGCTGGCCGCCATTTTGGCGCTCGGCCCGGACGCCACGGCGCAGACCGCGGCGGCGCCGACCGAGAACGCGGCGCCGACGGCCGACAACGCCGTGATGCTGACGATATTCTTCAAGCACGACCAGTCGCGCCCGTTGAGCGAACTCAACGCGCAGCTCGAAAGACAAGGCTTCTACAAAGCCTTCCCGCCGGCCGGCGTCGAAGTGGTTTCCTGGTATGTGATGATGGGAATCGGACAGGTCGTCACGCTGCGGCTGCCGGCGTCCCGTCTGCGCGAGGTCAACCGCATCCTGGAGAGTACCGCCTGGGGCAGCTACCGCACCGAATTCTATCCGACCTACGATTACAAGGCCGTCGGCATCGCCGCGCATGAGAAGGCCCAATAGCCCTTTGTGAGATCGCCGGACGCTGCGATGCCAGATGTATCCGGCCACGTGATATGCGTATCGTGCGCGATGGTCTTCCACTCGCCGTCGCCTTGACGCTGCCGAACGCTGCCATCTCCGCAGTTACCGGCGTAGGGTGCGTCGCTTGTCGCCGGCTCTAGACGTCGGAAACACCTTTTCTCCGAGCTCGACCGCACTTTGCGCGATGGCGCCGCCGGCGGCGGCGGCGGCTGATCCGGTCGCGACGCTATTTGCGCCGCAACAAATCCGCTGGCTGATTTTTTCAACCTCTCTATGGAAGTTGTATTCTGTTATTGTCGTATATTAAGGTTGCATTGCTTACCCATACTTTTGTCAATCGGAAGAGGCCTTTCAACTTCATCGTGGAGAAAAATCATATGTTGGGATCGGACGTTCTGGATGTCGGCATCGGGATGAGCCTTCTGTTTTTGATGATGAGTCTGATAGCCACCGCGGTTCGCGAAGCAATCGAGGGGGTCATTAAAAGTCGGTCGAAAGAACTCGAAAACGGTCTCAGGGAAATGCTCGATGACAGCACGAAGGGCAATTACGCCGGACTCGTCGGCCAAATCTACAAGCACCCCCTGATCAACTCGCTGTATCGGAACACGCTGGACAAAGCCAAGAACGGCGACCTTCCGTCCTACATCCCGTCGCGGACATTTGTTTCGGCGTTTCTCGACATCGTATTGAGAAGCGCGCCGCCGGCAGCGGGCGCCGCCGCGCAGGCCAATGCCGTTGCGCCGCTGCAGGATGCCCGCGCCAGCCTGACGATAGATGGTCTGAAGTCGTGCGCCGGCAATCTGCCGCCGCAGATCAAATACATCGTGCTCGGGGCAATCGACGATGCGCAGGGCGACATCAACGCCGTCAGGAAGAACCTCGAAGGCTGGTTCGATGCCACCATGGATCGCGTCTCCGGCTGGTATCGGCGGCGCACCCAGTTGATCCTCTTTTTGATCGGCATCGCAGCCGCCGCTGTCCTCAACGTGGATTCGATCACGATAGCTCAGCGGCTGACCAACGACAAAACGCTCCGGGACGGCATCGTCGCGACAGCGCAGCAGCAAGGCACAGCTCCGGCCGCCGATACGACCAGGTCATATGACGACCTGTCAGCCGAGTTGGGAAAAATCGGATTCCCCATCGGTTGGGCGAACACACAAGATGGATGGTTGCTCCCGCAACCGCAAATGTGCTCCGAAGAGAAGAACTGTAAATTCGCGACGGGCGCGCTGCTCAAGGCCGTCATCGGCTGGTTCGTGACCGCGTTCGCCGTCATGCTCGGTGCGCCCTTCTGGTTCGACGTTCTGAACCGATTCATGGTTGTCCGATCCACCGTCAAGCCAAGCGAAAAAAGCCAGAGCGAGGCATCAAAGGATGCGGCATCAAGCCCGATTACGCTCTTGATGCAGCCGGCACCGGGCGCTCCGGCCAACGCGCCGCCGGTCAAGCCCGCATGAGCGACCTCACCGAGGCCTGAACCGGCTTTGGCCTCCGGGCCGGATCGGGTGCCAACCTCGCCCATGAAAAAGCCCGCCGGTGCAACCGGCGGGCTTGATCTTGTCTACTCAGGGAAACGCTGCTGATCCGAGATCCCGGTACGTCCGCGGTAATCCCGGTTCAGACGGCGTCACATGGCGCGAAGGTTTTCCGCGCTGGTCTTGCCACGCTGGCTGTCGACCTTGGCTTCGAACGAAAGCTTCTGGCCTTCGTTGAGCGAGCTCATGCCGGCGCGCTCGACGGCGCTGATATGCACGAATACGTCGGTGCCGCCGCCATCGGGCGCGATGAAGCCGAAGCCCTTGGTCGCGTTGAACCACTTAACTGTTCCGGTAGCCATTTTACTTCTCCAAGATGCGCAAATGCGCGGGTGCCACCCGCACGAACCTTCGCGCGGGCTTGATCCGATTTCAGCGATGTCTTGGGGAGTAGAGCCGGTTCGGCGCGATCAACAAGCAAATCGATTGTTCGAATGGGCGGCGTATACGCTGCCGCGCCGGAGATAGCAAGCTAAACCGTCCAACATGACGAAATGCTCATAATATGATGAATGACAGCAGGTCAGCCCAGCCGGCTGATCTGCTCCTCGGTCACCACGCGCTCGACATTCTCGGTCTTGCTCTTGATGCGGTAGCGCGGGCGGCCGTCCGCCTCGATCGGCAGGCAGCTGACGATGGTATAGATACTGCGCTCCTTGACGTCGGCGCGGCCTTGCGGCCCCTGCTGCTGGTGATGGACGTCGTCGTTGATCGCGAAATTATGGGCCATGGCGGGTGTTCCCGTGAAGACGGGCTTTTAGGCGTAACCGCTTCAGAAAGCAACAAATCTCGCGGATCGGCGCGTGCAATTCCGGGTTCCTTCGAAGCGGCGCTCAACGACCTCTTGCCGCCCGGGTTGCCGTCATTGCCGGCCGCGATATGGTGCCGCGTCAGTTTGGAATGCCGCCGGAAACCCCCGCATGACCGCACCGCTCGATCCCGTCATTGCCCAGATCATTCCGCTGTTGCCGCTGCGCGATCCCGAGACCATGACCCCGCAAAGCGCGCGCGATTCGCTGCGCGCGCTGGCCGCGGCGCGGGCCGCGGTTCCGCCACCGCCGGTGGCGAGCGTGCGGGACACGGAAGTGACAGGTGCTGCGTCGCCGCTGGCCGCACGGATCTATCGCGTCTCGGAAGTGAAATCGCCGACGGTGGTGTTTTTCCACGGCGGCGGCTGGGTTGCCGGCGATCTCGAAACCCACGACCGGCAGGCACGTCTGCTTGCGATCGAAACCGGCGCCGTCGTCGTCTCCGTCGACTACCGGCGTCCGCCGGAGACGCGCCTTCCCGGCGCGTTCGAGGATAGTTTTGCCGCCTTGTGCGACGTTTCCGCGCGCATCGCCGAGTTCGGCGGAGACGGCGCGCGCCTCGGTGTCGCCGGCGACAGCGCCGGCGGCAATCTGGCAGCGGCGGTCGCGATCGGCTGTCGCGACAGCGGCATCAGTCTCGCCGCGCAATTGCTGGTCTATCCCGTCACCGATGTCGCCGGAAGCTACGCGAACCCGACCGAAAATGCGCGCTTCCCCTCGCGCGCGGAAAATGCGCAAGGCTATTTCCTGTCGCGCGCGGTGATGGAGTGGTTCGCCGGCCATTATCTTGCGGACGCCGGGCATGGCGAGGACTGGCGCGTTTCACCCTTGCGCGCAAAAAACCTGGCGGGGCTCGCGCCGGCAGTGGTCTGCACGGCGTGGTTCGATCCCCTGCGCGATGAAGGCAAAGCCTATGCCGAAGCGCTCGCCGCCGCCGATGTCGCGACCCGGTACCATCATGGCGCCGGCCTGATCCACGGCTATTTCGGCCTCGGCGATGTGTCCGAAACCGCCCGGTTCGAAGCGCAGCGCGCCCGCGCGGATTTCAAGGCGATGCTCGATCGCGGCGCGTAATTCGCAAGGACGTCTTTCCAGCAGGACATGCGTCCGATTGGTGCGGCGCACTGCTGCCCTTCCAAAGTGGGAGAGATTTCGCGGCGGAATGAATTGAAGCCCGATCGAAAAGCCCGCATACTCGCCGCAACAAAAAGCAAGATTCAGGTGAGGATCGCATGTTCCCCATTCGGAGGCGCAACTTCATTCTCGGCAGTTCGGCGTTTCTTGTGCTCGGCGGCAACAACGCCCTGGCACAATCCGCAGCCGCCATGACCCCTCACGAGAAGGAACTTTACGAGGCCGCCAAGAAGGAAGGCGGCGAACTGACCTGGTACACCGCGCAATCCGACGACATCACCGCCCAAGTGCTCGGCCGCAGCTTCGAGCAGCTCTATCCGGGCCTCAAGGTCAACGTGCTGCGCACCACCGCCCAGGTCGCCTATCAGCGCGTCACCCAGGAGATCAGGGCCAGCGCCATCCAGTGCGACGTCCTCAGTTCGACCGATCTCGGCCACTCCGTCGCATTGAAGGCCGGGGGCGCCTTCGAAAAATTCGTTCCCGAGAACTCGAGCAAGGTGCTCGACGTCTACAAGAACTACGATCCGGACGGTTATTATTTCGTCACCTCGGCCGGCATGATCGGCATCGGCTACAATACGTCCAAGGTGAAGGAAGCAGATGCTCCCCAAAACTGGACCGACCTGCTCGATCCCAAGTGGAACAACAACATTGCGCTCGGTCATCCCGGCTTCAGCGGTTATGTCGGCACCTGGGCGCTGACACTGCGCAATCAATACGGCTGGGATTTCTTCGAGAAGCTCGCGAAGAACAATCCACGGGTCGGCCGCTCGATCAACGATACCGTCACCATGCTGAACGCCGGCGAAAGCGCCATTGCCGGGTCCGGGCCGGTCGGCACGCTGATGGAGAGCGTGCAGAAGGGCAACCCGCTTGCCATGATCTATCCGACCGAGGGCACCGTGCTGATCATCGCGCCCTCCAGCATCATGAAGGGCAGCAAGCATCCCAACGCCGCGCGCCTGTTCATGGAATTTCTGCTGAGTGAAGGCGCCTCGAGGATCTGGGTCGAGCACTTCAACGAAACCATCCGGCCGGAAGTCTCGGCGCCCGCGGGCGCGAAATCGGCCAGGGATGTGAAGATCATCCGGCCGACGGTCGAGCAGATCACCAAGGGCATTCCGGAAGTCATCAAGCAGTGGCGCGAAACCTTCGGCGTCTAGTCACGGCAGGGTAAACAACGTGACCGACAACTCGCTCGACCTCCGCGCCGTACAATTTTCCGGCCTTGCTTCGAGAATAAGGCGTCTCGACGCCAGCATGTTGCTGTGGCTGGTGCTGATTGCCGTGCTCGGCTTCCTGATCCTTAATCCGGTCCTGCGATTGATCGTCTCCAGCCTGCAGGAAACCGACACCGGCCGCTTTACGCTGGCGAACTACCGCACCGCCTACGGCAGTATCCGGCATCTGCAATCGCTGCTGAACTCGCTGGAACTCGGCGTCGGCGTCGCGCTGCTGGCCACCTGCTTTGGCGTTCCGATCGCCTGGGCGATTTCCCGCACCGACATGCCGGCCAAGGCATTCGTCCGGCTGATGGTGTTCGCCGCCTTCGTGACGCCGCCCTATCTCGGCGCCATCGGCTGGATCCTGCTGGCGGGACCGAATTCCGGCTGGCTGAACAAGGTCTGGATGGCGCTGACCGGCGCCACCCACGGCGTCTTCAATATTTATTCCATGACCGGCCTGATCCTGGTGATCGCCGTGACCTCATTTCCCTACACTTTTGTCTTTACCAGCTCGGCGCTCGACCTGGTGTCGTCGGAGATGGAGGATGCGGCCAACATCCTCGGCGCCCGCACGCTGCGGACCACGCTGCGCATCACCCTGCCGCTGGTGACGCCCGCGATCATCGGCGGCATCATCATCAGCTTTCTCGAAGCCGTCGCATTGTTTGGCGCACCCGCGCTGATCGCGCTGCCGGCGCGTTTCAACGTGGTGTCGACGCAGCTCTGGCAATTCTTCGAATATCCGGTTCGCGTCGAGGAGGCGGCTGCCTATTCGATGCCGCTGCTCGCTATCACCGTGCTGATGTTCTGGCTGCAACGCCGGATCCTGGGACGCCGGGGTTATACTTCCGTCACCGGCAAGGGCGGCGAGCGGCGGATGATCGCGCTTGGGCCGTGGCGCTGGGTCATGCTCGGCTATGCGCTCATCGTCTGCGCGCTTTCGGTGTTCCTGCCGATGCTTGTGCTGCTGCAGGCCGCGTTCGCCAAGGCCTGGGGCCGCGGCTTCAGCCTCGACAATCTGACCCTGCACAATTTCTATTATCTTCTGGTCGAGCAGACCCAGGCCAAGCGAACGATCCTCAACACCTTCGTCTATTCGGGCGTGACCGCCTTTGCCGCGATCAGCCTGTCGCTGGCGATCGCCTATGTGGTCAACCGGAAGCTCGTGCCGTTCGGCAACGTGCTGGCGTTCCTTTGCGTCGCGCCGTTCGTGGTTCCCGGCATCGTGCTGGCGATCGGCTTCTATGCCGCCTACGCCCCGCCGCCGCTGGCGCTCTACGGCACCGCGACCATCCTGATCCTGGGTTTCACCACCCGCTTTCTGCCCATCGCCTACACCTCGAGCGCAGCGGGGCTGCGCAGCATCAACCCGGAAATGGAAGAGGCGGTGCGGATTCTCGGCGGCAGCCGTCTTCTGGCGATTCGCAAAGTGCTGATTCCACTCCTGAAGAAAAGTCTCGCCGGCGCCTGGATCCTGGTTTTCATTCCGGCGACGCGGGAATTATCCTCGGCGATCTTCCTGGTCGGGCCGAACACGCGGGTGATCTCGGTGATGCTGTTCGACCTGTCGGAAGAAGGCAATTTCGAGGTGCTGTCGGCGCTCGGCGTCATCCTGCTGGTCGTGACGGTAGCGATCGCCGCGATCGGTTCCAGGATGATTGGACGCGATTTCATGCTGCGGAGGAATAGTTGAGCAGGCTCAGACTGACCGGCGTCAGCAAGCGCTACAGCAATTTTATTGCCGTCGACAGTATCGATCTGGAACTGCAGTCCGGCGAATTCGTCTCGCTGCTCGGGCCTTCCGGCTGCGGCAAGACCACGACTTTGCGGATGATCGCGGGCTTCGTCGATCCCACGCTCGGCACCATCGAGATGGACGGCCAGATTCTCTCCTCGCCCGCCGGCTCGGTTCCGCCGGACCGGCGCCAGATGTCGATGATCTTCCAGAGCTACGCGATCTGGCCGAACATGACGGTCGAGCAGAACGTCGCCTTCGGCCTGGAGCTGCGCAAGATCGCCAAGGCCGAGATCAAGCGCCGGGTCGGCGAGATGCTGGAAGTCGTGCACATGAATCACCTCGCCGACCGCTATCCCGCCGAGCTCTCAGGCGGCCAGCAGCAGCGGGTGGCGCTGGCCCGCGCGATCGTGATCCGGCCTTCGGTGCTGCTGCTCGACGAACCGCTATCCAATCTGGACGCGACCTTGCGGGAGGAGATGCGGTTTGAAATCCGGCGCTTGCATGACGAATTTCACGTCACCACCGTCTACGTCACCCACGACCAGGCCGAGGCGATGGTGACTTCGGATCGGATCGCGGTCATGAACCATGGTCGCATCGAGCAGGTCGACCACCCCCGCGCGCTCTATAACCAGCCGAAGACGCGCTTCGTGGCGGGCTTCATCGGGCGCACCAATTTCATCGAGGGTGTTACCGAGGACAATCAGATTTCGTTCGACGGCTTTGCGCTGCCGCGCGCCGCCTTCGAGCACGATATGCCCCCGGCGGGCAGGGCGGTTTTTTCGGTGCGGCCGCACAGCATGCGGCTGTCGGATATTCCGCCGGCCGCCGGTTCAGCCTCCGTCGATGTCGTCGTCGTGGAGCGCGCGTTCCTCGGCGAGCACTGGGACTATGTGGTGCGGCCGCGCCAGGGGACCTCGCCGCTGCGGGTCATGGCCTCGCCGATGGACGACATCCCGATCGGCGCCAGCGCCTGGCTGGAGTTCGAACCGCGGCAGATGGCATTGATCGCGTGAGCCCGCTTGATCCCCGATAAAATCAACAGGAGAAAATCCGATGTCCTTCACTCCCGCCTCGCAGGCGCTCGCCCGTTTCAAGGTGCTCGATCTGACGCGCGTGCGCGCGGGTCCGACCGCCGCGCGGCAATTGGCCGACTGGGGCGCCGATGTCATCAAGATCGAGCTTCCGAAGGGGCTGGACGAGAGCGACATGGGCGGGCCCCGGCACGGACCCGATTTCCAGAACCTGCATCGCAACAAGCGCAGCCTCACGCTCAACCTGAAGGAACCCGATGGCGTCGCCATCTTCAAAAAGATGGTAGAGAGCGCCGATGTCGTGATCGAGAACTACCGGCCGGACGTGAAATTCCGTCTCGGAATCGATTACGAGACGATTCGCGCGATCAACAGGCGCATCGTCTACGGCTCGATTTCCGGCTTCGGCGAGGACGGTCCCTACCGCGAACGGCCCGGCTTCGACCAGATCGCGCAAGGCATGGGCGGACTGATGTCGATCACGGGTCTTCCCGGCCAGGGCCCGGTGCGTGTCGGAATTCCCGTCGCCGATCTTGGCGCCGGCATTTTCTGTGCGATGGGAATCCTGGTCGCGCTGCTGGAACGCGAGGTTTCCGGCGAGGGTCAATGGGTGCAGTCGTCGCTGCTCGGCGCGCAGATCTCGCTCCTGGATTTCCAGGCGGCGCGCTGGCTGATCGCCAGGGACGTACCGGGCCAGGCCGGCAACGACCACCCGACCAGTATTCCGACCGGCGTGTTTCCCACCCGCGACGGCCATATCAACATCGCTGCCGCCGGCAAGCATATCTTCACGCGCTTCTGCCAGACGCTCGGGCTTTCGCGTCTGCTCGAAGACCCCCGCTTTGCCGAGGATTCGGCGCGTTCCAGGAACCGGGCCGCGATCAACCAGATTATCTCCGAAGTGACAAAGCAGCAGTCGAGCAGCGAGCTGATCGCGAAGCTGAACAAGGCCGGCGTGCCCTGCGGCCCGATCAATCGCATGGACCAGGTTTTTGCCGACCCGCAAGTCCGGCATCTCGGCATGGCCGCGCCGGTGCACCACGGTGCGCTCGGCGACATCGCGGTCGTCAACCAGGCCGTCAAGCTGAGCCGGACGCCGAGCCACATCGCCCATCCGACGCCCGACAAGGGCGAGCACACCGATGAAATTCTGAGGGCGTATGGCTACGACGACAAGTCGATCGCCGAATTCCGAACCCGAAAGATAGTTTGAAGGCGCCGTCATTGCGAGCGCGAGCGAAGCAACCATGAGGCGGCAAACCAAGTGTGGTCTGCTTTGCGGAGCGCGTCATCGGGCGGCGCTCTGCGCCGACCCGTTGGCTCGCAATGCCAAGTTGATTATTTGAATCGGTCCCAGCAGGAGAATCCCATGAAGACGAGCACGGAACGAATGATTGCAAGGAAAGACGGCCCGATCGGCTGGATGCAATTCAACAACCCCGCGCGCCACAATGCCGTATCGATGGAGATGTGGAAGGCGGTCCCGGAAATCATGGCCGAATTCGAAAAGGACGATCAGATCAGGGTGGTGGTTCTGAGCGGCGCCGGCGGCAAGGCGTTCATATCGGGCGCGGATATTTCCGAGTACGGGGAAAAGCGTTCATCGCCCGAAACCGTGCTGGAATACAACCGCATTGCGGGTCTGGCCAATGCCGCCATCATCGGGTTTCCCAAGCCGACGATTGCGATGATCCAGGGCTATTGTATCGGCGGCGGCCTCGGCGTGGCGCTGTGTTGCGATCTTCGGCTGGCCGCGCAGAATTCCCGCTTCGCGGTCCCCGCCGCCAAGCTCGGTCTCGGCTACGCCTATGAGGGCATCAAGCGTCTCGTCGACGTCGTCGGCCCTTCCTTTGCCAAGGAGATCTTTTATACTGCGCGACAATTCGACTCGACGGAAGCCCTGCAAATGGGGCTGGTTAATCGCGTGGTCCCGGCCGCCGGCATCGAGACCTATGTGCGCGACTATGCCGGCACGATCGGGGGCAACGCGCCGCTGACCATCAATTCGGTCAAGCTCAGCGTGAATGAAGCGACCAAGGATCCCGAGAAACGAAACCTTGCCGCGGCGCAAGCGGCCGTCGATGCCTGCTTTGCGTCCGCCGACTATATCGAGGGCCGCACCGCGTTTATGGAGAAACGCAAGCCGGCATTTCGGGCGCGTTGATAATAGCGCGCGCCATCATCGAGAGATGCCGGCATTGCTCGACGGACAAGGCCGACGTGATAGGTACGCCGATGGCGCGGTGAACGGGTCTCCCGAGACTGGACGGCACCGAATGAAGCGCCCAGCAATAGCCGGACGCTTCCTCTCATTGCGCTCGCGCTATCCGATCCCGGCGTCAGAAGGGATAATAACGCAACGAGGACATGACGACGTTGTCGCTTGTCGAGACGGGACCAGGCACGCCGTCGAAAGACTTGCGCCTGATATATTGGTATTGAAATCCCGTTGCCACTCGGCCGTAGTCACCTTTGTAGAGGTTCTGCCAGAAACCCACCGTCGCCATATCTACTTCCTTGTTCACAGCGGCGCAGTTGGACGTACCACCCGTGAACGACGCTCCCGTCACAATCCCGCAGCCGGCATTGCTCAAGGTCGTAACGCCAAATCCGGTGGGACCTGCAGCTGAACTGAAGACATTCCCGTTGGCCCTTTCCGTGCCGGCGTAGGCATAGATATCAAGTCCCGCCGCAGGGTGACCAACCGCACCGACCATGGCATGCCAGGCCGTGATCGGTGACAGGGTGCCATCCGATGCCACGACGACGTCAGACAATTGGGCGGCGCCATAGCGGCCGATGCCTCGGCCATAAAGGACCGACCCCTGCAGATCCAACAGCTTCGGAACGACAGGCAACAACACCGAACCGCCGACACCCTCTCCAACCGTCACGTGCGAATTCGCTGTTCCGACGTTCGCGGTGGTAAAGGGGCAAACGCCGTTGGCAGGCACAAGTGCCGGGTTGCAAGTAAAGACGCCATCGGTGAAGAAGCGAGCCAGCCCGAACAGCTCGTAATGACCCCATCCCGGGTCGAACACGGCCTTTCCAATGATGTCCGGCGCCGTTTCCGTGTTGAAGTTGTTGGCGAAGCCGCCGCTGCCCAGGAAGCTGCTGCCGGCGTTCGCCCAGTTCACGATCAAACCATTCAACGAGCCGCCATTGGCGATGGCGCCGGAACTTGCATACACCTGTGAGGCCGGGTTCTCGATCGAGACGCCCAGTGAGACCGTCGGCCCAAAATCCTTCACCGCCCGAATTTGCCAGTTTCGCGTATAGTCGAAGCCGGCGATATAGTTCGCGTCGATCGTCAGCGGAATATTTTCTTTACGCGGGGTGATGCCGACCGTGTTCTGGGTCAGCAGGCTCCAGGACTGGCCCGCCAGAAGATGGAAGCCCCAATCGCTGTTGTCATAGGTGAGGTAGCCTTGCCGCAGCCGAGGTGCCCAACTGTTGCTCTCGTTATAGTTCGATGTGACGCCGACTCCCAGAAAATCCATTTCGTAATAGCCGGCGAGCTTTTGCACGGGATCAAGGGCGCCCTCAACGAGCAACGAAATCCGGCTTTGCCTCGCGGTGCCGCGGAACTCGGGTTCCTTGTATTGCGGCGAGAACGGATACGGAATCGAAGCGAAGGGCGTTCCGATATCTGACACGGTATTATGCTGTCGATAGACCGCTTCAGCCGCCAGAAAGCCGCCCCATGTCATTTTCACACCGCCCGGCATGGCAATCGGCGCCTTGAAGGGCAGCTGCGGTCCACCGGTTTGGGCCTGGGCAGCCGGCGCTTGAGCCGCCTGAGCCGACGCCTCGCGCTGCGCTTTCTTTGTTTCGCTCACCTGCTTCTGCAGGCTTTGCAATTGGCTTTGCAGCGCATCGATTTGGCGTTGCAATCGCGCGGACTGAGCGTCGTCGGCTACCGCATAGGCCGGCACGAGCGTCGCGCCGGCGAACGCCGCCAGCAACACCGCGTGAAGTCTGTTCTTGATAGTCATCGCAAGTCCCCTGTGTATTCGAGCACCCGAACCAGCCGGGCGCCCGTAAAGACATGCGATAATCCTTGAGGAACTTACGTAACGATTACACGTCGTTGCTGTGACAGCCTTCCAGAGAGCCCGTCGGTGTTGTTCTTTCGCGACAGCTTTTTGCAGGGGAGCGCCAGCTCTCCAAGATCAGCAAGGGGAAGCGTACTCCGTCGAAAGATCGGCACGCGGCGGGAACTCGTATTTTGATCGACCGCGGCAGGTCTTTCAAAACGACCCGAAATTTTTCCAAAATCGCACGAACACTCCGAGCGCAATTCCATCACACCGGGCGTGCGCCGGGAAAACCGGCTGAAATTCGGCCGCGGGAGCATCACGTGAAGGACGGGCGGCGCGGCGAGACGCTTGACAGTGACCAAACCCTGATGCCTTTATTACGGTATTAAATTAAACGCTCCCGCAATAGCTGGCGCATGACTTTATCAGCCGCCGCGGCGTCATAAGGGTTTCGAACGACCGTACGTTTGAAAGGAACCCGCGTGTCTGTGCCTCCGTTAATCGCGATCGTCGACGATGACGCCTCCTTGTGTTCGGCGCTGGAAACCCTGCTCCGGTCGCTCGGCTACAGATCAGCCGCTTATGAATCGGCCCTGCACTTCCTGGCGAGCAGCGACGTCGGACGCTGCCAATGCGTCATTTCGGATATCAGCATGCCGGGCATGAGCGGCCTTGAACTCAAGCGCGAACTTCAGGCGATCGGCGCCAGCGACATTCCGGTCATCCTGATTACCGCTCGCACCGAGCCGACGCTATTGGCTCAGGCAAAGGCAAGCGGCGCGCACAGCCTTTTAACGAAGCCTTTCGGCGCCGATCAGTTGATCGCCTCTCTGACGGACGCTCTCGCCGGGTAGCCGTCGTTCCGCAGCGGCTGCCGGGCCTCTCGAACCGCGATCAAATGCGACACGTTCATTTGCGAAAGACATTTGTGGGGAACTCCGGCAATTGATAGGCGCGTGGCGGCCCGCTGCCGCACGCAATGGAGGCTAACCCATGACAAAGGGCGCACGGTTTGGTGCCGCACTCGTCATCCTCCTTCTGACCACGGCGCCGGGCCACGCGAGCTCCTGCCAGGATTCGATTGATCGCGTCCAGGCCCAGGCCGATGCCATTATCACCAACCGTGCCGCCCAGGGCCCCTGGCGGCCGGAAAGCCTCGCTGCGACGCGCAACTATCAACCAACACCCAGATCGATCGCAGCCGCTGAAGGCGCCGGCAACGGATCGCATATCGGGCGCGCCCTCAATGCGCTTGACCGCGCCCGCGCGGCAGAACGCTCCGGCAATATTGCGCGCTGCAATGCCGCGCTGAACAAGGCGAAGCGCGCGCTGGCTGTGGCTGCCTCTGATCTTCAGTCGAACTGAACCGGATCCGGTCCGGGATAGGCCAGTGCGACGAACTCGCAGAAGGCGCGGGCCGCCGGGGATAGCCGGGCCTTGCTCTTCCACGCAAGCCCCACATCCATGGTGTGAACCTCGTCATCGAGCGTCTTGAGATCGATGCGGTGTCCTTCGAGAGACCATGGCCGGTAGACCATGTCGGACAGAATGGTGATGCCCATGCCGGTGGCCACCATGCTGCGAACGGCTTCCACGGACAGGGTGCGGAAGATGACGTTGGGAACGTGCGGGGTACGCTGCCAGTAGCGCATCGCCGAGCGCTCGGCCTCGTCGACGGTCAGCATCAGAAATGGCTCGCCGGCGAGATCGGCCAGCCGAACATTGTCCTTGTGCAGCAGCGGATGATTGGCGCAGGCCCATAGGCGGCGCGGCGAACGCAACAAGAGGCGCGAGCGAATCGAGCGGCGGTCGTGCAGGTTGGAAACGAGCATGACGGCGGCATCGACACTGCCGCTCATGAGGCTTTGCTCGATGGCGTCGCGCTCGTACTCGTGGAGTCGCACCGTGATGCCCGGAAAGGCCCGCCAGAAGCGCGATAGAAGCGGCGGCAGGAAGTACCCCGCAACGGTGTAGCTGACGGCAACATCGACGGTGCCATCAACCTGGGTCCCCCAGCGATGCGGCCCGCGCGTCGCATCCGAAACGCTGGCCTCGATGGTGCGGGCGCGCTGCAGGAACTGCTGTCCCTCGAAGGTGAGCGTGACGCCGTTCGAATGGCGGTCGAACAGCTTTCGTCCGAGTTCGATTTCAAGCGCCTTGATGGATGCGGTGACGGCCGATTGCGTCACGTTGAGGCCGGCAGCTGCGGCCGAAACCTTTCCGGTCTCTGCGGTGGCAATGAAGTGACGCACCTGACGGAAAGTCAGAGCCATAAAAAATTCCGATATCAGCGAGCATTTTTTCGAGTTTTACAATCGCTGGTGCGACGCAACAAATCAAGCCGGTTCGTTCGTGTTTGAAAAGGCGTCTCAATGACTTCCGGTCACCTGGATTTGGTCGCTCGTGATGTCAGCGTCCAGTTCGAGGGATTGAAAGCCTTGTCCGGCGTTACGCTGGCCGTGCCGCGCGGGCGCGTCACCGGACTGATCGGACCCAACGGGGCCGGAAAGACCACACTCATCAACGTTTTGACGGGCTTTCAACGCGTTGGCTGGGGGACCGTGGAACTGGAGGGCGAAACGGTCGACGGCATTGCGGCTCACAAGCTGCGGCGCAAGGGCGTAGCCCGTACTTTTCAATCAGGACGTCTTTTTCGCGAGCTGCCGGTCGTGGACAATCTCGAGGTCACCGGCGTGGGCCTCGGGCTGACCCGGCGCGACGCGATCGCAGAGGCCGAGCGGGTGATGGATTGGCTCGGCATATCGCACCTCGCGGGCGCCATCGCCGGAGCCTTGCCCTACACCGACGAGCGGCGCGTCGCCATCGGCCGCGCCATCATGTGCAATCCCCGCTATCTGCTGCTCGACGAGCCCGCGGCCGGCATGTCCGAGCACGAAAGCCACGATCTGGCGGCCATCATCAAGCGCATCGCCGGAGAACTCGGCGTCGGCGTGCTGCTGATCGAGCACAATATCGGCCTCGTGCTCGAACTGTGCGAACGCATCTTCGTGCTCGACTCCGGCGAGATCATCGAAGTCGGTCCATCGGACCAAATCCGCAACAGCGATGCGGTTCGGCACGCCTATATGGGCACGCAACGCGACGAAATTATTCCGGCGGTTGCGATCGGCGAGGCAGTCGCTCCATGACGCTGCTGGCCGTCGACAACGTTACGGTCCGCTACGGGCGCTTGACCGCCTTGCGTGGTATCAGCCTGAACATCGCCGAGGGCGAAGTCCTGTTCGTGACGGGGCCCAATGGCGCAGGAAAGTCGACCTTGCTGAACGCGATTGCGGGCGTCGTGCCGCCCGTCTCGGGATCCATCACGCTGGGCGGCACCGAAGTGACGGGAGCCCCGCCCGAGACAATCGCCCGGTGCGGATTCTCGCTCGTGCCCGAAGGGCGCAACGTATTCGGTGCGTTGACCATCGAGGAGAATCTAAAAGTCAGCGCCGGCATGCGCGCCGACAAACACAAGGTCGCCGGCGATCTTGAATCGGTGTACCGCGAATTCCCGATGCTGGCCGAGCGCCGCCATACGGCCGCCGGCATGCTTTCCGGCGGCCAGCAGCAGATGCTCGTCATCGGCCGGGCCCTGATGGCCGCGCCCCGGCTGATGGCGATCGACGAACCATCGCTCGGACTTGCGCCCAAGATCATCGACCTCGTGTACGAAATCTTGATCCGGCTGCGCGAGCAACGCAAACTTACCCTCCTGATCGTCGAGCAAAGTTCGACGCGCGCCATGATGACCGGCGGACGGATGATCCTGATGCGCGGCGGACGCATCGTTCTGGAGGGCGCGGCGGGCGACATGATCAAGGACGAGCGCCTGAAGCAGGCGTATTTCGGCTTCGGGGACCATTGAGCATGACTGAAGTGCTGCAAATCGTCTTCGACGCGCTGAGCCTGGGAAGCCTTTATGCCCTTGGCGCGCTGGGGATCGCGCTGATCTTCGGCGTAATGCGGCTGGTGAACTTCGCGCATGGCGACTTCATCGCCTTCTGCGTGTTCGCGATGCTGTGGCCGTCGATCAATGCGGCCGCCATCGTCTTCGCCGGCAACCTCCCGTTCTACCTTCTCGTTCCGCTGCTGCTGCTCGTCGGCGCGGCGCTGTCGATGTTGTCGGAGGTGATCGTCTTCCGGCGTTTCCGCAATGCCAACCCGGCGACGATGATGATCGCTTCCTTTGCCCTCGGCTTTGCGATCCGCAATCTGCTGCTGATGCTGTATTCGAGCCGCCCGAAGTCGATCACGCTGTGGCCGAGTCTCAGCCTGCCGGTCGAGCTTCTGGGTGCCCGCATCCCGATGCTGCAGGTCGTGACGATTGTAATTACCCTGACCGTCCTGATCGTACTGACGCTGTTCCTCAAGCGCACGCGCTACGGCCTGGAGATGCGCGCCGCCGCCGAGAACTTCACCATGGCCCGTATGCTCGGGGTGCGCGCCAACGGCGTCATTCTGCTGGCCTTTGCTATCAGCGGCATGCTGGCGGCCGCGATCGGGCTGATCCTGGCGACCAACTCCGGCACGGCGGATATCGGGATGGGCGCCAATGTTATGCTGATCGCCTTCATCGCCACGGTGATCGGAGGTCTTGGCAGCGTGCCGGGCGCGG